>CAZNDG010000001.1:0-17157 GCA_964571695.1 uncultured Syntrophus sp.
CCGGAAGATCCGCTGTTGATGGGACCTTATACCAGCCCCGATCTCTACCGCGTTATCCATAAACCTCTCCCCTGCCGACCCTGCCAAAAAGATCATTGCGCCCGTCCCCTCTGCCTGGAGGCAATCACCCCCGATGAGGTATTCACGGCAGCACTGGAACTGATCAAGGAACGAGGAGCCTGAGGCGCATGTGTGGTATCTGCGGCAAAATGATTTGGAAGAACGGTGAGATCAATGAAGAGGCGATGCGGAGGATGCTGGCCGCCCTGGTCCACCGGGGCCCCGACGATGAAGGAATTTACACCAAGCGCTGCGGGGAAACGAGTATTGCCCTGGGCCATCGCCGCCTCAGCATCATCGATTTGTCGGCGGCGGGACGTCAGCCTCTGGCCAACGAGGACGGTTCCCTGCAGATCGTCTGCAACGGCGAGATCTACAACTACCGGGAGTTGCGGGAGGAATTGCAGCAACAGGGGCACTGTTTCCGCTCCCTGTCGGACACGGAGGTGATCCTCCATCTTTACGAAGAGGATGGGATCGCCTGCGTGGGTAAACTCGTCGGAATGTTTGCCTTCGCCATCTGGGATGAAACGGAGCGGACGCTCCATCTGGTGCGCGACCATGCCGGCGTCAAGCCCCTGGTCTATCACTGGGACGGGCGATCCCTTACCTTCGCCTCGGAGCTCAAGGCCCTCGCGGTGGACCCAACCGTCCCCCGGGAATTGGATCGTCAAGCCTTAGAGATCTATCTGACCCTCAATTACATCCCCGCCCCGCTGACCATTTACCAGAATATCAGCAAGCTTTCGCCCGGCTCCGTCCTCACCGTTCGGGGTGGGACGGTTCACGAATGGCGCTGGTGGGATGTTTCCGGGATGGCAAGAGCGGCTGCGGCAACGACTCCGCGCGGCGGCGGCGTCTCTGTCACGGAGCGACGCGGTGTTAATTGTGCCCCCCCGGAGATGAATGATACTAATACCCGGCGCGGCGGCGGCGGCGATGATTCATTCTTGCCCCTGGTTGGGCTTGCCCGTGCTGATAACCGGTCGGGAAATTCAGCCCCGGAGGCTAAACGGCATGGCTCCGGGGAAGCGGAGACGCCGTTGCGGGCGATGTCTTCTTATCGCCTGGATTTTGAAGGAGCAAAAAAGGCCCTTTACTCCGTCCTCGAACGGTCCGTGCAAAGCCAGATGATCGCCGACGTGCCCCTGGGGGCCTTTCTGAGCGGCGGCATCGATTCCAGTATCGTCGTCGCCCTCCTGGCCAGAAACTCTCCCCGGCCGGTGCGGACCTTCACCATAGGCTATACCGACCTGCCCATGTACGACGAGCGGGCCTATGCCCGGGTCGTGGCGAAGATGTACGGAACGGAGCACCACGAAATACCCCTTTCCTCCCGGGAGATGATCTCCGTGGCGCCGGAGGTCCTGGCAAGCCTCGACGAGCCCTTCGGCGACTCCTCCGCCGTTCCCACTTACGTGGTATCCCGGGAAACCCGGAAGTACGTCAAGGTAGCTCTCTCCGGGGACGGCGGCGACGAGCTCTTCGCCGGTTACCGGATGTATCGCGGCGAAGAGCTCTTTCGCAGCTATCGCCGCATTCCCTCCTTGCTGAGGAAGCTCCTGGTCGAACCATTGGTCGCCGCCCTTCCCTCCTCCCGGGAGGCCATCCTCCCCGAACGGGTCCGGCGGGTGAAAAAGTTTCTTAAAGGGACCCGGGGTGGGACTCCTTCCGAACGTTTTCTACTCTGGAACGAGCTCTTCCCCGCGGCGGACCGAAGAAGGCTCCTCATCGACGACGGTTTTGTCATCGCCGACAACGTCGGCGCGGGTCAGCACGGGGAGGACCTCCAAGGAGGCGCGGAAATCTTCTCCGCTGCCTTCGCCAGGTATCGCGCCGGCATTGCCGGCAACGATTACCTGAACCGGATGCTCTACGCAGATTTTTCCGTTTCCTTGCCCGGTGACATGCTCCGCAAAGTGGATGCCATGAGCATGGCCCACGCCCTGGAGGTCCGGGTGCCCCTCCTGGACCATCGGGTCTGCGAGCTGGCCTTTGCTCTGCCCGGCGCCTGGAAGCTCCAAAACGGCCGCGGCAAGGCCGTCCTCATCGATGCCTGCAGCGGGCTCCTGCCCCAGGAGCTGCACCACCGTCCCAAATGGGGCTTCGAGGTCCCCATCGGCAACTGGCTCAAAGGGGGGTGGCGCTTCCTTCTGGACGAATACCTTTCCCGGGAATCCATCACAAAACAGGGCATATTTCGCCCTGACTTCATCGCCGAACTCATCGCCGGGCTGTTTTCCGGCCGCGCTGACACCTCCTGGCAACTCTGGAACCTGATCTGCTTTCAGGCCTGGTTCTATAACCATTTCGATCAGCGGTCGGATTTTTAATATGGCGGACAGCGCGGACAATCCCGTCGATTCTCGCTCCGGCGCCGCGAAAACCGCACGGATCCGCAACCTCCACATCATCACCCGCTTCGACAAGGGTGGCTCGGCGGAAAACACCTTCCTCACGGTATCCGGTCTTGATCCGAGCCGCTATGAGACCTTTCTCATCACGGGAAGCAGCGGTCAAGACTACATGCTTCCGTCTGGATTGAGGCATTCCGTTCCGCGGCGTTGCGCAACGTTCAGCACGGAGAGCCACACCCGGGGATTTCCCGACGGTGGGGACGCCGGCGTTGACGCCGAAAGCGCCGCCGCCACGGAAAACATGGAAGAGGCCCGGGCCCGCGGGGTAAAGACATACATGGTTCCGGAGTTGGTGCGCCGCGTCGATCCGCTCCAAGACCTGCGGGCGTTTTTCCGCGTGCGACGGCTCATTCGCCGCCTGGCGCCCCACATCGTCCACACCCATACCTCCAAGGCGGGGATTATCGGCCGCCTGGCCGCCCTTTCCGCCCGGGCCCCCATCGTCGTCCACACCCCACACGGCCATGTCTTCTGGGGCTACTTCGGGGCCGCCGTCTCCCGATTCTTCATCGTCCTGGAAAAATTCGCCGCCCGTTCCACCGATCGGCTGATCATGCTCACCGAGCAGGAAAAAGCCGATCATCTTCACCATCGCATCGCCCCACCGGAGAAGTTCGTCGTCATCCACAGCGGTGTGCGTCTCGAACATTTCTCATCCAACGCCCCTGAAGAATGCCGTCCGGGGAACGGGGCGGCCCTTCCCTCAAGCGCCTTCGTCATCGGCACCGTGGGCCGGCTGACCGCCATCAAGGGGCAGCGCTATCTCCTGGCGGCGGCGGCCATACTGGACCGGGAGATTCCGGAATTGCTCTGCATCGTCGTGGGCGAAGGAGAGATGCGCCGGGAACTGGAGGAGCAGGCGGCGTCCCTGGGAATGGGCGGACGGGTTGTTTTCCCGGGCTGGCGTCAGGATGTCGGGACCTATATGTCGGCCCTGGACGTCTTTGTGATGCCCTCCCTGAACGAAGGAATGGGCCGGGTTGTCGTCGAGGCCATGGCGGCCGGGCGGCCCGTCATCGCCAGCGATGTCGGCGGCCTGAAAAACCTTGTCAGCCAAGGAGAAAACGGACTGCTGGTTCCGCCCGGGAACGCGGAGGCACTGGCCGCGGGGATCAGGATGCTGTATAGAGATCCGGAACGGCGCCGGGCCATGGGCGAGGAGGGAAGAAAAAAGGCCCCGGCCTTTTCCGCCGGGGCCATGATTATGAAGATTGACGAATTATACCAGGAACTGCTAAGGGAAAAGCATGTTTGGTGACGCAGCCACAGGAAGAATCCCCAGCGTTTCCCCACCCACCGCCTTTCCGACGGCACCGAAACGGACACGGAGCCGCCGGACGACCGCCGGGCCGCCCACGGGCCGTTCCCGTACCTTATCCTTGTCGCTGCTCATATTTTTCATGCTTTCTTTTTTAATTTCCTCCCCCTCAGCCGGGACCGCCGGTTCTGCCGGGGCCGCTTCGGCGACACGATACGAACAATTGGCCGGGGTTCTCGACACCCGGACCCAGTTCAGCGACGGCATCTACAGTATCGACGGCCTGGCCAAAATGGCGGAGGAACGGAGCGTTCAGGTTCTGTTCATCAATGATCACGACAAGCTGGCCCTCTCATACGGCCTCCCCCCGTTTCCCAACCTCATCAACAAGACCGTGGAGTTGAATTCCATCCTCAAGGGAAAACCGGTGGATTATCTCCAGGCGGTTAGTCAGGCCCAGGAAAGATACAAACACATCATCATCATCCCCGGATCGGAATCGGCGCCGTTCTATTACTGGACGGGTAATCCCTTCCGGAAGAATCTCACCGCTCACGATCATGAACGGCGCATCCTCACGGTGGGCCTCGCGAAGGCCGATGACTACCGCCGCCTCCCGGTGATCCACAATACCGGCCCTTTCAACATGGATCTGTTGCCTGGAGTCGCCCCCTTTATCATCGCCTTGTTCCTTGCCGCCGTCATGATCCTCTGGCGGGGTTGGATGCGTATCGCCGGGATTGCCCTGGCGGTCGTCGCCCTCTTGTATATCGTGGACAATCATCCCTTTCGGGCCACCGTATTCGATCCCTTTCACGGCGATCAGGGGGCACGCCCCTATCAACGGCTCATTGATTACGTATCCTCCCGGGACGGGCTGACCTTCTGGAACTATCCCGAAACCCGGTCGGGGGTCCGCAGGCTGGGCCCCATTCATGTGAGCACCAAGCCCTACCCGGAGATGCTGCTGGCCACTCAAGGCTATACCGGCTTCTCTGCCCTCTATGGCGACAACATCACGATTACGGAGCCCGGCAATATTTGGGACGCGGCTCTCAAAGAGCATTGCCGGGGTTACCGCCACCGTCCCCCCTGGGGGGTGGGTACCGCCGACTATCACAAGGAAGGGGAAAGTGGTGAGAAGTTCGGCAACTACCAGACGGTCTTTCTCGTCCGGGAAAAGACCGGCGCAGCGGTCCTCCAGGCCATGCGGAACGGCCGGATGTACGCCCGGCAGGGAAATTTCCCCAAGCTGCCCCGGCTCGACGAGTTCACCGTGAGCGACGCCGCCGGGGAACAACGGGGGGAAATGGGCGACACCATAAAAATGGGCGGCAATCCCCACATCCACATCCGCATTTCCGCGGCGCCGCCGGCAACGCCGGAACCATCAGCCAGGCCTGGAACACCCGTCCCGCCGGAATCGTCAACATCGCCAGCACCACAGGAATCGTCAATCCCACCGGGGACGCCTTCCCCCCAAGGGACGCCCGCCGTCAAGGTGCGGCTGATCCGGAACGGGTCCCTGATCGCGGAAGCCAACGGCCCGCTGCCTTTGACCTTCAATTACGAAGACAAATATTACCAGCCGGGGGAAAATATTTATTACCGCATGGATATGGAAGGAATGGGCAAGATCGTCGCCAACCCCATATTCGTCGCCTTCACCGGAGCAAAGCCGTGATCGTTTCCGTCCATCAGCCCCAATACCTGCCCTGGCTCGGTTATTTCGACAAGATCGACCGCGCCGACGTCTTCGTGCTTCTGGACAACGTCCAGTTCAAGAAAAACGAGTGGCAGAACCGCAACCGGATCAAGACCCCCCAGGGTCCCCAATGGCTCACCGTCCCCGTGCTCTATAAATTCCCTCAATTGATCAGCGAGGTGGGGATAAACGACCGGGAACGCTGGCGGCACAAGCAGCAACAGGCCCTCCTGTCCAATTACCGGAAAGCGCCGCACTGGGGCCTCCTGGAACCATTTTTTGCCGCAACCTTCTCCCGGACCTGGTCCACCATCGCCGAGCTCAATATCCATGTCGTCAGGGAGTTGGCGGCGATAATGGGCATAACGACGCCCCTCCACGTCGCCTCGGAATTACCACCCCTTCCCGACGACCCGGACGAGCGCCTCATCGCTATCATCCGTCATTACGGGGGCAACGTCTATCTCGCCGGCAGCGGCGGCCATGATTACATGGATCTGGCCAAATACGAGCGCGCCGGCGTCGAAGTGGTCTTCCAGGAATACCGACATCCCGTGTATCAACAATTGTGGGGGGATTTTGAACCGTCTATGTCCGTGGTGGACCTGATATACAATCGGGGCCTGGAGGCCCGGGAAATCATCCGGAGGGGAAGATGAACATTCTGGCTATCGGCGCCCATCCCGACGACATCGAGTTCGGCTGCGGCGGTACACTGCTCAAGTACATCCGCAACGGGCACGACGTCTATCTGCTGGTCATGACGGAGGGACACAAGGGCGGTGCGGCGAGGTCACGCCGCTCGGAACAGCAGCGGGCGGCCCGGATTCTCAAGCCAAAGGAGGTAATCTGGGGTACCTACCGGGACACGGAGCTTTCTCCGAAGATGAACGAAATGGTGCAGGACATCGAGGGGATTCTGGACCGCATCAACCCAAATTTCACCTTCGTCCATTATGACGAGGACACCCATCAGGACCACCGCGCCCTGGCCAAGGCGACCGTTTCGGCCACCCGGTATGTGAAAAACGTCCTTTTCTACGAGGGGCCGACGACGCAAAACTTCGTCCCGACCGTCTTCGTGGATGTCAAGGACACCCTGGACGAAAAGGTGCAGCTTCTCAAGGCCCATAAGTCACAGGTAACCAAGACGAATATCGAGGGACTCTCCATCCTCGACATCGCCCGCTCCACGGCGGTGTTCAGGGGGATCGCCGGCCGGGTCCAGTACGCGGAAGGATTCATGCCCCTGCGGCTGTTCATCAATATTCGGTGAACATATGATTACCCACTCCCGTCCCTGTCTCGGCGATGATGACGCCGCCGCCGTTCTGAAGGTCCTGAAATCCGGCCGGCTGGTCCAGGGGGAAACGGTGGCCGCTCTGGAGGCGGCCTTCGTCCGTTTGATGGCGGTTCAGGAAAACAACTCCATTATCCCCGACCCGGACGGACTGGAACGGAACCCTAACTCAACTTCGTACAATATAATAGATGAAGTTAATTGCTTGGGGAATGATTCCCCAACACCTCTCCGCGCTTATCAGGCAGCGGCAGTAAGCTCCGGGACGACGGCCCTCCATCTGACCCTGCTGGCCCTTGGAATCGGCAAGGGCGACGAGGTCGTCATTCCGAGTTACGTCTGCACCGCCCTGTGGCACGCCGTCCGCGCCGCCGGGGCCACGCCGGTACTTGCGGACTGTGATGCGGACACCTTCAACATCTCCGCCGATGACGTGGAAAAACTCATCACGGACCGCACCCGGGCCGTTATCGCCCCCCACCTCCTCGGTCAGGCCGCCGATCTCGAGAATCTTCTCGGCCTCGGGGTCCCCGTGATCGAAGATTGCGCCCAGTCCCTGGGAGGCGCCTACCGGAATCGACCGACCGGCGGCTTCGGCGTCGCCGCCGTCTTTTCCTTTTATGCCACCAAGGTGATTGCGGCGGGAGAAGGGGGCATGGTCGTCTCCCGGGACGACCGGCTCATCGCCCGAATCAGGGACATCCGGGAATACGACGAGAAGGACGATCTGTCATTGCGCTTCAACGGCAAGCTCACGGATCTCCAGGCCGCCCTGGCACTGAGCCAGTTGGGCAAACTCCCGGCCTTTATCGCCCGCCGCCGGGCCATTGCGAGACGTTACGACCGGGCGCTGAAACTGCACGGTCTGAAGCCGCCGCGCTGCCGGGATGACCGTGATCACATCTTCTTCCGTTATGTCATCCTGGTGGATGAGGCGGAGGCTTTCATCGCGGCGATGGGAAAGCGGGGCGTGACATGCCGCCGGCCGGTTTATCGCCCTTTGCACCGCTATCTGGGGCTGCCGGGGTTTGAAGCGACCGAAAAGACTTGGCGGCATGCCGTTTCCATCCCCCTTTACCCCGGACTTACCGACGAGGAAATCGCCGCCGTGGAAACGGCGCTGGAAGAAACTTGCCGGGAGGCGGCGCTAAGATCCGCCAATGGGGAGTAAAGCCCTTATGCTCTTTTATATCTCCTATGCCGCGGCGATGACTGTTTTTCTCACCCTCCTTCTGCCGGATATGAGGCAATATTTCTTCGGACAAGTGGGTCGCTGGCTCTATATCTTCCTATTCGCCCTGTCCTTGTCATACCTGATAACTCCCTTCATGTACCGGCTGGCCAAAAGGCTCTCGATCCTCGACATTCCGGAAGCGAGAAAGATGCATGAACGGGCCACGCCGCTCCTGGGCGGCGTGGCGATCATCATCGCCTTTTCCTCGGCGCTTCTGGCCAATATGGTCCTGGAGAGGCAGATAATCATCATCCTTTACGCCGGCGGCGCGGTGGCCGTCGTCAGCCTGATCGACGACTGGAAGGGATTGCGGGCCCGGGCCAAGCTGGTCATCCAGATCCTCGCGGTCTTGTTCCTCATCTGCAACGGCATCGTCCTGAATCTCTTTCCCGAAGGTACCTGGTGGGGCCACGGCCTGAACGTGATCTTTACCATGCTGTGGATCATCGGCATCACCAACGCCATGAACTTCATCGACGGCATGGACGGTCTCGCCGCCGGTCTGGGGGGGATCATCTCCCTGTTTTTGGCCATCGTAGCCTTTCAAACCAATCAATACATCCTGGGTTGGATCGCCCTGGCCATGCTGGGGAGCTGTCTCGGCTTTTTGCCCTACAACTTCCGGCCCACCCGACCCGCCGTGATCTTCCTCGGCGACACGGGCAGCATCTTCCTGGGCTTCATCCTGGCCAGCCTGGCCATTGTGGGCGAGTGGGCGGACAACAATCCCATCGTATCATTTTCCGCGCCGGTATTGATCTTCTGGGTCCTGATCTTCGACATGACCTACATCACCGTGGAGCGAATCCTCACCGGCAAGGTAAAAAGCATCAAACAGTGGCTGGAATACGTCGGCAAGGATCACCTTCACCACCGCACCTATACCTTGCTGGGCGACCGGAGAAAGGCCGTGTTGTTCATCTACCTGCTGTCCATCACCCTGGGGCTGAGCGCCATCGCCCTCCGTTACGCCCGGCCATTGGACGGTGTCCTCCTGGTCATCCAGGCCTTTCTCATCACCGTGGTTGTGTCCATCCTTGATTATTCAGGACGAAATCGTTGATAAACCACATAATAGCGCTTGACAAACATATTGTTCGTTAATAGTTTAGACAACATTTCAGTCCAATTATGATTAACAAAGGAGCTTTCTTCCCTTGAGCAATACCTACCGCTGCAAGAAAAAAGGAAATCTAATCAATGAGATTTGCCACGATCAGACCTGCGAGTGGCGCCTGAAGAACGAGGCATTCTTCAATTGCACCTGGGTGGCCTGTAATTTCGGCCCCTTCACCCTGGAAGAGGTGGGGGAAATGATGGGGGTAACCAGGGAAAGGATCAGGCAGATCGAGGCCAAGGCCTTAAAGAAGCTGCAGCACAAAAAGAGACGCGATCAGTTGCGGGATTTCGCTTCTCCCGACAGCGAGTGGGATTTTTGACGACATCGTCGTCTCCATCATGGCTTTTTACGAATTCATCATTTTTGACGGCCCGGTGAACTTTCCCGCCGGCCCGAGGGCGAAAGAATCCCCTTTTCTGTACGTTCTTTCAACCCTTTTTCATCTTGGCGAGAAATTCCCTGGTCATAAACTCGGTCATCCGTATCTTCCGTTCCGGGCTGGAAAAGAGGTGGACCATGACCTCGAACTCCATCTCCAGGGATGATTGCTTGTCGAGCTTTTCCGCCATTACCGAAATCTTCTTCACCGCGGCGATGGCCCGTCCGGAGCGGGCCGCCAGTCCCTCCGCCATGGCAACGGCTTCGTCCATAAACCTTTCCGGAGTGGACACCTTGTTGACCAGCCCGATTCGCAAGGCCTCGCGAGCCCCGATCGGCTCCCCCAGCATGCTTATCTCTTTCGCCTTGGCCATGCCGACAAGATTTCTCAGAGGGCTGAAGAGGGGATTCAAACAGAACCGCAGTTCCGGATGACCGAATATGGCGCTCTCCGAGGCGATGATCAAATCGCAGACGGTGGCGATATTGAAGCCGCCCCCCAGGGCAATGCCCCCCACCGCGGCGATCACCGGCTTTCCATAGGTGTAGATCTTGCCGAGATACTTCAGGATGGAGTCGAAGTATTCGGCGATCTCGTCATCGGCAAGGGCCGCCATCTCCTTGATGTCCATGCCGGCGGAAAAGACGTAGTCCCCCCCCGTGATGATCAGCACCTTTACCGCATCGTCGTTTTCCAGTTCGTTGAGAACCGCGTGCAGTTCGGCACGCATCTCCCGGCAAAGGGCGTTCATTTCCCGGGGTCGGTTCATGGTCACGACGGCGTAACCGGATCTCTTTTTCAGAAGGATCGTGTTATACATCTCTCCGCCCCGCCACCCGCTCCTTGAGTTCCTTGCCAACCTTGAAAAAGGGCACCCGGCGCTCCCGGAGCTCAAGGCTAACCGCCGTCTTGGGATTTCTCGCCCGGCGCGCCCGGCGGTTTTTCACCAGGAAAGCGCCGAAATCACGGACGTCGATCCGCTCACCCCTTGCCAGGGCCTCCTTCATAGCGTCGAACATCCGATAGACGGCGAAGGCAATATCGCCGGCGCGATAACCGGGAAACCCGGCCTGCACCTTAGCCACCAATTCTCTTTTGGTCATGATTTTCTACTCGTAAAGATGGTATGCCCCCGCCGGAGCGGTATCCTGGCGTTGCCATTCCGCCCGCAGGGCCGAGAGGCCGCTCTGAAATAAGACATCCCAGAATGACTTTTTCTTAGTAGTATAGACAACTTCAGGATTTTCCTTCATTCCCGCCAGTTTGCCCGCCAGTTGCACGGCGTGGTTGAAATCCCCCAGTTCATCCACCAGTCCCGCCTGCTTGGCCTGGCGGCCGGAAAAGATCCGGCCGTCGGCTATGGCCTTCACCTTCTCGACTGACATTTTACGCTCCCGGACAATGATCTCCAGGAAATATTCGTTCATGTCGTCGATCACACCCTGCAGGAGGGCCCTTTCCTCCGGGGTCATCTCCCGGGCGGGGGAGCCGATGTCTTTGTATTTTCCGCTTTTGATCACCGATGATTTTACGCCAATCTTGTGCATGAGTTCCTGGGCGTTTACCAGGTGCATGACCGTCGAGATGCTGCCGGTGATCGAACCGGGATTGGCCACAATACGTTCGGCCCCGCAAGCGACAAGATAACCGCCGGAGGCCCCGACGGAACCGATGGAGGCGACCGCCTTTTTCTTTTTTCTCAATTCCCGGACCGCTTCGTAGATTTCCTGGGATGGCGCCACGGCCCCTCCGGGACTGTCTATCCTTAGGACCACGGCCCGGACTGAATCATCACGGGCGGCCTCCTTGCAAGCCTCTATGGTCTCCCGTCCGTCGGTAATTACCCCTTCCAGCACGATCGCCGCCACCCGTTCCGCCGGCAACAGTGACTTTCGTTTCCCCGTCAGGGCGCTGACACCGAACACGAGGGCGGAAAAGACCATCGTCATGATGATGAGGATGACGAAAGCCAGAAGGATGGGGTGTCTTCTCATGCTCTACGGCGCTCTACCGGTTACCCGTCCGAATCCAAGATCCGCGCATCCGCCAGCGCCTTGCCGAGGCTGGAACCGATGTTTTCGCGGTTGTTGAGATACTGGTGCACCGCCGGCCCTTCGGCGGCCGTTTCGTAGTCTTTGATGCTCAAGCGGATCTTCCGTCCTTTGGAGTCGATGCTCTTGATTGTGGCCGTGACCTCGTCACCTACCGCAAAGATCTCCGACGCCGATTTTACCCGCTTCTGACTCAGCTCCGATATATGTACCAGGCCTTCGATACCCTCCTCGATCTCCACGAAGATGCCGAAGTCGGTAATATTGGTAACCTTTCCGGATACTACAGCGCCGGTGCCGTATTTGACGGTAAATTCCTCCCAGGGGTTCTTCTCGATCTGCTTCACCCCCAAAGAAAACTTTTCGTTTTCCACGTCCACATTCAAGACCATCGCTTCAATCTCCTGACCCTTCTTGAATACATCAGAAGGATGCTTGACCTTTTGGATCCAGGAGATGTCGGACAGGTGAATCAGGCCGTCGATGCCGTCCTCAATTCCTACGAAGACTCCGAAGTTGGTGATGTTTCTAACCACGCCCCTGATGACCGTTCCCACGGGGTACTTTTCCTTCAAGGTCTCCCAGGGGTTGGACATGGTCTGCTTGAGGCCCAGTGAAATACGTTTTTCCTCGGTTTTAACTTCCAGGATCATAACCTGAACCTGCTGCCCCGGTGACAATACCTTGGAAGGATGACGGATCTCCCGCGTCCAGAACATCTCCGAGATGTGTACGAGTCCCTCCACACCGGGTTCGAGCTCCACAAAGGCGCCGTAATCGGTAAGATTCACCACCCGGCCCGGCATGATGGCGCCCACGGGGTATTTTTCCTGGATGGTTTCCCAGGGGTTTTCCGCCAACTGCTTGAGCCCCAGGGCCACCCGCTCTCGTTCCCGGTCAAAAGAAAGGACCTTCACATGCACCTTCTGCCCCTTGCTGAAACTGTCCGCCGGGCGGGAAATGCGCCCCCAGGAGATGTCGGTGATGTGGAGAAGTCCGTCAATGCCGCCTAAATCGATAAAAATGCCATAATCGGTGATATTTTTGATCGTCCCCTCTACTATTTTGCCCTCTTCGATGTTTTCCAGGGTCGCGCGCTTCTCCTCCTCACGCTGCTTTTCCAGAATGGCCCTTCGTGACAGGACGACATTGTTCCGTTTACGATCGTACTTGATTACATTGAAGAGAAGTTTCTGACCGACAAACTGATCGAGATCCCGGATCGGCCGGATATCCACCTGCGAGCCCGGAAGGAACGCCGGAATGCCGATATCCACCGACAGCCCCCCCTTGACCCGTTCGATGATCGTTCCGGTCATCATTGTATTATTTTCACAGGCATATTTGACTTCGTCCCAGATCTTGAGACGCGCCGCCTTGTCTTTCGATAGTACCAGATTGCCGTCTCCGTCCCGGCGATCCACAAGGACCTCAACGGTATCGCCTACGGCGATATTGATGTTGCCCTCTGCGTCCCGTAACTCCTTGGCGGGGATGTAACCCTCGGTCTTCCAGCCAACATCGACCATGATGGTGTCCGGGTTGATCTGGACAACCTTTCCCTCGACGACTTCACCTAACTGCAAGGTTTGAAGGGATTGTTCATACAACTCTCTGAATCCCATATCTTCTTCCCTGCCCGACGCCGCCTTTGCCTCTTCTGCCTTGCTTATGGGCGTTTCACTTTGCACCTCTTGAGTTTGGGATGTTTCATTGACATCACTACCGTTTACCATTAACTCTGTACCCCCTAAAATTTTGAATATACCGCCGCTATGTCAAGGTGCACTAACACACTGAATATAAAAGATCAAGAGAATTCACGGGAAGGATGACGATTAATGACGGCGAGCACAGCCGCTACTACCTCGTCAATGGACAGCGGGGTCGTATCGATATGTACGGAGTCCTCATGAGGCCTGAGCGGGGCCACGATCCTGGTCCGGTCCTGGCGGTCCCGGCGCCGCAATCCTTCAGCCACGAGCGCATACTCGGATTTCCCGTCCTGGGCGGCCAATTCCTCATGGCGCCTTTTTATCCGTTCGTTTTCGTCCGCATCGAGAAAGATCTTTACCTCTGCGGCGGGGAAGACCACCGTCGCCATGTCCCGTCCCTCGGCGACAATCCCACCGTCCCGGCCCGCCTCCCGCTGGACGGGAAGAAGCTTCGCCCGGACAACGGGCAGCGCCGATATCCTTGACGCCTGGAGGCTCACTTCCTCGGTGCGCAGGTGAGCCGTCACATCTTCACCGTTTATCCTCACCAACATTCCCGAGGGTGACTTTTCGCAGTATATCTCCGCCGCCGCTAAAATATTTTTGAAGTTATCCTGATCGTCCTCTCTGATACCGGCCCGGATCAACATATAGGCCACGGCCCGGTAGAGAGCCCCGGTATCGAGATAGTGGTAGCCCAATTGCTGGGCAACCAGTTTACTTACCGTGCTCTTTCCCGAACCGGCCGGTCCGTCGATAACGATTACCATTTCGCTGTGTTTCATGAATGATTCACCACCTGAGAGCTTTGCATAATCGTGTAAAAATGGTTCGCAAACAGCGAATCAAATATTTTTCGCCGTTCCGAGGCTGGACTTAACATCTGGTAATTAATCACAAGTATATGCATACTGACCGGAATCGAAAAAGATTCTTTAAGCGGCGGCAAAGGCATTTTTCAAAGGTCTCCGCCTCATAAGCCGTTCTTTCTCTATCTCGGGCTTTCTCTTCCTTCCATCCGCCGCGGCGTCCTCATATCACAGGCCGCTTATCATCTCAATGGCACAAGAAGATAAAAAAATGAAGGCTATCTTGATAATCTCCCGCAAATGTGTAAAATAAGCTGCATGAATATCCTAAGACCGCCCATAAATATGAATATGGCTTCTGCTCCTGCGGGGAGTTACCGTTCCTTCGCGGTGAAGCGGCAACCGTTCCGGAGCGGCATCGCTTTGCTGATGACGGCGATCTTAATGCTGGCCTCCGTCACGGCGGCCCAGGGGGCCTTCACTCTGAGCGATGAAAAAAAACTGGGCAAGGAATTCTACGACAACCTCGAAAAGCACCAGGCCATTCTTCATGACCAGCGGACCGCCACCTATCTGTCAACCGTCGGCAACAAGGTCTTGGCGAACAGCGAAAAACTTCCCTACGATTATCGCTTTTCCATCATCAAGAGTTCGGCGGTCAACGCCTTCGCCACCCCGGGCGGTTATATATATGTCAACCACGGCCTTTTGACTCTTGTCGAATCGGAAAGCGAACTGGCCAGCGTTCTGGCCCATGAAATCGCCCACATCAATGCCCGGCACATAGCGGACAGCATCGAAAAATCGAAAAAGTTGAATATTGCGACCCTGGCGGCCATCCTAGCCGGCGCCTTCCTTGGCGTCGGCAGCGACCTGGGCGCCGCGGCCGTAGCATTCCCCATGGCCGCCATGCAGACAATGAACCTGAAATACAGCCGCGAACATGAAGAAGAGGCCGACCGGCTCGGGCTCAGCTATCTCGTGTCGGCCGGCTACGACGGAAAATCGGCTCTTGATTTCTTAAAGATCCTGAGACGTTACGAGTTCTACTCCAATTCCATTCCGTCGTACTTTCTCACCCACCCCGGTACGGAAGATCGAATCCGTTATCTCGACGCCATGTTACAGACTACTTACACCTGGCGTGGCAAAGAGTCGATAGTCGGAAACCTGAAAAAAATTCAGGCCCTGCTGGTCCTCCAAAACAAGGATTATCAAAAGAATCTCAAACATTTCCAAGACAATCTCCGGAAGAACCCCCGCAATGCGGATGACCTTTTCGGCCTCGCGGTGACCCAGGAGAGGCTCGGTCTCACCACCGAGTCCATCCGGACCTTTCATGAGGCACATTCCCTCGCCCCGTCCGATCCCGACATCCTCAGAGAAATGGGGATCGCCTATTTCAAGGCGGGGAGTTCTAAAGAGGCGGCTCCCTATCTCCAAGAGGCGATCCGGTGCGATCCGGACAACGTTTTAGCCCTGCTTTACCTGGCCCGGGCATACGAAGCGCAGGGCAGGAAATCAGAGGCCATCGCCATCTTCAAGGAAATCGAGCAAAAGACCGTGGACGACGAGGAAGTATTTTACACGATGGCGATGATCTACGGGCAGAACAACCACCTCTATGAATCACATTACTACTTCGGCCGGTACTTCAAGAAAAAGAATCGCCGGGAAAGCGCCTTGTATCACTTCCAGGCCGCCTTGAAACACTTACCGGCCGGCGGTTCGGAAGCCTACGAGATCCAGAAGGAAATTCAGGACCTCAAGAGTCCCGGCGGAAAAAAAACGGAAACAGCGCCGGCCAAATCCTATTGACCGCCGTGGTTTCTTTGCAGGAGGTGCTGAGGCCGCAGCAGATCGGCAACCGTCTTGACGGGATTGAACGTGGCGATAGGAACCTCGACAAAAATGGTGTTCCAGTCCGCCATGGAACCGTTCCATAGTCCGGGCAGTTCCAGGGCCTGCAAATCCCTCCCCTTTTCCGATTTCTTGGCGATGGAAATGGTCCTCGGATCGACGAAACGCCTCAGGTCGTATTTTTCTCCCCGATAATCCCGAACCCCGCAGACCAGATCAACGGGATTGAAATGGGAAGCGGCCCGCCAGATCGCCTGTTGGGATTCCGAATGGGGATCGACCTGAATCTCCTCCACGATTTGCAGCGATTGGCCGCCATCGGCATCACGGACCCAGAAGGGGCCTCCCCCCGGTTCGCCTTCGTTGCGAACCACACCGCACACCCGGATAGGCCGGGCCAGTTTACGAAACTGGACGGCCTTCTTTTTTTCCGGCGACCAGCGATGATGATCATTGGGAAATGTGATATGGAGCTTCTCCCGGCAAAACCGATCCGCCGCCGCAATGGTTTCCCCATCGACATGCTCCGCCCGCAGACATTGAAGATACCGGAAGCTCTCTTCCTGGCGTTCCAAAAGCAATCCCGCCAGAATTTTCTTGTAGCGCACCGTCAACTCCTTGAGGTGATCCGGAGCTACATTGTCGATATTCTTGAGGAAGATTATGTCGCCGTCGAGCTCGTTCATATTCTTGAGCAGGGCGCCGTGCCCCCCTGGCCGGAAATATAGAAGTCCGTCCTCCGTCCGAAAAACCCGGTTGTCCATATCCACGGCGATGGTGTTGGTCGCCGTCTCCTGGCAGGAAACGGCGACGTCATAAGAGAGGCTGAAGATCCCTTCATAGCGCGGGCAGATCTCCCGGAGAAAATCCGTCACGGCCAAGTGGTGTTCAGGCGACACGGTGATATGGATTCTGCTGATCCGCCGGTTGTCAGTGGCGTAAAGCGCGGACTCCACCAGATGCTCTTCCAGGGCCGTCCGGCTGCCGTCCGGATATTGGTGAAATTTGAGGAGGGCCTTGGGCAGATGGCCATAGCCTAACCCCCGGGAGGTAAGGATATAGGACAGGAGCAATTCATAACGCCTCTCTCTCAGGCAGGTATCGGGATTTTCTCCCCGCCGGGCCATAATCCGGCGCAGGTCCTCGTAAAAGGGATAGCGGGGAAGATTCGCGACGAAAGCCACCGCCGCCGGATCGCCCTCCCGCCACGGATCTTCCATCCCCTGAAACCAGTCCTTGAACATGCGGC
>CAZNDG010000001.1:17257-253949 GCA_964571695.1 uncultured Syntrophus sp.
GCCAGTTCGCAACGGGACATCAGCCTTTCCCCTGCCTCCGGAGAAATGACCTCGATGCCGTCGCCGGTCCGGCAGGGCCTATGCAGCTCGATATGGGAAACACCCCGCTCGAAAAGGGCGATCTGTTCCTCCACCTGGGCCACGGAGAGGCCCTCGCCGTGAATCTGCTCGATGTCGGCAGGGGATAATTTCACTTCCTCTTACTCCCTTTTTTGTTCTTCCACTTTCCGTCGGCATCCTTACATCTTTGTCGCCGCTCCCGGAGGAGCCGTGATATGTCCTTCTGCCTTCTGGTTACGGTTTGTTTAGCCATAAGCTGCATCCAACGACCAAGCGGCGGCAAAACGCTCTTTTTATACTTACGTTCACTACACTGGTTCGTTAAATGATTTCCACCATGGGCAGGATGAATCCCTTCACCCCCGCACGGGGGTGGGAATTCTTCAATTCCCGGATAACCTCGCATACCCGGGCGGCTTCCTCATCATCCGCGGCGATGTACAGGGCATTGTTTTCTCCCGGCCAGCAGTGGGTCCCCAGCTTCGGTTCCGTATCCGTCCCCTCGCCAGAGACGTCTTTCATCTTGGTGTATCCCTTTATCCCCGTGCTTTTCAGTTTCGCCACCACGTCGTAATCCGCCGCTCGGGAATAGACGACGAAAATCATCTTCATGGCTGCCTCCTCCGCCAGGATTTGAGTTTTTCATGCCAGTCTTCAAAGAGATCATAGGCCGCCGGCACGACGATCAAGGTCAGAAAAAGCGAGGTGATAAGCCCGCCGATTACCGCTACTCCCATAGGGGAACGGGTTTCTGCCCCCTCTCCCAATCCCGCGGCCACCGGCAGCATACCAAAAACCATGGCAAATGTCGTCATGAGAATGGGCCGCAGCCGTACCGGACCCGCCTCCAGAATCGCCTCCCGGCGCGGCATCCCCCGTTCCCGAAGCGTATTGGTATAATCCACCAGGAGGATGGCGTTCTTCTTCACCAGTCCCATAAGGAGAATCAACCCGATCATGCTGAAGATGCTGATGGTTTTACCCGACAGGACCAGCGCGCCGAAGGCCCCGATAAAAGACAGGGGCATGGAGAGCAACACAATCACCGGTTGCACGAAGCTCTCGAATTGCGCCGCCAGGACCATATAGGCCATGACTATGCCCAGCAGCAGGGCAAAGAGCAGAAAACCAAACGATTCCTTCATGGTATCGGCGGCTCCCTTGTACTTCGCCGTATAATCCAGGGGAAGGATTTTTCCGGCTATGCCGTCGAGTTCATCCATGGCCTGGCCCAGGGGCTTCTTTTCCAGGCCGGCGTACATGATCATGGCCCGCTGGCGATCGACGCGATAGATCGTGCTTGGCGCTCCGCCCTCTTGGATTTTCACCACATTGGCCAGTTCGACAAGGCGGCCGTCCTTGGCCCGGACATAGATCTGCCCGATGTCGCCGGGGCTCATCCTGTCCTGGGGATTCAGGCGTACCCGGACATCGTAACGGCGTCCCTTCGCCTCATCCTTGTACTTGGTGATGTCCACCTCGCCGCTGATCAGGACGTTTATGGCCTCGGCGATACCGGCCACGCTTACGCCCAGATCCGCCGCCTTTTCCCGGTCTATGATCACCCGCAATTCCGGTTTTCCAGCTTCCAGAGAGGTGTCCACATCGACGATGCCGGGGAGTTTGACGAACTGGTCAACGATCTGTTTCATATACTCCGTGAGATAACTCAGATCCGAACCACGGACTACATACTGGATGGGGACATTGCGGATGCCGCCGCCGATGAGGGAGATGTCCTCCGCCGTCCCCTTGATGCCGGGGATCTGGTTGATCTTCCGCCGCAACTCCGCCTTTACCTCTTCCTGACTCCGTTTACGTTCATCTTTTCTCTTCATCCCCACGATCATCAGGCCCTTGTTGGCCTGGCCGGCGCCGCCGGGACCCAGACCCTGGGCGTACATGACGCGAATTATCTCCGGGGTGTTGCGGACGATCTCCTCGGCCTCGCGGAAGAGTTTGTCCGTCTGAACGACGGAATAATCGATGGGCGCCTCGAGGCGGACGAGAAAATTGCTCTGGTCCTCCGGAGGCACGAATTCCTTGCCCATGAATTTCGTCATGTACATAGAAAGGATGAAGATTACCAGTGCCCCCGCGAGGACGCTTTTGCGGTAGCGCAGGCCCAGGACGAGCAAATCGCGGTACCGGTCCTCGGTTATTTTGTAATAGGCCTCCAGACGGTCCCCGGCCTTCCGTAATCTACCACCGACAATACCGGCAATTTTGCCGCCCGTGGGACCTGGTTTCTCTCCCGCGGGACCTCGTCTTTTGAGATAATAAGCCGCCAGCATGGGCGTCAGGGTGAAGGATACGAGCAGGGATACCATGACGGCAAAAACAACGGTGAGGGCAAAGGACATGAAGAATCTGCCGATAATGCCCTTCATGAATGCCACGGGGAGGAAGATCGCCACAATGGCCAAAGTAGTTGCCATGACGGCCAGACCGATCTCGGCGGTGGCGAAGCCCGCCGCTTCCCGGGGGTCCATCCCTTCCTCGACGTTGCGATAGATATTTTCGATGACGATTATGGCGTCGTCGATGAGGATGCCCACCGAGAGGGACAGGGCGAGCATGGTCATGTTGTTGAAGGTGAAGTCGAAGGCCCGGATCAGGGTAAAAGTGGCGATTACGGAAATGGGGAGGGCCACGGCGCTGATGAGGGTGGTGCGGATGTTCCGGAGGAACAGGAAGACGGCTATGACCGCCAGGATGCCGCCGATGATGAGATGGTTTTGCACCTCCTTGATGGACCGGTTGATGAATGTGGACTGATCGAAGGCGGCGTGAATGACCATCCCGGGAGGAAGGGTCTTGCGGATCCGCTCAATCTCCCTCTTGACGCGGTTGATCACCTCGACGGTATTGGTTCCGGACTGTTTCTGGATCCCGATGGCGACGGCGGGATCTCCGTTAAAACGAACTATGGAGCGCCTTTCCTCCATGCCGTCGTCGGCCCGGCCGATGTCGCTGATCCGCACCGGCGCCCCGCGATACCATGAGACAATCAGGTCGTTGAACTCACGAATGCTGGGGAATTCCCCCTTGACCTTGACGCTGTATTCCTTTGTCGCCGCCTCGATGCGCCCTCCGGGCAACTCGATGTTTTCCCGCACCAGGGCATTCATGACGTCGTTGGGGGCCGTCTGAAAGGCCCGGAGCTTATCGGCGTCGAGCCAGACGCGCACCTGACGCAACTGAAGGCCGATGAACCGCAGGGCCCCTACCCCGTTGATCCGCTGGAGCTGGTCCTTCAGGACTTCGTCGGCATAGGTGGAAAGATCCCGGATCGTTTTTTGCCCGGTCAGAGTTATATAATAAACAGGGTTGGCGTCGGGATCCACCTTCTGGATGATGGGTTCCAGAATGTCCGTGGGGAGCTTGGAACGGATGAGGGATACCTTCTCCCGAACATCCTGAACGGCCATATCGATATCCCGCTCCAGAACGAACTCGATGGTGACGGTGGATACACCCTCGGCGCTGGTGGAGGTGATGGTCTTCACGCCGTTGATGGTATTGACGGACTCCTCGATCTTGTCCGTCACGTCGATATCCATGATCTCCGGCGAGGCCCCCTTCAAGCGGGTCGTGATATTGACGATGGGAAATTCGATCTTAGGAAACAGATCTACGCCGATTTCCGGATAGCTCACCAGCCCCAGGATGACCAGGGCCATGATGAACATGGTAGCGAAGACCGGCCTTTTGATCGAGGTATCAGCGAGCCACATTAACCTTTACCCCCGGGGACAGGTTGTTCTGGCCGACGATAACGAGCTGCTCACCACCCCGCAAGCCTTCCACAACTTCCATATACTCGCCGTACTTCTGTCCGGTTTTCAACGGTTTCTCCAGGGCCGCGCCGTTTTCAACGATAAATGCCTTTACATTCGTCCCTTCATACAAAAGAGAGGTGATGGGGACGATAACCACATCCTGTGCCGGCCCCGTGAAGACGGTGACCCGGGCGAAAAGCCCTGGCTTGAGAAGCTGCCCTTCATTGGGGACAATGGCCTCGACCTGCAGGGTCCGGGTCTTTTCCTCCAGGTGGGGGTAGATATTCTTCAGGATGCCGCGAAATTCTTGCCCCGGAAACGAATCCACGGTGAATCGGACATCCTGGCCGGTCTTGATCCTTCCCACTTCGCGCTCGATAATGGAAAAGTTGATCTTCAGGGGATCGGTCTGGATCAGATAAACCAGCGGCGCACCGTTGCGAACGTAATCTCCGGCGGTGGCTCGTTTTTCTTTTACTGATCCCCCCATGGGGGCATAGATCTTTGTCTTGGCCAGTTTCTCCTTCGCCAGAGCCAACGCTGCCTGAGCCCTTTCCACATCCCCTTCCGCCACGGCGAGGCGGGCGGTGACGTCGTCATACTGCTGGCGGGTAACCAACTGTTCCTTGTAAAGGGCGTCCTTGCGCTCGAATTCGAGTTTGGCGTTGGCCAGGGAAGCCTGGGTCTGACGCAGGACCGCTTCGGCCCTTTTTACCTCCAGGCGGTAATCCGTTTCATTGACTTCCGCGATCATGGCCCCCCGCATCACCTGGGAACCTTCCGTAACGGTGATGCGCCTGAGGATTCCATCCAGCTCCGAACTGACTATCACCTCCTCGTTGGCCTTAAGGGTACCGATAGCCTCGACAAAGGGACGCAGTGCCCGTTTTTCAACGGTAACGGCTCGGACGTTGAAAATCCGCTCTCTGACGGTTTTATCCTCCTTTTTCCCGCAGCCTCCGAATATTGTTAGGAGGCTGGCGACCATCAAGATCGACAGCCCATACTTTCGCCATGGACTTACGACCATTGGCAGCTCCTTTCCTTTTAAATTCTCATGCCCGTTCCGGGCACTACTAAAGGCGAAAAAAATTTGATTCGCTGCTTGCGAACCATTTTTACGCAGTCACGCAAAACTTTCAAATCAAGGAACGGTTGTGCCGGAAATGCGCTTTCGGGCGTCGATCTCCGCCAGCAGGACCCCCGTAACCCTCTTCATCCGCAATTGAAACACCTGATGGGAATAAACGGCGTTGGCCAGTTGGCGCTCCGTGGCCACAAGAAGGGTGTTGGCATCCATGACGTCGATGCTGTTGGCCAGCCCCATCTCGAACTGCCGCGTCACCGCCTGATAATTCTCCCGGGCAAAAAGCAACTGGTCTTGCAGAGACTTGATGATCCCCCGCTGATTCTTCAGCTCCAGGTAGGTTGTTTCCACTTCGATACGGATGGTTTTCTTCAGATCCGCCAGTTTCAGCTCCACCTGGCGATCCCTGATGACGGCCTCCCGGACTTCGGCCCGACGGAGACCGCCCTCGAAAAACGGGTAATTGAGCGCCGCCTGTCCATAGACGCTTTCACGGTTCATGGTACCTGGTACGGGATCCTGATCCATGCGACCGTAAACGCCCGAAATGGAAAGGGTAGGCCAATACCCACCCCTGGCGACCCGGATCTGATCCTTGGCCATCTGCTTTTCGATTTCCACGCTCTTCATCTCCGCCCGCCGGGCCCAGCCGATGGCGACATATTCATCCAGATACGGCAGCGGTTCATCAATAAGGAGCTTTTCCTTGAGGCGAAAATCCTCGGGAATCCCCACTATCCTGGCCAGGATGGCCCGGGACAGATCCAGGCTGTTTCTGGCCTTTATCTGATCTGACAACGCCCCGGAAAGCTCGCCGTCCGCCCGCAGGAGCACCGTTTTGGTAACCTCGCCAATCTTGAGGCGCTTCTCCGCCGCCCGGCGGTATGTGGTCAATCTCTCCACAGTGGCATCGGCGATCTCCAGGACCTTTTGTGCCCGCAGCATCTCGAAGTAGGCCGCCGAAACGGTCATGAGGTATTCCTCCTTCTGGGCATCTACCTCCTTGATCTGCCGATTGACGTTCTCCCCCGCAATGGAATAGTCAGTGATTTCACGGCCATTTATGGTAAGGGCATGATCAAGGCGGACGCCCCAAGCGGCGGCGTTGTTCGGTTGGATGACCGTACCGGGAATAGAGATGGTGGGCGTTATGACGTTGGCAGGCGCGTATTTGTTCTCGGTATAATCGGTGTACGATCCATAAGCGGTGAGTCTGGGAATCAGGGCGGCCCGTTTCTTGTCCTTCCCGGCTTGAGCCAAACCGATGTTTTCTACCGCGATCTTGATCTTTTCGGATCTTTCCAGGGCGATCCGGCAAAGATCCTCCCAGTCATACTCCGCGGCCACGGCGGCGCCGCAGCAATTTAAGATCATTACCAAGCTCGCTGCGATCAGCAATAACTCGCGGAAGGCACCTTTCACTCGCTAAACCTCTTTTTCATAATCCTTGGATAATGCGCATCTTGATTTTTATAAATTGCCGTCAGACATGCCTGAGATAAAAATGGGTGTCAAGATTTTTTCCAAAAAAAGGGCAGGTTCCTAAGAACCTGCCCTTTGAAAATCAATTTTAGAGATAATTTATTTGATAACCGGCGGTGGGGTCCAGAAGACCTTCTTGCCGTAAACCGTGTTGCAGGTGACGGCACCCGCCATATACACGCCATACCAGCCGGAGAAGACGAGGAGGTAGCCGATGATCGGTTTCCAGGTCTTGGGATCGCCGTACCAACCCGTATCCATGCCGACGATCATCCAGAGGACGATGTCAATGGCGACGACGAGGAAAAACAAACCGCTCTTTGCATAAGCAGGGGTCACGACGGTGAGGAAGGCGGCCCCGGCCATCCACATCCAGCCTTCGATATAGACCATCTTGCCGACCATGCCGCCCACGGCCTTGCCGATCCCGGCTTTGGCCGCGGAAAGCTGTTCAGGGGTCAGCATCTTGACATCCGCTACCCCCGCCGCTGCAACGGCGGCATCCATGGCCTCTTTGGCGGCCTTGGGAACAAAGATGAAACTGATTGAATACCACTTGGCAAATACGCTGATTGCCGCAGCAAGCATGAAGAATGCAGAGAAGAACAGGAAGACGTTACCACCGGTGATGTTATGATCCTTCAACTCCATCACCGCCGTGGTGTACTGAACGAGACAACCGCCGATGAGCCATGCGGACAGCAGGGGAAATCCCGAAAGGTCCACCTTGCCCATAAATACTGCACCGAAACCGAAACATGCAACTGCGAGGGCTCCCAGTCCCGCGGGACCCGGGGTTGCAAAACTGTGTTCATGCGCCATAAATCAATCCTCCTTTTTTGTTTTAAATAAATTTTTGTTCTGAAATGTCAAAAAACGTTTGAGCGATTCCGCCTTTGGCACTTCTTTTCTTTTGATCCCCCCTTTCGTTGTTTTTGATGGAACCGTTAATAATGTTTATTAAATTAATTAGTTATGAACTGGACCGGAAGATCTCTAATCTTTTCCCGGTCTGTTTAAGGATTGGACATTTTAACTTGATTGAAAAAAAATCCGCCGCGATGCTAACAGAAGAGAAATCTCCTTGTCAAGGGAAAAAACGCTACCATATTTTCCCATACTTGGCGACAATGAGAAAAAGACCGATCAGCCAGATGATGGTCACCAGCAGGACGAGATTGCCCCGGTTGAAGGTGCGCCTCTTGGCAATATCATCAATCGTTTTCTGCAGTTCCTGTTCCTTCTTTCTCGCCGCTTTGCGTTTCTGGGACATATTCCCTCCTTGATCATTTATTCGATGAATATCACGCTGTCCGCCTAAAGGACGTACAGATGGATAGTACATGTAATCACTTACCAGACTGATAGGGATCCCATTCGTAGCCCCATACCTCGCCGTGATAGGGCAGTTTGTAGCCGCGGCGCTCATCGTAGGATGGATACCTCCTGGTTCCACCCTCCCGGGGCAGCATGGAAACGGGAAATTTCGGTGCCAGCAGGCCGTGTTTTCGGGCCTCTCTTTCCAGCCATTCCCGGTCGTCGGGATGGGCGATGGAGATGAGGGCCGCCGCCCGTTCGTAGCCGTTGAGACCGCGGAGATTTACAATTCCGTATTCGGTGCAGATATACTGGCTGAACTGGGCCGGGACATCCACTGAAGATCCCTCCGGGAGGAAGGGTACGATCCGGGAGGTCCCGTGCTTGCTGCGAGACGTCATGGCCGCGACACCACGCCCACCGCGGCTCTGGCCGCAGAAGACAATGAAGTTGAAATACCCCCCGGTGCTCGAGATCGGTCTTTTCTCATAGAATCCGGAACACTGCTGGCCGAGAAGATCGACGGCGATGCAATTGTTTATGGCAATCATGTTGTCCAGGCGGGTCAGGTTGTAGAGATTGTTGGTGTAGTTGATGTCGTAAACCGCCATGTGCGGGTTCCGGTGGATCGTATTGTAGTACCACGCTACTTCCACCGGAAAGGCAAAGGTATAGACGCTCTTGCCCCGGTCCGCGGGCAGGGTTTTGTACCTGTTGGTTACCTGACCCGATTCGATGAGCTTGATAAGCCCGGCATTTAGCATCTCCGTATGGATCCCCAGGTCCTTGAACCCCGCATCCGCCATGGCGCCTACACATGCCGAAGGCAGGGTTCCAATGCCAAGCTGGATGACGTCCCGGTCCCGCATGATCGTCATGATATGATCGGCAATCGCCTGCTCTTCCGGGTTGGCCCGAATGGACTTCTCGTTGATCTGCGGCCATTTGTATTTCTCGACGTCCACCTCTACCCAGTAGTCGATATCGTCGATGTGAAAGGTGTTCATCCGTCCCCCTTCGGCCCATGGATAGTCGGAACGGATTTCCATGACGCATTTCCGGGCGCACTGGGCGAAAATGGCGGCATTGTTGGTTCCATAGGAAAAGTTCACGAAGCCGTGTTCGTCGAACGAGGTGGCTGCATTCCACCACCAGTCTAGGCCGCGCTTTTCTCTCTCGGCATGGACGAAGCGGTAATGTGTGTTCCAGACCCCCATCGCCCAACCCCATTGGGCCCAACTGGTGACGTTGTTTTCGTCTCTGGCCTTGCGGTTCCAGGGAAAGAAGAAATACTCATGAAAGGCATGGTATTCCTGACGGGGATCGACCTGTTGGAATTCCGGATGGGGGAAGAACATCGCATAGTTCCATAGTTCGATGTCCCGGAGGTTCGGCCCGATGCGCCGGGCCAGTTCCTTCATGCATACCGTGGAGTCTCCACCAACGGAACCGGGCTGGATCCAGTCGCCGGATTTTACCATATCGAGAATCTGTCCGGGGGTGCGCTTTTTATCCCTTATTTTTTGCTGGATCGGTGTGGTCATAAAAAACTTCCTCTAATTTGAAATGCTCAATAAATATGGATATTACTCGTCTTTTATTCTGGACAACTCTGAATTTGCTTAATCTTTCCCCCAGTGGTTGTCAAGAAATTTTCCCGGACGAAGCGCCTTGGGGATTGCACGGACTACTGTTTTGGGCTATGTTCAAGTTAATAGACAAGGAGGAAGCGCTTGGATTTCATCATCACCACCCCTAAAGAAGCCGCCACGGTCATCATCATGCGACCGGCCCGCCAGGCGGACAACGGACCCTTTGAAGTCCTGATGGTTCACCGCCATCCGGACAGCTCGTTTGTTCCTGAGTGTTATGTATTCCCGGGGGGGTGTATCGATATGGAGGACTGTGGGCCGGAGATGATCCCCTATTGTCTGGGCCGGGACCGGGAAACGGCCATGGGCATTCTTGGCGACATGCCGACGGAGGAAATGGCTCTTGGGGCATGGATCGCCGGCATCCGGGAAACGTTCGAAGAGACGGGGATTCTGCTGGCCCATACCCCGTTGGCCAAAGAAGACCTTGATCGGCACCGCCGCCGGCTGCTGGCGGGGGAAACGACTTTTTTCCAATTGGTTCGTGATGAGCGGTGGCTTTTGGCCGGGGACCATCTGGAGTATTTCGCTCACTGGATAACCCCGGAATTTCTGCCGTTGCGTTACGATGTCCGTTTTTTTATCGCCCGGGCCCCGGAGGAACAGGTCGCCTGTCCCGATGGGATTGAACTCACCGGGCATGTCTGGACAACACCCCGTCATGCCCTGGCGGAATATGCCGCCCACCGCTTCCCCATGGTCCTCCCAACCATCATGACCCTACGCGAACTGGCGGATCATGAAAGCATCCCCGGCGTTTTCGCGGCCGCGCGCAGGAAGAATGTCCCCGCCATCCTGACGAAAGTGGAAACCAGGGATGATTGCCTGGTGGAAATCATGCCCGACGGGACGGTCTTCAGTCCCGTTAAATAAGGGCAAAAAGCTGCCCGGCAGATAAGGAGAGTTTTACGAGATCATGCCCGGAAGCAAACTGACCGCAAAAAAACTTTTAGCTATCAATATCAAGGGTTTCCTTCACGACGAAGAAGCCGTCCGTCTCTACGATCTCGCCCGGGTGGCAAGCCGACTTGGTCCCTGCCTGGAGATCGGGAGCTACTGCGGCAAATCCGCTGCCTTTATCGGTCTGGCCTGTCGTCAAAACCATGCCGTGCTGTTTTCCATCGATCATCACCGTGGCTCGGAGGAGCAGCAGCCAGGCGAGGCCTATTTCGATCCGGAACTGGTCGATCCCCGAACGGGAGGAGTGGACACCTTCCCGATCTTTCGGCGGCTTATCGATACACTGGAACTTGCCGACACCGTCGTTCCCATCGTCGCCCCATCCACCGTCGCCGCCCGTGCCTGGAGCACTCCTTTGAGTCTCGTCTTCATCGACGGCAGCCATACCTTCGCCTCCGCGTACGCCGACTACTCCTCCTGGTCATCTCATCTTGTAACGGGCGGGGTCCTGGCGATCCACGACATCTTCGACCATGCCGGCAGCGGCGGTCAGGCGCCGCATAGCGTCTATCGCCTGGCCCTAACTTCGGGACTTTTCACCGAACTGCCCATGACCCGTACCCTGGGAGTCCTCCAGCGGACCAGCGTCACGGCCATCCCGCCGGCCGCGCAAAGAGTTTGGGAGGACCTGAATAGGTGATTCCCCCGGCTTCTTGCCCGGGGCGCACAAGGAAATGACCGGCGGTGGTCCGGTGATTGATGGTCTTTCCTGGTTCCTTTCGGGGCTTCCGGGCCTTCTCAGCCCGGTAAGACGTCGATCCGATTGTTGTGCGTCCAGTACCAGGGGCATTTTTTTCCGCTTCGCTCGTCCTTGAGAAACCCTTTGGCGATGAAATCGTCTATCGTCCGCCGCGCCAGGGAATCGTCACTCTCCGTTTCCGCGATCAAAAGGCGGCAGAGTTGCTCCCGGGAAACCGCTTCCCCTCCCCCGTCCCCTGCCCGGCCAAGCCTTTCGATCAAATCCTCGGAAAGAAGACGATAAACGAACTGGGTGCGAAAATATCCGGCGACGAGGAGATCCTCTTCCGGCGTATTGGCGCTCGTCTGATAATTCCGGACCTGTCTCCGCCAGCCGGCCATGATCTCCCCTTCGAATCTATCCACGAAGGCATTTATGTCTTCCGGCTCCAAACGGGAAGTTCTGGTGATGGCCCGGTTGGCGTCATACTTTGTCCAATCATCGGTGAGTATCTCCAGATCGTACTTGGCTACCTCTTCCCGTACCGTTGTCCCCGGGAAGGGCGCCAGGATATGATAGCCGTAAAGAGATCCTAAAGAAGAGGCAAATTTTTCGGTGTCTTCGAGAGTTTGGGGCGACTCACCGGGCAGGCCGACCACAAAGGAGGTATGGGCGAGGATGCCGACTTCGTTGCAAAGACTCACCGCCCGGCGAACCTGATCGAGGGTGATCCGTTTCTTGATCCGCGCCAGCATCTCCGGGTTTCCCGATTCGACTCCAAAGCTGATACTGTCACACCCCGTTCTTTTCATGATCTCCAGCGTCTCCCGGTCCACGGTATTGACCCGGGCAAAGGCGCTCCATGTAAAGCGCAACCCCCGCCTTTGAATCTCTTCGCATACCTCCCGCACCTTTTTCCGGTCTGACACGAAGAGGTCGTCGGCAATATTGACACGATCGATTCCATAGGACAGGATCATGGCGATTTCATCCACGACCAGGGACGCGGACCGCCGGCGCAGCTTTTTACCCACCATCCGCCGGCCCTGGCAGAAGATGCACTCATAGGGGCACCCACGTCCGGTAATGATGCTGATGGGGTATCCCAAGGCCCGATAGCGGGAAAGGGGCAGCAGGTGACGGGCAGGCAGGGGCAGGGAATCCAGATCGGTAATGTATTCGCGTGGTTCGTTCACCATCACCGTACCGTTGTTCCGGTAGGCGATCCCCCTGATCCGGGGCAGCGCCGCTAAGTCAAAGCCGGCATTCACCAGGACGCCGATCGTCTCCTCTCCCTCTCCCATGACAATCAGATCTATTTCGGGATATGCATGCAGGGTAGCCGCCGCCGTGAAAGAGACATGGGGGCCCCCCATGACCGTCACCAGATCGGGACGGTATCTTTTGGCTTCCGACAAGATCTCGGCGGCCGCAGGAAAATTAAGGGTTACGGATGTCGCTCCGATAACGTCCGGCTGAAAGGCATCCATCTCCTCGTGGAGTTTTTCCCGGGTATAGCGCCGGACGATGTAGTCGAAGATCCGCACCTCCGCCCCGGCGGCCAAAAAGGCGGCCGCCACATAACCAACACCCAGGGGCGGCGCCGGCGCTTCGGCCAGCGGATAGGGCGGGGCGATAATCACTACTCTCATGCTTGTTTTCCTTTTTCTTACGGCTCAATCCTCGGGGCCGGGTCGCATCAGGGATCGGAGCCAACCTCCCCAGGTATTCCCTTGGAGCAGGTGCCGGTCGATGACGTCGAATTCCGCGGCCAGACACTCCGGCCGGGCAAACCAATCCGCCCGGGTTTTTATCGGTCGCTCCCGTTCGAGTTCCTTCAGGACCATGGCGGGATTGCCCCCGGCGATTACATTTGCCGGGATGTCTTTCCGGACCACCGATCCGGCGCCGATGATGCTGTTTTCCCCGATCATTACGCCCTTGCAGATTATGGCGCCGTCGCCTATCCACACGTTGGCGGCAATATGCACCGCCGCGGATTGGCCGACGGAAAGGCTGCGGTCATAGATGCCGTGCCAGTCGGAATCGGTGACGAAGGCCCCCTGGGCCAGCATGCAACTGTCCCCGATGGTGATTTCCCGAGCGGCGCTGATTCGCACCCCCGGACAGATCAAACAGCAATCGCCGATGGTAATTTCCCCCTGTCCGGCAAAATTCGACCATACGGTGAGCCGGACCCTTTTGTCCGGGGCGGCGATGATATGGGCGTGATCGCCCAGCCGCACCGGCCCGCCGAATACTTCTACATACCATGGCTTCATAAAGAGCGGCTCGTTACCCAGATGATCGAACTGGGGACGGAGAAAGCGTTCGGTGTACCACCGCTGAAACAGCAGGTGGAGGCGCTTCAGTCGGTAAGGCCTCGAATCTCTTCTCATTTGTAAATATTATCCGCCCTATCCATCCTCCCGATCCGGACCCCGCCAATATCCGCCGCGCCAGGATCGGTGGCTGAAGAGGCGGGCGGCCGGGGTGATGCTTCGCAGGGCATCATAGGCCAGAATTACCGCCGCCGCCGTCCATGTCGTCTTTTCGTCCGGCCAGATCACGCCGTCGGGAAAGGTCACTCCCATCCAGTACGCACCATCCGCGTATTTCTTGTCGGCAAGCCATGAAAAAACCGTTTCCGCACCTTCGAAATCCCCAATCGCCGCCAGCGTCAGCACCAGTTCCGAGGTTTCCGCCATGGTCACCCAGGGTCGCTCGCAAACGCAGCGGACCCCCCATCCGGGCGCGGTGTATTTATCCCAATAGCGTTCAAGGCGTTTCCCGGCGTCCCGTCCCGTCACGGCGCCGCAGAGAATCGGATAATACCAGTCCATGGAAAAACGGGCCTTGATCATGTTGAAATGACTGGGAGGATCACTGATTGCCCGGCAGAGTCCGGCCAGGGCCCGGTCCCAGGAAGTCGTCTCCATGCCGAGCCGCCGGGCGATGCTCATTCCGCACTTCAAACTCATATAAATGGAGCTCGATCCCGTCAGGAGGGCCATTCGATCCGTAGCGCCATGCTCGTTTTTAGCCCAGTAGATCTCTCCCGTCGGCGCCTGCATGTCCACGGCGTAATCAAGTCCCGCCTTCACCGTCGGCCACATCCGGCGGAGGAATCCCGCATCCCCGGTAACCAGATAATGATGCCAGACCCCGACGGCGATGTAGGCGGCAAAGTTCGTTTCCCTGGTCCCGTCTTCCACTGCCCCGTCCCGGATTGCGGAACACCAACTGCCGTCCGGAAGTTGCGTGGCGACCATCCAGGCATACGCCCGCTCCGCCGCTGCTACCTTGCCGGCCACGCTGAGGCCCATGGCGCTCTCCACATGGTCCCAGGGATCCGTCTTCCCACCCACGGACCAGGGGATCTCGCCGCTGTCCCTCTGTACCTTCATAATGAATGCAGCCAGGCCTTCCACATCGACAATCGCCGGTTCCGGACAGGGTTCGGCACCCAGTTTCATAAATCAATTTCCCTTCTTCATGTAATAGACGACGCTCTTGGCGATGAGCGGATCGAGAAGCCTCTCCAGCGTCCGGACGGACATCGGATGGGTCATGATATCCCATTCGAGGAATTTTCGATAGAGTTTCACGACGGGTTGATCGTCGTTTTTGTGGCCCACCAGGCACTTTAGCCACCAGTAGGGGGCGTGGAGTGCATGTTTGAAACGGACGGCGGTGCAACTCGTTCCGGCATCCTCCAGGAGCCGCCTCAATTCCCGTTGTTTGAAGATCCGGATATGTCCTCCCGGCTCTTCATGGTAGGAACGGGATAAAAGCCAGCAGATCCGCTCCGGCAGATAGCGGGGAACGCTGACGACCAACTCCCCTCCCGGCTTGATAATGCGGACTATTTCCGCTGCCGCCTCATGGTCCTCCGGGATATGTTCCAGGACTTCGGAGCAGATCACCACATCGAAAACCGCATCCCGGAAAGGCAGGCGGGTTACATCTCCCTGGAAAACGCCCCATTGTCCCCCCTTTTCCGCCGCCAAATGGGAAAGATAACCTCGGGTCCGGCAGAGATCATCCCAGCGCAAATCCACGGCGCAGACATCCACGCCGATCCGTCGGAAGGCTTCGCAGATATGACGCCCCTGGCCGCAACCGGCATCCAGGACCCGCATGCCCGGCGCCAGCGCCAGCCTATTGAAATCGACGGTGAGCATCGATGACTTCCCGATAAACTTCTGCTGTCCCGCGGGCGGCATGTTCCCAGGTCAGGGAACTCATGACCCGCCGCAGCCCCGCCCGGCCCAGATCCGCCCGCTTTTCGGGGTTGTCAAGCAGGTCTTCGATGGCCGCCCTCAGGGCAAGGCTATCCGCCGGCGGGACGAGGATGCCGGCATCGCCCACTACTTCCGGGAGGGCGCCGCCGGTGGTGCTGATAACGGGGACCCCGCAGGCCATCGCCTCCCCCGCCGGCATTCCGAAGCCCTCGTAAAGAGAAGGAATAACCGTTAGGGTACATTCGGCGTAGTAGCGGGCGAATTCTTCATAGGCGATCCGCCCCGTAAAATGGACGTTCTCGTGGAGCCGCCACTCGTCGAGGAGACGGATGATGGCCCCGTCTTGCTTGGGCGATCCGATAACGGTGAGATGTATGGGGCGCCTTTTACCGATCTCCCGCACTGCCTCCAGAAGATAGCGTAATCCTTTCAATGGAGTATCAGCGCTGTTGGTGGTTAGTAGATGATGGGGACGGCGCTCGACATGGGGAAGGGGATAAAAATAGTCCGTATTGATGCCGTTGGGGACAACCCGGAACTTTTGGGCGGAAACCTGAAAATCCCGGCTGATATCCCGTTTGGAACATTCCGAAACGGTAATGATCCGGGCCAGTCTCCGGGTTACCCGCTTCTGCATGCGGATGAAGGAGTACCAGCGGTGGACCTTGATCTTTTTCAGAAGCCCCCGGGAAGACATCAGTTCCACGTCCCGGTCCACGGTGATGGGATGATGAATCGTCGCCAGGGTGGGGAATCCCAGCCGGGGCAGTCCCAAAAGTCCGTAAGCCAGGCACTGGTTGTCGTGAATGATGTCGTAGTCCCGTCTCCGGGAACGCAGGAAGTTGTAAACCCGCCAGCCGAAGGTGAATGGTTCGGGGAATCCTCCGGCGCACATGGATAAATATTCGATCGAGTTCAGCGGGGATAGGAGTTCGCGAAAACGCCGCACTTCAAAAAGATGATCGGGATTGTACAGATCGAGACCGGGCAGTCGATGCAGCTTGACTCCTTCGGCCAGCACCGGATAGGGGGGGCCGGAGATAACCTCTACCTCATGATCGAGATCCAGCAGGGCCCGGCTCAGATAATTTATGTAAACCCCCTGACCGCCACAGGTGGGATTGCCCCGATAGGTCAGGAGACATATCTTCAGACGGCCATTCCTCTTAGCATTTTCCGCAACCACAATATACGTTCACCTGTCATGGAATGTTCCCCGCCTTTTTTGCCAATAACTCGGAATTTTTGAACATCGCGGCGACTTCCCCGTCGTCCATGCCCGCCCCCCGGGCGATGAGGATGGCCGTTTCCTTTTTTACCAGATCCTGGGGTCCGTGGGTATCTGTATTCATTATCAGCGGCGCCCCATACTGTCTCGCCATCTTGACGACATGACCGTTGGCGAGGCAGTGCCCCCTGCGGGTCGTCACTTCCAGATATATCCCCCGGGATGCCGCCAGGGCGACATCCTCCCCGTTGATCAATCCCGGATGGGCCAGGATGTCGGCCCCGGCCTCCAGGGCGGCGCGATTAGTTCCCGGCATGACCGGCTCAACGATGGTTTCCCCGTGGACGACGACGATTTCCGCCCCCAGCGATCTTGCTTCCAGGGTCAGAGGGGCGATGTCCCGGGGCGGCACATGGGTGAGTTCAATGCCGCAGATTACCGCCATTCCATGGGCATCGCCCAAAGCCCGGGCGACCCGGGCAATGCGGGGAATGATGAAATCTATGTTCGACGCATCACCGTGGTCCGTCAGCGCAATGGCTCGATACCCCGCCACCTTGGCCCGTCGCACCAGTTCCGCCGGAATCAGTTCGCCGTCGCTGAAGATACAATGGGTATGGAGATCGATCATTTCGGATTTCCGTTTACGTTTTGCCGCCCCTTTAACAGATTTATGACCGGCGGTCAATAAAAGGTTGCGTTGCTTTCAAAATTATTTAGATAATTACGCCTCACACAATTGATATTTTATCTTTTCCGTAGTAATTTGTTTCCGAAAGAAAGGAGGTTTTTAACGATGCATACCCTGACGGTGAAAACCACGGCCCCGTTCGAAATGATCGACATTACGGGACGAATAAGCGAAATCCTCCGAAAGGAAAAGATCCGGGACGGGATCTGTCACATCTTCGTCGCCCACACTACGGCGGCGGTGACCATCAATGAAAACGCCGACCCCGACGTCCCGAAGGATATGATCGCCATCCTGGACCGCCTCGTTCCACTGCGGGGCGGTTACCGCCACGGTGAGGGAAACGCGGCGGCTCACGCCAAGGCATCCTTGCTTGGCGCCTCGGAAGCGGTGCTCGTCGAAAACGGACGCCTGGTTCTGGGCACCTGGCAGGGAATTTTTTTCTGCGAGTTCGACGGGCCCCGGACGCGCAAGGTGTATGTAAAGACGATCGCCGACACATGATCGCCCATAGCGAGGACATGACGACGCGGGCCGATAAAAAACGGACCCGCTGGATGGTCTTCAGTGTCGCCTTCGCCGTGTTCATGGTGCGCCTGGACGGTTATGTGGTGAACATTTCCCTGCCCACCCTGGCCCGCTATTTCCAGGTCGGGGCCAACGAAGTATCCTGGGTCGTGCTTTCCTACCTCCTCATCATGACGGGGTCCACGCTGATCTTCGGCAAGCTCGTGGATCGCCTCGGTTTGAAGAAGATCTTTCTCGGCGGGTACGGACTTTTTACCCTGGGATCCCTCCTGTGCGGACTTGCCCCGACGATCCTGCTGCTGAATGCCGCCCGGGCGCTTCAAGGGGCCGGCGGCGCCATGATGGTTACCGCGGGAATGGCGGGGATTCCCCACTATCTGCCTAAAAATATCGTCGGCTGGGCCTTCGGGATCTGCTCCCTGGCCAATTCCCTGGGCATAATGGTCGGCGCCCCGCTCGGCGGCCTCATCACCGGCTTTTTCTCCTGGCGTTGGATCTTTCTCATCAATATCCCCGTGGGGTTTTTGGCCTTGATCATCGCCATGAAGAATTTGCCCCCCGATCGCCGCCGATACCATGTCCCGGCCATCCCTTCTTTCGATGTGACGGGATCGCTTTTGAGTTTTATCGGTCTCTCCGCGCTGGTATTCGCCTTCAGTATGGGTAACGATATGGGCTGGACGGACAGGATCATTGTCATAGCAATGACGGTCGGCATTGTCTCCCTCGTCGCCTTCTTCTTTCATGAGCAAAAGACCCCGGACCCGATCCTGAATCTGACGCTGTTCCGGGACTGGAACCTGACCCTGGCCATCACGATCACCTCGCTCGCCCTGATGCTCCTGGCGGGAGGCAACTTCCTTGTCCCCTTTTATCTGGAGATAGTCAAGGGACTGCGTCCTGAGCATGTGGGGGCCGTAGTGATGATCTACTCGCTCGTTTACATGCCGATCGGACCTTACGCCGGCAAGCTTTCCGACCGTGTGGATCCGCGCCGCCTCTGCACGTTAGCCATGGCGCTGGCCTTTGTCGCCTGCATCCTCTTTGCCTTTACCATCCCCGAACCGGGACTGTGGCCGGCGGTGATTTACCTGGTCCTGCTGGCCGTGGCCTATGCCTTTTTCTTCCCGGCCAACAACAATCTCGTCATGTCCCTGGCGCCGCCGGAAAGCCAGGGGGCCGCGGCAGCCATTTACAACACCGTCATGAACGTCGGAATGGTTTTCGGGGTTTGTCTGTTCGAAGGTTCTTTTTCCCAGTCCCTGCCGCCGGGGTTATCGATCCGGGATCTTCACGAGCATATCGGTGACGATACCATGGCCGCCGTTTCCAGTTCCTTCCAGGGCGCCTTCTTTATCGGCGCCTTCTTCAGCCTGGCGGCCCTTGCCCTTTCCTTCCTCTCCGGGAGATGGAGGAGCGCCGCGGCGCGCCGCCGTTAATTCGTTACTCAGCAGTCCCAGGGTTTCCACGGCCAGCATCTCGGCACGGATCCGTCCATCCAGACCCCACTTCTCCATCGCCTTCTCCAGATCCTCCTGCTTGCAACCGAGTCCCGAAGCGGCACGTAGGTTGTTGGCGAGGGTCTTGCGACGCTGGGCAAAGGCCGCCTTGACCAGCCGGGAAAAATGATTTTCATCGGACAACTCTATCAGGGGCCGGTCCCGGAAGGTCAAGGAAACGAGCGAGGACATGACCCGGGGCCGGGGATAAAAGCATGGAGGGGGGACATCGAACAAGTGTCCGATCCGGGCATACATGGTGAGTAACACGGTAGGGATGCCGTAAGCCTTCGTCCCCGGAGCGGCCGTGAGTCGTTCGGCCAGTTCCTTCTGGACCATGAGCGTCGCGGAGGCGATGAGGCGCCGGTGCGTCAGAAGGCGAAAGAGTATTTCCGTAGATATTCCATATGGTATGTTTCCGACAATCTTTTTCCCTTCACCTCCATACCCCGCCAAAAGAGCGGCCAGATCGAGTTTAAGAATATCGGCATTTAGGATGACGACGTTGTCCCTGCCCCCGGCTTCTTCCTCCAGGACGGCAATTAGGTACGGATCGATTTCCACGGCCAGGAGTTTCTTTACCCGGGGCGCCATTAGCCGGGTCAGGATGCCGTGACCGGCGCCGATTTCCAACACCACGTCATTCCCCCGCAGGTCCGCCGCCCCGACGATTTTCCGGGCTACATTGTCGTCCTTAAGGAAGGACTGGCTGAAGCGCCGGCGGGGTCGCACGGCATGTTTTTTCAGGATTTTGCCCGCGGGAATCAAGCCGCCTCCCCGTGCCGGACCGCCACCGCGAGGCGGCGGGTAAGGAAATATGCGGGAACGGCAAATAACGGCGCAGTTACCAGTCCTCCGAGCAGCAAAGGAATGAGGATGTGCCGGCCGAGATTCATGATCCCCGCCACGGTAAGTTCCGGCATTACCCAGGCGCCCGCCTGGATGCCCAGAAGAAGGCGGCCCAATTCATATTGGCAAAAGTAGAACACCGGAATGGTCAGGGGATTGGAGATGAGCCAGGAGCCAAGGTACCCCGCCATGATATTCTGTTTGAAAAGGACGCCGACGGCGATGATCAGGGTGGTATGAAAGGGGATCGTGGGGGTGACGCCTATAAAGACGCCGATGGCCGTGCCCATGGCGATATGTCCCGGGTCTCCCCGGAGGCTGAGGAAGCGTTCATGAAAATCCCGGAGACGCCTTTTGATCGGATTCATAGGCGTAATTCCAGCGGCCATCGTGAAACGGCATTCAAATCCATTCCGTCCCGACGGCCCGCACTCAAAAGCCGCTCGCCGGCCACGGCGATCATGGCGGCATTATCGGTACAAAACACCGGGGGCGGTATGAACACCTCTATTTCTTGCTCTCCCGCGTCGTTTTGAAAACGGGACCGTAGACGGCTGTTGGCCGCCACGCCGCCGCAGACCACCACCCGTTGTATGGCCTCCTGAGTTGCCGCCTTCAAGGTCTTCCGGACTAAGACATCGACGATCGCCTCCTGAAAACCGGCGACGACATCGGGAATCTCGACGGCGGAGAAAGGCCGCCCCTGTCTCTTCAACATGTTTAGCAGCGAGGTCTTGACCCCGCTGAAGCTGAAGTCCAGGCTGTCCCGCATGGCCCGGGGAAACAATACCGCACCGGGATCCCCTTGTTTTGCCAACCGGTCGATAACGACGCCGCCCGGATAACCTATTTCAAGTAATTTTGCGGCCTTGTCGAAGGCCTCGCCGGCGGCGTCGTCGCGGGTCTGCCCCAGGGTTTGGAAGTCATCGAAATCCCGGACGAGATAGATATTGGTGTGTCCCCCCGAAACGACCAGGGCGACAAATGGCAGCGCGGGTGGCGGGTCCATGATCATCGCCGCGGCGATGTGGCCGCTGAGATGATTGACCCCCACCAGGGGCAGGTCCCGGGCAAAGGCCAGGGCCTTGGCGGTGGAAAGTCCGACGAGGAGCGAACCGATGAGTCCCGGTCCCCGGGTAACCGCGATCCCGTCGATGTCATTCAGCCCGGCGCCGGCTTCATCGAGCGCCTGGAGAATCACCGGCACGATGGCCTCCGTGTGTTTGCGCGAGGCGATTTCGGGCACCACCCCGCCGTATTTGCCGTGTATCTTCACCTGTGAGGCAATTACATTGGAAAGCACCTTTATACCATCCCGGACCACGGCGGCCGCCGTCTCGTCGCAGGACGATTCTATTCCCAATACCAGCATTCATCCTCCCCATAAATATCAATCGGCTGCACTGATTTTCTTTTACAAAAGCGGCAAAAATCTATATAGAAATTCCGCGAAGTTGTAAATATCTTTCGAGGCAAGGCCTAAAAATGGAGATACAAACCGATTTTCTCGTCCTGGGCAGCGGGATCGCCGGCCTGAGTTTTGCGATCAAAGCGGCGGATCTCGGCACGGTGGCCATCGTCACCAAGAAGGAAAAATTCGAATCCAGCACCAATTACGCCCAGGGAGGCATTGCCGCCGTTCAGGACGAAGCGGACAGCTTCGCCTCCCACATCCAGGACACCCTCGCCTGCGGCGCCGATCTCTGCCGGGAAGACGTGGTCCGTTTTGTCGTCGAGGAGGGTCCGGCACGCATCGAGGAGCTGGTCCAATGGGGGGTGCAGTTCACCCGCCGTGAGGACGGTGGTGGTTGTCGCTATGACCTCGGCCGTGAAGGCGGCCATTCCCGGCGGCGGGTGCTTCATGCCAAGGACCTCACGGGGCGGGAGATCGAAAGGGCCCTCACCGATCACGCGAGTCGAAAGAGATCAGTCCATATCTACGAAAATTTCATCGCCATCGATCTGATCATGGAATCGTTCCTGAAGGGCGGCAAAGACCCGGAGGCCCGTCGCTGTCTTGGCGCCTATGTTCTGGATTTTCATAACAATCGCATCCATACCTTCAAGGCCAAGTATGTCATCCTCGCTACCGGCGGCTGCGGCAAGGTTTATCTGGTCACGACCAATCCCGATATCGCTACGGGCGACGGCATCGCCATGGCCTACCGGGCCGGCGCCCGGATCGCCAACATGGAATTCATCCAGTTTCACCCCACCTGCCTCTATCACCCTGATGCCAAATCCTTTCTGATCAGCGAGGCGGTCCGAGGCGAAGGGGCGATACTGCGCCTCAAAAACGGGGAACCGTTCATGGAGAAGTATCATCCCATGAAGAGTCTCGCCCCCCGGGACGTGGTCGCCAAGGCCATCGATACCGAATTGAAAAAATCGGGGGACGACTATGTCCTTTTGGACATCACCCACAGGGACCGAAACTTCATCCGGAGACGTTTCCCCAATATCTACGAGCAATGTCTTCTCTTCGGCATCGATATGGCAGAGGATCCCATCCCGGTGGTGCCGGCGGCCCACTATCTCTGCGGCGGCGTCCAGGTCAACCACCATGGCGAAACGAGCATCGACCGTCTGTACGCCTTCGGGGAGGTATCCTGCACCGGGCTGCACGGCGCCAACCGCCTGGCCAGCAATTCCCTGCTGGAGGCGGTCGTCTTTGCCCACCGTGCCTTCGTGAGGTTGCAGTCGGAGTTCCCCCTTGTCAAGGATGAAGACATTGCCATTCCCCCCTGGGATCCCCGAGAAGCGACGGAAAGCGACGAATCCATTGTCGTTTCTCACAACTGGGATGAAATCCGACGCTGCATGTGGCACTATGTGGGCATCGTACGGTCCGACAAGCGCCTGGAAAGGGCGCATCGGCGCGTCGAACTGATCTCCTGGGAAATAGACGATTACTACCGAAATTTCGTGGTGACCCGGGACCTGCTGGAACTGCGCAATATCGCCACGGTGGCGGCAATCATCATCCGCTGTGCCAGGATGCGCAAGGAAAGCCGCGGGTTGCATTACAACATCGATTCTCCCGACCGGGATGATGTCCACTGGCGCCGGGACACGGTCATCGTCAAGTCATAGCTTCCCGGGACCTAACGATTCGGGACAACGGGAGCCTGACCTCCCGCCTGCCATACCAGATCAACCTTCCCCAGGACGCTGGAAAAGACCAGGTGCTGGTCGATATTCGTCTCCCCGGCGGGAAACTTCACGATATAACACCGACCGTAATATTTATTGACAAAGGGGAAAAAGGCTTCGATCTCCGGGGTGATCCGTTCCACCCTTCTGATCTCCACGGGTTCGTAACGTTTCCCTACGCCGTCTCTTAAAAAGACACTCCACAGGGAACCCTGCCGGTCGAGATCGTTGGCCTCCATGTTGCCGGTGTATGCGTAAACGAGGAATTCACGGTAATCGGAACCGGTCTGCATCCAGGCCTCTTCCCGTTCCTTTACCCGTGCTTCCGGCCACTGTCGGACCCGGGCCTGTTCCTGGAGAAAGGCTTCGTTGAAGGCCGGGGAGCGATAGGTTGCGCTGATAAAGAATTTTGTCTCGAACTGGGAATGGGCCGTCATCTCCCGCGTCCATTCCCTGAGGCTCCGTTGGTATTCCTCGGATACACCCTGTTCTTTTATCATCTGGAGATAACCCTGGAGGTAGCCACAACCCGTGAGGATCAGGATCAGCATACATATCCACAGGGGCAGCACCTTTTTCACGCCCGCACCTCCCCGCTCATCCAGTTGCGGATGGCCCGGCAATTATCATCTCCGTCCCAAACGGCGTTAAATATATCTTCGCCCGTCAGGATCATGCTTCCGTCCTTGAAGGCATAATCCCTCCACCTGCCGCTTCGGTTTCGAAGACCCGGCGGAAGATGAAATCCACCCGGCCCAGGAAATTTTCCGTCCGGAAGAGTTCCGCCAGTTGCTTGTCGTCAAGGAGGGCCCGTACCTTTTTGTCTTTTTTCAAGAGGGACAGGAAATCCTTCCCCTCCTCCCAGGCCCGCATCGCCTGGCGCTGCACGAGGGCGTATGCTTCTTCCCTGGTCATGCCCCTGGCGATCAGTTCAAGGAGGACCATCTGGGAGTAAATGACGCCGTGGGTAATCTGTAGATTGGCCTGCATCCGTTCCGGGTAGATCACAAGTTTTTCCACCATCCCGGTAAACCGGGCCAGCATGAAATTCAGGAGGATCGTGGCGTCGGGGGCTATCACCCGTTCCACGGATGAATGGCTGATGTCCCGCTCGTGCCACAACGGCACGTCCTCCAGCGCCGCCAGGGCATAGGAGCGCATGAGTCTCGCCAGTCCCGAAAGGTTTTCCGACAGAACGGGGTTGCGTTTGTGGGGCATGGCGGACGACCCTTTCTGACCGGGGGAAAAATATTCTTCCACCTCCCGGACTTCCGTACGCTGGAGGAGCCTGATCTCCTGGGCGAACTTGTCCAGGGAGGAGGCGATGATGGCCAGGACGGTAAAGTATTCGGCGTGACGGTCCCTCTGGACGATCTGGGAAGACACGGGGGCGGGTTGGAGGCCGAGCCGGGCGCATACATATTCCTCGACAAAGGGATCAACGAAGGAAAACGTCCCCACGGCCCCGGCGATCTTGCCCACGCTGACCGCCGCGCGCGCCCTTTTGAGACGCTCCCGGTTTCGCTGCATCTCCCCGTACCAGTTGGCGAGCTTGAGTCCGAAGGTAATCGGTTCGGCGTGGATACCATGGGAACGGCCGATCATGATGGTGTCCTTGTGTTCATAGGCTCGTCGCTTGAGGACCTTGATCAGCTCGTCCAGATCCTTGATGAGGATGTCGGCGGCCTCCTGGAGGAGGCAGGCCAGGGAGGTATCAAGTATGTCCGATGATGTGAGCCCCATGTGAAGGAATCGTCCGTCGGGACCGACCTTTTCCGTCACCGACGTTAGGAAGGCGATGACGTCGTGTTTCGTGGTCTTTTCGATCTCGTCGATGCGCTTCACATCAAACCCGGCCTTCTCCTTGATGATCGCCAAAGATGATTCGGGAACGAGTCCCAGTTTGCTCATGGCCTCACAGGCGAGAATCTCGATAGCGAGCCACTTCCGGTAGCGATGCTCGGGTCTCCATATCTTCGTCATCTTTTCTCGGGAATAACGGGGAATCATGGTCGGTTCTCCTGGATAATTTCTAACGATCGTAGCCGCTTGTCTAATACACTCCCGGCCCCGCCGTCAAGCTGTTCCTTTTGCCTTGACAAATCGGCCGCGCTCGCAATAACGTATTGAAAATAATGAAAAGGTGTTCCATAGGTTCATGAACAAAGAGATCAGCGCCAAGATCGTCACTCCCGCCGAGGTCCCGGAACTTCTGCGCCCGGGCATGACCATCTTTTTGGGAACCGGCGCGGCGGAACCCCGGACGCTTTCCAAGGCCCTACTTGACGCTTCTGGTAATAATATCAACGATCTGGAACTGATACAACTGGCCAGCATCGGCGAAGCCATTGCCTTTCAGCCCCAGGCCGGACGTGGCAAGTTCCGTCTTAAAACCTTCTATTCCGGATGGCTCGCCGAAGCGGCCATCACCTCCGGGACAGTGGATTTGATACCCAGCAGGATCTCCCGCATTCCCGCTCTCATCGCCTCCGGTGCGATTCGGGTGGATGCGGCCTTTATCCAGATCTCTCCCTTCGACGGCGCCGGCTTCGCCAGTCTGGGAGTGTCCGTGGATGCCGCCAGATATGCCATGGAAAAGGCATCGCTGGTCGTAGGGGAGATCAACCCCGCCGTCCCCAGGACGATGGGTAACACCTTTGTTCATGCCAACGAGTTCAATTACCTGGTCCGTGCCTCGGAAACGCCGATCTATCTGCCCCGCCCCGCCGTGGACCCCGTCATGGAGCGGGTAGCCGCCCAGGTAGCCACCGTGATCCCCGACGGCGCCTGCCTCTCCTTCTATCCCGGCGCCCTCTTCGAATCTCTGGGCCGGAAGCTTACCCGAAAAAGGGATTTGGGGATTCACACCTTCTTCTTTACCGACGCCCTCATGGACCTGGTGAACTGCGGCGCCGTAACCAACCGCTACAAGGGCTATTTCCGCAACAAGTCTCTCACGTCATACGCCCTGGGGACCCCGGAGCTGATGAAGTGGCTTCACGACAATCCCCGGGTGGAATTCCAGGGCATCGACATCGTCTCCGACCACTTCCGCATCAGCCTCAACGAGGGCATGCTCGCCATTCTACCGGCCCGCAAGATCGACCTTACCGGCATTGTCGCCCTCCATACCGGCCAGGGCAACGTCGGCGGCGGTCCCGGTCAGGCGGAAGAATTTATTTCCGGGGCCTTACATTCCCGGGGGGGGCGCGCCGTCTTCGCACTGCCCAGCCGCAATCTCCACGGTGAAAGCAACATCCTGGTTTCCGCGGTGAAATATCCCAATATTTTCAGCAACCGTGAAGTCCTCGATCTCGTCGTCTCGGAATACGGCATCGCCTCTCTGTCTGGACGGACCCTCCGGGAACGCGCACAGGCCCTCATCGACATCGCTCACCCGGCCGACCGCGCGGAACTGGTCCGACAGGCAAAAGCACACCATATCCTCTTTCCCGACCAGATATATCTATCCGAGTCGGGCGCCATGTACCCCTTCGATATCATGGCGGATTATAACTTGAAGGACGGAAGGAAGATCCATTTCCGGGCCATCAAGCCGTCGGATGAAGAGGAGATGCGCCGCCTTTTCTACCGGTTTTCCGATCGTGCCATCTATTACCGATACTTCAGTGAAATCAAGGTGATGCCCCACGAAAAGATGCAGGAGTACGTCAACATCGATTATCGCCGGATCATGTCCATAGTCGGTGTCGTGGAGGAGGCGGGGATGCCCAGAATTATCGCCGAAGGGAGATATGTACGTCAGGAGGAATGTCCTTACGGCGATACCGCCTTCGTTGTAGAAGAATCATATCAGGGAAACGGAATCGCCACGGCCTTGCTCAGGATGATCATGGCGGTGGCGAGAAAAAAGGGGCTCCGGGGGTTGACCGCCGATGTTTTGGCTGATAACAAGGCCATTATAAAGGTGTTCGAGAAGGGGGGACTACCCATGCAGGCCGTGATGGAACACGGCATTTACCATCTCACCATTTCCTTTCCGGACATCGCCGATCCGGATGATTACCGCCACCCCGGTCAGCAGTTCAACTAATGGACATCCTTTTCCTTTTAAAAAAAATCGCCGGTAATTTTTTGATGCCACTGTCGGTCATCATTCTATTCATTGCCGCCGGGCTTCTTATGCTCGGGAGGAAGAAAAAGAGGCAAAAAACCGGGGTATTTCTCATTGTCCTATCCACAATCATCCTGGCCGCATTCAGTTACGGATTCATTGCGGATGCCCTAGTCGCCCCCCTGGAGAATCGTTATCCGCCGCTCTTGACTCCGGAAAATCATGTTCAGGCCAGGGACATCGGATACGTCGTGGTTTTAGGAGGCGGCAGCTTTCCCGAGGGAGAACTCCCCCTTTCCAGCCGGCTTACCCCGGAATCCCTGGCCCGCCTTCTGGAGGGCATGCGTATCTATCGCCGCCTCCCCGGGGCCAAACTGATCCTGTCGGGCGGGACGGTCTTTCAGGATGTGCAGCCGGAGGCCGCCACACTCGCCAATGTCGCCCTCATGATGGGGGCGCGGGAAGAAGACTTGATACGGGAAGACCATTCCCTGGATACCTCCGATCAGGCCCGGATGATCGCCGCGTTGATCGGCAAGAGTCCTTTTATCCTGGTGACCTCGGCGATTCACATGCCCCGGTCCGTGGCCCTCTTTCGCAAGCAGGGCCTTGCTCCTATTCCGGCGCCGACCAATTACCTGGCCGTCCCACAAACGCATTTCCATCCCGGCTGTTTTTTCCCCGGCGCCGTTTCCCTGCGCAAGACGGAAGCGGCCATTCATGAATATTTGGGCCTCATCGTCACGTACCTGAAATGAATGTTCATCGCTATCCGTTTTTCCTCAACCTCGCGATTCTCCCATTGAAAACACGGGTAGTTAAAAAGCGTCTTGAATTTAGTCGGGGGGCATGTTACTGAGACCGGGAAAATTGGCGGATGTCCTTCCCCCGCAGGGACGGAACCTACTAATGCTCCGGCGGCAGAAATATCCATGGGCGTTAAGCTTTGCTTTCGATCCGATTTTGATGAACTGCAACATCGTGCGGGTACCGAAAAACAAGCCTCGACACCGCCGGCCTTACCAAGCGAAGGATTTAGGTACATGAAGCAATTCAATAGATTTTGTTTCCTGACAATGGCGGGTATCTGCCTGTTCTTCATGCTCTCGGCGCCCCTGGGGGCCAAGGACAAAAAAAGCGTGGCCGTATTGCCATTTGCCGTAAACAGCATGGACAATATTGACTATGTTCAGCAGGGCATCCAGGTCATGCTTGCCTCCCGCATCGCCGGCAGCGACAGGATCGAAGTGGTGAGCAAAGACAAGGTCGCCGATGCCGCAAAGACGTTGAAGTTAAAAGAAATGACCCTTGCCGACATAAACGGCCTGGGGAAAAAGATGGCGGTGGACTACGTAGTGGCGGGCACGATCACGAAAATCGGCAACAGTGTCAGCATCGACGGCAGGCTGGTTGACATTGCCGCCGACAAGCCCGCAGTGACTGTCTCGACCCAATCACAGGGGATGGATGACGTCATTGTCAAGATTAACGATTTCGCCCTACGGATAGAGCAGCACATCCTCGGTACCGCTCCTGCCGCCGTTGCCGGTCCGGTTCCTTCTGTCGCAACGACCGCCGCGCTGCCCCAAATTACCGCTCCCGGGGCGTCGCCATCCCAAAAAGAACGGGAGGGTCAGATCATCGCCGGGATGCGGACCGGGAAGAAGGCTACCTTCACCGGCGCCATCAATCCGGATTTCATCAGCGGCGCCCAGCCTCGGGATAAGCGGGGCTTCTGGATGAGCCAGAAGTATCCCACCAACTATAAAGGGATTGATGTGGGCGACGTCAATGGCGACGGTCGGAACGAAATGGTGGTTATCGACGAAAACAGCGTTTACATCTACCAGAAAAAAGACACCGACGCCCTGCTGCTTGCCAAGATCAGCGGCGGACGCTACAACAATTACATGGGGGTCGATCTCATCGACCTCAACGGCAACGGCATAAAGGAGATCATCGTCTCCAACGTGCTCACGAAGAGAGAGGCCTACAACGTCACCAACACCCTCTCCTCCTTTGTCCTGGAGTGGAAGGACGGCAAATTCGTCACCATCGCCGACAACCTCCCCTGGATGTTCCGGGTCATCGATACAAAACCGGCGGGCATCCGCCTTCTCGGCCAAAAGATTGGCGTTTCCCGGCCCTTCGAGACAGACATCAACGAAATGGTCTGGCGCAACGGTAAATATCAGGAGGGCGCAAAGCTCAAAATACCCCGGGGGCTTAACATCTACGGCTTGACCCTGGACAACCTCGGCGAAGGCGCTGAAAAAATCATCTCCTTCAATAATTATGACTATCTATGCGTATATCACGAAACCGACAAACCCCTTTACGCCGTACAGTCCATGCTGGGAAGCAAGGAGTTCATCTACAAGAGCGATGAGGTCTTCGGTGGAAGCAACCTGTATATCGAACATTACGGAGAAGACATGCCGGGAAATGACTACACCTTCTACAACACCTATTTGAACGCCCGGATCATCCCCTACGACACCAACAAGGACGGCAAGCGGGAGTTGATCGTCGTCAAGAACCTGACCGCGTCCCGGCTCCTGAAGAACGTGAAGATCTTCACGGCCAGTGAGTTCTACAATCTTGAATGGGATTCCCTGGGCATGGTGGAAAACTGGCATACCCGGAAGATGAACGGCTACGTAGCGGATTACCAGATCAAGGACATCGACAATGACGGCGAAGACGAAATCGTCATGGTGCTCGTGACCTCCGCCGGTTCCCTGCTGGGCCGGGAAAGCGTCATCGCCGCCTACAAGATTCACGCGCAATAGGGGTTGACAAGAGAGGATAACTGTTATAGGAGCAGCCTTCATCCGAAACGATCACCAGGGCGGTGTAGCTCAGTCGGTCAGAGCATGCGGCTCATATCCGCAGTGTCCGGGGTTCAAATCCCTGCACCGCCACCAATTAAACCAAAGCGAGCTCGGCCGTAGGCCGGGCTTTTTTATCGCCTGACGATGAGCAACGTCTTTGCACCGGGATTCTGCTTCCGCAATCCTCACCTCCAGACTTTTCTGGGCCGGAGTAAATACCGCCTTAAGGATACGGAAGCGCTTCACAGATCCTCGACGCCGGTAATCCTCCCATGCGGGGAGGGAGTCCGTCTTTTGGGGCACCATGCCCGCCGGCCGGAAGGAACCGCCCGGGGCCTTGTGGTCCTGATTCACGGCTGGGAGGGCAGCGCTGATTCCACCTATATCCTGGCCACCGCCGGTTACTTTTACCGCCGGGGCTTCGACATTTTCCGTCTTAACCTTCGCGACCACGGTGAATCCCATCATCTCAACGAGGGGCTCTTCCACGGCGCCCTGATCAGGGAAACCTTCCAGGCCCTGCGGAATATCGCCCGGTTGCCAACGTTCGGCCGTCTCTACCTGATCGGTTTTTCCCTGGGAGGAAACTTCGCTCTCCGGGCCGCCCTGAAGCACAGCCGGGAGGAGGAGCTTCCCCCCCTGAGACATGTTTTTGCCGTCAGCCCCGCCCTGGACCCCCACAAGGCCACCGTGGCCATCGATGCGGGATGGGGTGTTTACCGCCGTTATTTTTTAAACAAATGGAAACGTTCGCTTGTAAAAAAACAGGCCCTGTTCCCCCATCTTTATGATTTTCGCCCTATGATGAAGGCCCGATCATGCATGGAACTGACGGAGGCGATGATGGTTTACTACCGTGAGTACCGTGATTATCGTGACTATTTTCGTCAGTACACCCTGGACGGCGCCTCTTTTACCGGCTTGTCCGTTTCCACGACGATCATCGTTTCCCGGGATGACCCGGTTATCCCCATAGAAGATTTTCATGCTTTGCCGGGTCAGGAAAAACTGCATGTCGTAGTCCAACCCTATGGAGGTCACTGTGGATTCATCGATATGCCCGGTTTTTCCTGCTGGTACGAGCGGAATATTTATGACATAATCGACCGGTCATGATTAAGAAGTACGATACTTCCGCCGACGACGGCAATCTGCCCCTTCTAATAAGATCCGGACTTTTCCAAAACCAAAGCGATTTTCTGCCTAAATGGCATGAAATACATGGGGAAAAGAGTTGCCGTCACGGTCGTCAATTATCCGCCGGCGTCCTGCTCCTCCTCCATCGCCGCCCCCATGGCCAACCCGGACGGCAAAAGGGTGAAAATCCCTGGGTATTGCAACTGATCAAGAGATCATCCCAAACCTCCCAGGGAGGCGATATCAGTTGCCCCGGCGGGATGCTCCAGCACCTCATCGACTGGGGCTTCAGTCTCATCTTCGTCCGTAGCGGCATCCTGACCTTACCTCTCCTTTCGTTGGAAACAGGAACAACGGGAACATCCCGTCGGGAGCGAAGGATCGTTTCCATGTTTTTTGCCAACGCCCTCCGGGAATCATGGGAGGAACTCCGTCTCCATCCGTTCCGTGTTTCGCTTCTTGGGGTACTGCCCACCTATTCCCTCCATCTCTTCCGCCGGACGATTTTTCCCCTCGTCGCCCTCACCGATCCCGACTGGACGCCAAATCCCAATCGCGAGGTGGAGAGGTTCATCGAAATTCCTCTGGAGTCTTTCTTCGATCCGTACTCCTACGGCCGCTATCTGATTCAGGCCTCGGACTCGGTTGCCACCGGCAATCCGGGGCCTTGGGAATTTCCCTGCCTGATCCATGCACAAGACGGCGGGGAGGAGATTCTTTGGGGCGCAACTTTCTATATCATAATGAATTTACTGAAGATTGTCTTCAATCACCAGTTGCCGGACCTTACTGATAAAAGGATCCGCAGGAAGGTTTTACATGCCGACTATCTCACCGGAAGGCGATAAAAGGCGCCGGTCATGAATTCAATCCGGAGTTTGAAAACCATTGTTTTCGACTTTGACGGCACGATCGCCGGCTTGACCATCGATTTCGCCGCGATGCGCCACCGGTTAATGGACCATCTGCAAAGTTTCGGCATCAGCCCGGACGGACTGCGCAAACCGTACATCCTGGAAATGATCGCCGCCGGAAAGGAACTGATCGCCCGCTCTTCACCCGGACGGGAAACGAGTTACGAGCGCGGGGCACTGGCTCTGGTCAGGGATATGGAGCTGGCGGCGGCACGAACGGGAGGCCTTTTTCCCGGAATCAGAGAGATGCTCTCCCTGCTTCGGGCTCAGGGACGGCACACGGGGGTGGTGACCAGAAACTGCCGGGAGGCCGTCGAAGCGGTGTTCCCCGACATCGATCTATTTGTAGATATCGTGCTGACTCGTGATGACACCCCCAATGTCAAACCCCATCCCGGACACCTCCATCAGGCCCTGACGACATTGGCCGCACAGGTCGCTACGGCGGCGATGGTAGGAGATCACAAAATGGATATGCTTCTCGCCAGAGATGTGGGGGTCCTGGCCATCGGCGTGCTTACGGGGCACGATACCGCTCTGGAACTGAAAGAGGCGGGCGCGGAAGTCATCCTCGCCTCCGCAGCCGTCCTGGCCGATTTTCTTTCCTCTAATTCCAATTGATAATACTTATCTTAATATTATTGACATTATGTCCATATATTGTTATAAGCACATGCTCGGGAGGAGAGCTTTGCATAACTGTGGAAAAATGGTTCGCAAGCGGCGAATCAAATGTTTTTCGCCGTTGCGTGATTGAACTTAACGCTTGGTAACGAATAAGGTTTATACGTTACCCATTCAGAGGCGAAAAAGTTTTCTGAGCCGCGGCGAAGCCATTTTTCAAAGGTCTCGGGAGGTTGATTATGAATGCAGAGGTATTTCGGGAATACGATGTCCGCGGCCTAGTGGGCCGGGATCTCAGCGAGGATTTCGTCTATCGCCTTGGACTCGCCATCGGCGCTTACGGCCGGCGGTATAACGTCGGCATTATGACCCTGGGTCGGGACTGCCGTCTCAGTTCGGAAGGTTTTTCTAAAACCATCGCCCGGGGGCTTTCCGACACCGGGATATCGGTGATCGATCTCGGAATGTGCGCCACCCCCATGCTCTACTATTCCATCCGGCGTTATGAGGCTCAGGGGGGCGTCATGGTAACGGGCAGCCATAACCCGCCTGACTTCAACGGCTTCAAGATATGTATCGGTCCGGATACCATCTACGGCGACGAAATCCAGGAACTGCGCCGGATTATGGAAGCGGAAAACTACGACCGCCGCGGCGGCGGCGCCGTCACGACCAGGGACATCACTTCGGACTACCAGGATTATCTCGTCGGCAATGTCAAAATCCAACCCGGCCTGAAGATCGTCGTCGATGCCGGCAACGGCACGGGCGGTTTCTTTTCCCTGCCCATTTTCCGCCGCCTGGGCTGTATCGTCACGGAGCTCTATTGCGAACCCGACGGGCGCTTTCCCAATCACCATCCCGATCCCACCGTTCCGGAAAACCTACGGGAGCTTATCGTCACGGTGAAGGAAAAAAGGGCCGATGTTGGGATAGCCTTCGACGGCGACGCCGATCGCATCGGGGTGATCACCGACCGTGGGGATGTCCTCTGGGGAGATGAGCTGCTCCTCCTCTTTTCCCGGTTTCTCCTCCGGGAAAACCCCGGCGCCGCCATTATCGGGGAGGTCAAATGCTCACAGAAACTATACGACGATATCGCCGCCCACGGCGGGCGGCCCATCATGTGGAAGGCCGGTCATTCCCTCATCAAAGGTAAAATGAAAACGGAGCATGCCCTGCTTGCCGGGGAAATGAGCGGACATATCTTCTTCGCGGATCGTTATTTCGGATATGACGACGCCATCTACGCCGCCATTCGCCTCTTGGAGATCCTCTCGCAATCCCCGGGAAAAAAGATCGGCGACCTCATCGCCGATGTCCCCAAAACCTTTACCACCCCGGAGATCCGCATCGATTGCCCGGACGAAGTAAAATTCAAGGCGGTGGAAGCGGTCAAGGAACATTTCCGGAAGGATTACGAGATCATAGATATCGACGGGGTGAGGATACCCTTTGCCGACGGCTGGGGGCTGTTGCGGCCCTCCAATACTCAGCCCGTGCTGGTGCTGCGTTTCGAAGCTGATTCAACCGCGCGCCTCGCGGAAATTCGCGCCCTGGTGGAGGGGGTTTTGAACCAGACGTTGGCGACGATGATCTAAGCGTCCCCGATGACGCTACCGTCTCCACCGCCCGGCGGGACCCATTCATTCGACGACCAATACTTGACCCGCCCGCAACTGAGCCCCTTTTAAGCTCATATTGTTCAGTTCGCAAAGACGATCGATTTCGATGTCATGACTCCTGGCGATCCGGAAGAGACTGTCCCCTTTCCGGACGGTGTATATTTTCTCCTTGGGCTGGGCCGCGGAATGTTGTTTTCCCGCCTTGGTCCCTCCGGCGCCCCGTTTGCCCTTCTTCCGCACGCTTACATCCCTCTCCCCGGCAGGTCCGCCGGCCACACCGGCCTTGACGATCCTGATCACCTGCCCTGTTTTGAGGATATCGCTTTTCAATCCGTTGGCCTTCTTGATGGAACCGATGGTGGTATTATTCCTGGCCGCCACCGAGGACAGGGTGTCGCCTTTCTTTACCTGGTAACGGATGACCTTTTCTCCGCCGCCCGTTCTCTTTCCCCTTCCCGCCGCAACATGATAAGCAGATTTTTTCGTGGCTTTAACCTCCCGAATGGGGATGGAGAGATGCTGCCCCACGGTTATCCCCCGCTTTGCCCGGAGGTTGTTGCAACTTCTGATCGCCTTGGTCGTGGTCCGGTACCTTTTGGCGATCGAAGCCAGGGTTTCTCCCCTTTTCACCCGATGAACAATCACCACCGGTCGCGTCCTGGGGGTCGGCGGCGGCTGTTCCCAATGGGGGATGACGTCGGCGATACCGGCAAATTTTTCCGCCGCTTCGGGTGGAACCTTGAGTAGGTACTCCTTCTCCGGAGTGATCATATGGCGCAATTCCGGATTGAGTTGGCACAATGTCTCTTCCGGCACATTGAGATGCTGGGCAATATCCTTCAGGCGCATCGACTTGTTCGTCTTCACCGTGTCATACCCCCGGCCCTTGCCCTGATCCTCCATTGGCACGCCTAAATCCATGCCGTATTTTGCGGGATTGCGGACTATGTGGATGGTCGCCAGAAAACGGGGGACATAGCGGGCCGTTTCATAAGGCAACTGATGATAAAGATCCCAGAACCGATCGAGATAATTGATGTGTTGCCGGGAGATAACCCTCATTACCCGGCCTTCGCCGCAGTTATAGGCCGCAAGGACGGTAAGCCAGTCTCCGAACATCCCATGTAGATCGCTCAGGTAGGAGATGGCCGCCCGGGTGGATTTTTCCGGATCCATTCGTTCATCCACCCACTGATCTCTTTCCAATCCGTATTTATATCCCGTGGAGGGAATGAACTGCCACAGCCCCAGCGCCCTTGCCGTTGATAATGCCTTGATTTTATAGCCACTTTCTACGAGAGGCAACCAGGAGAGCTCTTCGGGAAGCCCCAACCTTTTCAGTTCCTTCACCATGTAGAGTCGGTAGAGTCCGGAACGTTGATAGGAGGAAATGAAGAAATCCCGCTCCACGGTCTGAAATGAGCGGATCTCCTTTTCCACATCGGCATTCATGATGAGGGGGATCTCCCCGCGCTTTCCCTTGGCGGTGGACTGCATGGCGGAGTAGATCGCCAGGATTCTTTTGGAAATGAGCAACCGGAGATCGTCTTTCTGCCGGCCGATTTCGGGGTCGCCATTTGTTTCCAGGATCAGTGCATACGCCTGATCGAGCATTTCAATGGCGTTTTCCACGTCTCCCTTTACCCAATAGGACTGGGATTCGGAAAGGAGTCGGAGGGCGGCCTCCATGATATCCTGTTCCTGTTGGTCATCCTTGCCTTTGGAGCTGATTTCCGTACTTTTTGACGCCGGCGCTACATTCCCTTCCTCTCCCGCCGGCGGCAGGACGGATTTCGTTGCCACCGGCGCAGGCTCGTTGCCCCCCTTCGCCCCCGTCTGGGCCGGTGGCGACGAGATAGCCGTTCTCATCTCCCCTCCCCAGAGAGCCGGGGCAGAATAAACGGTAAGGATCATCAAGAAAGCCAATATAGTTAACGGCAGTTTCAGTTTCCTATGTCCGCACATGGTTTTATCCGACTCCTTTCGTTTCCTGGCGGGCGCCGTCGTTCCCTATATCACAAATAACCGGCGGCACGAAAATTTATTTGCCCGCTGTCATGACGGCATCTTCATCGGCAGGGCCGGTCATTGCCCTTGAACAGGCTAATTTGCCAGCAGATAGGCCTCGATAAAATCGTCGATATCCCCGTCCAGGACCCGGGTCACGTTGCCCACCTCCAGGTTCGTCCGGTGGTCCTTGATCATCTTGTAAGGATGGAGGACATAGGAACGAATCTGGCTTCCCCAGGCGATGCCTTTTTTGGTTTTCTCCACCTCGTCAAGCTTCTCGTTCTGTTCCTGGAGCCTGATTTCATAAAGCCTCGATTTCAGGTATTTCATGGCCATCGCCTTGTTTTTGTGCTGGGACCTTTCATTCTGACACTGGACGACGATTCCGGTCGGCAGGTGGGTGATCCGCACGGCGGAATCAGTCTTGTTGACATGCTGCCCCCCGGCCCCGGAGGAACGGTAGGTGTCGATCCGAAGATCCTTCTCGTCGATCTCGATGACAATGTCATCGTCCACTTCGGGATAAACGAAGACGGAGACGAAGGAGGTGTGACGCCTGGCCCCGGCATCGAAGGGGGAAATGCGCACCAGCCGATGAATGCCCACCTCGGCCTTGGCGTATCCGTAGGCGCATTCTCCCTCAATAGCCAGGGAGACACTTTTGACGCCCGCCTCGTCACCGGGCAGATAATCGATAATGGTGGACTTGTAACCCTTTCTCTCCGCCCAGCGCAGATACATCCTCAGGAGCATTTCCGCCCAGTCCTGGGCCTCCGTGCCACCAGCGCCGGCATGGATGGACATGATGGCATGGAGACGGTCCTCCGGGGCCCCGAGCATAAGGCGCAGTTCATCCTGCCGGACGGACTTTTCCAGGGCCAAGATATCCCGGCCCACGTCCGTTAGGGCCGCTTCGTCGTTCTCCTCCTCCGCCATGTCGTAAAGCATGGCCAGATCTTCATATTGTCGCTGCTGGTTCCGCCAGTGGGTTACCGCATCCTTCAATTTTGTCTGCTGCCGCAAGACCGCGGATGCCTTTTCCTGGTCATTCCAGAAATCCTCCCGGGCGGCGGTTTTTTCCAGTTCCCGAATTTCGCTTTCCTTGGCGGCGACGTCAAAGACACTCTCCGAGGTGGGAGATTCTTCTTTTCAAATCCGCGATCTTTTCATTTATCCCTTCCAACATCTCTCTTCCTCCTTATGGGTATGATGATAAAAAACAAAACCGCGGCGGTGATGCACAGATAGACGAATACATCGCCCCAGGCGGCATAAAAGGTCCCTTTGTCGTAGAACCTAACCTTGACGTCTTGAAAGGCGGTCCGGAACAGTTCCGACCGCCCGTCTATCCTGCCGGCGGCGTCGATCCGGGCGCTGATGCCGGTGTTGGCGGCCCGCACCACATCGAGGCGATTTTCCACGGCCCTGAACACCGTCATGGACAAATGCTGATAAGGGGCGGAGGTACGGCCGAACCAGGCATCATTGGTAATATTGACCAGGAAATCCGCTCCCCGGCGCTTGTAATCCCGGGCCGCCGCCGGGAAAATGCCCTCGTAACAGATAAGTACGCCCAGGCGCCGGGAATTCATCGTCAAGGGGTAATAACCGGGGCCGACGCCGAAATCGCCGATACCCGCCACGAGTTTATTGACGAAGGGAAAGAACTTCCGCAACGGAACATATTCACCGTAGGGCACCAGATGCACCTTGTCGTAACGCCCGGCGATCGCCCCCTCCGGCGTCAGCAGGAAGGCGCTGTTGAACAGCACCGTTTCCCCTCTCTTTGTCGTGTAGGCGGGACTGCCGATGAGAAACCAGGCCGCCTTGCTTTTCACCAGTCCCACAACCTCACGGTGGAGGTCGTTGACATCCTGAAAAAAGGCCGGATAGGCGGTTTCCGGCCAGACGATCAACGCCGGTTCGGTCACGGATTCGGATCGGGAAAGGGCCGCATAGGCCGCAATGGTTTCCAATTGATAGGCCGGATTCCACTTGACGCTCTGGTCCACGTTGCCCTGGGTGATCCTGACCGTCATCGACGGCGGCGATGCCGCCATATCGATATCTTTAAGGCGCATCATGCCGTAACCGAACAGGAGGGCCATAATCCCCAGGACGGCGACGATTTTTACCGTCCTTTCTTTCCTTTCCCCTTTCCCGCGGTGAATAAAAACCGCCTCGAATATCAAGGCATTGACGAAAACGATCAGAAAGGATACCCCATAGACGCCGGCAACATCGGCGATCTGTATAATCGGTAAATTCAGATACTGCGAATAGCCGAGATTCTCCCAGGGAAAGCCCGTAAGCAGATGTGATTTCCCGAACTCCAGCGCCGTCCAGAGGACCGGAGCGGTTAGCAAGAAAGGCAATCGGCAGACCCCCCGCAGGTGCGCCGCCGCGGCCGCGAACATCCCCGTAAAGAGCCCTAAATAGCCGGACAAAAGGAGCATGGCGGCGATGCCCACCGGGTAAGGTAGGTAACCGTAATTAACGACTACGTAGGCTATCCAGTACATGACGCCGATCTGGGAGGTGAAACCGGTCGCCAGTCCCAACAGGAAACCCTGAGAGGCGTTCTTTCCCCGCAAGGCATAAAGAAGCGGCAGGAGGCTGATCCAGGCCACAAGACCCGTGCCGAATTTTGGAAAGGAGAAGATCAGCAGCACCCCCGATCCCAAAGCGAGCAGGAGGTCAAAAGAGTCGATAGGACCCAACCTGCCGCCTTCAGGCTTCCGGATGATTCTGTTCATCTTCCTCCCTGATTTTACGAATCCGTACCTTTTTTATCCGGCGCTCATCGGCGGCGACAATCGTCATTTCGAAATTATCGACGATTATCGTCTCTCCCGTGGCGGGGATGCGTTTGACGGTGTTGAGGATCAATCCGCCCAGGGTTTCATATTTGCCTTCATCGAAGGTGACGCCGAAATGTTCCTCCAGTTCCTCGATTTCCACCCGGCCGTCCACCAAGGTATAACCGTCCGGTTCCTCCACAATGCCGGCTTCCTGGGTATCATGCTCGTCATGAATCTCCCCGATGATTTCCTCCATCAGGTCCTCCAGTGTCACCAGTCCGGCCGTTCCCCCATATTCGTCGATGACGACGGCCAGATGATACTTTTTCTGCTTCAGTTCATGGAGGAGTTGGCTGATGTTTTTGGTCTCCGGGATGTAGTAAGGTTTTCGCAAGATGGAGAGGAAATCCTTTTCCGTGACCTCCCGGGACCAGAACTTCAGGAGATCCTTTACATTGACCACCCCGATGATGTGGTCGATATCGCCCCGATAGACCGGCATGCGGGTGTGGCCATAAATGGAAATGATCCGTGCGATTTCCTCGATCGTGGCTCCGGCGCTTACCGCGACAATCTCCGTCCGGGGGATCATCACCTCCCGGACCACCGTATCCTTGAATTCCAGGATGCTTTGGATCATCTCTCCGGATTGGGGATCGATCAGCCCGTCTTCCTCACCGGCATCGATGATGGCCTGGATTTCCTCCTCCAGCCGTGAGGCGTCGCGCTCCTGGAAGATCTTCTTTATCAATGAAATGAGTTTCATCGGCGCTACCAGTTTTGGAACTTACAGTGCCCGGGCGTATTCGGGGCGCAGGAGTCGGGGATTCGCTGCACCGATAACCTTTTGGATGAGGGCGACGGTCTTTTCCTTCTCTTGGGGAAGACGGGCGCGAATGGGCAGATAATTGGAGGCGTGGTTGGAGGTGAAAAAGCAGTTCGTGAACGTGGAATTGGCGAACATGATGCCCAATTCATTCAAAAAACCGAACGTGTCGGGGAGGATGAAGTTCCCGGCTTCATATTCGTCATGGAGGGGGGTGCCGGGAACGAGCATCAGGGTCAGTGCCCCAACGTAATTCGGATCGATATCCGTTAGGATCCGGGCCGTTTCCCGGGCATGATCGACGCTCCGATCTCTCCCCCCCAATCCGAGGATGACGGTCACGGACAGGGTAATCCCCGCATCCTTGACGCGGCGTCCGGCCTCCACCAACTGATCAGGGGAAACCCCCTTCCTGATGTACCGGAGAACATCCTCATGACCGCTTTCCACTCCGAGGTAAACGATCCCCAATCCCAATTCCCGCAGTTCCCCAAGTTCCTCCCTGGATTTGCGAAGGATGCTCTTGGCGTTTCCGTAGAGTCCCACCCTCTTGAGGTCCGGCAGGCTTTCTTTCAGTTGGCGGAGGATATCCAACAACCGTGCCTGGGGAATGATGAGGGCATCTCCGTCACATAGAAAGACCTTTTCCACCTGACGATAACGCCGCGCCGCCTGGATATCCTCACTGATTTCCTCGGGAGATTTGATCCGGAACTTTACGCCCTTGTAGGTGGGACAAAAGGTGCAGCGGTTGTGAGAACAACCTACGGTGACCTGCAACAGGAGGCTGTAAGCCTCGCTGGGAGGTCTGATGATTATCCCTTCGTACTTCATCTTTCTTTTGATATGAAAAAGGGGTCAACCACATAGGCCAACCCCTGACATATTTGGCGGGGCCGAAGGGACTCGAACCCTCGCCCTCCGGCGTGACAGGCCGGCGTTATAACCAACTTAACTACGACCCCGTTTTTTACCTTCAATGCTAACTACTGCTTCGCAATCCGCTCCCGATTCGCCGATGAATTTCTCCGGCCGTCGCCGCCCGCGGCTTCCGTTATTTTCAATATGGTAGGCGGAACAGGACTCGAACCTGTGACATCCACGGTGTAAGCGTGGCGCTCTCCCATCTGAGCTACCCGCCCCTTGCTGTCGCCTCAAGTAAGATGGGCACGCTATCAACATTGGCTGTGCTTGTCAAGGAAAAAGAGTTCATCAATTTACATAGGCGGCGGGCGGGCGGGTAAGCGAATCCTCTGCCGGCGCCGCAGCCGCGGCCTTTCCCGTCCGGTCATCCTCTTCGGCAAAGGCCGCCGCCAGGACGTCATCCATATGCTCTACAAAGACGATCTTCATGGCCTTGAGGACATTGGCCGGCACCTCGGACAGATCTTTTTCGTTTTCCTTGGGGATAATGACGATCTTCATGTTCCCCCTGTGGGCGGCCAAAAGCTTTTCCTTGACCCCGCCAATAGGCAGGATCCTGCCCCGCAGGGTGATCTCGCCGGTCATCGCCAGGTCCCCCCGGACCTTTTTCTTCATGTACGCCGAGGCGATGGAGGTGGCCATGGCAATCCCCGCCGAGGGTCCATCCTTGGGAATGGCGCCTTCGGGTACATGGACGTGAACATCCGTCTCTTTGTAATAATTGTCCGGCAGACCGAATTCATCAGCCCGGGAGCGGACATAGGTCATGGCGGCCTGGACGGATTCCTGCATGACATCACCCAGTTTGCCCGTCATGACCATCTTTCCGGTTCCTTTCATGATCGTCGCCTCGATCACCAGCAGTTCGCCGCCGACCTCCGTCCACGCCAGCCCGGTTGTGAGGCCGATCTGCGCCTTGCCCTCCGATTCACCGTGACGGTATTTCGGGGCCCCCAGGTATTTGGCCACCGACTTCGAGCTTATCCGGATCTGCTCCTGTATTCCCTCCGCCACGATCTTCCGGGCCACCTTCCGGCAAATGGAGGCGATTTCCCTTTCCATATTCCGCACTCCCGCCTCGCGGGTGTACTTTCTGATAATGGTCAGGATCGCCCCGTCGGAGAAATCGATATTCTTCTCCGTTAGGCCGTTGGCCTCCATTTCCTTGGCCACGAGAAAGCGCCGGGCGATACTTAGCTTTTCCGGTTCCGTATAGCCGGCGATGCGAATCACTTCCATCCGGTCCTGCAAAGGCGCCGGGATCGTCTGGAGGACATTGGCCGTGGTGATGAACATAACGTCCGACAGATCGTAATCCACTTCCAGGTAATTGTCGTTGAAGGCGTTGTTCTGTTCCGGGTCCAGGACCTCGAGGAGGGCCGATGAGGGGTCACCGCGAAAATCGGAACTCAGTTTGTCCACCTCGTCGAGGCAGAGGACGGGATTGCTCGTTCCCGCCTTTTTCATCAACTGGATTATTTTCCCCGGCAAGGCGCCGATATAGGTGCGGCGGTGACCGCGAATCTCCGCTTCATCCCGGACCCCACCCAGGGAAAAGCGGACAAACTTCCTATTCGTGGCCCGGGCCACCGACTTCGCCACCGAGGTCTTTCCCACCCCCGGCGGACCGACGAGGCACAGGATCGAGCCCTTGTTCTTTTTGATGAGGCTTTGGACGGCCAGATACTCGATGATCCGCTCCTTGACCTGCTTCAGTCCGAAGTGATCCTCTTCCAGGATCGATTCCGATTCCTTCAGGGCGTATTTGTTCTCCGTCTTCTCGTACCAGGGCAGATCGAGAAGCCAGTCGATGTAGTTTCGCACCACCGTGGCCTCGGCGGACATGGGGGCCATCATCTGCATCTTCTTGATCTCTGCCTTGACCTTCTTGTAGGCCTCCTCAGGCATCTTTTTCGCCTTCAGCCGTTTCTCCAGATCGGCGATCTCGCTCTTTAGATCGTCCTTTTCCCCCATTTCCTTCTGTATGGCCCGCATCTGTTCGTTCAGATAGTAATCCTTCTGGGTCTTCTCCATCTGCTTCTTCACGCGGCGCTTGATCTTTTCCTCCACCTGGAGGATCTCGATCTCGCCGAGCAGCAGCTCATAAACGGCCTCCAGCCGCTCGGCAACGCTCAATATCTCCAGGATCTTCTGTTTTTCTTCCAGTTTTACCCCCACATGAGAAACGATCACATCGGCCAGCTTGGAGGGGCTCTCGATGGTGGAAACGGTGTTGATCATCTCCATGTGGACCTTCTTGCCAAGCTTTACGTAGCTTACGAAGGACTCGTTTAGGCTGCGCATCAAGGCCTCGGATTTGACGCGATCGCCGTAGGATTCATCATCCTCCTCGACCTCCTCCACTTCCACCGAGAAATACTCCGCCGCCTCGTTGAACTCCTTGATGACCCCCCGTGTCTTTCCTTCCACCAGGACCTTCACCGTCCCGTCGGGAAGCCGGAGCAACTGGATGATGATCCCGATCGTCCCGACCTTGTAGATATCGTTCTCCGTCGGTTCGTCCTTCTGGGCGCTTTTCTGCGCCACCATGAAGATGCTCTTTTCATACTTCATGGCCGATTCCAGGGCGGCAATGGATTTTTCCCGGCCGACGAAGAGCGGGACGATCATATGTGGGAAAACCACCACGTCCCGCAACGGCAGCAGGGGCATGACCGTTGTTTTACCTATTTCTATATTTTTCAAGTATTCAGGCATAGAATGCGATATTTTCCTTTATGTGGCTTTATCAGGCGGTTTCCGACGCCGATTCGAAGATCAGAATGGGGTTCTCCCGGTTCAAAACCACCTCTTCGCTGATGACGCACTCCCGCATATCCCGGCGGGAGGGCAGTTCATACATGATCTCCAGCATGGTATTCTCCAAAATGGACCTCAATCCCCTGGCCCCCGTCTTTCTCTCTTTGGCCAGCTTCGCCACCGCCCGGACGGCGCCGTCGGTGAATTTGAGTTTCACGTTCTCCAGCTCGAACAACTTTTTGTATTGCTTGATGATGGAGTCACGGGGTTCGTTGAGGATGCGCACCATATCGTTTTCATCGAGTTCGTTGAGGGTGGCGATAACGGGCAGTCTTCCGATGAATTCCGGAATCAGACCGAATTTCAAGAGGTCCTCCGGTTGCACCTCCGTGAGAAGCTCGCCCACCTTCCGATCCTGTTTGCTTCTTATCTCAGCGCCGAAGCCCATATTGCTGAATCCCACCCGCTTGGCGATGATATCTTCGAGGATGTTGAACGCGCCCCCGCAGATGAACAGAATGTTGGTCGTATCGACCTGGATGAACTCCTGTTGGGGGTGCTTTCGCCCTCCCTTGGGAGGGATGTTGGCCATGGTCCCTTCGATGATCTTCAACAGGGCCTGCTGGACCCCTTCCCCGGACACGTCCCGGGTAATGGAAGGATTTCCCGACTTGCGGGCGATCTTATCGATCTCGTCGATGTAAACGATCCCCTTGGACGCCCGCTCCACGTCGTAATCGGCGTTCTGCAGCAGCGACAGGATGATGTTTTCCACATCCTCGCCCACATAGCCGGCCTCGGTAAGTGTTGTGGCATCGGCAATGGTGAACGGCACGTTGAGCATCTTGGCCAGGGTCTTCGCCAGCAGGGTCTTTCCGGAGCCCGTGGGTCCGATCAACAGGACGTTGCTCTTCTGAATCTCCACCCCCTCCATGTCGGCGGGCCGGAACAGGCGCTTGTAGTGATTGTAAACGGCGACGGACAGAATCTTTTTTGTTCGTTCCTGACCGATCACGTAAGAGTCGAGAAATTTCTTTATTTCCTTGGGCTTGGGGGTTCCCTTGGCCTTATCCAGAGCCGGCGGCGCCTCTCCGTCCTCCTGGACGATACACCGGCACAACTCGATGCACTCGTCGCAGATGTAGGCCGTCGGACCGGCCACGAGTTTTCTCACCTCGTTCTGGTTCTTCCCGCAGAAAGAACAGTACAGGATTCCCGGGCCGCCTCCCGCCGTATCTCTACCTTTTCTGACCATTTACACTGACCTCGTGAATTATTGCGTTATTGCCGCTTCTCGATGATGACATCGATTATCCCGTATTCCCGGGCCTGCTGCCCGCTCATGAAATAGTCCCGCTCCGTGTCGGCCTGGATCTTGGCCAGGGACTGACCGGTCAGGGTAGCCATGATCCGGTTCAATTCGTCCTTTAGCCTGAGGATCTCCCGGGCTTGAATATCGATATCCGTGGCCTGTCCCTGAAATCCACCCAGCGGCTGGTGGATGAGAATCCGCGCATGGGGCAGGGCGAATCGTTTCCCCTTGTCTCCGGCGGCCAAAAGGAGGGCGCCCATGCTTGCCGCCTGCCCCATGCAGAAGGTGCACACCGGGGGTTTGATGTAATTCATGGTGTCGAAAATCGCCAAGCCGGAACTAACATGGCCGCCCGGTGTATTGAGATAGAAGAAGATATCTTTGTCGGGATCCTCCGATTCCAGGTACAGCATCTGGGCAATGATCAGATTGGCCACGGTGTCGTCGATGGCCGTGCCGAGAAAAACGATCCGGTCTTTGAGAAGCCGCGAATAGATGTCGAACGCCCGCTCGCCGCGGCCGTCCTGTTCCACTACCATGGGGATCAAGGGCATCTACTTCACCTCCCCCGTCGCTGCCGGCGACTTTTTCACGGGGCGTATCACCGCCTGCGCCTCGATAAGCTCCATGACCTTTTTATTCTTCAGTTCCATGCGGATCTCGGCGATCACATTTTCCTTCTCCAGGTTCTCGCGATAGAGTTCGTAACTCTGGCCGCGCTGGGCGGCCATCTCCCTGATCCGGGCCTCGATCTCTTCGTCTTCCACCGCTACTTTTTCCTTGACGGCGATTCTTTTCATCAGCAAGAGGCTCCGCACGATACGGTTTGCGTCGTTTTTATACAGGTCATGATACTGAGGAAGAATCGACGCCGCCTTGTCGGGGTCGATCCCCTGCATCGCCATGCGCCATTTCGTATCGGCCATCATGGATAGGATCTGCCTTTCCACCAGGGTTTCCGGCGCGGGGAAGGGATTCTTCTCCAGCAGCCGGTCCATCATGGCGATCCTCATATCTCCATCGGCCTTTTCAGTTTTCTGGGCCTCGATCTTTACCCGCAGATCCTCCCTCAGTTCTTCAAGACTGTTGAATTCCTCGAAATTCTTGACAAATTCCCCGTTGATCTCGGGAAGCCTCTTCTCTTTGATATTCTTGAGATGCACCGAGAATACGACCTCCTTGCCCGCCACCGCCCGGTGGTGGTAATCATCGGGAAACTTTACGGTGAATTCCTTGTGTTCCCCTTTCTTCATCCCCACCAGTTCATCCTCGAAACCGGGGATGAAGCTCTGCGAACCGATCTCCAGGAGATAATCGTCGGCTTTCAATTCCTTCAGGGGCTCACCGTCCAGGGCGCCCTGAAAATCGATAACGACATAGCGGCCCTTTGCGACCTCCGCCTCCCCGTCCATTTCCTCCATCGTACTGTACATCTCCTGTAATTCAAGAAGTTTGGCGGCGATATCGTCTTCGGTCACCTCCACCTCTTCCCGGTCGATTTCCAGGCCGAGGTAACCCTCGGGATCGAAAGCCGGTTCAACCTCCACCGTTGCGCTGAAGGAAAAGGATTCCCCCGCGGTGATTCCCTGCTGATCCACCTCCGGTCTGGCAACGACCTCTATATCGTGCTCTTTGAGGGCTTCCCAGAAAAACCGATTGAAGATATCGGTTATCGTTTCTTCCTCCGCATATTCCTTATAATATCTTTCCAGGATGGGCCGGGGTATCTTCCCCGGCCGGAACCCCTTCACCTTGGCGGTTTTGGCGATTATCCGATAGGCATTGTCCAGGGATTTCCTGGTTTCCTCCCAGGGGATTTCAAAGTTCAGCTTCTTCTTTACCGGACTAATTTCCTCGATCGTTACTCGTTGGTTTCCTTCGCTCACCGTTCTTCTCTTCTCCTTCACCTCGTGATGTTGGTCCTAACCGGATCTATTTGGTGCGAGAGAGGGGACTTGAACCCCTAACCGCTTGCGCGGGCTGGATCCTAAGTCCAGTGCGTCTGCCAATTCCGCCACTCTCGCTGATTAACCTGGAACTATATATGCATTGACGAAAAGATTGTCAACAATATCCAAAAAGAAGCGAGGCTTTAACCCAAACCCCGGCCTTTTGCAAGCTTTTTCAGGGGGCCGTTTCCTTCTCATTTATCCCCGGACTTTTCCAGGAGGGGAATGGTCAACTCGTATATCCCCGACTGAAGGACGGCCTTGATGGGAAAACCGGCCTTTTCATAAACTCGCAGCATCGCCTTGTTGCCCGCCAGCACGTCGGCGGTGAAGACCTCGATGCCCTCCTCCCGACCATTTTTCGCCAGCAGGGAAAATAGAAAGGAGGCAATTCCCTTTCCCTGATAGGTTTCATCGACGATGAAGGCCGTATCGGCCCAGGGGCGTTCCTGGGCGCGCACATAACGGGCTTCGGCGATGATCCGCTCCCGTCCCGAATCCTCGATGACACCCACGATGGACATAATGCGCCGGTAATCGACGTTTACATACTCCTGCATCTTTTTGTGAGGCATCGCCTTGATAGGGCTGAAATAGCGATAATAGACCGCCTGATCGGAAAACCTGTAAAAGAGGCGTCGCATCTCGTCTTCGTCGGACGGCTTTATCGCCCGGAAACGGACCGACAATCCATCCCTGAAGGTGTGGACGCTGCTTACCTTTTCCGGATATAGATGACCGGAATCAGCGAAATATATTTGATCGGCATAGATCATCTTGGCCTGTTTCGCCTGCTGGAAAAGCTCCGCCCGGTCATCGGGATGGGCGATATCGATCAGGGCCAGGGCCCGCTCCCGGAGGGTTCTTCCCATCAGGTATGCAACCCCGTACTCCGTTACAACGATGTCGAGAGATTCGCGGTTGGAAAACTGGTAGGGCATCGCAGCCACGGAAACGACGATGTTGGCCTCGCCCCGGCGATTGCGGCTCGGCAGGGCAAAGACCGTTCTTCCCTTGGCGGACATGGCGGCCCCCATGAAAAGCTCCTGGACCGCACCGGGTCCTGAGGTGACGTTTCCCTTCCCCATGTGGAGAGCCACATTGCCGGTCAGATCCACCTTGCGGGCGGGCAGGATCGCCATCACCCGGTCATTGCGTCCGATGACCTTGGGATTAAGAACCACATCGATAGGCTGAAATTCCACCAAAGGATTCCGGTCGAGCCAGACCAGAAGCTCCTCCGTGCCCAGGATATAGGAGGCGACTGATTTCCCCCTAAAGACGACCTTGCGCCGGTTGGACACGGCGCCGCTTTTCACCAGTTCCATCAGGGCATCGGTAAAAAATGGGGAGTGGATGCCAAGATTCCTCTTGTTTTTCAACTGATTGCACAATGCCTCATAGAGAGGACCGATGGCAAAGGAAATGCAGCTTCCGTCTTCGACAATGGTGGCCACATGCCCGGCGATTTTTAGATAAACCTCATCCAGGGGCCACCGGGGGACATAGAAGAACGGTTCCGTACCCTCGATGAGGGCGTCGAATTCATCGATGTGGACCAGGGTGTCGCCGAGGGTGCGGGGGGCACGGGGATTGATTTCGCCGATGACTATCGCGGCGCTTTCCATGGCCTGACGCTCCACGGACATCCCCAGCCCCAGGCTGCAGTAGCCCGTTTCATCGGGCGGCGTAATCTGGATGAAGGCGATATCGATATGGATGGCCCCGGTGCGGAAAAGCCAGGGGATCCGGGAAAAACGGCTGGGGATGAGATCCACCCTTCCCTCCGAAATCGCTTCTCCCGCCACCCAGCCGGAAAAGAAGGTCTTCAGACGGTACTTCCTGGAAAACCTCTCATCGATGGCCACGGCGTCACCCAGACTTACCAACTGGATAACTTCCAGGTCCTGAAGATTCGGCTGGATCGAAGCCATGAGGTGCTTGACCAAAGTCCGCGGCTCGGCCATTCCCGTACCCAGGAATATGGACATCCCCGGCTCGATCTTTTCCAGAATGCTTTCGGCGCAGACCAGCCGGCGCATCCAGTCCGGATCGCTCTTTTTTGCCTGCCTGAAGTTCTTGAAGATCATTCCATCCTTCTCCAAACATCAACGGATACAAACCATTTACCTGTCCCGCCTGTCGCTGCGACGCGGTGGATACCAGCCGGCCAGGTCCATCTTTATAACTTGACTCCAGTCGCTTCTTGCTACGGGCCGCCAACGGCGGGCGGTATGGGTCGCTATTAAGTAACTTCTCTCAAGTCACTACATGATAAAGCGCCCCAGGGGGCGTGGGTCGCTATTCACTATGGCGCAACGAGAAGGGGAAATCGAATCCCAGGCCGAGCCTCACGAAGTTTGAAATGGATGCATAGTCGCTGAGCATGAAGTCCCTCATTTCCGCGGCAAGCTTCTTTAATTCCCCGGTGCCCGCATCGAGATACCGCCTCATCGAGGGCTCAATGTCTGTCTCTCCGGTGAGGGGCTCGTCCATAAAGCAGATCAGGTTGAACGGCGCCCCGTTTTCACTATCCCAGACCCCCGCCCCAAGAGTTGGGGATTTCAGCTTCATCAAAATCCGGGCGGCGGAAATGATCGACCCTCCCCGGACGCCCAGGATGAAATCCCCCGCCTCCATCTCCCGCCAAAGCAAACAATTATCTTCCGTTTCCTGGGCGCCCCAGAGAAAGCATCTTCCCAAGGGATAGATATTCCTGAGCCTTTCAACAATATCCCCCTCCTCAACAAGCCTCGATACCCTTGTGAGCCCATGACCTTTTTGCCCCTCATCGCCGTAGCCGGTCCTGATCGTCGCCGCGTCGGAAGAAAAGACGAACACATTTTCCATGCCCTGCCTCAAGTGCCATCCGATTGATTTTAACTATTGGATATTTGACGCTATATTTATCACCGCAGGGGAAGTATAGGATAATAAAGTTTTTTCTTCAACGACTTTATCGATTCAAGCGGTTTTTTCCTTGACATATAGTGTCATACGGTTTAAAAAAGCGCATCCTTATAATTCAAGAACGGATATGCGCTGTTGCGTGGTGGCGGCGATTAGGCGTTGACGGTTTGCCGTCATACTGAACAGTGCCGGAGATGCAAATTATTACATTCGCGCTTCATAATTTGCATGTATTCAAATTTTAATTGGTTTTCAGGATGACCATTCGTCGGAGTCGGGCCAAAACAACAAAGAAAGGGGGGATAGAGCTTCCGGTTTCGGACGTTTTTCAGCTTGCCTAATAGGACGGGGTCTTCGGTCGACACACAAACTGGATCGATGCTTTGATCGATCAATTTCCTAATTACTATTATGGAGGGATTTACAATATGCCGCAACAAAAGATTGAAAACAAAGAGAAAATATTTATGCCAACCCCAGCCCAACAGAGACTCAGGGACAAAACCATCACGGCGAAGCAGTGGGCCGACATGGTCAAAACCGGCGATTGGATCAACCGCGGCGGTCCCGGTTCGGATACGTTTGTAACGATGGAGGCCCTGGCGGCCCGTCTTGGCGACGGCCCCGGGCAGGTGAACAACATCGAGATCTGGAACCAGGCGATCATGTGTGGCAACAATTTCTGCGCCGCCGCCGACATGGAGGGTAAATACCATGTCCTCCACGAGGCCTTCATCCTTCCCACCACCCGCGGTCTCATGACCAAGGGTTACAAGGGAGTTGATTGGAAGCACTGGGGCTGGGCCCTGGGCATGGACGCCGAATACGCCCGTTTCTACCGTAAGAACCGGGCAGATCGCGCTATGGATTGGGGCGTCCAGTCCGTCGCCGTTCCCCAGGCGGGATATGTAAATGCCAGCTACGGCGTCAACAACTTCATGATCGTCGCCAAGTCCTGCAAGAAGTTCGTCTGCGAGATCCGCTCCGACTACGCCTGGTGCGAAGGCGGCCGCGGCATGTTCCTGCCTGTTGACGAAGTGGATTATTTCGTCGAGGTAGATGTGGACGACCCGAAATACCAGTGGCCTTACATCGCCGAGAAAAATATCCAGCCGGATGCCATCCAGAAGGCCATCGCGGCCAATTGCGTCTCCATCATGCGGGACGGCGACTGCATCCAGGTCGGCATCGGCGCCCTCCCGACGGCCGTCGTCATCGGCATGCGGGATCACGGCCTGAAGCACCTCGGCGTCCACAGCGAGATGATCGGCGAGTACGCCTTCACGCTCCTCGAGGCGGGCTGCGTCGACAACTCCCGGAAGGTGCTGGACAAGGGGAGATGCGGCTGGGCCTACATCATGCCCGTGGACACGCCCCGCTACTACGAGTATCTGCACCGCAACCCGCAGTTCGCCGGGTACGACATCGGCTACACGAACAACGTCGTGACGCTCTCCCAGCAGGACAACATGGTGACCGTCAACAACTTCGCCCAGATCGATCTCCGGGGCCAGGACGCGGCCGGCAACGTCGGCGGCCGGCCCATCTCCTCCACGGGCGGCCAGTTCCAGTTCACCCTCGGCGCAATGATGGCCAAGGGCGGGCGGGCGATCATCGCGGCGACAGCCCGCGACGGCAAGGGCCGTTCCCGCTTCGTCCCCATGCTGGATCAGGGCAGCGTCGTCACCGTCCCGGACCAGCTCGTCACATGGGTCTGCACGGAGTACGGCATCGTCAACATCATGGGCTGCACCGACGCCGAGAAGGCGGCGAAGATCATCTCCATCGCCCATCCCGATGACCGTGCGGAACTGGAAAAGGCAGCCGTGGAAAAGGTCGGCATCAAACTGAACCACTGGATGTTCAAGAACGCCCCGGATCGCCGGTTCCCGTCGCCCGAAACGCTGAAGGAGCACAAATACGGCTACATGGACCTCGAGTTCATTCCGAAGGAGATCGCGAAGCTCAGCGACTGATCCAAAACTGAGCCGGCAACATTATCGAAAAGGCAAGGTGCTTGCACCTTGCCTTTTTTTATCTCTCATATTCATAATCCGACGTTAAAATATCAATGGCTTTCAGGTCAGCGCACACCATGTAAGCCATTGATTTTATTTGGTGCCTGGGGCGGGAATCGAACCCGCACAGCCTCAAGGACCGAGGGATTTTAAGTCCCTTGCGTCTACCAGTTCCGCCACCCAGGCAATGTATTATGTCCTTGTTATTCCAGAGATTATGCAGCCTTTATCCGTATGATCGGCGGGGGCGGGTGGGGGCCGCGCTTCCCGCCGGCTTTGACCGTATCCGCCCCGGACCATTATGGACGGCACTCTAATGTTTTTTTCCATATTTGGCAAGTTCTTTGTTTCCCCCATCGCTTGGACCGAACCATTTTTGGTGCAACCGGAAGGGCGGTCGCCCTCCTGGATCTGAAGATGCCCGGATGGATGGTCTGGAAGTACTGAGAAACATCCGCCGGGATGACCGGACCCGGTTGATACCCGTGGTGATCCTCACTTCCTCCCTTGAAGAGCAGGACCTCTTAAACGGATACGGTCCCGGCGCCAACAGTTACGTCCGTAAAACCCGTGGACTTCAATCAGTTCAGCGAGGCGATGCGGAAGTTGGGACTCTAATGGCTCCTCTGGAACGCCCCCCGCCCGGAAGCGGGATGGGTGAGAATTCCAGACGGAATCCGGCAACGGGCACTCCGTTCTCCTTGACATTTCTCCCCCTGGTCCATAAATTGCCCTCATGTTTAGCCTGAAGATCCGCCACGACATCTGAACCCCCGGCGGACGCCGGGGACTAATCTTTATCAAGGAGCGTCACGATGCCCATCTATGAATTCAAATGCCGGCAGTGCGGGGAGGAATTCGAGCAGATCCTCTTCGCTTCCGACCGGGAGGAGGCGGTTGCCTGCCCGGCCTGCAAATCCAAACAGACCCGGAAACTGATGTCCACCTTTGCCGGCGGCAAGTCGGGGTGCGGATCCTGCACCTCCGCTTCCTGCGCCCCCTCCTGAGGCCACTGAGCTTCCATGACGGTCCGTCATGGTTTTTTTGTTGCGAATTCCGGTCGAATCCATTATAAGAGGCCGGCTTTCCATAAAGAATCCTGAAAGGAGTTCGGCAGCATGAATATTCTCATTTTTGGACCCAACGGCAGCGGCAAAGGCACCCAGGGGGCGATCGTCCAGAAGAAATTCGGCGTACCCCATATCGAGACGGGCGTCATCTTTAGAGACAACATCAAAAAAGGCACGGAACTCGGTAAAAAAGCCAAGGATTATATTGACCGCGGCGAGCTCGTTCCCGATGAGATCACCGTCCCCATGATCCTGAATCGTTTGAAAGAGGCCGATTGCGCCCCGGGATGGCTCCTCGACGGATTTCCCCGCAATCTCGTCCAGGCGGAGGCCCTCTGGAACGCCTTGGTCAAGGAAAACATGAAGCTCGATTACGTCATCGAGATCATCCTGGACCGCCAGACATCCAAAAACCGCATCATGGGCCGGCGGCTCTGCGCTACCGACAACAATCACCCGAACAACATCTTCATCGAGGCCATAAAGCCGGCGGTGAAGGACGGCAAGCCGGTTTGCCGGGTCTGCGGTTGCGAGACCCTCACCGCCCGGGCCGACGACCAGGACGAGTCCGCCATCGACAAGCGGCACAACATCTACTACGACACCAAAACCGGGACCCTGGCCGGCGTCAACTACTTCAAGGAGCGGGTCAAGGTCATCGAGGTAAGCGGTGTTCCCGGGGTGAAGGAAGTCTCCGAAGACCTCCTCAAGAAGCTGGGATAATCGCCGGAAAGGTCGAAAGCCGCCGGATGGCACCCACTCCGGCCGGCGGGGTGAACCGGTGTCATTCCGGTTCCGGGTACAACTCGATACCATGACGATGATGAAAGCGACCGGAAGTGGGAGGTTAAGCACGGAGAAAAACGATCCACTACCGGGAGATTTGTCCATGATGATCGACACCCGGAGTGCTGTCCTGCCGGTCCGGCAGACTGTAGCTGATGCATTTCTAATTGCGAGCCCTCCCTCCGGATCGGGGAGGGTTCTTTTTTTACCATAACCGGCCGCGATGGCAACAATGAACCATATCCGCAATTTCAGCATCATCGCCCATATCGATCACGGGAAATCGACCCTGGCCGACCGTCTCATCCAACACACCGGCGTCTGCGACGCCCGGAACTTTCAGGATCAGATCCTGGACAATATGGACATCGAACGGGAACGGGGGATCACCATCAAGAGTCAGGCGGTCGCCTTGCCCTACCGGGCCCGGGACGGCCGGGAATACACCCTGAATCTAATCGATACCCCCGGTCATGTGGATTTCAGCTATGAGGTCTCCCGTTCCCTGGCCTCCTGCGAGGGGGTACTCCTCCTCATCGATGCCGCCCAGGGAGTCCAGGCCCAGACCCTGGCCAATCTCTATCTGGCTATGGAACACAACCTGGAGGTCATTCCGGTGATCAACAAGATCGACCTCTTGGCCGCGGACGTGGAGCGGGTCCGGGAGCAAATCGACGGCGAACTCGGTCTCGATGCCGACACGGCCCTTCTGTGCTCCGCCAAGGCCGGCACCGGCATCGAAGAGATCCTCGAAGCGATCGTCGGACGGATCCCGCCGCCCCAGGGCGACCCCGCCGCGCCGCTTACGGCGCTCATCTTCGATGCCCAATACGACCCCTTCCGGGGCACCCTCATCCACTGCCGGGTCTTCGACGGCAGCGTCCGCGGCGGCGACATCATCCGCTTCCTTTCCACCGGGGCCGCCTACAAGGTGGAGGAGGTGGGTCATTTCCTGCTGGCCCGTCAGAAGCGGGAAATCCTTGCCGCCGGGGAGGTGGGCTACATCATCGCCGGGATAAAGACCATCGCCGACGTCCATACCGGCGACACGGTGACCCTGGCCGACCGTCCCTGCGCCGGGCCGCTGCCGGGTTTCAAGGAGGTGAAACCGGTGGTTTTCGCCTCCATCTATCCCATCGCCTCGGACGACTACGAGGATCTCGCCGTCTCCCTGGAGAAATACAAGCTCAACGACGCCTCCTTCATCTATGAAAAGGATTCCTCCGTCGCCCTGGGGCAGGGATTCCGGTGCGGGTTTCTGGGGCTTCTCCATCTGGACATCGTCCAGGAGCGCCTGGAGCGGGAATTCGACCAGTCCATCATCCTCTCCGTCCCCAGCGTCCGCTACCGATTCACCCTGAAGGACGGCGCCGTACTCGAGGTGGACAATCCCGCCCATTATCCAGCCCAGATGTCCATCGCCAAGGGCGAGGAGCCCTTCATCCGGGCGTCCATGATGCTTCCGGAACGTTACCTGGGGGCCGTGATGAAACTCTGCCAGGAGAAACGGGGGGTCAATTCCACCCTCCACTATCCGGGTCCGGGACGGGTGGAGCTGATCTACGAGATGCCCCTTTCCGAAGTGATCTATGATTTTTACGACCGTTTCAAGACCGTTACCCAGGGTTACGGCTCCTTCGATTACGAGGTCATCGATTACCGGGAAAGCAACCTGGTCCTGCTCGACATCCTCGTCAACGGTGAGAAGGTGGACGCCCTCTCCCAGATCGTCCATCGTGACCGGGCCCGAACCTGGGGCCTCCAGGCCTGCGAGCGCCTGGAGGAGGAGATCCCCCGCCAGATGTTCAAGATCGCCATTCAGGCCGCCATCGGCGGCGAGATCATCGCCCGGACCACCATCTCGCCTTTCCGGAAGGACGTTACGGCCAAGTGCTACGGCGGCGACATCACCCGTAAGAGAAAGCTCCTGGAAAAGCAGAAGCGGGGGAAGAAACGGATGAAGATGATCGGCAACGTCAGCATCCCCCAGAGTGCCTTCCTGGCCGTCCTGAAATCCGATACGGATTAGTAGGTTTCACCTTCCCGGCGCCGAATACGGGAATGCTTATATAAAAATACCTGCAAGCGACCGGACGCTTTCATTATCGTTGTGCCAGAATTAGGCATGAGAGTTCTCTGGTCTTTGGTTTCCGGGCGCGGAAATGACCGTTCCCGGACCTTTACGGGCGGTGAAAAACCCTCAAGGCTGCCGTAGGCGTAACGAAGGATGATAATATCCGGCTACCCGCGGACTTTTTCATAAAAAAATGCGGTAAAGCGTCGAGAATGATGAACAAGCCCGCCGGCCTCTATATCCACGTCCCCTTCTGCAAATCCAAATGCCCCTATTGCCATTTCTATTCCACTACCGAGACGGGGAGGGCGTCGCGGTTCATCGACGCCCTCGACCGGGAGATGCGGGAATACCGCCACCGATTCACCGCCTTCGACACCATCTATATCGGCGGGGGCACCCCTTCCCTGCTGACCATCGCCGACCTCGACCGCATCCTGACCGCCGCACGCCGTCATTTCACCATCGCCGGAAACGCGGAGACGACCGTGGAGGTCAATCCCGCGGATGCCGACGGAGCATGGTTTTCCGATCTGCACGGCCTGGGGATCAACCGGATCCATCTGGGCGGCCAGTCCTTTTCCGCGCCGGCGCTGCAATTCCTGGGGCGGCGGCACACACCCCAAAATATTTATGAGGCCGCGACACTGATCAGGGGGGGCCGTTTCGACAATTACGGCCTCGATCTGATCTGGGGCCTCCCGGGACAAAACCTTGACGACTGGCGCCGGGATCTGGCCGCCGCCTTGTCCCTGGAACCGGCACACCTCTCAGTTTATCAACTGTCCGTCGAACCCGGCACCCCCCTTTGGAGGCGCCTCCGGCGCAGCGAATTCTCCCTTCCCGGCGAGGAGCCGTCCCTGGAATTCTTCCTGGCCACGGATGATCTGCTCGACCGTGCCGGCTTCCTCCACTACGAGGTATCCAACTATGCCCGCCGGCCGGAATTCGCATCCCGCCACAACGGTAAATACTGGCGCCATGCACCCTATCTGGGCCTGGGACCTTCCGCCCATTCCTTCCAGGACGGCCGGCGCTGGTGGAACTACCGGAATATAAACGCATATCTCGCGGCGCTGGCGGAGGACCGGCTTCCCGTGGCGGGATCGGAAACCCTGGGCCAAAAAGAGCTGCGCCTTGAAACCCTCTTTCTGGGTCTCCGGACGGCGGACGGCATCGACATGAGTTCATTCCGCCGCCGCTTCGGCGAGGATCTCCGGGAAACCCGCAAAGATATCCTGTCCGGGCTGATTTCCGAGGCCTTGCTCATCATCGAGGACGACCGTTTAAAGCCCACCGTCAGGGGCATGGCCACGGCCGACCGCCTTGCGGTGCTCCTCTGAGACCCCTCGCCAGCAAATTGGTTTTTAACCGGCAGGGGCCGCCCAGGCCGAGGAGGAACCGCTATGTCCGTGGCTTGAAAACTATGGTAACGGCAACTGTACGCGCCAACGCCAGCAGGACAAGTTTCCATGTGTAAATTAATGCCACTATAGAAAACCCCATGAACAGGGGAGCACCAAGTAGCATGAAGATGGCGTTTTCATAGCCTGGCGGCATTAGCCAGGACGATGGGCATTTTTTTACGATATCGTCATAATTTTGGTTGCACCAGCGCGGCCGCTGCGATATGGTCGGTCAGGAGATGCGGTCATGCCCCCGTTTTGCAAATCCATTCGCTTTCAGTTGCTCCTGCTTGTAGTCATTTCAATCCTGCCGGCCCTGGCCATAATCGTCTTCTCCGGCATCGAGCGCCGAGTCGAAAACATCGGTGAAGTCCAGCGAAATCTCGATAACGCCGTTTACGGACTCGCCCGGGAACATGAACGCAATGTGGTGAGCACCCGCCAGTTTCTCATAACCCTTGCCATGCTTCCCCAGGTGCAGAACCGGCGGGCGGAGGATTGCAATCGTCTCTTCAAATCCCTCCTCAAGGAGAATCCCCTCTATGCCAACATCTTTGCCGCCGACGCCGGCGGCAAGGTCTTTGCCGGCGCTCTGCCCTTCAAGCCATTTCTCATCCAGAACAGGAAATTTTACCGGGATGTGATGCGCACCGGCTTATTCGCCGTCGGCGAGTACCGGCTCGGGGTCAGATCGGGTCGTCAGGTGCTTCCCTATGCACATCCGATTCGTGACATCCGGGGGAAAATAACCGGGGTGGTCGTGGTCGGGATCGATCTGTCCCGGTATGGAGAGATACTGGAGATAGACAAGATACCGCCGGGGGCGGTGCTGTCCCTGACCGACCACCGGGGCACCCGGCTCTACCGCAACCCCGATCCTCAGTCCTTCGCCGGCGCCCCGGATCTCCCGGATATGGCGGCGGCGATGTCTGATGGTCCTCCCCGGGGCGTCTTTACAGGTAGCGGAGGGGACGGCGTCCGGCGGATTTACGCCTATCAACGGTTCCATCTCCGTCCGGAAGAACCGGTCTATCTCTATATGCGCATGGGCGTCCCCGAAGCCTATGCTCTTAACAAGGTCAACCGGAATTTGCTCTTCAATCTCGCCCTGCTCAGCGTCGCCACCCTGGCGGCCCTGCTCTCCGCCTGGTTCATCGGCCGGACGATCATCGCCCAACGTCTGGAGCGACTGGCGGCGGCGGCGGAAAGTCTGGGCGGCGGCGATCTCACCGTCCGGACGGGGATTCTCTACCGGGAAGACGAACTGGGCCGTCTGGCCCGGTCGTTCGATCATATGGCGGCCGATCTGGAAGCGGGGGAAGCGGAACAACGCCGGATCGCGGAAATCCTGAGGCAGAGCGAGGAGCGCTACCGGACAATTCTGGATGAAATAGAAGACGGCTATCATGAGCTGGACCTGAAAGGCAACTTTACCTTCGTGAATTATTCTTTCTGCCTGATATTAGGATACGAAGAAAAGGAGCTGATCGGCAGGAATTATAGGGACTTTGCCGCCGATGACGAGCAAGCGGACCGGGTCTATGGACTTTACAATCAGATGTTCAGGACCGGCACCCCCATCAAACGGGCGGAATGGGACATCATGACCAAAGAAGGGGCCCGGCGGACCGTGGAGTTCTTTGCGTCGCTGATGAGAAATGAAGCCGGACACCGGACCGCATTCCGGGGCATCGTCCGGGACGTGACGGATCGCCGTCATGCGGAGGAACAGTATCGCACCATCGCCAACAGTTCTCAAACCGGCTTCTACATCATCAAAGGGGGAAGGATGTGCTTCGCAAACCCCCATATCCCCCGTTACTCGGGATATACGGATGACGAACTCATCGGGACGAAGATATTGAGTTTCGTCCATCCCGAAGACCGTGAGCAGGTAAAGACCTATGCCCGGGAGATGCTGGCGGGGCAGCGGACGCTGCCCTACGAATATCGCATCATCGCTAAATCTGGGGATGTGAAATGGCTCCTGGAAACGGTCACATCCATCACCTATCGGGGCCAGCAGGCGGTTTTAGGCAATACCATGGAGATTACCGACAGAAAGGAAGCGGAGGAGGCCCTGAACCGGGCCCTCGTCCGGGTCCACCGGGCCACCTCCTCCATTATCGAAGTAATCGTCATGGCCGTGGAATCCCGCGACCCCTATACCGCCGGTCATCAGAAGCGGGTCTCCGCGCTGGCCGGGGCGATTGCCCGGGAGATGGGGTATCCCCCGGAAGACTGCGAGGCCATCCGCATGGCCGGGGCCATCCATGATCTGGGGAAAATTTCCATCCCGGCGGAGATCCTGAGCATGCCGCGGCGGCTGTTGGACCTGGAGTATAACTTGATAAAAACCCATGCCGATAAGGGTTATCAAATCCTCAAGGACATCGAATTCGGCCGGCCGATTGCGGAAATCGTCCACCAACACCATGAACGCCTGGACGGGTCGGGTTATCCCCGGGGATTGAAGGGCGATGAGATATTGATGGAAGCCCGGATCATGGCCGTAGCGGACACCGTAGAGGCCATGGGCACCCATCGACCCTATCGCCCTTCTCTGGGAATCGAAGCGGCGTTGGCAACCATCGAGGCGGGAAGGGGAAGTCTGTATGACCGCCAGGTGGTGGACGTCTGCCTGCGCCTGTTCCGGGAGAAGAGTTACTCCCTCATTTAATTCGGGACATTATCTTTGACGACCAGGATGCTTTCCCGCCCTTTAGGCGTGAGCCGCCTCTTCTCCCGATCGTCCTTTTGATTGTGGACTCCGGAAACATTCTTTCCTCTGCCCCCTGCATATTGTACCCATTCAAAGCGCCTGTCGAGTCCTTTTCGAACCCGCCGTCCATCCCTGGAGAAAATATTTATTTTTAAGTATCTTCCCCATCCTGTCGATATATAAATCAAAAGGATGATTTCTCACGGGAGGTGCGTCATGGCGACGAAAGTCGGATATTATCGGCAGGATGGTTTCGAACTGCGGTTCGATCCCCGGCGTCCGGCGACGGTGGAATCAAAAAGGATGAGCATTGCGGACAACATCAGATACCTGATTCTGGAAACCGACTGGGATAAGGAACTGATCAGGCGGCAAACGATGATTGACGGACTGTGCAAAGGGGTGGCCGGCTTGGCGGCCTTTTACTTTTTACCGATCATTTTCAACATCTTTTGGCGATAGGGATGTTTATCAGTGCGGCCGCAGGGGGACCTTTGTGTTCCTTCATCCCCCACCACTCAGCAGAAGGGCCGCGTCAAGATAACGTCAAACCTTCATCTGCCCGTAATGCTGAAGGACCCGGGCCACATAAGATCTTGTCTCGGCAGGCATTTTCTCCGGCCTATTCTCCAAGTTGCCCATCCCCCAGTTATAAGCGGCAAGGACCTTCTCCAGATTCCCTCCATAACGATTCAGGAGCATCTTCAGATAACGTGTCCCACCCATGATATTTTCTTCTGGATCGTAAGGCCGGGTAACGCCCAGATCACTTGCCGTCACCGGCATGAGCTGCATTAATCCCATGGCCCCCTTGGGAGAGGTGGCCCCGGAATTGAAGTTGCTTTCCACCTGGATGACGCTTTTGATCAACGAGGGCTCCACCCCGAAGCGCCGGGCGGCACGTTCGATTATCTCCTCCATGGCGTCCGCGGCTCCGGTCGCGTCAGACAATACCTCACCCTGTCGATAATTTGACGGCGCCTTTTCCGATTCACGACTGTCAGGGGGCGGCAAATGCCGCCAGGAAACTCGGGACGGCACATTCTCCTTCTCAATATGATTGAGCATCGTCGAGATCATCTGATGGCGGAAATCCTGACGCAGCAAATCAAGATTATCCCCTTCCGAGGAATATGGCCCGGACGATTCACTCGCCATCGCCTTTTCCAGCATCTCGGCGAATTTCGAATCACCTCCGGCAGGCCGGCTTTCAAATCGCCGCTGTTCCGCGTCGGCAAGACGGGCTCGCGTCACCGCGGCATACCGGTCGATGATATCTACAACCGCCATAATGGACTCTCCCGGAAGTAAAATACAGCATGAGTGTTACAAGTACCATGCCAAATTTATCGATATTTCTTTAACGGGGAATCACAAGGGAAAACGTAAAGAGGGATTCAAATTGTCTTCAGAAAGCAATCGACCACCTGAGCGTCGAATTGGGAACCACGGTTTTTGATCAGTTGCTCGATCGCCCATTCCTTGCTCTGGGCCTTCCGGTAGGGGCGGTCATTCAAGATGGCGTCATAGGTATCCGCTACGGCGATGATGCGGGCCGCCATGGGGATTTCTTCCCCTTGCAGACCGATGGGGTATCCTTTGCCGTCCCACCGTTCATGATGATGACGGATCGTATTGCGCTCCTCATCAAAAAGGGCTATGGATTGGAGTATCCGTTCACCTATATCGGCGTGGGTCTTGATGATCCTATATTCTTCATCGGTGAGTCTGCCGTTTTTCAGGAGCACCGAATCAGGGATGGCAATCTTGCCCACATCGTGCAATGCCGCCGCTATCTTCAGGGATTCTATTTCCGAATGGGAGCAACCCATGCAGGTGGCGGTATCGATGGCATATGCCGTAACCCTGAGGCTGTGTTCTTCCGTATAATGATCCCGCAGTTGAATGGAAGCGACAAGAGATTTGAAGGTATCGAGGACATTTGCATAAAGGCTCTCATAGAGGACCTTGTTTTCCAGATTTAAAGACGCACGCTTGGTTAGGCTGGTCAAGTAATGCAGATCTTTCCTTGTAAATACACCGCGGTTTTTCTTTTTTCGGATGCTAAGCACCCCGAACGCCTTCCCTCTGATCAAGAGGGGAGTGCAGATAAGGGACGGGGAAATGTCGGGGTGATCCTCAGAATGGATCATTAGGGCCTCGTTCTTACTGATCACCTGGTGGAAGAAAGGCAGCAACGATTCATGACCACCACCATTCCCGGATCGTTCCCCGAAGGTTTTCGATACCCGTTCATGGAATTCCCCATTCTCGCCGTCATGGATCATGATCCGGCAGGCATCACCCTCGACAACCCGAATCGCCAGATCCACCATTTTATTGAATATCTGTTCGTTCTCCCCATCCAGGTTTTCCAGGGAGTCGTAGATGTAGCTCTGTACGGACAGATCATGAGTTTGCTCCGTCACCTTGCCGTCCTGGCGGGTATCGGAACCCTTCTTTGCCCCAGCCAATGATTGTTCCCGCAGGTAGATTTGTACTTTATAGAGCAAATCACTGATGTTGAAGGGTTTCTTGATGAAATCCACGGCGCCCTTTTTTATGGCGGACACGGTCAGGTCCGTGGCCGGCTGACCGGTAATCATGATTACCGACGTATCCGGATTGGTCTCCTTCAAATGCCGGAGCAGGTCCATGCCATCCATGCAGGGCATCATGACGTCGCTTATCACCAGATCATGAATTTCATTTTGCATGATTTTCAGGGCGTCGCGGCCATTATCGGCCTCGCTGACCCATTGATAACCCGATTGATGCAGGGCATCGACAATCATCTGGCGGGTCGAGCTGTAATCATCCACGACCAGGATCTTTTTGTCGAAGGGATTGTCGTGTTTTAAAGTCAGGGCCTGAACCATGATGGATCTTTCATTTCCAGGAGGTGTCTTTCTTGATCACATCCAGGAGACTATAAGATATCTTTGAGAATACTTGTGATTTATCCGCCTCGTTTCCGGAAAGAGTCACGGTGTCGGCATATCGGTCCCGTGGCGATCCCCCTTGGATGTCCGGACGATGGCGCGTCTTGAATTGCTTGGTGTAAGCCTTCAGTACGCTGTCCACCTGATGGGCTGATATGGTCATGCTCCACTTCCTCCCTGAAGCGTTTGAGATTTCGATTCGTCTCATTCATCGGAATATAGATTAAAAAACTTGAGAGTTATTTTGGGCAAATTATTTTTTTATTTGGCACGATAAATGCTAATCAATAATTTCATAGACCATTCCTTATGATAGAGGTGAAAAGCCTATGTCCCACGCCATCAAACGTGAGAATACCGCAATCATCCTGAAAAAGATTGATGAATGTCGCCTGCATTTAAAGAAGGAGAACATCTATTCCTGCCTGCTCTGTTTCCAGGCGGTTTTGCAGATGACCTTGAAGACCAAGATGCTTCCCGGAGATGAGAGGGAAATAATGAAGGCAATCAATGAGTTCCAACAACATCTTTCCTCATCTCCTGCTTTCGGCGCCTATTACGGCCCCGTTTCCTTTCATGACAATGCGGTCAGTACTTCTCTGGACTTCGTGGAACAACTCATCCTCATCAATGAAGAAGAGCTAAGGCAAAAGATGGGACCGCTCGACAATAAAGTCCCTGGGGCGGCGCCGGCTCAGGAGGGACCGGCCGCCGCGGCACCGCCCGACAACAGTGATCGCCAGCGGGAAGACCGGGTCAGGAAGGCCGGCTTGCTACTGGATCAGGGGGAATACGGCATGGCCAAGGAACTTCTCAGTGATGACGAGGAATCGACATCCATGCTACTCCAAATCGCCAACAATCTCGGCATCCAATACCGCAAGGCCGGCCAGTTCGACCGTGCCGTCGCGGAATTCCGCAAGGCCCTGGCCCTTTATCCCGATGACGAGGGCCTATATTACAATATCGCCCGGGTATATGTGGAACGGAAGGAATGGTCGGCCGCGGAGGGAGCCATCCAACAGGGCATGGCCATAAATCCCCAGTTCCAGGAGGGAAAGAATCTTTTGAAATACATCAGATCCAATATACGGAATTGAGCACGCTGACGAGATATGCTGATTCTATTCATTTATGAAGAGAGAGCTTTGCATCACTGCGGAAAAATGGTTCGCAAGCGGCGAATCAAATGTTTTTCGCCGTTGCGTGATTGAACTTAACGCTTGGTAATGAATAAGGTTTATACGTTACCCATTCAGAGGCGAAAAAGATTTCTGAGCCGCGGCGAAGCCATTTTTCAAAGGTCTCGAAGAAAATATGCCGGCCGGGAACTGACGGATCGGAACTTCAGGAGTAAAATGCTCATCGTCAACGCCGTCGCCATGCTCACCAGAAAATCCGGAGACTATATCTACCGGGTGGAACAGCCGTCAATCGCCATGGGAAACACCGGAAAAGCGACGGTCATAACGGCAAGCACCATCTCCCCTTGGTTTGAAAGTCTCTGCCTGGCCGCGGACATCCTCATCGTCCACCTCCTGAGCGAGCACGATCTGTTGCCGATTCTCGTCGAAAGGAAGAGCCGCCGCCTGCCCGTAATATATGAATTGTCAGACAATATCGTCGCTCCCCATACCGGTGTAGGCATCAAGGGATGGTTTTCCGATCCCTTAAACCTTGCCCTGTCCTTCCAGTACCTCCGCATGGCCGATGCCGTCCAGGTAACCGGACCCGGTCTGGAGGAGCGGTTCAAATTCGGCAATCCCCGGACAATCATTTTTGCCAATCAGATAGATTCCATGGGAAGCCTTGCCCGGCCGGACAGCCGACGCATCACCATAGGGTGGGCCGGATCCACCGGACACCTCCGGGATGTGGAAAGCACCATCGCCATCGTCGGCCAGGTGATGCGGCGGCATCTCAATGTCGATTTCGCCCTCATGGCCGATAAAGAAATTTATCGTCTGTGGGCCGCCGCTTTGCCCGCCGGCCGCATTCGCTACACGCCTCCCGGGACGCTGGCCGCCTATCTCGATTTTCTGCAAACGATCGACATAGGTCTGGCGCCCTTGCTGGACAATCCCTACAACCACTGCCGGTCGGACGTGAAATTTCTGGAATACGCCTCCCGGGGAGTGGTTCCGGTCTTGAGCCACATCACCCCCTATCTCGATTCCGCGCAACCGGGAGAAACGGCATTCCTGTATCGATCGCCCCAGGAACTCGGCCCACTGCTGACGCGGCTCATCGCCGACGCCGGTTTGCGTGATCGGATTCGCAGGGCCGCCTACGCCTATGTCAACGAGCATCGCCGCGAGGAACGTCACGCCGACGAGCGTTTGACATTCTATGAAGGTCTCCTGGATATATATGCCCGCCCCGGGGATATGCCACCGGATTTGCCCCGGCAGCGCCGGGGAAGCGGAACTGGATATTTTGAGCTTACACCTTCCCGAGCGGAGACGCATCTTTTGCAGGGAATTGTAAAAGATGCGGAAGGATTTCTAATGGATGCCCGCATGGAGTACAAGCAGGCCGCCGCGGAAAACCCCCGTTACTATCTGCCCTGGTTCTGGCTGGGTTACTCTTCCCTGCGCCACGGTGACACCGATGCCTGTCAATGGCTTGACGAGGCCATCAAACGCAACCCCAACGCCCTTAGGGCACGCCTCCTGAAGGCTAAATGCCGTCAGGACCAGGAGCCGGCGCAGGCGCTCGATGATCTCTTCGCCATGACGAAACGATGGCCGGACTATGCCCCGGCGGCGCTAACGATGGGTGAACTGTTGGAAAGACATTCTGTTCACGACGAGGCGCTGCACTGGTACAATCATGCCTTGGATATCAATCCCTTTTGCAGTCCCGCGGCTCTGGGCATGGGTCGGATTTATGAACGTCAAGGCGACAACCACCAGGCCGGAAGAGGATTCGGCGCCGCCGCCGACCTTGCCCCTCCCTGGGCGGAAGCTCAATATTTCATGGCCCGGTGGTGCCTATCCCAAAATGATCTCGATATGGCGGCCGAATATTGCCGCCGGACCATCCTCGCCGATGCCGGCCATTCCGAGATCGGAGCCGTCATAAAGGAAATAGAAAAGCGGGGGACGGTCATAAGTGAATAAACAGGCATATTACTTGCAGAAAGATTTTGTGACATTGGTCCATAATCGGAAGATGCGGGATCCCGTTCAAGGCGAGAGCTTTGCAGAACTGTGGATAAATGGTTCGCAAGCGGCGAATCAAATGTTTTTCGCCATTGCGTAATTGAACTTAACGCTTGGTAATGAATAAGGTTTATACGTTACCCATTCAGAGGCGAAAAAGATTTCTGAGCCGCGGCGAAGCCATTTTTCAAAGGTCTCAAGGCATGTGCGCGGGAGGAAATTATCAACGACGACGGAAGAATAACATATGACGTCCACGGAAGCGATCATGGCCCGGGCGGAGGAACTTTACGCCACCGGCAGGAGCGAGGAAGCCAAGGAATGTTTCCTCACGGTCCTTGCCGATGAGCCATGCCATAAGGAAGCCCTGAACAACCTCGGCGTGATCTGCCATGAAGAGGGCAATACCGGGAAGGCCACGGAATACTTTCTCCAGGCCCTTTCTGCGGATCCTTACGATCGGGACGCGCTGCTTAATCTTGCCGACACGCTTCAATCGATCGGGCAACTCCCGGCGATTTCCTCGCTGATAAAGAAACAGGTTCAGAAGGACCCCCGGGACAAGGAACTCCGAGAGGTCCTCGACAAGACATATCTTCTCTCACGCCGGGGGACGGAGGCGGACAAGGCCCTTTTCCCGGAAACGGGGGAATCTTTTTTTATCCTTTCCACCGGAAACTGCGGTACGGCCACCCTGGCGGAAGTGCTCCGCACGGCAAACAATGCCCGGATTTATCATCGTCCGGACAGCCTCCTGGAGGAGAACATCCCGGCCTGCTACCAGGGCAAAAGCGACCGGCGCCGGGTATTTTACGAAAGCCGCCGCAAGCTCATGGAGGCAACCTGGCGCGAGGGATTGATTTACGGAGAGACCACTCCGGCGACCGCTTTTTTCTGTGACCTCATTGCCCGGGACCTAAACCGGGCCAAATTCGTCATTCTGGTCAGGAACCCCCTTTCTTTCGTCTGTTCTTCCCTGCATCGCAATTTCTATCAGGGCCATCGCGAAGACAAACTGCGCCTGCGCCCGGCGCCGGAAGACCGGGATTATCCGGAATGGAGAAAATTGACGCAAACGGAAAAGATCTGCCGGTTATGGACGGAGACATATCAGGGCATAACGCAGGGATGCGAATCCGTTGACCCTGGCAGAGTGATGACCCTGCATCTAAAAGACCTCGCCGCCGGCACGAAAACCATCGAGAAGCTCTTCGCCTTTCTGGGGCTCAAAGGTTTCCGGGCGGACGCGACCGCCACGATTCTGCGAACGAGGCTCAATGCCGGCAGTTACGGTCGATTTCCCGAGAGCGACGATTGGTCCGGTGAGATGCGCCGCCGGATACTCCGGCTTTGCGGTCCCGTGGCCGAAAAATTGGGCTGCCGTCAGGAAGAAAGAGACAATCCCTATCCAGCCGGTCCAGTCGCCGTCCATGGCCCGACACCGGCGCCGCTGCCGGCGGCCGCCAAACGCCCGCCCCGGGTTACCATCGGCCTCCTGATTTACAGCGGCGGCGCTATGCTGTCCCAGTCCCTGGAATCCATCTTGAGCCAGGATTGCGGTGATTTTGAATTGATCGTCTCCGACCACGGATGCGATCCTTTTGTCGAAGAGGTTGGCAGGCATTATGAACGGCTCGACGGGCGAATAAGATACATCAACAGCGGGGACCGTCAGGAATATCTGGGCATCAACAATTTCGCCCGGATGATCGAGTTGTCCGAATCCCCCTATTTCATGTGGGCCTCCTACGACGACCGGATAGAAAAGGGATTTGTACGCCGCTGCCTGGAAACGATCGAAAAGGATGAAACCATTGCCCTGGTTTATCCCCACTCCCGGGTCTATAATGAACAGGGTGAGCTTGTCGGTCCCGGCAACGACGTTTTAAAGGCCGATGGCGACGATCCCGCCGACCGCTTCCTGCATGTCATCTGGGAGCTGAACATGTGCAATGCCTTCTACGGCCTCTTCCGGAGGCAAATGATGCGAAAAGCCCGGTCGTTGCGCATGAATGCCTACGCCCACGACAACCTGTTTCTCGCCGAGATCGCGCTGATGGGCAGGATTATTCAGATCGAAGATGTCCTGTTTATCCGTCACCTTACGAGAAATTACGATTTGAGCCTCGCGGAGCATCATGCCGACGTCATCGGCGCCCTGGATCCTTCCTATCTCGAAGCCGGCATCACCCTCCCATTCTGCCGTCTGACCTACTCCCACTGCGAGTTGGTCAACCATTCCCGGCTGCCCATGGAGCGGAAAGAGTTTCTTACCGCCGAGATCCGCCGCTGTTTCCGCCAGCGCTGGGCCGGTCAGTTGGAATACGAACTGAGCCGCCTGATTCAGCTCATCAGAAATCAAGTGTATTTCCTGACCTGGGACGGAAGGACCTACCAGCCCGATGTGCACAGGCAATCCCATCAGCTTTTTCATTTCCATTTCACCGATTTGCTCAAAACCGTTTCCGAAGCCATGTTCCTCTTTCCCGAACACGAAGGCCTTCAGGAAGCATTCCATCTGTTGCTCCAGGAGCGGGGTCTCGCTCCCGCCCAATCCGCAAGCCATCTGTCACCACTTAAGGAGGCGGCAATATGAATCCCTGTCTGATCTGCTCCCAGGAAGTCGAACCTTTCATCTCTTTCGGAAGGATGCCCATCGCCAACGGCTTTTTGTCCGCCGGTGATTTTCCCGACGAGTATTTTTTCGATTTGCAGGCCGGCTTCTGCGACCGCTGCCAGATGGTGCAGCTCACCGAGCTCGTGGATCGCGAACGGATGTTCCACGACAACTATCCTTTCTATTCCTCCACCTCGACACGGATGGCCGTACATTTCCAATCCTTCGCCCAGGAGGTCCTTTCCCGGCGCATCGGCGGCGGCAATCCTTTCGTGGTGGAAATCGGCAGCAATGACGGCATCATGCTCCAACATTTCGCCCAGGCGGGAATCCGTCACCTGGGCATCGAGCCGTCGGCAAACGTTGCCGCCGCCGCCCAGGCCAAGGGCATCCGTACCATCCGCCGTTTCTTTGATGCCGAACTGGCCGGGGAAATCGTGGCGGAGCACGGCCAGGCCGACGCCTTTCTCGGCGCCAACGTCATGTGCCACATCCCCTATCTGCATTCCGTACTCGAAGGAATAGAAATCCTTTTGAAACCGGATGGATACGTAATCTTCGAGGACCCCTATCTGGCCGATATCGTCACCAAGACCGCCTACGATCAGATCTACGACGAGCATGCCTTCTATTTTTCCCTCGCCTCGATTCAGTATCTGTTTTCCCGGCACGGCATGGAAGTAGTGGATGTACAGCCCCAGGACGTTCATGGCGGTTCCATGCGTTACATCATCGCCCGCCGCGGCGCCCGTCCCGTTGCCATGGCGGTCGGTTCCCTGGCGGAGAAGGAGAAAACCCAGGGTTTGGACCGGCGGGCCACCTTCGCCGATTTCCGTGGCCGGGTGGAAAGGTCCCGGGAAGAACTCCTCTTCCTGCTCCGCCGTATCCAAAAGGAAGGGAAAAGCGTCGCCGGTTACGCGGCGACTTCCAAGAGTACCACGGTTCTGAACTATTGCGGCATAACTCCGGATCTGCTTCCCTATATCAGCGACACCACCCCTCTGAAGCATGGCAAGTTCAGCCCCGGGATGCACATCCCCATCCGTCCCTACACGGAGTTCAAGGGCCGCTTTCCCGATTATGCCCTGCTCTTTGGCTGGAACCATGCCGAGGAAATCATGGCCAAAGAGGAGGCCTTCGTGGCCGGAGGCGGCAAATGGATCCTTTATGTTCCGGAGGTACATGTTAAGTGATCCCCTGTAGCGATCCCCATGCCTCGTATTTGTCCTGCCGGGTGGAAATCGACGGCGCCGTCGCCGCCGTGCTCGCGGGCGGCCGGTACATCCTGGGCAAAGAAGTGGAGGCCCTGGAAAGAGAATTTGCCGCTTTCTCCGGCTGCCGTTACGGCATTGGAGTGGGCAGTGGCACCGAGTCTATCCATATCGCCCTGCGGGCTTGCGGCATCGGCGCCGGAGACGAGGTCATCACCGTCTCCCACACCGCCGTCGCCACCGTGGCGGCCATTGAAGCCGCCGGGGCGACGCCGGTCCTGGTGGATATAGAGCCAGGCTATTTCACCATCGACCCGGCAAAGGTGCAAAAGGCGATTAGCCCCCGCACCAAGGCCGTCATCCCGGTCCACCTTTACGGTCAAACCGCCGAGATGTCGGCCGTCACGGATATCGCCCGGGAAAAGGGGCTCCGGATCATCGAAGACTGCGCTCAGGCCCACGGTGCATCCTATCGAGACCGTCCGGCGGGATCATGGGGAGACCTGGCCTGTTTCAGCTTCTACCCTACGAAGAATCTCGGCGCATTCGGCGACGGAGGCATGGTAACCACCAGCGATGGGGAACTGGCGTCGAGATGCCGCCTCCTCCGGGAATACGGATGGGCGGAGCGGTACGTCAGTTCCCAGCCGGGTTTCAATTCCCGGTTGGATGAAATCCAGGCCGCCATCCTCCGCGTAAAACTTGCCCGATTGGCATCCGACAATGTAAGACGCCGCCAGCTCGCCGACCGTTACGACCTGCTTCTGGCCACGGCCGTCCGTACCCCAAGGCGTCGGCCGGGATCCCGCCATGTCTTTCACCTCTATGTGGTCCGCGCCGCCGCGCGGGACCGGCTGCGGAATCACTTGCATCACCTCGGCATCGGCACGCTTATCCATTACCCGGTCCCCGTTCACCTCCAACCGGCCTACCGGGGACGTATCGACTGCCCGGGCGGAATGGAGGAAACTGAACGGGTGGCAGGAGATATTCTCTCCCTGCCCATGTATCCGGAACTCGCGGTGGAGATGGTACACCGGGTTGCGGAGGCCGTGAAAGGATTCCGGGAGGCGCCGGATGATTGAAGGCGTAATTATCAAGCAATTGATCACCCATGCCGACGAGCGCGGCTTTTTCCGGGAACTCATCCGGGTTCAGGATGATTTTTTCACCGAAGGCTTCGGTCAATGGAGTCATTCCCTCATGTACACCGGCGTCGCCAAGGCGTGGCATATCCACAAGTGTCAGATAGACTGGTGGTATGTGGCCGGAGGGACATTGAAAGCCGCCCTTCACGACACCCGGACCACATCTCCCACCCGGGGAGAAACCATGGAATTGCTTATGGGGGATAATCAGCCGGCGGCCATCCTGCGCATTCCCCCCGGGGTGGCCCATGGCTGCAAATGCCTCCAGGGGCCATGCCACCTCTTTTATATAACATCCTCGATCTACGATCCCGCCGACGAGGGCCGCATCGGGCACGACGACCCGGCAATCGGCTATGACTGGTCAAGAGGTCCGGAAATAAAGTGATTCGGGAAGCCCTTATAGATAAAAGCATTATGATCACCGGCGCGGGAGGCTATATCGCCGCCAACCTTACGGCTGCTCTGGCAGATACGCCCTGCCGCATCCTGCGGATCGACAAACCGGGCGCTGCCTTTCCCCCCTTGGCCGGCCGGGGTCCGGAAATCCGTGACCTGGAGATGGACATCCGGCGCCGTGACGCCTGGGAAGGAGTTCTCGATGACGTGGACATCGTTTATCATTTGGCCGCGCAAACCAGCGTCTATGCGGCAGATCGCGACCCGGAAGCCGATCTGGAAACAAACGTGCTCCCCCTCCTGAACCTTTTGACATCCTGCCGGAGGCAGGGTCTGAATCCGGCCGTAATCTTTGCCGGCACCGTAACGGAGGCGGGATTGACCGAGACGCTGCCGGTGAATGAGGATCATCCCGACCGCCCCATCACCATCTACGACCTCCACAAACTCGCCGCCGAGCGTTATTTGCTTCACTTCACCGCCAACAATACTGTCCGGGGGGTGGCGTTACGGCTGGCCAATGTTTATGGACCAGGGCCGAAAAGCGGCAGCGCCGATCGGGGCATCCTCAATGCCATGATCCGCAAGGCCATAGGAGGACAGGAACTGACTATTTATGGAGAAGGGGACTGCCGGCGCGATTATGTCTTCATAGGTGATGTAGTGGCGGCCTTGCTGCGGGCGGCGGTTCATATCGATTCCATCGCGGGACGATATTTCGTGATCGGCAGCGGCCTCGGTCATACCGTCGCCCAAGCCATCCGCATGGCAGCGGAAAGGGTTGAACTGAAAACAGGACGGAGGGTGACGATCCGAAACATCGAAGCTCCGGCGGATCTGTCACCCATCGAATACCGGCACTTCGTGGCGGATTCGGGCCGCTTTTCACAGCTTACGGGCTGGCGGCCCCGCTACTCCCTCCCGGAGGGAATCGACGCTACGATAATGGATTTTCTCGCAGGGGGATAACGATAAATGCAGACCGACCCTACCTCCGCAAGCCCTCTGTGGAAACGGATCAACGCCACCGCTTTGGCGGCGGATAAATTGAACGATCTGAGCGACTTCAAGAGTTCGGACGTGAACTTTCGCCTGGCCCTCTGGAACCCCCATACCAACGGCGTCCGGTATTTGAAAACCCTGACCTACAATCTATGCACGGCGCTCACCCCGGCGCAGCTTTCCCGGCTGGCGATGATCGGGAACCGCGGCGAGGGCCAGCCGATCTCGATAACATATGAAGGTCAATCGATTTGCATGGACTATCTCCAGGCCCTCTACGAGATCGAATTCGTTTCCGCCCACCTGTCCCTTAAGGAAGGGGCAATCCTGGAAATCGGCGCGGGATATGGACGCACCGCCCATGCCTTCCTCTCCTGTTTTCCCATCGCCTCCTACACCATCGTCGATCTACCCAACTGTCTGGAATTGTCCCGCCGCTATCTGGCCGCGGTTCTTGGTGCGGGGGAGTATGCCAAATTGAGATTCTTGTCTCCCGAAGCCTTTTTCGCCGGCGCAACAACGGGGTTTGACCTTTGCCTGAACATAGATTCCTTCGCGGAAATGGAGGAGACCACGGTATTGAATTATCTTCGCATAATTGCCTCGCTCGGCCGCTGTTTCTATGTGAAGAATCCCGTGGGCAAATACCGGGACGCATCCCTGAGCACGGCGATGAACCGGGATGAGGCATCGCTGGCCCTGAAGATGGGTTTATTGCGGGAGGTGCTGGACATCCACGACAACCGGGCGGTGGCCGCGCAACGACAGCGGTTTCTTGAGGCCTATTGTCCCGGAGGCGACTGGACCGTTCTGGCCGACGGCTGGGCGCGTCCCTGGAGCTATTACTGGCAGGCCATCTACCGGCGATGTCCCGCCGGGAAAGAGGGGGAATCATGAAGGACCGGGAAACAGAAATCCAAACCGCCCTAACCGGCCGGAGGATCCTCATCCTCGGCGGCCTGGGATTTATCGGCAGTAACCTGGCGGCCTTTTGCGTCGCGGCGGGGGCAAAGGTTCTCATATTCGACAACCTCGATCCCCATTCCGGGGGAAATCTCTACAACATCGCCCCTATCAGGAAGGATGTTTCCCTACACTTCCACGACATCCTCGATTTCGACCGGCTGGTGCATCACATCACCGATCAGGACATCATTATCAATTGCGCGGCCTCGACTTCCCACCCCTACTCCATGCGGGAACCCTGGATCGATCTCGACGTCAACAGCCGGGGGGTAGTCAACATCCTGGAGGCGATCCGGCGCTTCAACGCCGAAGCCCGCTTCATCCATTTGGGAACCTCCACCCAACTGGGGAAACTGGTTTACCAGCCGGCGGATGAAAACCACCCGGAATTTCCCACCGACATCTACTCAGCCAACAAGAGCGTCTCGGAGAAATACGTCCTGATCTACGCCAAGGCCTATAAAATCAGGGCTACGGTCATCAGACTGGCCAACGTCTATGGTCCCCGGGCCACCATAAGGAGCCCGGAGTTCACCTTCAATAACTATTTTGTCGGCCTGGCCCTCAAGAACCAAAGCATTACCGTCTATGGCAGCGGACAGCAGAAGCGGAACACGGTTTACGTCGAAGATGCGGTCCGGGCCATCATGACGGCGGCCACCGTAGAAGACACCGTGGGCGAGACGCTGTTTGCCGTGGGAGACGATCATCACAGCGTGGCGGACATCGCCCGGGCCACCGTGGAGGAGATCGGTGCGGGCAAAGTCGTCTTCGTGGAATGGCCCACGGAACGCAAGCGGATCGAAATTGGGGACGCCCTGATCAGCAACGACAAAATCAAGCGCTTCCTGAACTGGCAACCCAGCATCGATCTCCGGACGGGACTGGCCATAACCGGCAAGTATTATCAACCCTGTTTGAACAGATATTTAGAGTGAAGCCATGAAAATATTCATCACCGGCGCCCTGGGGCACATCGGCTCGCGGCTGATTCGAGAGGCACACCGGTTTGTACCCGCCCCGGAAATCATCATGCTGGACAACCTCTCCACCCAGCGCTACGCCTCTTTGTTCGACCTCCCCGATGTCGCCTCTTATCGTTTCCATGCCGGCGATGCTTTGGATGCCGATCTTCCGGCCCTGATGAACGGCGCCGATGCGGTCGTTCACCTCGCCGCCGTAACGGATGCCGCCGGGAGTTTTCACATGCGGGAAAAGGTGGAGTACGTCAATTACAACGCCACCCGGCGGGTTGCGGAAAGCTGCCTGGCCCTCGGAATCCCCATGATTCATCTCTCCTCCACCAGCGTCTATGGCTCGGCGGCGACGGAAGTGGACGAAGACTGCTCCCCCGACGATCTCAAACCGCAGAGTCCCTATGCGGAGACTAAACTGCGGGAAGAGCGTCTCCTCCAGGATATGGCCGCGAAGGATGGTTTGCGTCATGTAACCTTCCGCTTCGGGACCATCGTGGGAACATCACCGGGGATGCGTTTCCATACCGCCGTGAACAAGTTCTGCTGGCAGGCGGTGTTTGGCCAGCCCTTGACGGTATGGCGGACGGCCCTCCATCAGCGGCGACCCTATCTGGATCTCGCCGACGCCCTGAGCGCAATTTTTTTCTTTATCCGCCGGGGCCGTTTCGACGGCCGGATCTACAATATCGTCTCTCGCAACCTTACGGTCGCCGACATCATCGCCATGATCGGGACGCACATCACCGCCCCGGCCATCGACTATGTGGATAACGAAATCATGAATCAGCTCTCGTACGAGGTTTCCAGCCGTCGGGTCCAGGTCCTTGGCTGGCAGGCGACGGGATCGCTGGAAAACAGCATCGCGGCGACGATCGCGTTGCTGCGCCGGGCAGGAGGGAGGCCATGACGGAAAAGAAGATGTACAGCCGGGAAGAATTCGAGACCATGCGCCGGGAGGCCGCCGCGACGATGAGCGGCGATACCGGCCTGGCAAACCGGGCCCGGGAGGTTCTCATCGATGCCGACCGCTACCACTGGATTCACCAAACGACCTGGTTTGGCGAACCGATCCTCAATCTTCCCCAGGATATGTTCGCCATGCAGGAAATCATCTACCGGAGTCGTCCCCGGTATATCCTGGAGATAGGTGTGGCCTGGGGCGGGAGCCTCCTTTTCTATGCCACCCTGCTCCAGGTCCTGGGCGGTGAAAAGGTGATCGGAGTGGACGTTTACATCCCCCCGGACCTCCGGAACAGATTGGCGGGTCATGGACCCCTGTCGGAGCGTCTCGTCCTCATCGAGGGATCGTCCACGGAGGAGGCGACCATCGCCAAGGTGTCGGAAATCCTGGGTGCGAGCCGGGAGGTCCTGGTAATCCTCGATTCCCACCACAGCCATGCCCATGTACTGGCGGAGCTGAGGCTTTACTCCCCCCTGATCGGCAAGGGAAATTTCCTGGTCTGCGGCGATACGATCATCGAATATATGCCCACAGAGACGCATCGTCCCCGCCCCTGGGGTCCGGGCAACAGTCCCCAAACCGCCCTGCGGGAATTCCTCTCGGAAACCGACCGTTTTGCCGTGGACGGCGATGTGGACGGAAAGCTTCTGTTCACCTGCAATCCCGGCGGCTACCTAAGATGCGTCAAATGAAGCGTTTACATGAAAATGCCCACAAATAGCCGGATATTTTCATCTTTCGTTGTGCCCGGAACGGGCATGATGTTTAATTTAATGAACACAGGGAATATGCCAGAATCGTCCGGTCCGGATTATGAAGAAGAAACTTAAAAAGAACGACCTCCGCTCAAAACACAACCAGGATGAACTGCTCGTTTCGGTGTGCCTCATCGCGAGAAACGAGGAAAAATACATCGAACAGTGCCTCCGGAGCGTCAAACGCGTGGCCGATGAAATAATCCTCGTCGATACGGGCTCTACCGACCGCACCGTGGAACTGGCCCGGAAGTTTACCGACCGGATCTATTTCCATCCCTGGCAGGACAGCTTCAGCGAGGCCCGGAACCATTACCTCACCTACGCCAGAGGGAAGTGGATCTTTCAGATCGACGCCGACGAGGAGCTCTTCCGGGAGGATATCCCCCTTATACGCCCTGCTTTGGCCGATCCGGACGTGGATGCCATTATGGTCCAGATCATAAGCTATTCCCAGCAGGGGCAGGGTAAGGGCATCCACTGCGTGGAGCGCATCTTCCGCAACAACGGTGTCATCCGTTATGAAGGGCGGGTCCACAACCGTCTCATAGGTATAAATAACCCTACCCTTTCCCGGATTCGACTCCATCATTACGGCTATGACCTGGCGGGGGGTGAATCGGAAAAGAAGTTTCGGCGCACCGAGGGCCTCCTGAAGAAGGACCTCGAGGAAAACCCGGATAATCCTTATACCCACCACTATTTGAGCTGTTCCTATCTAAGCCGGGAGATGTACGACCGGGTCGTCTTCCATGGGCGGGAAGCCCTTCGCTTCGCCGCCTCCACGGGAAACGACGATGTCGCCTTCCTCTGGACCCGCTACAATGTTTCGCTGGCCCAATACCGGATGAAGGACTCGACCGCGGCCAGGGAAACCGCCCTGGAATCCCTGGCCCGTTTTCCCGATCACCTGGATGCCCATTTCATGATGATTGTCATCGGTTTCGACAACAAGAACTGGGGGGAGGTGGTAAATCACGGTGAGAGTTACCTGCGCCTGAGCGCCGCCCTGAAAAGAAATCCCACCCGATTCGGACGCCTGGCCTGCTGTTCCCTGAACGAAGCCTGGAACATCCACGTCCTTGTCGGCATCGCCTATGATGAACTGGACGAGGCAAAAAAGGCCGAGGAGTCGTTCCGCCGGGCGGAGGCATCCGCGCCGGACCCCTTCCCGGCCCTGCGGGCCGTGGGCATTTATTATGCCCGAAAAGGCCGTTCCGCTCCCGCCCGGCATTATCTGGAAAAGGCCCGGCGGCGGCAAGCGGACGATGAAACGGTTCGAATGCTCCTGGCCGATCTCGACCGCCAATCCTCGTCATCCGTACCGGCGCCTACGATCAGCGCCTGTATGATCGTCAAAAACGAGGAGGCCTTTCTGGAGAATTGTCTCCGAAGCATCAAGGACTGGGTGGATGAAATCATTGTCGTCGATACGGGTTCCACGGACAAAACCGTTGAGATTGCGAGAAGATTTACCGACAAGGTCTATTTCCACCCCTGGCGCGACAGCTTCAGCGAGGCCCGCAACATCTCCATGGGTTATGCCACGGGCGACTGGATATTGACCATCGATGCCGACGAGGAACTGGTGGCCGGCTCCGGAGAATACCTCCGCCAGGCGGTCCGGGAGGCCGGGGAGGCCGACGCGATCTACGCCAACGTAATCAGCGTTTATAGCGGCGGCAGGAAAACGGCCCGCCACAACTCGGAGCGGCTCCTAAAAAACAACGGCAATATCCGTTACGAAGGTCGGGTCCATAACCGGGTGGCCGGGGTGACCAGGCACGGCATGTCCAAAGTCGAGATGATGCACTACGGATACAATGTCGAGGAAAAGAAGGCCCAGGAGAAATTCTTCCGCACCGTGGCGCTCCTGAAGGCACAGATCGCCGACAATCCCGGCAACCCCATGCCCCATCACTACCTGGGGACGTCCTACCTGGCCCGGGGGATGTACAAAGAGAGCCTGGAGGAATCTCTAAAGGCCCTCGATCTTGCGGAAAGCAAGGGGGTGGATGACGTTTTGTATCTCTCGACCCATCACAACGCGGCCATGGCATTCTTGTCTCTCCATGATCTGGACGGGGCCCGGGAATACTCGCTCCGGGCCTTGAAAAAATATCCCGATCATCTCGACTCGCTCTACATAATGATCCAAATCTGCGGTGAAAGCGGACAATGGACGGAGCTGCTGAACTACGGCCGGCGTTTCCTTGCCCTGCGGGAGATCCTCGAACTTCATCCCGAACGGGCGGGGGTCATCCTCAACAGCAGCCTCCGGGAAGGAGGGACGGCGCATATGCTCATGGGGCATGCCCATCACACCCTGGGTAATGCCGCCGACCGGGACCGTCACTATGGGGCGGCCGTCGAACAGTCAGGGGATAAATGGCGCTTTCTGCTCCAGATCGGCATCTTCCACACCGACCGTTCCGGGGATCTCCCCCTGGGCCGCCGGTATCTCGACCTAGCCCGCCAGGAAGCCCCCACCGAACCGGCGTTGTGGTTCATGCTTTCCAAATGGTGCAATCTCGCCGGCAACCTTGATGAGGAAAGGTCATCCCTGAAGAGGTTATGGCAACTGGGGACGGAAGACACGGAACTTCTCAACCGGCTGGCCGCCCTCTCCCTGGCGGCGGATGATCCGGAAACGGCGGAACGGGCGCTGGCGGATCTTCTCAAGGCTGAACCCGACAATTATCAAGGGTTGGTCAATCAGGCCGTTCTCAAGCGCCGGCAAAACGACCTCGCCGGGGCGGTCGCCGCCTGCGAGCGGGCCATCGCCATCGATCCGGGCCGGCCCGGCCCGTGGATGAACCTGGGGGAGATCTCCCTGTCTCTCGGCGATCTGGATAACGCCGCCGCTTTCTTCACCAGGATTATTACCCTGGAAGGACCGCCCATAAAGGCGCTGCTTTATCTGTGTGAAGTCGATCTCCGGCGAAGCGACATCGAGGGTTTCATCCACTGGTGCAACCGACTGCTGGCCGCCCTGGACCTTCCCCGGGAGCGCACCATTCACACGCTCGATGATCTTGTCGCAATCGTTCAGGAAATTCATACCGCCTTTCCCCCTTCGGAAGAATTTGCCGCCCAAACCGCCCGGATACTCTCTTTGTTGCCGGTTCAACGCCACTGATTTTTTTATCGTCCCGTCAATTTTGATGACTGAGTAAAAAGTCAAAAATTCCCCTTTGGGACGGCGTCTTAAAATAATCCACAGCAGAGGCGCGCGATTCCTGAGTAATGAGGAGTACTTGGACGTAAGTTGCAGTGACGAGGGATGAAGTGCAACGAAACATCCGGACTTTTTCGACGCCCTCTTTTTCCTCTCAAGTATTTTTATCCTTGTGCCGATAAGAGTATCGAATGAAAAAAACGACGATAAAAAAATTCGTATTAACGGAAAGGAGGTTTAAGGAGGCAGCGGCAGGAAGAGATGCAGGATTATTAACTTAAATTAATTTATGCCGGCAAGGATGCCGGACAATCAAAAATCAAGGAGGATAGAGATTATGGGATTCAGAATTCAGAACAACATTGCGGCCATGAATGCGCAGCGGAACCTGGGCATTTCCGATACGGCGATGAGCAAGTCGCTGGAGCGTCTCTCATCGGGTTACCGGATCAACTCCGCCAAGGATGATGCGGCGGGGCTGTCCATTTCTCAGGGATTCCGGGCTTCCATCGCCAGCTACAACGTGGCGAGCCGGAACGTCACGGAGGGCAACGCCCTGCTCCAGGTCGCGGAAGGGGCCATGGATCAGGTGGGCAACATGCTGACCCGTCTCAAGGAACTGGCCACCCAGGCCGCCTCGGCCAACGCGGGTAGCAACCTGGACAAGATCAACGCGGAAGGAAATCAGTTGATCCTGGAAATCGACCGGATCGCCAACAACACCGAGTATGCCGGCTCGAAGCTCCTGGACGGCTCCTTCGGCGTCAGCCAGGACAAGACTCAAGGCACCTGGACCCTCGCCTCGGCCGGTCTCCAGTCCGTATCGGGCTTGCAGTCCTCGGTAACCTACACGGTGGCGGCCGTCACCCAGGCGGATGGATCTTATAACATCACCGCTTCGGCGACTCTGGCCAGCGGTCAGGTCGCGCAGACCCTTTACGGCGTTGCGGGCGCCGCCGCTGGCTCCACCGCCGAGGTCTCCTTCGCGGCCATGGGCCTGAAGATCACCCTTAATGAAAACTTCAGCGCCACCGTCGGCGCCGGCACCATCATCGCCAGCGCCGCCGCGGCCTCGGACTTCCAGGTGGGGGCGAAAAACACGGTCGATGACCGGATCGGCGTCACCCTGTCGAGCATCAACTCCAGCTCTCTCAATGCCGGTCTGGTGGCCGATCAGATGAACACCGCCGCGAAGGCCCAGTCCTTCCTCACCACGGTGGATTCCTCCATCAGCAAGCTCAACGAACTTCGGGGCGGCATCGGGGCGGCCCAGAACCGGTTCGGATACGCCGCCGCCAACCTGGCGACGACGATAGAAAACTTCACCGCCGCCGACTCCGTCATTAGGGATGTGGATATGGCATCGGAGATGACCAGCTTCACGAAGAACCAGATCCTCCTCCAGGCGGGCACGGCCATGCTCTCCCAGGCCAACCAGGCCCCGCAGATGGTCCTGTCGTTGTTCAAATAACCATATACCGACAAACTTACAAAAACCCCGTAGCGACTGCTACGGGGTTTTTTTTGGCACATACCTTGCTAAATAAAGAATCAAAGTGCTGGACAGGGAAAATTTTTCCGGCATCGAACCAAGACCGGAAGTCATTGGAAAGGGGGTGGTAAGGACAGGCGCGGCAGGTATAGGCGGAGATTTATTCCCGGCCTTTCAAGAAGCAGGACAAAAATTAAACAATTGGCACGGACGCCATGAAATAATCAAAAATCAAGGAGGATAGAGATTATGGGATTCAGAATTCAGAACAACATTGCGGCCATGAATGCGCAGCGGAACCTGGGCATTTCCGATACGGCGATGAGCAAGTCGCTGGAGCGTCTCTCATCGGGTTACCGGATCAACTCCGCCAAGGATGATGCGGCGGGGCTGTCCATTTCTCAGGGATTCCGGGCTTCCATCGCCAGCTACAACGTGGCGAGCCGGAACGTCACGGAGGGCAACGCCCTGCTCCAGGTCGCGGAAGGGGCCATGGATCAGGTGGGCAACATGCTGACCCGTCTCAAGGAACTGGCCACCCAGGCCGCCTCGGCCAACGCGGGTAGCAACCTGGACAAGATCAACGCGGAAGGAAATCAGTTGATCCTGGAAATCGACCGGATCGCCAACAACACCGAGTATGCCGGCTCGAAGCTCCTGGACGGCTCCTTCGGCGTCAGCCAGGACAAGACTCAAGGCACCTGGACCCTCGCCTCGGCCGGTCTCCAGTCCGTATCGGGCTTGCAGTCCTCGGTAACCTACACGGTGGCGGCCGTCACCCAGGCGGATGGATCTTATAACATCACCGCTTCGGCGACTCTGGCCAGCGGTCAGGTCGCGCAGACCCTTTACGGCGTTGCGGGCGCCGCCGCTGGCTCCACCGCCGAGGTCTCCTTCGCGGCCATGGGCCTGAAGATCACCCTTAATGAAAACTTCAGCGCCACCGTCGGCGCCGGCACCATCATCGCCAGCGCCGCCGCGGCCTCGGACTTCCAGGTGGGGGCGAAAAACACGGTCGATGACCGGATCGGCGTCACCCTGTCGAGCATCAAGTCCAGCACTCTCGATGCCGGTCTGGTGGCCGATCAGCTCAACACCGCCGCGAAGGCCCAGTCGTTGCTGACCTCAATCGACAGCGCCATCAACAAACTCAGTGAACTTCGGGGCGGCATCGGGGCAGCCCAGAACCGCTTCAATTACGCCGCCGCCAATCTGGCGACGACGATCGAAAATTATACCGCCGCCGACTCGGTGATCCGGGATGTGGATATGGCGGCGGAGATGACCAGCTTCACGAAGAACCAGATCCTCCTCCAAGCGGGCACGGCCATGCTCTCCCAGGCCAACCAGGCCCCGCAAATGATCATGTCGCTGTTCAAATAAAAGTTCGTGAAGCAATTGACCCTTTGAGAAAGCCCCGCATCGAAAGATGCGGGGCTTTCTTTGGCAGATATCTTGCAAAATCGAGATTCATATTAAAGTTCCCGGCAATTTTTTCCGATGTTAACAGCAAGGACGCCATGGTCTTGACAAAGAGCCGGAGGTGAGCAGCGAGATGAGTTCCAGCACCAATTTGATCAGCGGTCTTTCCAGCGGCTTCGACTGGCAGTCGATGGTCACCAAGTTGATCGCCATCGATCACCGCCGGGTGGACATCGTCAGCAACAAAAAGACGGCGGAGTCGGGCAAACTCAACGAATGGCAGTCCCTGAACACCAAACTATTGGGTCTGAAGACCGCCGCCGCCAACCTGAAGACCGCCGAGGCATTCTCCGTCTTCAAGGCGGCGGCGACCACCGACAGCGCGACGGTTAAGGCGGCGGACCTCTTGACCGTAACCGCTTCCGAAACGGCCGCCATCGGCAGGTACACCTTGAAGGTAAACAGCCTTGCCGCGGCGGAAAAAATTTCCTCCTCCTCCTTCGCTTCCCTTACCGGCGCCCTCGGCGGCGAATACGCGGGTGATATTCTCATCAATGGCGCCACGATCAGCATCGCCGCCACGGACACCCTGGTCAATGTCCGGGACCGGATCAACAGCGCCAACACCGGCGCTACCCCCACCGGGGTTACGGCGAGCCTGATCAACTACGGAACCGGCGACTACCGCCTCCTCCTTACCAGTGACGATACCGGCGCCGCCGGCATCAATCTGGCAAACGGCGGCGGCTCCGACATCCTCAACAAATTGGGCTTCACGGACACCGGTCGCTCCGCAAAAAACCATCTGTCCGGAGGGGACCGGACGGACCGCTTCACCTCCACAAACGTCGCCATCGCCTCCCTGCTCGGTCTCAACGCCGGCGCAAGCGCCGGCGCCGGGGAAATCGCCATCAACGGTCAGTCGATAGGCGCCGTCGATCTGAATACGGACACCCTGCTCAGTCTGCAAACGAAGTTATCCGCCGCCGGTCTGACCGCCTCGATCACCAGTGAAACGGAAAACGGCCAGACCTATTACCGCCTCATGGTGGCCGGAGCGGCCAACACCTATACGGACAAGAACAATATCCTGGAGACCCTGGGCTTCGTCAAGGGCGGCGTTTCCGACGTTTACGGAGTGACCGGAGACGTGGCCAACACGGCCGGCGGCAGCGCCGTCACGTCCGCCACCCTCCTCAAGGACATCGACGGCTATACGGGTTGGGAGGCCACGGACTATATTCATCTAAGCGGCACGGACAGCAGCGGCAACCCGGTGAACGACGATACCTTTTCCATGAGCGACACCGCCACCGTTGGTGACCTCCTCGGGAAAATCGAAGCCGTTTTCGGAGAGGTCACCGCCTCCATCACCGGCGACGGCGCCCTGCGGGTCACCGCCAACAGTCCCGGAGCCAGTCCCCTGACGGTGCAGATCAGCGTCAAAAATGCCGGCGGGGCCGACGATGAAACCCTGAAGTTTGCCGACGACGGCGACTTGGGCGCCGCCGCATCTCTGAGGAAGCGCCAGGTCACCGCCGGCGCCGATGCCTCCATCACCCTGGACGGAGTGACTCTCACCCGGTCCCAAAACACCATCGATGATATAATCACCGGCGTCACCCTCGATCTGGCCAAGGCGGATTCTGGTACGACCGTGTCCCTGAACATCGGCCGGGATGTGGACGCGGTAATGAGCAAGATCAGCGCCTTCGTCGCGAGTTATAATGTCGTCTTGTCATATATCAACTCCCAGACGTCCTACGATGCCACCAACAAGAAGGCCGGCGGCGTACTCTTCGGCGACGGGACGCTGATGTCGGTGAAAAACGATTTGTCCTCCACCCTGCTGCAGGATGTATGGGGCGTTTCCAAATCCTTTTCCACCCTGGGCCTGGTGGGCGTCAACGTGGACAACCAAGGCCTGCTTGCAATCGACAGCACCGTCCTTAGAGGACATCTGACCAATAATTACAACGATGTTCAGAAACTGTTCACTCTCACGGGGGCAACTGATACCGGTGTGCTGGAATACATATCCAATCTCAACGACACCAAGCAGGGTGAATATGCGGTTCAAATCGACACCGCCGCGACCCGGAGCGCCTCCGACCCCTCGGACAACACAAGCCTGAGCGGCGACGAAGTCCTGACGATCGGGGAAGGAAGCGCCGGCGCCGTTATAAACCTCACCGCCGGCATGTCCATGAGCCAGATCGCCTCCGCCGTCAACAGCGAACTGGCGACGGTATATACCCAGGCACTGGCCGGCGGCGAAGAGCTTTATGCGGACGCCGGCCAAATCTCCCATCTCACCGCCGCCACCCATTGGGAGGATGTTTATGACAGCGGCGGGATCTCGGCGGGCCTCGTCAACGGCGACGCAATTACCTTCTCGGGAACGGCCCGGAACGGCGCCGGCATCAGCGGCACCTACCGGATCAACAACGTGGAGACGGACACGGTCCAGGGTCTGCTTTCCGCCATCGAGACCGCCTACGGCAATCAGGTGACGGCTTCGATAGACGGCGCGGGAAGGATCGTCGTCACCGATATGACCTCGGGAAGCAGCAATCTGAGCTTCGCCCTCGATACCCAGCCCCACAGTCTCGATTTCGGCACGGTAACCACGGGGAACGACGGCGGCCGGACCGGGCGCTACGCCATGGACATAACCGCCTCGGTGGATGGCGGCAATCATCTGATCCTGACCCACAACAGTTATGGATCGACTTACGCCTTCACCATTCACCAGGAAAACAACCTTCTCTGGACGTCAGGCGATCAGGAGGTAAACAACGGTCTCGATGTAGCCGGTACGATCAACGGTGAAAAGGCCACCGGAACCGGGCAGTTGCTGCGGGGAGACGACGGCGAGGCAAATACGGCGGGCCTGGTGGTAAAATACACCGGGACCTCCACGGGTGACGCCGGCAATGTCAAGCTTACCTTCGGAGCCGCCGAACTCTTCGATCGCGCCCTGTACAACATCACGGATTCCCTGAGCGGGTACGTGAGTTTCAAGCAGAACTCCGTCCAGAACAGCATCACTGAATATGACCGGCAGATCCGGGACATGGAGGCACGGCTGGACCGGAAGCGGGAACAGCTATTGAACCGTTATACCCTGATGGAACTGGCCCTGCAGAAGATCCAGTCTCAAAGCAGTTGGCTTTCCAGTCAGTTGACCGCGGCCACCAACGGCTGGAGTTCCATGAACTCCTGATCAAGAAAGGATAGAGGTGAAATATTATGTATCAGAATGTGGCATACACCTATCGTGAGGCAAATGTCCTGACGGCAAACCCCCTGAAGCTTGTCCTGATGTGTTATGATGGCGCGATATCCAGTATCGAGCTGGCCAAAGAGGCCTATGTCAGGAAAGATTATGAGGCCAAGGCCAAGGCCCTGCGGAAAGCCCTGGACATCATCCACGAACTCGATGCCTCTCTGGACATGAACAGGGGTGGAGAAATATCCAAGAATCTCCGCGGACTGTATCTCTTTATGACCCAATCCCTTATTGAGGCGGATTTGAATAGGGATTTGAAGATGTTCGGACGGATAATCGGTCTGCTGCGGGAACTGGAATCGGCTTGGCTGGCCATCGGCATGAACGGGGAAGCGAGACCGGGAGAACATCAGGACGATGTAAAGACACAGCCGGCGGGGATACCGCTGTCGGTCCTGAAATCGGCGTCCGCCGCCCGATCCTGGAGTGCATGAAAATATGAACCGCGCTACGACGACCATGCAAAAGAGCTATGACATCAATCTCCTGCTGGAGAGGAAGCTGAAGGCCTGCCAGCACTTTCTGGCCACTACCCGGGAGCTGAAAAACGCCCTGGCATCCGAGGAGATGTCGGAGGCCCTGCACCTCATTCAGGACCGGGAGAAACTTATCCATGTCATCGGGGTGCTGGACAACTTGATAAATCCTGATGAGCTATCCATCCTCATGGGAGAGCGGGAGGACCTTTTTCAGGAAATGCGTCTAATCCTGGAACGAATCGCCAGGGAAAACCTGGTTTGTGAAAGGCTGACGGCCGATCGCTGTACGGAACTGAAGGATGAATTGTCCCGGCTCCGGCAGCAGGGCAAGGGACTCAAGGAATACACCGCCTACGGCAGCCACCTCCCCAAATTTCTCAGTCTCAAATCCTGATCATTTCCGGTCTCAAGTTTCAGCGGGAAATGCCGATTAATGAAGCAAGGGTGTTTTCTTATAAGGAGGTGATAAAGGTGAATACCCAAGCAGTGGCATCATCATACCCCATAACTGTCTTTACGCCGGCAGGCGAACAAAAGAAACCCGAGGCGGCAATCAGTGATGCCTCCAAGAAGGATAACCCCGCCGACGAAGAGCAACTGTCGCAGGTTGTCAGGGAAATGCAGAACCAGATCAGTCAGGCGAATGTAAGTCTGGAGTTCAGCACCTATGGAGCCAAGGGGGATAGAATAGCCGTGGTCGTCGCCGACAAGGAGACAGGCGAAGTCATCAGGGAAATCCCCGCCAAGGAGATCCAGAATCTATACAACAAGATGACCGAACTGGCCGGCATGATCTTCAACCGACAGGTTTAGACCTGCTTCGTATCCGCTCCCCCGCCGTTACCATTCCCCGCTAAGCCGGAGAAATACAGACCTGTCGGGCGAGTTTTTCCATTCCTCTTCCTTTTTCCTGTCCCGGGGCCTGAAAATCCATCCGATGGTCGAGGACGTCAAACTGTACCTGAAAGGCAGGATCATCCAGGACAATCTGGTTGGCCATTCTGTTGACCGCGTTGATGAGCAGCGGCGCCCTCAGATTCGCCGTCACCCGGAACGGATTGGAGCGGATGGTCACTATGGACAGCATGGCCACGTCGTCCTTATCCTTCACGTCGAGGAATTCCAGATCGCTTTCATAAACGAGGGGATCGTAGTCCCCTTTTATCAATCTGGGATTGACGACGACAAAGGCAACAGCCGGATCGTCAACCGCCTGAAGCCACCAAAGCGGGGTTCTTTCGTCCTGAATGAGCAGAACGAACCGGGACAACCTTTCGAAGCCCAGGATGGAACCCTTCATCAAGATGAATTCCTCTTCCGGAATGTCGATTTCGCCGAATCGAATGGTTTTGATCTTCATTTTTTTCTCTCCTTCTGCAATTGTCCCAGAATGTCAGTTAGGCTGAGCTCTGAATTTGCCGCCGCCAGACGGTTCTGTTCTTGAATCATCTCAAAGATCTCGCTACGATGAACCGCCACCTGCCGGGGCGCCTCCACGCCGATTCTTACCGCATTTCCTTTTATGTCCAGTACCGTAATCTTTATCTCGCCGCCGATGTTAACCGCCTCTCCCAACCTCCTTGTCAGGATCAACATTTGCTTGCCTCCTTCATTTCAAAAAATTCAGGATCGTGTTGTTTTGGATCCGCGCCGCCACTTCATAACAGGCCTGCAGCGCCACCTGCTTCGCGGCTATCTGGGTGGCCAGATCGGCGATATCGGCGTCCTCGATGTCGGAAACCATGGTCGTGATGCTCTGGTCCATCCCTTCCAGGGTGTTTTTGGTCATCTCCATGCGTTTTGCCGCGGCGCCGCTTTTGGCCACCGCCAGAGTCACCTGTTCCCGAGCCCCGTTCAATTTGTCGATCTGGGCGGCGATATCGGCGGGTTTATTGTTCTCCAGGGCAGCCTTGAGGTCCGTGAGGACCTGGAAGATATCCACGCTGCCTTGGCCCTGATTCGTGAAGGCCTCTTCTCCCGAGACATTATAGACGGCAGTGGCGTTTTTCCCGAGAGAAACGGAAAGGTCTTCACCGTTGCCTTGGTAATAACCCGGGCCATAGGCGTTCAGGTAAAAGACGTCTCCGGAGGCAAAGGCTCCCTTCTCGAAGGTCATGTTCATGCCGTCGCCGAGGGTGATCGTAGCGGCCAGGGCGCCCGGTTCACTTATATCCCCCCAGTTCCTGCCGCCATCGGTGGATAATCGATAGGTCGCATCGCCTTCGGCGCCGCCTTCAACTATTTTCACAACAAACGATTTGTTGCCCTTCCCGGTGTAGGCCCCTCCCTTTGTCACTTCGCCGGCATAGGTATTACGGGAGGCGGCGGTAGGTTCATCCGTTTTCGCCTCCTGAAAGGTGGAAGAAAAGGGCTGGGCATCCGTCCGTGATCCGGCGAAGAGATACCGGTCTCCCATCTTGGTATTGGCCAGGGAAACCATCTGATCGTACAGCGCCTGAACGTTCTGGGCGGCGATCTTGCGGCTCGCGGCATTGGCCGTGGCCGAGGATTGGGAAACGGCCAGTTCGCCGGCGTTGACCAAAAGATCATGGGCGCTGTTAAGCGTTGACTCTGTCATCGAAAGCCAGGATTCGGTATCGCTGGCATTCTTAAGATAATCGGCGATGTCGGCCTTCGTCTTCTTGAAATCCACAAGCTGGGAAGAACCGAGGGCATCATCGGAGATTCTGTTTATCTTTTTCTGGCTGGCAAGCTTTTCCATCACCTCGCTGTACTGACGCTGAATGGTGAACATATTGCCTACCGCCGTTTGGTAACGCATATTGTCGGTGATCCTTATGCTCATCTTGCCCGCTCCTATCGCACCAGACTCATCAGGGTTTCCATCATCTCGTCCACCACCTGGCAGAGTTTACCGGCGGCATTGTAGCCCATCTGATATTTGATCAGATTCATCATCTCCTCATCCACGGACACACCGGAAATGCCCTCACGCTGATTTGTCAATTGATTGAGGACATTGGCCTGATATTCCGAATTCCGGCCTGCTTCCGCCACATCCCGGGCCACCTGGCCGATAAGGGACGCATAAAAAGAACTCAGCGTGGCCTGGCCGCCGTTCATAAGCAACTCATCCTTAAGGGCGGCGATCGCCGCGGCCTGATCGCCGTCACCCGCTACGGTCGCGGAGGCGGCGATCCGTCCCGAATCGGCAAGAATCGCACCGCTGATGGCCATATCCCGGGCATAGGCCTTGGAGTTTTCCGGAATGGTGATGAAGAAATCGCCCCCCGCATTGCGTTTGGCGTCGAAACCCCGGCGGTGGATCTCGTTGACCTGGTCCATTATCGTCCCGGCCATGTCATCGAGCCTGGCCATGTATTCCGGAATTATGCGGTCCCGGATATCCAACAAGGAACCGAGCTTCCCCTTGCCCGGCAACAGAAATGCATTGACGTTTTCCCCGGTCGCCGAATAAACGACATCCGGAAATACTGCGGAGCCGCTTTTCTTCAGGGCCAGTCCATGACTCATATCACCTTCCACCAAGGGTTTGCCGTTGGCAAGGTAGATGTTCAGGGAACTGTTGGCACCTTCGATATACTGGCAGTTGATCAACCCGCAGAGCTTTTTCAAAACAACGTTGCGTTCGTCCAGCAGTTGGTTCGCCTCTCCGGAGGTGTCTGAAATCTGGCCGATCTGCCTGTTCAGGGAGGCGATCTCCCCGGTATAGACATTGATATCCGCCAGCGTGTTCTTGATGGTGTCGTTGGCGCTCATCTGGAGTTCGTAAAGCTGATTGCCATAGGAATTGAACATGCCCGCCATTTCCTGACCCACTGATGCGAGGGCATCCCGCTCCACCTTGCCGGCGGGATTTCCGGCCACATCGTCCCAGGCGCTCCAGAAGCGGCTCATCACATCATTGAGTTTGCGTCCGTTGGTCTCGTCGAGGACGGTTTCCACCCGCTTGAGCATGTCGTTCTTTGCTTCCCCGGCTCCGACCTTCTGGGATTGCTCGGCAATCTGCATCTCCGTGTAACTGTCGAACATCCGGTCTATTTTTTCGACTCTGACACTCAGTTGCGCCGAGGCCGATTTGGCGTTCACCGTGCCACTGGCCACCATCAAAGCCCGCTGGCGGGTGTATCCAGGGGTGTTGACATTGGAGATGTTGCCGCCCGTGACGTCCATGGCCAACTGGTAGGAGAGCATGGCATCTTTCGAGACGTTGAGGAGACTGCTTATGGACATGGCTTTCTCAACCCCGCTTATTGATGAGTTTGCCGTTCAGGCAACCCGGTTGTATTTGACCGTTGCTCACATAACCGTTCTGGGGGGTCAAAATCTGGCGAAAATAGCTGAACCAGCTTTTTGCGTATAGAAGCGATTCTTCGGCAAGTCGCTGATTCTCCCGGTTGAGGGTTTTTATCTTCAGCGCCATTTCTCCAAGTTCCTCCTGGAACCTTTGCAATCGTTCCCGCTGGGGCAGATGTAGGTAGTTCATCAGGTAAGACAAGTTTATTGTTTCCGGGGAAGCCTTTAGATACCCGGCGATCTGCCTGACCAGATTAATCCGGGAACGCTCCAATAAGGCCGCCCGGTTTACCATGTCCTCTTTCATCTGATTGTTTTGCGATAAAACCGGGAGCGAGGAAAGGATGAGGGCATTTTTTTCCTTCCGGAGAAGTCCCTCCATCTCCCGATAGACCGTTAACTCGCTATCCAGAACCGAAAAGAGAGAATCATAGAGGAGTGATAAATTACGATCCATGGCGGCAAGCTCCTGAAATATTCCTCGTTGTTGTTATAAATTGGTCTTTGCTTTACCCCTTGCAAACACCATACCATGAAAACGGCCAGGCAGTTTTTCGTTAGTTGCGAATATTATTGGTATATTTTGGTAATTATTATGAGGGAGAGAGATAAACGGCGGTCTTATGTGAACCGCCGTTTATCGAGAGGGGAAATTTTTTCCTATGGTGATTTGAACCTTCATGCAAAAATGTCCAGCAGGTTTTCTCCAACCATTTTCTTCAGGATATCCTCAGCGGGAACGCGATAGGAACCGTTGTCTATCCGGCGCTGCAATTCTTGAATCTTTTCCTCCCTGATTTCCGGGCTGCCATCCACGATTCCCTTGATTTGGCCGTATTCCTTAGCCTGATTGGAGATGTCCACCTTCTCTTCCGGAATGGAAGAACCCTGGATGGCACCCTTACCGCTTACGCCCCTGGCGGCTTCATTTTTCTGATACTGCTGGATCAACTGCAGCGTCGAATCCCTGCCTTCGGTAATCTTCATGGAGCACCTCTTGTAACAGTCTTCTTTTAAATCCTATATCGGCACATGGCCGGGAAAACTTAACTCCGCCAGGCAATTTTTTTATTTCGTTACCTTTTGCGGAGCTATGGCTTTGATTGCGTGCTCGTAAAGTATCTTTTGCAGCCCCAGACCTCCGTTCCTCTTTGAGAATTCCTCGGCAACATTCTGATCCATGATCATGTTCCAGGAATCGTCCTTCACGCTTTTCGGAAAAAGGCCTCCCGGAGGTATTGTCCGGCGCATGGTTTTGAACAATTCATATACAAAGAGGGCTTCAAAATCGGCGCAGGCCTTTTTCAACTGCTTTTCCTTCTCCGGGGTCAGGACGTTGCCGCCCTTTCCCTTGGCCGCCGTAGCAGTCGCGGACGCTATTTCCATAATCAGATTATCCTCAATTCCGCCTGCAGCGCCCCGGCGGCCTTAATGGTCTGAAGGATCGTAATGAGGTCCCGGGGAGAAACGCCGATGGCATTAAGGGCCTGGACAACTTCCTGAATCGTTACCGCCTGGGGGAGCATGAGCAGTTGTTTCTTTTCCTCCGCCACCTTGACGTCGGTGTCCTTCGTAACCACCGTCTGACCTCCCGGCGCCATAACCGTACCCCCCTTCTCATCCACTATGGTCGGCCGCGCGGCCCGGTGTGCGGAAGGCGAAAACGGCAGCGGCTGGGATACGTTGACGTTTTCCTTGATGGTTATGCTCAGGTTGCCGTGGGCGATGGCCACTGTTGATATCCGTACATATTCTCCCATGACGACCGTGCCGGTCTTTTCATTGAGCACCACTACCGCCGACATCGACACCGGAACATCGATATTTTCTATTTCGGAGATGATGGTGGTCAGGCTGGCAAGGTATGAATCATCCACGTGGATCACCACGGTTCCCGAGTCTTTGGCATAGGCGCTGATGCTGCTGCCCATCAGAGTGTTCAATCGGTTTGCCATCTGCTTTACCGTAGTGAAATCCGGATTGTATAGGTTCAAGGCGAATGTCTTGGCATTGGCGAAATCCGTTTCCACTTCCCGTTCCACCAATGCCCCGCTGGCCACGATACCTACCGTGGTCTGATTCTTGACCACCGAGGCATTGGCGCCGCCGGCGGAGAATCCCCCCAGCAATATGGGGCCCTGGCAGACGGCATATATCTCGCCGTCGGGGGCGCGCAGAGGGGTCATGATCAGCGTGGATCCCTGGAGGCTGGTTGCATCTCCCATAGAAGAGACCGTGCAGTCGATCCGGGTGCCGTTTTTGGCAAAAGGCGGAAGATTGGCGGTAACCATCACCGCCGCGGTATTCTTGGACTTGACATCGATGATGCGGTCCCGCATGTGGACTCCCTGACGGGTCAACATATTGGCGATCGTCTCCCGCGTATAACCGTTTTTCACATCGTCTCCCGTCCCCATCAATCCCACGGCCAGTCCGTAACCCACAAGCTGGTTGGACCTGACGCCGCCGATCCCGCAGATGTCCTTGATTCGCGCCCCCTGGACCTGGGATGCAGTTACGCCCATAACGACCAGAAGGAGGAAGAAGATTTTTCCGAATTGCTTCATCGCCTTGACCTCATGCAGTAATTAAGGTGTGGCACTCAAAACGGCCATACCCAATCAAGGATCCGGGTTCCCCACCCCGGCCGCGACTTGTCGTCAATGATCCCGGAACCGGTATAGATGATCCTGGCATCGGCAAGATGTTGTGAATAAACGTGATTCGTCGCCGACACATCCTGGGGCCGGACGATGCCGGTGATGATGATATACTGGTCCTCCGCATTGATGGTTACCTGTTTTCGCCCTTCCACCACAAGATTGCCGTTGTCCATCACCTGAATCACCCGTCCGGAGATTCTCGCCACCAGGGTGTTCCCGCGACTGGTATCTCCGGCTCCCTTCATGGAGTTGGACGAGGAACCTCCCGCGGCGATCTGGGCCCCCATGTTGGGATTGGCCTTGATGATGGACGTATCGATGCCGAACAGGGCGGAGATCCGGGCATCCGTCGATGTCTGCCTGCTGGTGTTGGTCGCCGCCTTGTTCAGACCCGTGGACGACTCGTCGATGATGATGGTTATGGAGTCATTGACATAACGCGCCTTGTAATCGGCAAAAAGATTGTTGTGGTTGTTCTCCCCTGTCCAGAGGGATCCGGGCGCCGTCTTCACCTTCGGGGTGGGAACCGCTTTCGGCAGCGTGGAATAATAATCCTTTTTGATGGCATGTTCGGATACGCATCCCAAGAGCGCCGAGATGAGGAGCCCGCAGGCCATAATCCTAAAAATCGACGACCACATGGTTCTCACCCTTGACCTTCGCATATATGATCCGGTTCGACGACATATTCTTGATCCTCACCAGGGCGTCTTTGACGCCGTCCTCTTCGCAGATGGCCAGGGTGGAGATTTGGATGGCGCCTCGGTCAAGTTGGAGCCGCACGACTTTTCCCCGCTTGACAAGCTTGGGTTCCTGGAGCATGTAGGTCGTAATCTCTCCTCCCGCCGGAACGTTAACCACGAGTCTTTTCCCCTCCACCTGATCCACGGAGTTCAGAAGTTTAGGATCTATCCGCCGTACCCACTTCTTCTTTACCTGGACTTCATCGGCGGAGAGGATACGGTTGCCTTGCAATGTCCCGCCGGCCACGACCACATCCCGGGCAACCTCGATACGGGCATGAACGGTGAAAGAACGGCGTTGTCCTTTCCGGTCCGCCAACCGCACCATAACCGGCACCTCGCCCACATACTCACCGGTGCCGCTCTTTTCGATATCCATTTGCAGACCCCGCTCCTGAAGGCAGGATACGTCGGGCAAGAGACTGGGGAGTTCAATACGCGCCTCCCGTGCCGGCCAGGGCATGTTCCTTTCTATGTAACGCCGCACCTCTTCCCGGATTCGGACATCATTCACGGCCCCGGCTTCCGCGGGCCTCATCCCGAAAAGAAATACACTAACGCTTGAGATTGTTAACAATACCCAGCATAGCGTCGGCAGTCTGAACCGCTTTAGAATTGATTTCATAATTCCTCTGACCTGCAATCATCTTTACCATTTCGTCGATAACGTTGACATTCGACATCTCGAGAAAAAACTGGGTAATGGCGCCGCGCCCGTCGGCATTGGGATTTCCCACCGTGGGCTCCCCGGACGCTTCGGTCTTGTCAAAGAGATTCCTGCCGATACTGGTCAGTCCCGCGGTATTCACAAAACGGGCCAGTTGAATCTGGCCTACCTGGGATATGTTTCCCTGCTGGTCCGTCACCGATACGGCACCAGTCTTGTCCACCGTGATCGTCACCGCCGTGTTCGGAATCGTGATGCTCGGCGTCACCAACAGACCCTCGGAATTGACGATATTTCCCTCCTTGCTGAGCTTGAAATTTCCCGCCCGGGTGTAATACGTGCGGCCGGTCCCGCTGTCGATCTGGAAAAAGCCGTCCCCCTCGATAGCCCAGTCCAGACTGTTTCCGGTTTGTACGAAATCCCCCTGGCTGAACATCTTTTGAGTCGATATGGGCTTTACGCCCATGCCGACCTCTATGCCCGCCGGCAGTTGAATACCCGTGGCCGAGGTGGAGCCGGCCTTGGTAAAAACCTGATACATCAGATCCTGAAAATTGGCCCGGGATTTCTTAAAGCCATAGGTATTGATATTCGCCAGATTGTTGGCCACGACATCCTGATCCAACTGTTGCGCCGCCATGCCTGTCGCCGCCGTATATAGCGATCTGATCATTGTTTCCTCCTCATGGTTACACGAGTTTGCCGACCCGGCCGGTTGATTGCTTGTCCTCGTCGCTGATGGTCTGCATGACTCTTTGATAACTCTCCACAGTCCGCTGAATGTCGATCATGTTGACCATCTCCCTGATTACGTTTACATTTGAAAGCTCAAGATAGGCCTGTTTGACCGCGGGAGCATCGATCCTGGCCGCCCTTTCCTCGGTCTGAAAATACCCCCCGTTGCCCCGCTTCAATCCTCTCATATTCTTGAAGCCGACGATATTCAACCGTCCCAGGGAGATCCCGTCCACTACCACCGAACCATCGTTTTCAATGTTCACCACCTGTCCGTTTATCTGGAGTGGTCCCCCTTCGCCGAGGACCTTATCACCGGTCTGGGTGATCAGGAAACCGTCCCTATCCAGCGTGAAATCTCCTTTACGGGTATAGGCGACGCCGTTCACGGTCTGGATGGAAAAAAAACCTTCTCCGTTGAGGGCCAGATCAAAGATATTGCCGGTACGATTGATCATTCCAGGCCGAAAATCGATCTGCACACTTTCCATTTCCGCCCGGCCGTTGGCGGTTGCCGTTCCTCCCTGCGCCGCGTCTTCCAGGAACGAGAGATACTCCTGCTTGAAACCTGGTGTCCCGGCATTGGATATATTATTGGCCACGGCATCCATGCGTCGCATGGTATTGTGGCAGGCAACGGCGATTTCTTGAACATCGTAGTTCATATTTCTCCCGGCCGAAATTGTTTTAATTCAGGATTTGCAATAGCCATGCCATGATCCTGACACAGAACGGCATGGGTCAGCGCATCTATTTCTGTATTTTAACGTAATGTTACGAATTACTTGTGAGGGGAGGCAAATGGGGAGGCGCCCCGTCGGGGCTGATAGGGAAAAAATTTCCCTAATGGTTCGTCAACGGTTTGACGTCTCCTCACGCCGTTTTTCATTGAGTGAATAGACAAACGCCAAAATCTCGGCGATGGCACGGTAAAGTTCACTGGGGATCTCCTCATCCAGATCGAGTCGGTAGAGTATCTGCACCAGATGCGGGTCGGCCTTGATCGGGACATCATGTTTACGTGCCATCTCGATGATCCTCTCCGCTATGAGTCCCCGACCCTTGGCGGTTATTCGGGGCGCCCGATCTTTTTTCGCATCGTACTGCAGGGCGGCGGCAAGAGGAGGAGATGCCGGCCGTGGCGGATTTTGTTCACGCATATAAGCTCAAGGCCTCACGGTTGTCGATCCTGTGTTCACGCCGGCATTCATCGCGGAGCTGCGTCAGTTTCGGATCCAGACAGCAGGATGCCTCCACGACTTTCAGTCCGGCACTCTCCAGTCGGTCCTTCAGCTCCGCCATCAGCGAAGCGATCAGAATTTGCGACCCCTCCTCCTGGCACCTGAGACGGCAACGCACCTTTTCACCCGTCAGTTGCACCTCCGCCATCATCTCCCCCAGGATGTCCATATCCAGGAAAAGGATGAAACGATGCCGGGCATTCCCGGCAATATCTCTTTCCCCATCGTTGCCCTTTTCCATATAGAGATCCTGAAAGCGGATGCCGTCGGGAAAAGACATGGGTATAGACAGGAAATACGGGCGTCCCTCCTCTTGGGAGAGGACGTTGAGCACCTGCTGGATCTCGATGGCCGTAATGGAGCTTTGGGATTGTCTCAATAGATTATTTATGGCCTCAATCTGATCAGCCGGTATCGATCCGGACGTACCGGCCAGTTCCTGAAGAAGCGCCGTTAGTTTCAGCAGTCCTCCCTTCAGTCCCTCGCGGTCCCGGGCACCGGCAAGGCGGGTATTGCCGTCCAAGGCTCTAAAGAGGCCATGTTCAAGCAGGAGTCCCAGTCCTTGAATGTAATCCTTTATATAACCGGGGCTTTGCATGGTCTGGGGAGAATAAACGAGCGATTCCATCAACTGACTGATTTTACGCGCGTCTTCTTTTAATGACTCCGGATGGGTTTCCGAAAGGGCGGTCGCGTCGAGTTTCTGTTTTAAAACGAGGAAAATATCGCTCAGGGACCGGGGCTGGGACCGATTCAATATGAGGTACTGATTGATTTTTTGCGCTTCCGGATAACTTTCCCCAAGGATCTGCAGAATCGTTTTGGGTCCCGTTTCCTCCACCCTTAAAACCAGTTGCTCCCCCGCTTTCAACGGCGTCTGGGTGTCTGCTATTATCCTGGAATCGCCGATTTGCAGCAGGACCCGGTTGTTCGTTCCGGACTGCAGGACAAATCCCTTCAAAACTTCCCCGGGATTGAATAACAGCGGCCGGGCAACGGGCTGTACTTCCGCCGTCGCCAATCCGATCTGCCCGGGGGGCAATACGGGGCCGAAGGTCTGGATCATGACGTTTCCTGATTCCGCCGCCGGTCAAGATTCTTGATGAGCTCAATCTCCCCCGTCGTTACACCCAGACTTTCCGTCACCTCCTGGTCGGTGTGGCCGTCATCTATCATTTTCAGGACTTGCCGATAAGGGTCGCTCTTTGACACGGGAGCGCTCTTTCCTTCCCTTGATTCCGGCTTCAGTAAATCACCGGCCCTAACAAGGAGATCCTGCAGCCGCCTTTCCCGCTCATCGAGGGAGAAGGCCAGGGACTTCAAGTTCTTTCGTCCCTCTTCGAGGGCGGCAACGAAGTCCGCGGACAACTTCCGGGATTCCTCCATGAATTTCCTTAGTTCATCCATATCCGCCCCCCCATGGTCCCGGGGCTGCTTCCCCTTTCGGCGGCCGAACTGCCATAAGAACAGCCCGAGGAGGAGACAGAGCAGGATATCGATTGCCAGTTGTAGCAACAGCAGGGACTGGATGTTCACCTTACACCCTTATGTCGATACGGGACCCTTCATCAATTGAGGTCTCTTCAGTATCTTCTTCTGGCGGTTTCCTCGCCGCGGAATGCTGTTTTGCAGACTCCCTTCCTCCGTCGGACCGGTTTCCTTCCTTACGTTCCTGGAGTCTGCGGAAATCAGTCTCATCGGCATCCTTTACCTTATCTTTGAGGCGCTTGCGTTCCTCATTAAACTGCGTGGCGAAATGCCGCTGCTGCAGGTCCGCATGCTGCTGCTGAACCTGCTGTATCTTTTCCATGGCCTGTAACTGCGCGATGGATTGCTGCATTTCGATCGTACTCAGCAAATTTCCGCTCCCCCGGGCAAGTCCCGCTCATTCTTCCTTTTTTAGTAACTATCGACAGTTTTCATATCAACCTTTAATATTTAAGTTGAATGTTCAAATGCCGGCGCCCGCTCTCGTCATGTATTTCCAGTTTTGAATCCATGGCGGTCAAAAGTCTCTCCGCCAGGGGCAGCAGTTGTTCATCCCACCGCCGCTCCGGAGCCATGGAACACGAACATTCCCTATCGGTGGGGGCGTCCCTGTCCCCAAGGCAATTGGCAAGCGGGTGATCAAAAGTTATCACTGCGCCTTCCTTTTCCCTTATGGTCCTGATCAGGAGTTGTTTATCAGGCACATCATCCATATCATGCATCGCCTGCCGTAGTATCGCCCAGACGCTCAAGGAACAGTGGGCGTAGTTGCCGGAGACGGGGGGAATGCTTTCATCCAGATGCACGTCCTTTTTTACCTGGTGTTTAAAGTTCAAATAGTAATCGGCAAACCGCAATTCCGCCGTCATGAGCTGATGAACGGAAAATTTCCCGCAATCATGGGTGGCGAGGCTGTAAAACTTCCCGCTCACATCCTGGAACATGCGGTAGAACCGGTCGCATTCATTATTGATCTCTTCTATGTCCCGTGAAAGCTTTTTGAAGAGGTCCTGTTGTCCCAAGACAGCCTGGGGGCAATATTGTTCGAGTTTTTCAATTAGTTGATCGAACCTCCGCCTCATGATCTGCCCTCGTCCCATGATGCCGTTCAGGGGATTGGCAAAATTGTGAATGATGCCGGGAATCAGTTCGTCAATAAAGGTTGATGCGAATGCCGACTCCAAGGCGCGATAACGATCCTGTTCGTCCATGTCTTCACCGCCGCTCCTACAAAATGATGTACTTTTCAAAATAAACCTCTTTGACGGCGCCCTTGCCGAACAGACCATTCAGCTCTTCGTGTATGTCTTTCTTGATGATCTTTTTTTCCTCCGGCCCCAAAAGGACCGCTACGGAACGACTGCCAAGGATTCGATAAATGGTCTTTCTAATCTCCAACTGGCGGTTCGATAAATCCTGATGCCTGGTCCGGTCGATATCGAGGACGACGCTGCACTGCAATATGCGCGCTTTGCCCTGGCCATCACGCACTTCGATGAAAAAATCGCTCAACGGCAACCGGTCAAAATCCAACGACGGCGCCGGGACGGCAGCCTGTTGTTCCTTCTTGGAACCAGCGTCCTGCCATTCCCCGGCAAGATACCACACCGCAACGATCACCACAACCGCAAGAACAATTCCCCCGGCAAGCCAAAGCAGCTTTTTTCTTCTCCTGCCGGGAGACGGGGAATCCGGGGGGGCTGGGGAGCTATCCTTATCTTCCGGCCCCGGCCCCAGATCGCTGTCGGGGATAGAGATGTCGATGATGTCGATTTGAGCCTTCTGTTTCATTGACGTCTTAATTACGGCGCCGGTCCGTTTTTGAATCTATTGCTCATCATCATGGAGATACCGGAGGGCGGAACGCATTCTCAAGACAGCCTGGGAATGCAGTTGACAAACCCTCGATTCGGTCAATCGCAACGTGCAGCCGATCTCCTTCATCGTCAATTCTTCGTAGTAATAAAGAGCCATTACCATCCGCTCCTTTTCCGGCAGGGCGTCGATGGCTTTTTTCAGCCGCGCCTTGGTTTCTTCCCCGGAAAGGAGATCCAGGGGGTTGCCTTTATCCACGGTTCGCAGCCAATCCGCATCGGTGTGATAATCGAGATAATCCGAGGTCATGTCCTCGGCACTGATCACCGTTATCGCCTTTGCGCCGGTGAGCAGCCGGTAATACTCTTCCATACCCACACCGATATGGGCCGCCGCCTCCTCTTCGGTAGGAGCGCGTCCCAGTTCTTTTTCCAGGCTGTGAAAAGCCTTCACCAACTTGTCGTCTTTGTCGCGAACCGACCTGGGCACCCAGTCATTGACCCGCAACTCATCCAGCACCGCACCCCGAATCCTGAATTTGGCATAGGTTTCGAACTGAACATTGCGCGATTGGTCAAATTTCTCCAGGGCCCCCATCAAACCGATTATGCCTACATTAATCAGGGCCTCCTTGTCCGAGCCATCGATTGGAAGCTTGGCCGTCATCCTGGCCACGATGTTTTTCACCATCGGCGCGTATCTCAGGATCAGCTCGTCCCGTTTTTTTTTATCCATGGCCATGATGAATGCCTGCTTCTCCAAAGAAAACCAGACTGCCGTTCTCCACATGCTCCGGAGTTTCGCCGCACATCTTCTCGGCAATCCCATAGATGCATTTACTCGCCGGTGAAAGGGGATAAAGTTCCGTCAATGCCTTTTGGCGTTTGATTACCTCTTTGAATTTGTCGTCATGCAATACGTACCCAAGCAGTTCGATCTGGAGGCTGAGGAAGTGATCCATGGCATGACGCAACCGTTTGAATACCTCCATGGCTTCTCCCTGGTGTTTAACCATATTCACGATCAGCCGGAATCGTTTCCGCGCATAACTCTGATAGAGGATTTTCATCAGGGCATAGGCATCCGTCATGGAAGCAGGTTCGGGAGAAGTGACTACGACGATCTCCTTGGCGGCCAGGTTGAAGTAGGTGACATTGCCGGCGATCCCGGCGGCCGTATCCACGAGCATGAAATCCGGGCGCTCCTGAAGGGAGTTCAGTTCGTCCAGCAGGGCAAGCTTGTATCCCTTCGAGAGATCCGCCATTTCTTCGATCCCCGAAGAGGCGGGGAGGATCGTGATCCCTCCGGGACCCCGGACGATAATATCCTGGAGCGATTGTTCTCCGTTCAGGACGTGGTATAGGTTGTATTTCGGCGTCAAACCGAGGACCAAATCTACATTGGCCAGACCCATGTCGGCATCCATGATCATCACCTTGCGGTTCATCACCGACAGGGCGTATGCCAGGTTGACGGCAATATTCGTCTTTCCGACCCCACCCTTGCCGCTGGTGATGGCGATAACCCGGATGGATCGATTTTTCTCGTCCCGCTGTTTAGTATTGGCCACTTTTTTTCGCACCATCTTTTCTCTGTTCACAAGCTCTCTGAGGGCCGACGCCTGATCCACATTCCCTCCCCATTAATGGAATGAATTTTCGATAATTGATCTTGCCATCGTCCGGGCTGAAAACTCGGCGATATCCTGGGGCACGTTCTGACCGTTGGTTATGTAACTCACCGTCGCTACCGCCTGATCGAGGACCTCGTAAAGCACGCCGAAAGAACGGCATTCGTCGAGTTTGGTCAGGGCAATCCGGTCATAACCTAAAACGCGATAGTGTTCCGCGGCATCAAGAAGCGAATCCCGGCCGGTTGTGGAGCTAAGGAGGAGATGTACATCCAGCGATTGTTGCGTGGAAAACATCTCTTTGAGGCGCTGGAGATACGCGGCGTCCCGGGGTGATTTTCCAGGTGTATCGATCAGTATCACGTCCCGATCGGCAAGGGCCTGGACGGACTTTTGAAATCCTTCCTTGTCCGCGGCCACGTAAACGGGGATATCGAGGATCTTCGCATATATTTTCAACTGCTCCACGGCGGCGATACGATAGGTGTCGGTGGTGATCAGACCGGTCTTTTTCTTCTCATCGATCTGGTATCTGGCCGCAAGTTTTGCCAGCGTCGTGGTCTTACCCGCACCCGTAGGACCGACGAGGGCCTTCAATCTCCCACCGCCGCCGTCCGCCCTCAGCCGCCGGAGCGATTCCGCCAGACACTGCTCGGCAAACGACGTTATTTCTTCATAATTCCTGACCTTGAAAAAACGGGGATCCTTCTGGAGCATCGCGATGATCTTGGCCGTCTTGGTCTTGGAAACGCCGTTGTGGATCAAAGTGCGATACAATTTAGAAACGTCGTCGCGGCCTCGATATTTCACTCCCAACCCCAAAACATTGAACAGGGTATTCATGCCGTCTCTCAATTCCGCCAGATCTTCATTAATCCTGGGGCCATGATTGATCATGGCCAGCATCTCCTTGATTTCCCGGATCTGCTGCCGACATTCGGCGATGCCGGCCGCCATCTCTTCCTTGCCGCTATCTTCCCTATTGCTCCCCGTCCCCTCGCTTGCCGGCATTTTTGATGTTCCGGTCCGGTCCACGGCGGCAACGACCTCGACAAGACGGGGCTGGGTATTTCTCAGGGTTTTGGTCGATAGGATGATGGCATCCGGACCAAGATCACTTTTGATCCTGCCCAGGGCTTCCTGAACATTTGTCACTTCGTAACGCTTCACCTGCATCTTTAGATCTCCACCATACCAAAGGAAGTTATATTTGCGTCACGGCTGATCTCGTTGTGGGAAAGAACAGTGACATTGGGGAAAAAGCGATCGACGATCTTCTTGAAATGGACGCGGATATTGGGTGAACAAAGGACGATGGGCTGCAGCCCCCGCTTCATGAACTCTCCGGCGCTGTCCTGAACCTTCTGCATAATCCTCTTGACCACATTTGGATCGGGAGAGACAAACGACTCGTATTCCGTATGTTGAATCGACTGCTGGATAATTTCTTCAATCTCCGGTGACAGCATCACCACATTGACGCTTCCGCCGGGGTCCTGATACTGTCTCGTTATCGCCCGCGCCAGCGATTGCCTCACATATCCCGTCAATATGTCCACATTCTTCGTCAGCGGCGCATAATCGGCAAGGGTTTCGATGATGCACAAAAGATCGCGGATGGAGACTCTCTCTTTCAAAAGCCTCTGCAGCACTTTTTGGAGGAGACCGAGGGAAATGATCTTGGGCACCAGTTCCTCGAGAATCCGCCCGTGAGTCTTGGACAGATTGTCGAGCAGCGCCTGGACTTCCTGCCGCCCGATGAGTTCCTCGACATTTGTTTTTATGATTTCCGTCAGATGGGTGGTAAGGACCGTCGCCGGATCAACCATGACTATCCCCCGGGCCTGAACCATCTCCTTCTCCCTTTCCGGCACCCAGACGGCCGGCAATCCAAAGGCCGGCTCCCGGGTCTGAATCCCGGACAATCTCATGCCGTCATCGTCGGAAGTGATGGCCAGTAAATATCCGGGCATCAATTCACCCTTTGCCACCTCCGTCCCCTTGATCAGAAAGCTGTACTCATTGGGATTCAACTGCAGGTTGTCCCGGATGTGAATGGCGGGAATAATGAACCCCAACTCCTGGGCAAGCTGTTTCCGCAGCACCTTGATCCTCCCCAGCAGTTCCCCCCCCTGGTTTGAATCCACGAGGGAAATCAAACCATAGCCCACCTCCAGACCCAAAGGATCGAGGGGGGTCAGGGATTCCACCGTATCCGATATTTCCGGCACCGGCATTTCCACGGCTTCAGGCTCCTCCGGCGGCTTTTTCCCCATCATGTTGTAGGCCAGCACGGCCATTCCCGCGGCCACGATCATAAAGGCGATCTTGGGCATCCCGGGTATCAGGGCAAATACAAAGACGAAAAATGAGGTGAGGGCAAAGGCCTTCGGCTGGGAAAACACCTGGCCTTTCAGTTCCTCACCCAGTTCCGAGGCGGCGGAGGTACGGGTCACCAATATACCCGCGGCAGTGGAAACGATGAGGGCCGGGATCTGGGTTACCAGCCCGTCCCCGATGGTGAGGAGAGAATAGGTACGCGCCGCATCGACAACATTCATATCCTTTTGAAGCACGCCGATTATCAATCCCCCGATGAGATTCACCAGGACGATGATGATACCGGCAATGGCATCACCCCGGACGAACTTGCTGGCCCCGTCCATGGCGCCGTAGAAGTTGGCTTCGTTTTCTATTTCCCGGCGCCGCTGTCTTGCCTCCGACTCGGTGATGAGTCCGGTATTGAGATCGGCGTCGATGCTCATCTGCTTGCCCGGCATGGAATCGAGGGTAAATCGGGCGGCGACCTCGGCGATCCGGGTGGCGCCTTTGGTGATGACGACGAAGTTGATCAGCACAAGCACGGAAAATACGATGAATCCGATTACGTAATTGCCCCCCACCACGAAGGTTCCGAAGGCCTTGATTACCTGACCGGCGGCATCGGTACCCTGGTTGCCGTAAAGAAGCACCAGCCTTGTGGAGGCCACATTCAACGCCAGTCGCATAAGGGTGACGATGAGCAGCACCGTGGGAAAAACCGAAAAATCCAGCGGCTTCATTACCGACATTGCCATGAGCAGGATCACGATGGCGGCGGCAATGCTCATGGAGAGGAGCAGATCGAGGATGATCGTGGGCAGGGGAACGATCATCACCGTCAGAATGCCGACTACGCCCAACGCCAGGAAAAAACCGCTGCTCCGGGTCAGATCGGCAAGGAAAGAAGACTTTTCCGCGTATGCTTCGGCCATTATTTATTATCCTCTGGAGGCGCGCAGGCCATATACATAGGCCAAGATCTCCGCTACCGCCCGATAGAGATTTTCGGGTATTGACCCGTCTATATCAACCATTCTATACAATACCTGTGCCACCCATTTATTCTCCACAATGGGAACCCGATGCTCCGCGGCAATCTTTCTGATCCTTTCCGCGACATGATCCGCCCCCTTCGCCAGCACTACCGGCGCGGCCATGGTGGCGGTGTCATATTTCAGCGCCACGGCCAGATGGGTGGGGTTGGTGATGACGACATCCGCTTTAGGTATGCTGGCCATCATCCGTTTCCGGGCGGCTTCCCTCTGCAAGCGTCTTATCCGCCCCTTGATCAAGGGATCGCCTTCCGTCTGTTTGTTTTCTTCTTTCAGTTCCTGCTTGGTCATCTTGATGTTCTTCTCGTGTTCCCACTTTTGGTAGAGGTAATCGAGAACGGCCAGCACCATGAGGAGCCAGCAGACATTACTGAGGATCTTGAAGGCGTTGCCGCCGATGAAGGACAGGATCTGCCATACCCCCTGATCCATAAGGGGCAGGAATCCCAAGGCCTCCGACCGGATGGACAGATAGGCAATGACTCCGATAACCCCGATTTTCAACGTGTTTTTCAACAGCTCGACAAAGGCGCGCAGGCCCAGGACGTTCTTCATGCCCTTGACTGGGTTGATCTTGGAAAATTTCGGCGCCATCGCCTCGGTGGAAAAGATGAAGCCGACCTGGATGATATTGGCCAGCAGGGATACGACGACAACCGTCAACATGAGGGGCAGCAGCAGGATCAGGACCTGGAAGGCAAGTTCAGCAAAGAATGAAGGAACACCGGCGGCGTTCAACTGGGCCCGTCCGGCACGGTCCAGCATTTCTTTCGTCATGGTCATCATTCCATTCATCAGGCTGGGGGCGTTGAAATAGAAATATATCAGCACCCCCACCAGGATGGCCACGGAAGAAAGTTCGCGGCTTTTCGCCACCTGGCCTTTCTTGTGGGATTCCTCGCGCCGTTTAGGTGTCGCCTGTTCTGTCTTTTCCTGTCCTTGATCGTTTTGGGCCATAATAAAGCATCCGTTTTATGACGGCGGCGTCAATAATTCACCTCTCTCACATCACCTTGAAAAGCGCGGCCAGGTCTGATTGCAGATGAAGAAAGAGCCGGCCGGTCATTTTGACGAAGATCGGCGCCATCAGTCCCAGAAAGAAGAGTCCCGCGGCGATCTGAAGCGGGAATCCGATAATGAAGACGTTGATCTGGGGGACCGTGCGGGCGATCACTCCCAGACCGACATTGACCAGCAATGCCACGGCAATGAGAGGAGCGCATATTTTAACGGCAACGAGAAAGATATTTTTTGTTAGATCGATGAGCAGTTGCATCAGGGGGCCGGAAAAGGCAAATCCCAGGGGTTGTATCCGTTGATAGCTCTCCGCCAGAACGGACAGAAAGATATGATGGGCATCGACCGCCAGGAATACCAGCAGGCCGACAAGATATAAAAACTCCCCTATGATGGATACCTGCATGCTGCTTAAGGGATCGATGACATTGGCCATGCTGAATCCGATCTGGATCCCCGCCATTTCGCCCGCGGACTGCAGGGCGGCAAACAGGCAGCGGGCGGTGAATCCGATCAGGACGCCGATAAATATCTCCCCCCCCATGGCCATGACCATCATGAAGAGATTGTCGAGATAGGACTCGGGGAGGGGAAAACGGATAAAGGGATAGAGCATCGCGGTTAGAACCAGACTGAGGGTTGCCTTCACCGGGGCGGGAACCGAACGTTCCCCGAAGATGGGAAGCATCACGAAAATGGCGCCGATCCGGAGAAAAATGAGGAGAAAGACGCCCACTTGCTCAAAAGTCAATACCGGGAAGCCAGCCATGACGATCCCAAGCCTTTCATGATCCATCCCATGTAATTTAACGGATGTACATGGGGATGTTCTGGAAAAGATTGGCCGTGAAGTTCAACAAGATGCCGATCATCCAGGGCAAGGCGGCGACGAGGGCCACCAGGCAGGCGACGATTTTCGGCACAAATACCAGAGTAATCTCCTGTACCTGAGTCATGGCCTGGATCAGGCTTACGAACACCCCTACCACCAATCCCACGAGCAGGACCGGCGCCGAAACCAGGAGGGTAACCTTGACGGTCTCGCTCATCATCCCCACCACCAAATCTATGGACATCTTCAGCTCCTTGCCGTTTACTGAAAGCTTTTTACGAGGGAACCGACAATCAAATACCAGCCGTCAACGAGGACAAACAGCAACAGCTTGAAAGGCAGGCTGAGCATGATCGGCGGCAGCATCATCATTCCCATGGAAAGGAGAATACTGGCAATAACCATGTCGATGATGAAAAATGGGAGATAAATCATGAACCCGATCTGAAACGCCGTCTTCAGTTCGCTGATCATGAAGGCGGGGATTAGAACTGTCAAAGAGACGTCTTCGGGTTTTTCCGGACGCTTTTCCCGGGCAATCTGGACGAACAGGGCCAGGTCCTTTTCCCTTGTCTGTTTGAGCATGAAGCTCTTTATAGGCCCGGACGCCCTGTTCATGGCCTCTTCTCCGGATATTTCTTCGTTGTAGTAGGGCCTGAGGGCCTCCTGGTTGACCTTTTGCCAAACGGGGGTCATGATAAAGAACGTCAAAAAAAGCGCCATGCCGATAACGATCTGGTTGGGGGGAATCTGCTGGGTGCCTAGGGCATGTCGGAGGAGGGAGAGGACCACGACCACTCTGGTAAAAGACGTCACCATCAGGAGGATGGCCGGGGCCAGGGAAAGGACAGTGAGGATGAATAGAAGTTGAATGACCGTTGCCGTTTTTGTCGGGGATTCCGGTGGCCCGCCGCCGATCGAGAGACTGATGTTGGGGAGGGAAATCGTCTCGGCGCCCGCGGTCCCGACGGCCAGGAGAAGGAGGCAGCCGGCCAGAAACATCGCCAGCGGCACCGGGTAGTTATCGTCTGTTTTGCCCTTCACTTCTTCTCCCTCTTTCTGATCGCGGCCATCATGGATTCGACTACCGCCCGATACTGGCCGGGAACTGTTAGGGCCGCCGCGCTTAGGCGACCCTGATGCATCCGTTCCGCCCTGATCCTCTCCACCGTCTTTTGATCGTCTATTTCCGTCAGAAGGTTGATGCCGTTGGCGGTAACACCGACAATCAGGATCCGGCCGGTTACATCCAACATCATGATGGAGCTCTTCGGTCCCAGATAACGTGTCGCCAGAATATCGATGGGGCCTTCCAATCCGGCCCGGGGCGCCGTGTGCTGCGTAATCCGCTTGAGCAGATAAACGGCGCCCAGCATGATCCCCAGAACAATGGCCAGGGCGAAAAGCATTTTTGCAAACGAGGCGATATAAGAATAATCCATGATTTACAAACCCGCTATCTCAACTTGTTCACTCTTTCCGTGGGAGATACGATATCAGTGAGGCGAACGCCGAACTTCTCGTTCACCACCACCACTTCCCCCCGGGCGATAAGGCGATTGTTCACGAACACATCCATGGGCTCTCCCGCCAGTTTGGCAAGTTCCACCACCGATCCCTGCCCCAGTTGCAGTAGTTCGCTGATCAGCATCCGGCAGCGTCCCAGCTCTACGGTGAGACTCAAAGGGATGTCCAGAATGAAGTCCAGTTCCATATTTCCCTTGGGAGTGTCCGGCTTCTGTATCTCCTGGAACGACACCTCGCTTACCTCGGCTTTTACGGCCGGGCCTTTGGAAAGGGTCATCTCCTGCTCCACATCGTCCCAGGTCAGCTCTTCATCCTTTTTCCCGGTTTTCGCCCCCTCGGCTCCCGAAGAAACGCCCTGCAACAGGGCGTCGATTTCATTTTGCTCCATAGTTCAATCCCCTTCCCCCGTTATGATTTCAGTAACCTGGACCGCCTGGCTGCCCCGGTAGCTCCCCGCATATCCGGCATACTTCGCGACCCCCTCCACAAAGATCCGTACCGGATCAGAGGCGTACTGGTCCAGGGGAACGACGTCCCCCACTTGAAAGTTGACTACATCTCCCGCGCTGATCTGGGTTCCCCCAAGTTCTACAACTATATCCACTTCCGCCTGGAGGATATTTCTTCGGAAGCGCTCCAAAAGACCTTTATCCACTTCCATTTGTTCGCTCTGAAATCCCGCCTGAAGCTTTTCCCGCAAAGGCTCCAGGGTGGCGTAAGGTATGCACAGGGTCATGAGTCCGGAAGAATATTCGACCTCGATCTCGAAATTTATAACCACCACCACATCCGTGGGAGAAACGATATAGACGAATTGAGGATTTACCTCGGAACGCTGGTATTCCATCCGCAGTTCGATCAATCCCCGCCACGCCTTTTCCAGATCCGCAAGGGCATTCAACACCACCCGGCGGATGATGTTGCTCTCGATGGCCGTAAATTCCCGACCTTCGACCTTGAACATGTCTCTGCCGCTGCCCCCGAAAAGGATATCCACAAGCATGAAAATTACCTTCGCCTCCACCACGAAGAGACTGGCTCCCCGCAGGGGATCCATACGGAACAGATGCATGCTGGTGGGAACCGGCAGGGTTTTCAAAAATTCTCCGAATTTGACCATATTCACCGATATGGCGCTGACACTGGTAACCTTTCGCAACAGAGACGACAAGGTGGTCCGGAGGAGGCGGGCATATTTTTCGTTGATCATTTCCAGGGTCGGCATGCGTCCCCGGATGATCCGGTCTTGACTGGTCAGGTCATAGGCAACGACATCGGAAGGATCATGGATATCTTCCACATCCGTTTCTATATCGCCGCCGGATATACCCCTCAACAGGGCATCAACTTCTTCCTGGGTCAATATCTTGCTCATAACGCCTGCCTCTGGAGAAGAGCCGTTTACTGGATGACGAATTCGGTAAAGTAAACCCGCGTGACCTTGGCACTCGGGAGAAAGCTGTTTAGCCGCATGGCGATTTCCTCACGCAGCCGTTGTTTTCCCGCGGTATCCATAAGCTCGCGATATGTTTTTGCCGCCAGCAATTCGAGGATGTTGTCCCGCAGTTTCGGCTTCAATTGATCCAGGTCCTTGACGCCCAGTGGATCGGATATTTCCAGTTGCACCACCAGCTTCAAATAGCGATCCCCACCGGTGTCCTGAAGGTTGATGATGAAGGGCTCCATAGGCCAGATCGTACCGATGACAGGCTGGGCGGCAGTTTTTTTCTTCGCCGCGCCGGCGCTTGAACTCCAATAATAATAAGCCCCGCCGGCAATCACTCCCGCGATCAAAAGCACTGTCAGACCGATGATCCCCCACTTCAAAAGCACCCCTTTCTTCTTTTCCCGCGGTTCCTGTCCGGATTCCTCAGTTGACCTTTCTTCCCGCTCTGTTCTGGCCATGCCTTCCTCCTAAATATATCTCGCTGAAATACGGATTCTGATCATACCATCACCGTCCGCCGGCGCTTCTTTTCTCGGCCCATGTCCCGAAGCGGAAACTCTCTTTGCTTCCAGGCCTCCGAGGGCAGTCATTGTTTCCGCTATCGCCGCCGCCCGGATAGCCGACCCATTATACGATCCCCTTCCCGATTCCCTTGCGGGAATCGTTCCATCATAAACCTCCACACGGATAAATGCCGCCTCCTGCTGGAAGACTTCGCGCAACCGGGCCAGCAATTCATAGCCCCGCTTGCCGATTTCACCGTCGGCCGGTTCGAATACCGCCGCCGACGGGAATTCCAGGGACATTCCTCGCGGCCAATCGGTTATGGACGCACCCGGAGAAATCTCCATGACCTTGAGAAGCTTCGTCCTCATCCGGTGCATCGTCTCCACATCCCGACGGGCGTTCTTTTCTTTCTCCGCTTCGATATCCGCGTCGCGAACCGGAGGTATGAAAGGCTTAAATACCCTTGCGGATACCCCCTCCGCAGTCAGGCCGCCGGCCAGGGATTTCCTGAACGATTTCGCTGCCTGGGCGACATAATCCGTCTGCAGAGTGGAAAAAGCCAACAACAGGACAAAAAAGGTGAACAGAAGGGTCAGCAAATCATTGAAGGTCATCATCCAGTTACCGGCGGCGCCAGACTTGTTCTGTTCCTCCTTATTTATCTTTCCGTGCTTCATGGGCTTTCAAACTCAGCGGTCAATCAATATGGTCACGTTGCCCGTCGCACCGTCCCGGCCGTCGCCCCGGTCGGAGCATGAAATGCCCCGGGCGGCGGTTTCCAGACGATCGGCCGGGAATCCATTTTCCCGGGATAGATAACGTTGCACATTCAATGAGCGCAACGTCGCCAGTTCCCAATCAGGCTTGATCAATCCGTCGCCGGCCGGTCGGCATTCGGCGCCGATATATACTTCAATCCTGCTCCCGTATTTTCCGGCGTGCCGGAGAACCTCCCGGAGGATAAACTCGGCTTTCGGCAATAACATTGACCCCCCGGACTCGTAAAAGATGAGTCCCTTGATGGTCAGTCGCATCCCCGCGCCGTCCTTCACGATCCCGACATCCTGGTTGCTGAGACCGGCATTGGACAGCGCACTGCGCAGAGAACCTAACGTCTCCTGTCCGCCCGCAACCGCCGGGGCTTCTTTTTTCCCCTGTTTGCCGAGCACCGCCTTTTGAAGCTTCCGCATGTTTCCTTCGCCAAAGCGGGCATGGGAAAGCAGCATGATGAAAAATACCAGCAGGATCATGATGAGCGCCGCATAAACCGGTTGCCAGTCACTTGTCGTCACAACGGATCCACGAGAATATTTGCGCCTGTCCTCAGTCACGGTAGAACCTCGATCTTCGTTCGGTCGGCGCGATAAATGAATGCAGCTTCTGCTCTAAAATCCGGGGATTGTCCCCCTCCTGAATCGACATTACCGCTTTGATGATGAGACGCTTTACCAGTAATTCTTCGGCACTACGCGTCCTCAGCTTCCCGGAGATGGGATGAAAAACCAGGTTTGCCAAAATTACGCCGTAAAACGTGGTAACCAGAGCCACCGACATGGATGGTCCGATGGAACTTGGCTCTTCCATCTTCATCAACATCTGGATCAAACCGATAAGGGTTCCCATCATGCCCATGGCAGGGGCGAAATTGCCCATACTGGCAAAAATCTCCGCACCCAAGCGATGCCGCTCGGCGATGAAATCCAACTCCGTTTCCAGAATATTGGCCATAAGAGCTGGTTCGTACCCATCCACCATCATATCCACCGCTTTCCCCAAAAAAGGATCCTTGACCCGGACCCCCATATTCTGCAGGGACAGGATTCCCTCTTTCCGGGCCATTTTGGACATTTCCACCAGAAGTCGAATGATTTCATCCGTTTTGTATTCCCTTTTGAAAAAGGCGTTTTTTGCCACCTTCAAGACACTCAGCATATCCGACATGCGATAGTTGACGAGTACGGCGCCGAAGGTCCCGCCGAAGACAATCATTGCCGATGGTCCATCCAGAAACCAAGTCAAACCGCCCCCGGTGCTCATCGCGGCCACGACCAGCGCGAATGCCCCTACGATACCGATAACAGTCGCCAGATCCAAAGTATCAATCACCTCAAGGTTTTGCAGGGTAGCCAATGCAACTTGCGTCAAAACCAGAACAGCAATTTGCATACCATCACGATAATTTGGCTTATGTCATTAATAATCGTTGGCTTTTTACGCTTGAAAACATTGGGCGGCAACGGGAGGGAAAAGGATTGTTGGCAACGGAAAGACCGGTTGTCATAATTTTGACGGGGGATGAGCAGAGGGCGTCAGGCCCAGGTGTCGATGATGGAACCCCGGACGGGAACCGCAATAAAACCAGCGTCCTCATAGTTAGGTGACCGGAGATTTACGGTTATCGCCTCTCCTGCTATCTCCGCGGCGGGATCCAATTCGGAAATATCGACGATGTCCTCGGGGGCGTATATTTGCGGACTATACCCTGCGTTTGCCTCGGCAGGCTGGTTTTGACGGCCGATCCGGGCGGACGGGGTTTGCAGATTGCGGGTATAGGCAACGAGTAAGGGCGATTTTACATCCATAACGGTCAGCGGGGATGATCATTTCTCCTGGGCGCCATGGGTCCTCCGCAATGGCACGGAACTCACAAAAAATCGACCGCGACGACTCACCGCCCCGGCGGGGCGGTGTCGTCATCACTGTCAACAAGAGAAATCCATGCCAACTATTGAAGCGGTCTCTACCGCTTGATATTCATCAGTTCCTGCAGCATCTCGTCCGCCGAGGTGATGATCCGGGAATTGGCCTGGTAGGCCCGCTGGGCGGCGATCATCTTAATGAATTCCTTGGCGACGTCGGTATTGGAGATCTCCAGGGAGTGGGACTGCAGGCCGCCGAGGCCGCCCTGGGAAGGAACACCGATGGTAGCCGCCCCGGATTCCGCGGTCTCCATGAAGTAGCTCCCCACCTTGTTCAAACCGCCGTTGTTCGTGAAGCTGGCCGTCATGACCCGGGCCAGTTGCTGCTGCTGGCCGTTGGTGAAGAATCCCTGGATGATGCCGTTCTTGCTCACGTCGAGGGAGCTCAAAAGACCGGCGGGATAGCCGTCGTTGCTCACGTAGTTCACCCGAGAATCTATGGCGTAGCTGGTGATCTCCGGGGCGTCTTCACTGGTGAGATCCCAGGTGATGAGGCCGGTCTTGCCGATGGAGGTATTCTGACCGGAAAAATCGAAGGCGACATCATGGGCGATGGCTTTAGTCTCCCCGCGCTGACCGTACTCATGTTCGTTCGACATGGCGCCGAACACGCCGCCGTCGCCGGCAAAGGTACAGGTCATGGTGCTGGCGCCGGCATTTTTGTCAATCAGGACGATTCTTCCGTCCACCAGGTTCGCTTCGACGCTGTGGGTCGTATAGGCGCTTTGAATGGCACTGAGGAGATTATTGATTGTATCGTTCAGGGCGACGGTATAATTGACCGCCGCTCCGTCACCGGTGATGGTAATCGTATCACCCACCGCAAAGGTCTTGTCCTTCAACCCGTTGTAGAAAGTTCCCGCCATCACGGTGCTTTTGGTCACCCCTTCCGTTTCAGCCGCGTTGGAGTAAATCTTTTCCCCGGCCAGGATCTCCCGCTTGGTATCCGTAATCAGGGCCCCCTCGCTGTCGAATTCCAGCCAGGAATGGTCGGGCACTACGTAAGCGCCCTCGTCAACCCTGCCGCTCACACTCCAGAGTCCCTCCTGATCGGACGAACGGGTGAAGGTGATTGCCATGGTGTGCTTGGTGCCCGTGGAATCGTAGATGGTCTGGCTGGAGCTGAAATGATTGACCGGATCAGTGGAACGGGTCTCGACGTTGAGGTTCAAACCCAGGTCGAATTCCGTCGTCTCGTGGGGCTTGGACTTGCGGCCGGTGAGGTTGATCCTGGTCATCTCCGTGGATTCCTTGCCGTCCGTACCTATCATGTGACCCTGGACCAGATAGTTGCTCAGGTCGCTGAGATCGCCGTTCTTGTCGATATAGAAGGAGCCCGCCCGGGTGTAGTACAAAAGGTCTTCCTTCTTGTCCTTGACGATGAAGAATCCCGCCCCGTCGATGGATACATCCGTGGCGTTGCCCGTGGTTTCAAAAGAGCCCTGGCCGAACTGAGTCGTCACCGCCGATACCCCGACGCCCTGCCCGACCTGCATGGCGCCGGAACCGCCGCTGAGGCTCTGGCTGAGCATACTGGCGAAAGATGTTTCTCCGGCCTTGAAGCCGATGGTATTGGCATTGGCCAGGTTGTTACCGATGACGTCCAGTTGCTTGTTGCTCGCTGACAGCCCCGTGGTCCCGATCCAAAGTGCGCTCGACATATCTTATATCCTCCTATCGAATATTTTTTTCTAAGCCTGTTTTACTTCCCTGACGTCGGAGAAGGCTATTTCCCTACCGTCAACGTTGACATATATGGACTGGTTCTTGAAACTTACCGCCGTTACTTTTCCGGATGACAGCGTGGTCGCGGTCACTTCCGCTCCGTTCGCCCCCGTGGCCGTCACCCGGAAGGTGTATTTGCCGTTATGATTCACCCCGCCGTTCCAGGTCGCCCGGTTGGCGCCGGCGGCCTGATCGCTGACCTTGAAGCTGTCCACCAGCGCGCCGTTATTGTCGAAGATATCGACGTTTACCGATTTTGCGGCTCCCGACAGTTCATAAGACAAATCCACGGCATTGCCGGCGGCCTGGAAGGCATTCCCCTTGCCGATGACAACTTCCTTGCCGATGAGATTCACAGCCTGGGCATTTGCCTGGCTCATCTGATATACCCCCAGGTTCTTGATCCCTTCGTTGAGATTGTTGAGCTGTTCCAGGCTTGAGAACTGGGCGAGTTGAGCCGCGAAGTCCGTACCGTCCATGGGATTCAGGGGGTCCTGATTCTTGAGCTGGGCCACCAGCAGCTTCAGGAACTCGGTTTTCCCCAGACTCTGGGTTGCGGACTGGGTAGTCGCCGTTTCCTTACTGTATTGGGCGATAATGTTGTCGATTCCGTTAACGTCAGACATGGTCTATCTCCTTATAATATTATGCAAAAATGCTCAATCCGCTCATCGTTCCATCTACGGACTTTTCCACCGCCGCGGATATGTCGCCCATCTGCCCGGCGGAGCGATTTCCACTCCGTCCTCCTGCCATGCCGCCGCTGTTGCGATCCCGGTTCATTCTCTCCTGCCAGGAAAACATATTGCTGAAATTGCCGCCGTCATTCATGTTGTTCTGTTTCTGGAGCATCACGTCCACCCCGTTTACCTGCCACCCCTGGTTCTGAAGGGTCGTCTTCAGATCGTCCATACGGCCGCTCAGGAACTGGTGCACATCACTGTTATCCACCTTCATGATCAGGTCCACCCGATCCTGGCGCACGACGATCTCCATGTCCACCCGTCCCAAGGACTCGGGATAAAGGGTTATCCTTACCCGGCCGCCATCTTTGAAACCGGCGGTCATGCCTTCCCGAACCTGATTCAGCACCGACTGGTAAGGGAACACGCCTTCGGAATTCCCCGCCACCGTCGGTCGATCGAAGCGAACGGCAAAATTATCTCCGTAGGCCAATTTATTAATGGCCTCATAATTATTCATCTTGGAGACTTTTCTCGCCTCCAGGGGCCGGTCATCAGCACCCCCGGGTGGGTTGTCCAGAAATACGACCTTTCCGTTTCTGGCCCGTTGTTCATTGGAAATTTCGATTTTTTCCGAACCATCTGGATCGGCGCCCCGGTGTAACGCATCCATCCGGAGGTAATGGTTATCTCGGTCATGATCGCCTGTCGTCATCCTTTGACCGGTCTGATCATCCGCGGCAACGGCTGTCACCGGCGCGGCAAAGGAGCCGGAGCGTCCGGGGGCGGTTTTTCCGCCGCCGTCGTCGGGACGAGCGGCCCCGGCCTGGCGGTCTTGGGTGTCCCGTGCCGCCATGATCGATATTTCATTGCCCCTGGGCATTTCCTTCGGTGCTTGATTTATGGTTATGGTGTCATTCTTCCCTGCCTGAGGGTATGGCGCTTCCGTGAACTCGGCGTCCTGGCCGGTGACATCAATATCTTCCACCATGTTGAATCGCATCCCCCGGGAGGACTCATCCTGGAAATTGTCGCGCGCTTCCGCTAAATGGAGCTTGGCGCCGCGAGGGTAAACTTTACGGCTGTCAGATACTGTCCCTGTCGATTCGGCCGTCTTCCGCTCGATTTGCCCGTATGCCTTACCGGCCGGCCTCTCCGCGGTCGCCGCAATCAGTTCTTCCCGAACCGGAGCCATCTTGTCCGGGGGCGGTTCAGGCACCGCCTGCGCATAAACCGTATCGGCGCTGACGGCTTTACCCTTCACCACATTATCATTTATCTCCAGAAAGGACACATCCCACGATTGCTTCCGATTATTGATGCCAAACCACCCCGCGGCATCACCGTTTGACCTGGGCGCCCCGGCATCCATTGCCCTGTCTTCATCCCGGCTGACTCTTTTTTCAGCTTCGGAACCGGCATTGATAACAACCTGTGCCGTTTCGGCCCGCTCCTGGTAATTTCCACGCAAAACCGGGGAATTGCCGCCGGCATCAGTATCGGGGGCAGCGTCCATGAAACCCTGGCCGACGCCCGGCATGGCGCCGGTCTGGGGGTTGGCCATGTCGATACCTCGATGGTGATTTTCAACCCCGTCTTCATTAGCCACCCCGATGCCGGTGTAACATGCCCATGTTTCCGTTTCGGAAAGGGATTCTCCCTCATTTATCAACTGTTCCGACTGTGAAGGCGGCAGTTCTTGCCCAGAGACGATGTTTTCGGGAACTTCCTGGGGAGGGGACGGCACTGCGCCGGGCAGGAAGGATTGAGTTGGGACAACGGCGAACGGCACAGCCTTGCCGACAGCAGGCATGCCCACCGTACCCCGGATGTTCATAACACCCAAGAGATCCTCTGCCGTTAAGGTAAACACGGGATTCTTCGGGTCTGTATCGATGGTAATTTCTTTTTGATCGCCGGCTTTGAACAGACAGGGGATCCCGTCCATCACCTGGGAAAAATCGTTCTGTCCCGCCGGCATGGCGTTACGGTCCGTGCGAGACCCGAACCGCGAGGCGGCTGAACCTTGGGTGCTGAAACAACCAAATACCTTATCGGTATCAATGAGCGTTCCGGTATTCGATTCTATGATGTTGGGCAGATTCATGGCTCATCCGTTGTTTCGATTTTAAAAATCATCGATGCAACGGATATGCCATCATGTAATCATCCCATAACACGATTAATTACATGTACTTATGCAGGTGACCTTTTTGAAGAGACACAGCAGATAGGGAAATTTTTTCTTCTTCTCATCATATCCGGCAATCATTTCTTTTCCGGCTCCGCCTTGAAACTTTTTGTTATTTCTTTCGTGATTTCGACTACTTTTTGGACATTGACATTGGAGAGGACCGCCCCGGCCTTATCACGCTTCATATTCATGGTGATGCCGGCGGCGGTTTTGTTGTCCAGTTTTTCCAGCATGGCGCCGGCCTTCGCCGGTGCCGCGGACTCGTAGATCTTGGCCAGATCCTTGAATCTCTTGGCATCCGCGGATTTCTCCGCATCTAGCTTCACTTCGAGACGTTTCTCGATGATTCCCAGTTGATCGATCTTATCCTGAATCTCTTTTTTCAATACCGACAGCTTCTGCTCTTCCAGCCGCAGGGACTCCTGACGGGAATCGAGTTCCTTCTTTCTCTTTTCCAGCAGCGCATATAGATCCCTCTCCTTTTGCAAATTGTTTTCTCCGGCATCGCCCAATGTAGTGGAGATGACGGCCTGGGGGTTGGTGCTGGCAACGGCCGCGCGGACGAGATCCATTTTATTTGTAAAACCGGCATGTTCGAACAACTGGCCTATGGTGGCGACCTTGACGCCAATTATCAAAAGAATCACTATCTGCCCAATAATCAGTGTCCTTTTCATCTATCTTTCCTTTCGTATCTCTGTACCGCCGTTTCATCCGCCGCCAGCCTTTCCTGCATAGACTGGCGGAGCAGATGTTCCTTCAAATGCCGTTCTTTCAGATTCTCCATTATTTTTCTGTCTTTTACCATTTCGAGCAGGACATGGCGCTTTTTTTCAACATCCTGCGCTATCGTCAAAACCAGATTCTTCTGCAAAACCAGCTTTCTATTCCATACCTTGATATAAGAAATCTGGAGATCAATGTCGGCGGGATGCAAGAGGCGGTTTTTCCCCTCGCGCAGATGCTGGAGGAGACGTTCCTTTTCCGTTCCCATCTCGACGAGTGATTCCTTTTCCTTCTCGAGAAGCCTGGCCTGTTCCGTGAATTCAGCCAGAATCTGCTCTTCCTTCGTCTTCCGCGCATCAAGAACAGTCTGCAATTTGAACGTAAACATTGTCAGTTACCCTTGAATAGATTTACCATCTGTTTTTTTGTCTTGGCTATATCTATCTTTTCATGGATACTTTGACGGAGGAAATCGTTGACCTTGTCGATCATGCCGACCGCATAGTCGATATCCTGGTTGGAGCCCTTGACATAGGCGCCGATGTTGATCAGATCCTCAGCCTTCTTGTAGGTGGCCAGGATATTCTGGATATTGTTGGCCATGCGCCGTTGTTCTTCATCGACGATATCGATCATAACCCTGCTGATACTCTGCAGGATATCCACGGCGGGATAATGGCCGCGATTGGCCAACTCCCTGGTCAGGGTGATGTGGCCGTCCAGAATTGAGCGGGCGGCATCGGCCACCGGTTCATTAAAATCGTCTCCTTCCACAAGGATGGTGTACAAACCCGTGATGCTGCCCCGCCCTTCCATCTTGCCGGTCCTTTCCAGCAGCTTGGGCAGGAGGCTGAAGACGGAGGGTGTATAGCCTTTGGTCGTCGGCGGTTCACCAACGGAAAGGCCGATCTCCCGTTGCGCCATGGCAAAACGGGTGAGAGAATCGACCATGAGGAGGACATCCTTTCCCCGATCGCGGAAATATTCGGAAATGGAAGTGGCCACATAGGCGGCACGCATCCGGATCAACGGATGACGGTCCGATGCCGCCACAACGACGATGGAACGGCTGAGGCCCTCTTTACCGAGATTCTTTTCGAGAAATTCCCTTACTTCCCTACCCCTTTCACCGATCAGCCCGATCACGTTGACGTCGGCTTTGGTATTACGGGCGATCATACCCAGCAATACGCTCTTGCCCACGCCGGATCCGGCAAATATTCCCATCCTCTGGCCCTTCCCGCATGTAAGTACACCGTTTATCGCCTTGATGCCCAAATCGATGGGTTCGTTGATGCGCCCCCTCTTCAGGGGATTGATGGGATCGGCGTAAATCGGATAGGCGGCGCCCATCTCTATCGGACCCTGATCGTCAATGGGCTGACCGAGACCGTCGATGACCCGTCCGAGAAATTGCGGTCCGATTTCCACGGACGCCTTTCTTCCCAGGGAGACTATTCGGGAGCCAGGACTCAATCCCTGGATCGTATCCAAGGGCATGAGAAGAACCTTCCCCTTTTTGAAGCCCACCACCTCCGCCGCGATAGGTTTCCCGGCGCCGGCGGGATGAATGGCGCACAACTCGCCCAGGGATACCGCCGGTCCATGACCCTCCACGACAAGTCCAACAATTTCGCTTACCTTTCCGTGGACCTGGATCGGATTGAAGTCCCGCAACTTGTGATGGTATTTCGCGAAATCGATCATCGCCGGTTCTATGTATCCCGATGCCCTTGGATGGATTGCACAGCCTGCCTCACTTCCCTGAATTGCTGATCGATCCGGGCATCGACCTCGCCTTGCTGGGTTTCGATTACCGCTCCTCCCTGCCTGATCGTTTCATCCTTTTGAAAGCTCACATTTTTCAAGCCGTCAAAATTCTGTAGAAAATCTGTTTTTATTTCCATCACGTAAAGATAGTCATGGGGATGCAGACGAATGATGATGTTGTCGCGATCGAGAACGTTTTTCATGGCGTCCTGGAGGACATGATGGATCACCTCGCGGTTGGCGTCGATTTCCCGATGGACTATCTTTTCCGCGACGTGAAGCGACAGGCCGATGATGTCCTCCTCAGCCTCGTCGATGATCCTTTTCTTCATCATGCCCAGCTCCCGGATCACATTATCCAGGGCATCGGCTCTTTTTTTCATCTCCATCCGCTGCCTCTGCTCGCTCTGGCTTATTCCCGCCCGTACCCCTTCATCATATGCCTGCGCCTCCTTTTGTCGTATCTCTTCCGCATGTTCCAAACGCAATCTATCTATTTCCGATTCCTGTTCTTGTGGCGGGATATAATTGTCCCCGGCGTTTTTGAAACTCACTTTTCTGAATCCCGGCGCCTCCCGGCAATCCGGATGCTTCTTTTTTACACAGGCGGACTTGATGATCTTGCTCCTATACATACTCATCTTCTTCACCGCCCCGGGAAATTACTATGCGGCCTTCCACCTCCAGACGCTTGGTCGCATCAAGAATTACCCGCTGGCTCGCCTCGACCTCGGAAATCCTTATCGGAGGCATCATTTCGATATCTTCCCTGAGCATCTCCGCCCCCCGCTTGGACATATTTTTAAAGATCTTTTGCCTCATTCCCTCATCCACCAGTTTCAGGGCCTTGGCCAGATCATCGCCGCCGATCTCCTTGAGGAGTTCCTGAAGGCTCTTGTCATCCAGCTTGAGAACATCGTCGAAGGTGAACATGAGACTGCGGATGGAATTCCCCAATTCCGGATCCTTTTCATCCAGGGACTCCATAATTGCGTTCTCGGTTGACCGTCCCAGACGGTTGAGAATTTCCGAAGTCACTTTGATCCCGCCCACCAGTTGATCGTTGATCCCTCCGATAACGATTTCTTTTTCCAGGGTTTTAGCGATTTCTTCGATAAATTCGTGGGGGACGCTCTTGAGGTTCGCCATGCGGCGCACGATCTCGCACTGCATTTCGATGCCGAAATTCTCCAGGATTTCCGCCGCCTGATCCGGCTTAAGGTGGACAAGGATCAGGGCAATCGTTTGGGGATGCTCCGACTTGGTAAATTCCATCAACACCTTGGGATCGATATCCCGCAATTTATCGATGATGGGGTTATCCATGCTCTTTGCCTTATCCACCTCCGCCAGGATGTGCTGGGCGTCTTTTTCACCCAGGGCCTTCATGACGATATTCTTCGCGGTGCCGTCCTGGATGGCGATCGTGCCGCCGTTTTCCTTGGCCAGGGTAACGAATTCCTTGGCAACGGCATTTACCACCTCCGCCGGGATCATGGTGATACGATTCATGTACTTTCCCACCCGGCGTATTTCCTGCGGTCTCATGTTGCGCATCACTTCCGCCGCCACATCCTCATCCAGGCTCAAAAGCATGATCGCCGCTCTTTCCTCGTTGTTCATCACACCTGTCCCCGCTCGGGTCAATTAACCCAGTTTCTCAATATTTCCGCGAATCTCTTGGCATCCGCGCTGGCAAGTTGACGGACGATATCGGTCTCCGTCTGGGCGCCCTTTTCCGTCGGTCCGGCGACCATGGAAATGCCCTCTCGGGCGCCGATAGAGACCGGCGCCGCCGTTCTCTGCATAACCTCGCCCATCATGACCGGCCGGGACGGAGCCGTTGCCATAGCCCCGCGGATAAGTGGGCGGACTACCCAGAGAAAGATCATGACGAAGGCCGCCAGCAGTACCGCATATTTTAACAGCGGCAGCAGGGTATTGAAGATTTCCCGCCAGTTGGAGCCGGTCAAGGCCGTATCGCCGTCCATTTTGTTGAACGGCATACTGCTCACGACCACCTGATCGCCCCGGGAGGCGTTGAAGCCGGCTGATTTCCTGACCAATTCCTCTATGGCGTCGATATCTTTCTTGGGCCGCTCCTGATATACCTCCTCACCCTTGTCGTTCTTGGCATATAAACCGTCCACTAAAACCGCCAGGGACAGTTTGCGGATCTCGCCTACGGGCATGACCGTTTTGTTTACCACCCTGTTGATCTCATAATTAACCGTTTCGTCAGTTTTCTCGTGCTCCTGCCCTCCCGCCGCTCCGGTTGTGCCGGTTTTCGCAGCCGTTGCGGTAGTTTTATCGGACTGCCTTTGGGTGCTCCGAACGACCGGTGACTCCGGATCGTATGTCTCCTCGGTCTTTTCCGTGATTCTGAAATCGAGATCGGCGGTAACCCTAACCACGGCCTTTCCCCGGCCCACCACATTCTCCAGCATAGTCTGTACCTGGGCGGACAGATCCTTTTCAATATTGCGCTGATAATCCAGTTGGGCGCTCGAGAGCCGGGAATTTTTAGCCTCGCCCTGATTTTTGGACAGGATGTTTCCCCTGCTGTCCACAACGATCACATCTTCGGGTCCCAAACCCTCCACGCTTTTGGCCACCAGGTGAGCGATGCCCTCTATTTGACCCGGTCTCAGCGTCTTGCCGCCTTTCAACTTCAACGTAACCGACGCCGTAGCCTTTTTCTGCTGTTCGACAAAAAGCGATTCCTTGGGAAAGGCGATATGGACACGACTCTGCTGGACCTCATCCAGGCTGTTGATCGTTCGTGACAACTCCCCCTGCAAAGCCCGGCGAAAGTTCAATTGCTGTTCAAATTCCGTTGCGCCCAGGGTCTTGTTGTCGAAAATTTCATAACCCACATTTCCGCCGCGCAAGGCTCCCGTGGCAGCCATCTCCATCCGCAGTTCCGGTACCTTGTCCGCCGGGGCATAGATGACATCGCCTGAGGCGGATACCTTGTAGGAAACTTTTTTCTCCTGAAGCTTGCTTACAATGGCGGCGGCATCATCGTTGGACAAACCTGAAAACAGCACCTGATATTCCACCTGGTTGGCCAGGTAGGCCAGGCCCCCGATGAGCGCCATGGTCATCACTCCGGCGCCGGCAATCATCATTTTTCTGGCCGGACTCAAAACATTGAAGCTGCCCGCCAAACCGGAAATAAATTGCATAAGCTGGTTCATAATGCCCACCCTGTCTTAAACGGTCATTCTCATGATTTCCTGATAGGCATCGAGGACTTTGTTACGAACCTGAAGCATCGTCCGGAAGGAAATATCCGCTTTCTCCATAGCTATTATTACCTCGTGAATACTGCCTCGATTGTTGATCTGCATGTTTTTGACGGCCTCTTCGGCCTGATTCTGAAGTGCGTTCGCCTCCCTGATGGCCCCCTGGAGCGTTTCGGTAAAGGAACTGCTTCCCGTTTGTCCGGATGTGCGATTCTTTCCTCCCAACGCAGCGGAGGAAATATTATCTGGAATGGTTAACGTCTTCATTTTTTTCTTCTCCTCCCTACTCTCTCCAATATTTATCCGCACGCAACGGTCGTCGTTACTTGCCTAATTCCAGTGATTTCAAAGCCATGTTCTTCGTGGCGTCGAAGGCCGTCACACAGGCGTCGAAAGACCTGGTGGACGAAATCATATCCGCCATTTCCATCACGACGTTTACATTGGGGAGGGTAACCATGCCCTTATCGTCGGCATCGGGGTGGGATGGATCATAAACCGCCTTGCCCGGCCCCTGATCTTCAGCAACCGATTCTATCTTCACGGTCTTCAGTGCATTTTTCATGGCGCCGTCAAAAGGAGCTTCCACGTCCCGAGATGAAAGCACCACTGATTTGCGCCGGTAAGGACCGCCTTCGGCGGTGCGGGTTGTGTTCGCATTGGCCAGATTGGCGGCGACGATATCCAACCTTGCCCTCTGTGCGGCAAGTCCATCGCCGCATATCTTGAATGTATTAGATATATCCATAGTTATTTAGCCTCCTTCAGCACCGTGTTCAGTCCGCGAAACTTTCTGGCCAGCATTTCGATCGTGGCGTTGTACATCAGGTGGTTCTCCGAAAGGGTGGCCATTTCCCGATCCAGAGAACCCTTGTCTTCCATTGTCTTCAACTCGAAATCTCCTCCGGCCCCGTCGCTCAGAGTCCCCCGGGAGGAAATATGCCCGTTCTGGGTCGTTTTCAGGCTTACCGGCGCCGCGGCGGCTGATTTCCCATTCTTGTCGTTTTTCAGCACCAGATCGGAGGCCCGATACTCCGGCACGTCAAGATTGGCGATATTGGAGAGAAGAATCGAGTGACGTTTGGACCGGTAATTGAGCATGCCGGAAAGTACATCCACCGTCTTGTTGAATAGCGCCAGCATCCGTCCCTACCCTCCTTTTCGTGTCCTGTCGTTTAAGATGCAATCCACATACCATATGATCCGTTACGCCGGCGGTTCATATATCCTCGAGATTATACTCATGGAGCTTGTTGCGCATGGTTCGGACACTGATGCCCAGGATTTGCGACGCCTTGGTCCTGTTCCCCTGTACCTTGTTCAAGGTTTCGATGATCAATGCCTTTTCCACCTCCCGAAGCGTCATGTTTTCCATCTGCGCCGGTGAAATGGCGGCCGGAGCATCCTGTATCGCCGGTATGACCATAGGGAGTTCCGTTTCATCGAGGCCGAGATGCTCCGGTTCGATCGTGGTTTCGTCACATATCAATACCGCCCTTTCCATGACGTTCTCCAATTCCCTGACATTTCCCGGCCATGTGTAGATGCCCATGAGCCGGAGAGCCGCCGGGGAGAGAGACAATCCTGTTTTTTCGGATGCAGCGCCGTATTTCTTGAGAAAATAGCCGGCCAAAATCGGTATGTCTTCTTTTCTATCTCTAAGCGGCGGGATCACGACCGGAATGACATTGAGGCGAAAATAAAGATCCTGACGAAATTTTTTCATTTCGATTGCCTTTTTCAAATCTATATTTGTCGTGGCGATAACGCGAACATCCACGGGAACCGGCTGCTTCCCCCCGACACGGTCCACCTCGCCCTCCTGCAAGACCCGAAGGAGTTTAGCCTGCAGTTGAATATCCATTTCACTTATTTCATCCAAAAGCAGGGTGCCGCCGTCCGCCATCTCGAATTTACCGATTTTTCTCTGTATGGCGCCGGTGAACGCCCCTTTCTCATAGCCGAACATTTCACTTTCCAGGAGATTGTTGGGAATGGCCGCGCAGTTGATCGCCACGAAGGGTTTATGTTTCCTGCCGCTGTTTAGATAGATGTATCTGGCCATAAGTTCCTTGCCGGTTCCGCTTTCACCCTGGATCAGAACGCTGGATTTGCTTTTGGCGACATTTCTCAACATGGCCAGCATGGAGTGCATACGGTTGTTTTCCGTAATGATTTCCTTGATCGCCGTATGTCCACCCCTTTCGGAGCGGTGCTGTTCAAATTCCTGCTGCATCTGGTTGGCCAGGACATTTTTAACCGTGAACTCCAGATCGTCCAGGGAAAAGGGCTTCATGAGAAACTCCGCCGCCCCCTCCTTCATGGCCTCCACGGCGGTCTTTACGGTCCCGTAAGCGGTAATCAGGATTACGGGGGTCTGGGCCGAAATCTTCTTTATCTGCCTCAGTACATCCATACCTCCCACCCTGGGCATGCGCATATCGGAGATCACCACGGAAAAGATTTCCTTCTGGAACATCTCCAGAGCCTCCTGTCCGTTTTCCGCCGCGGCCACTTCGTATCCGCAGGATTCGAGCGAATCCACCAGGGCCATCCTCATGGCGTCATCGTCATCGACAATAAGAACCCTTTTCATCTATCCCCCTTTTTCGCGACCGTTTGAGCCGACCGAGCTCGTGTTTCCAATGATTGTAAGGGAAAGAAAATATCCAGATTTATCGCTCCCCCGCCTTCGGCGCCGAGGGTAAAAAATCCTCCATGCAGATCCATGATGCTCTGCAGAATCGCGAAGCCGAGGCCAAAGTTCTTCCGGCTGCTGGTCATGAGGATGTCAAAGGGGGTGACTTGATCGTCCGTTCCTTTCTTCATCCAATCGGTTCGGGAAAATCTAATGACCAATGACCCGCAAGGTCCCTCAGGCAGATCATCCGGCCGTCCGGACGCCATAATCTGAGTCTCGATATGGAGAGAACATCCCCTGGAAAGCGATTGCAGGGCGTGAAGGATCAGGTTTACGAAGAGATGCTTCAATATTTCCCGGTTGCCGGAAATCAGGGGCTCAGCGTCGGCATAGGCGATCTTGAAGTAAACCTCGCTGTTGTCGTCGCTTATTTCCTCATGCCCGACGATCTCCCGCAGGAGATCGTGGATGTTGAATTCCTCACGGGATACCCGTGAGTTTCTCTTGGAGACCATGAATTCCGACATATACCGGTTGATGGTTTTGACGGCCCCGAGGATCTGCTCCAGACGGCGGTGATCGGCATCCCGTCGGCAATCCTTGAGCATAAGCGAGGCAAACAGCTCTATGCTTCCCAATGGATTGCGAATCCGATGGGCCAGTTCCGTCGTCAATTCATGCGCGATTCTGGCCGTTTCTTCCCCAATGCCCTCTGCAATTCCGCTTCTATCCGCACCCATCAGTATAAATCACCGTATCTTTCCGACCATCTTGATTCCTGGACGGCATAATCGCTCAGTTTCGTCCAGAAAGGATCCGTACTGCCATCCTTTATTTGCAGAAAACTCCTTTCCGCCGCCGCCGGCTCTTTTGATTCCATATGACGGCGTCCGATCTCGAAGAGCAACCAGCGACGCCGTATGCCGTCGGTCCCGGCCAGGGATTTCTCGATCATTTCCATCGACGCCCGATGTTTTCCATCTTGTTCGGCTCCCGTCTCCTGAAACTGAACTTCGGAATAGGCACTGCCGGGGGTTTGAACCATGGACTCCATGATCTTGGCGATTTGGGATTGCCATTGGGCATCCACGGATATTGTCTTTGCGTAATTCAACACCCGCAGCGTTTCGTCATTCAGAGACATCCTGTGGAGTGAATCCGCAATCTTCAGGAGGGGGCCCGAGTCTTCCCGGTTAAAGGCAATGCGTCCGAAGGTTCGACAATAAAGGGAGGCAATCGCCACATAATCTCCCTGAGCGTGTAGATCTTCGACCAATTTAATCACCGCGGTTTTCAGTTGTTGCTTGGCAGCCGTTGAATCCTTGCCGTCGGGATATTTATCCTGCAACAGCAGGTAATTGGCAACGGTATCAAGGTATCGTCCTTTTTTGAATAAGGTCTCGGACTTGGCAAAACGGATCCTCTCATCCAGATCTTTTTCCGGTCGCTGGGACAGGAGCAGATCATAAGCGGCCAGAGGGTCTTCGTAATAACCCCCTACGGCAGGATAGACAGGTAAGCGGAGCCCGGGATTCTTGACCCCCAGGTTCGCTATCTTAAGAATGCTTTCCCGTGCCTCCGGGGAGGCGGCATACCTTTCCACAACCTCGTTGAATATCTTTATGGCGGTAGGAAATTGCTCCAATTGTTGAAAACAGGAACCAAGAAGATACAGCCCTTTGCCCGCCTTCTCGTCCTGGGGGTAGAGGCTCAAATAGGTGGAGACGATCCGGACCGCTTCGGCGTATCTCCCCTTGCGATATGTTGCCTCAGCCATTAGATAAAGTGTTTCTTTAGGAATATCCGATATATCATTCTTTTCTGAAATGATATTTTCATAAAGCTTCATGGCGTTGTCGAGATCATTCATCTGGACATAGGCATCCGCCAAATGCAGGGCAGCGGTTTTGCTGTGCACTCCCTGCCTATATTTATCCAAATAAAGCCTGTAATTCTCCGCTGCCTGCTCGTAGCGCTTCACCTCCCCATGCGCCTCCGCCAATTGGAACAGTGCTTCCTCGGCATGCGCGGATTCCGGATATTGCAACAAGAGCTTCTTCAAGGCGTCAGCCGCCTCGTAGTAGAATTTCAGGGCCCTGTAACTTCTGGCCAGGTTCATATAAGCCAAATCGTTGCCTTCCCTTTGATCTGGGTAATGCTGGATGATGTATTTATAGTGATCCACAGCGGAAAAGAGAAAGGGGTTGGCGCCGTTGCGACCGATGGACAGATAACAGTCCGCCACCCTGCGTATGGACTGTTCATAAGCTACCGGATCGGCGGGTATTTGACGCATGACCTGGCGGAACAGTTCGGCCGCGGCCGGGAAATCACCTGCTTCGTATTTCTTCATGGCCTCGGCAAACAGTGGATTGGAGCTTGACGCCGGAGAAGAATTCACGGTTGTGACGCCGGTAACAGTCCCTTTCTCCGCATTAGCCGCGGACGCCTCTTTCTTGGGGATGCTTACGCCAACATTTTGACGTGCCTTTCTTTCATCACTAACTGTTTTTGCCCGTCTCTTTTCATCCCCGACCTTTTCCGTCGCTGCCGCGACCTCTTTCATGACGGCCTGCGGATAAGCCTGCCTTATCTTTCCCAGGGCCACGGCGGCATCCTTTTTATTCTTATGCCTCCCGATCCTGATTGCATATGCCTTCCCGTCCTTCTGAACCCAGAAGCCTTTCACTTCACGCCTTTCCAAGTCCTTGATCATTTTCTGCACGTTGTCCGTTTCCGTGAGGAAGGCGATCTGAACGGTCCAAATCCTGGCCGGTGCGGAAACGGCCCTTCCAGGCATGGCCAGGGCCGGCAGACACACCGTCATGAAAGCCACAAAGATGTTGATGAATATCGATGCTGTCGATTTGTTGATCATTCGTGACAATCCCTGCTGTGACGGCTATGCAACCCTACATCCCTTCACGAGAGATTTTGCAATTAACATACCACCATCATTCAAATATTCTTTTAAAGCGCCAATTCATGGGAAACCGTGTTCCGGACGGCATACATGGCGTGTAGTTTGCATCTGTATAGCTCATAATTACATCCGGAAAGGGAAACCGGCACTTATGGATCAACCTGGAGAGCCTTTTGTCAATCGTCGGGAATACTCCCGGGTCTATGCGTATATCCCCATCGGGTACCGAATTATCCAGCCCGACGAGCACCATTCGTCCCTTCACGCCCGGATATCCGGAGATACCGCTATTTCGGACTTCAAACTGCTGCCGGAAATGGAAGATTTCCAACTGGGCGAATGGTTCAAGATACTGAATAAAAAACTGGATATGATCATCAGACTGCTTACTGTTCAAAGCGAAGGGTTCCAGTTGTTGCCCTTCAAGGCGGTAAACATCAGCGGCAGCGGCATCAGTTTTTCTGTCCACGAATCCTTCCAGGCCGGTGATATCATTGAATTGAAGATGATCCTCGCCAGCGCCCAGTCTTTCCCCATCTACCTTTATGCCTACGGGGAAGTGAAGAAGGCGGAGAGGCAAACGAGCGGCAACGTTGTTTCCGCCAAATTCATCAACATGGATGACGCCATCCGTGATGAGATCATCCGTTTCGTTTTCGAGCGGGAACGGGAGATCATCAGGGAAAAAAGGAAATAGTCCCAAAGGTAATGTAAATGCTGGTGATTATCGGTTTCATAATCGTCATTGCCTCGGTCGTCGGCGGCTATCTGATGGAGCAAGGCAACCTCTCCGTTCTGTTCCAGCCCGCTGAATTGGTGATCATCGGCGGGGCCGCCATCGGTTCCTTCATCATCGCCTCCCCGATGAAAACCGTCAAGTCGGTCATCCAAGGCATGCTGGGAGTGCTGCGCAGTAAAACCTATGGCAAAGATGATTACCTCGAGGCCATGCTGCTCTTGAACGGCATCTTCTACAAGATCCGTCAGCAGGGCCTGGTAGCCATCGAATCCGACGTTGATGAACCGGAAAAAAGCGCTCTTTTCAACCGCTTTCCCGGCATATTGAAAAACAACCGGGCCATGGGACTCATCACCGACACGTTGCGCATGGTCATGACTACCACCATCGCTACCCATGAGTTGGAATCCCTTCTGGAAAGTGAAATTGACACCCATTTTGAAGAGATGATGACCCCTTCCAAGACCGTAACCTTCATTGCCGACGGTCTGCCGGGCCTTGGTATCGTGGCCGCGGTTCTCGGGGTCGTGTTGACCATGGGAAAGATCGGCGCCCCGCCGGAAATCCTGGGCCACAGCATTGGCGCCGCCCTGGTGGGCACCTTTCTCGGGGTGCTGCTTTGCTATGGCTTCGTAGGTCCCATGGGGAGGCATATGGAACACTCCGTCCAGGAAGAGCTGCAATATCTCAACGTCTTCAAAGTGGCGCTGGTGGCCTTTGTGGGCGGCGCCGCGCCGAAGGTAGCACTGGAATTCGGACGGCGGGTCATTCCCCACGACAGCAAACCGTTGTTCAGCGAGGTGGAAAACATCCTCAGACAGGCAAAGAAATAGATGGAAGACCGCAATGTAATTATCAGGAAGGTAAAAAAGAGGAGGGTTCACGAGAGCCACGGCGGTTCCTGGAAGGTGGCCTATGCCGACTTCGTCACGGCCATGATGGCTTTCTTCCTCCTGTTGTGGCTGATCACCATGGTTTCACCGGAGAAAAGGCTTTCCGTATCCGAATATTTCAAGAATTTCAATATTATAAGGGAACAAACCGCGGGATCGAAAGGCCTCATGGACAAACAGCAAGCCTTGATCGGGGAACAGAAGGGGGCGATCAGAACCGGCATGCAGGAGCAGACCGGGAAATCGAAACAGGACATTGCCGGCAAGCTGAAGCACGCCGTCGATGAAAAGCTCCATAATTACAAGGATCAAATCTACATCGACATCGTCGATGGCGGCGTACGGATTCAGGTCGTGGATACGGAAGGGAGCACCATGTTCCCTCTCGGCAGTGCCGAACCGACGGACAAGGCAAAACAGATCATCGGCATCATTGCCGAAAACACAAGGGACCTGCCGAATAAAGTGGCGATTGAAGGCCATACCGATGCGGCGCCCTTCCGGGGCTCCCAGACCACCAACTGGGAACTGTCCACCTCCCGGGCTTCCGCCGCCCGGCGGGAAATGGAAAAGAACGGTACCGATCCGATGCGCATCGCCCGGGTGGTCGGTTATGCGGACCAGGAGCTTTACAATCGCGACAATCCGAGGGATCCGAAAAACCGCCGCATCAGTATCACCGTCATTACCAATCCCGGCCAACCGTTGCCGCCGGGGGTGATAACTCCACAGGCGCCGGCGCCCGCCCCCTCATCCCGGCCATAGGAAATCCATTATATGTGGTAAGGAATTACCCCGAAGCGAGCGCAACATGGCAACTACCGTTTGATTGCTCATCTCGGAGCGAGCGGTGGGGGATAATTAGAAGAGAGAGGAGAAAAGGGTCGCGATCGTCCGCCGGTTACATGATCATGACTTAATATGTCCCTTTGCTTTTTTGCTTTTGATCGCGGTTTTTGCTGGTCTTCCTTCCCGTCCCTATTCCTTGCGGCTCAGGCAGACGTCCACTACGAACGACCCGGAATCCGTATCGAAGGGGATGATGATGCTCGGACCTCCCATGACGTGAAGGATGGAATGGTTCCGCCCCGAAACGACCGTCGGGATGGCGGCGGTGATGCTGTAACCGGAGGCTTCCATTTTTTTCCTGGCTACACCGGATACCATGTTGGTAAGCTCGCCGACCGCGTCCTTGATATCGCCGTTCATGTCGGTAATGGTTTCTCCCAGCATGTTTGCGACGATCTTCAGGATGGCCCCCTCACTGAAGCTCAGTGCCAGGGAACCCCGGGCGTCCCCCGTCAGGCCGATTATCCCGGAAATATCGCCCTTGGCGGCGTTGTCATTTTTCAGATAAGGCTTGCCCGGCAGCGGCTCCACGAAAGCCATCGTTTTGAGCACCTCCACCGTCGCCTCCAGGAAAGGGTTGATAAATGCTACGTTCATTATTTTTACCTCGCGTCCTTATTGTATTCGTCAATCCGCTCCAAGTATCTTTACGATCTTTTCATTCAACGTCTCGGCGGTAAAGGGTTTCACGATATAATTACTTACACCCGCCTTGACGGCCGCAATCACGTTTTCCTGCAACGCCTCCGCCGTCACCATGAGAAAAGGCGTCTTGGCCAGATCCGCATCGGCCCGCACCGCCTTGAGGAGCTCCAGGCCGGTCATGTTCGGCATATTCCAGTCCGCGATCACAAAGTCTATTTGCTGCGATTTTAGCACCCGCAAACCGATCGATCCATCCTCGGCCTCGACAATATTCTCGAATCCGATCTGTTTCAAAATGTTTCTGATCACCTTGCGCATGGTGGCAAAATCGTCGACAACCAGTATCTTGATATTCTTGTCCATCAATCCTCCCGAGTAAATTGCTCATCGTTCATCATCAAGACCGCCTCAAAATATCCACCGCCGTCCCCATCGAAAGCCACATAGACCACACCCTCTCCCGTACCGCCAGCCGCGGTGCCTGCCGCGGGCTCACCATAAATAGGCAGGCCCATTTTGAAAAGGCGGTCGGGATTGTATTTCTGGAGAAAATCTCCACAAATCATGTTCAAACATTCCTTGAGGCAATCCTGTCGGATCGGCTCCGTAACCTCTTCACGATCGAGATTCAGGGAATTGGCGATCATCTGTTGCGCCAGGCCTTCAGAAAAAAAAACGACTATATTGCCTGTTGCCGGTCCCGAAAAAGATATGTTCAAAACCCTTTCGCGCCGTTCCGGCAAATGTCTTTCTCTTCCTTCGAGGAAAACATAATACATCTTTTCAAAGACCTCATAGACCGCGTTGTTGAATATCTTCCTTAGCTCCTGTATGTTCATCGCCCCCCCCATAAATGTCTCGATCGCTTTTTCCCGCCACCCTGGCTAATTTACAATATGGAGAAGTTCATTTGCCTGCTCCAACTCGTCAAAGAGGACCAACATGCTCTCCTCCAGATCGTTCTCCTTCAATCCGTATTTGTGCATCACTTCACTGATGCCGCGGTGGGCCAGGCCATCCATGCCACCATCGATTCCCATCATGAGACAAAATTGATCGGCGATATAAACGAGACTGGGGATCATGGTATCGCCCGAAAGGATGCGATCGGGTCGGTGGTGATAGGCGATTGCATCATGAATCTCCGGAGGGAAATTCCAATACACCGCAACCCGCCCCCCCAACTCCGCATGATTGATCCCGATGACGGCCTCTTCCGCCTCGAGAAATGAATATTTACCCGAATCCATAAGCTCGAAGATCTTTTGCGAAGACTCCTGGACATACTCGCCCATGACCAGTTTTCCCACGTCATGGAGCAATGCCGCTGTGTACAATACCGTATCCTCCTTCCGGGCAATCCGGCGGCTGAGGATCTGCGACATCAGGGCAACCGCGATGGAATGCTCCCAAAGTTCCCTGGTCTTCATACCGTATCCGGCTGAGCGTTTGGAAAAAATCCGGCTGACGCTGGCTGTCTGCAGCGCCCGGACAAGATTCTTCTGCCCCAGGTAGATCACGGCGTCATGAATGGACCTTATCTTCTGGCGGACTCCGAAGTATGCGGAATTGCTAATTTTAAGAATATTTGCAGCGATTCCCTGATCGTATTTGATCACGTTGACAACATCGTTGACGGCATAATCTTCATTCTTCAGCAGTTCCGAAACTTTATGTACCGTGGTGGGAAAAGCCGGCAATTGTTTGATGGACAGGAGTATCTTTTCTATCATTCAAAGCTCCTTCGCCATGCCGCCCGAGGTCCGGACAAAACATTTGCCGTCGGCAATTTGAAGACGAACGGTGCGGTTGTAATTCTGGCCTGTATCTTCAGAATCGACCATCACATTGTTCTTCCAGAAGATCTTTCGGACGGCGGTGATATTCTTCTGACCGATTCGAAAATAATCCCCATCATTCAGGATGCTGGCGCCTCCGGCGATCTTGACTATCATCCGCCTCTTTTCGGCCCCCAGGGCATAGCAGGATTTGAAAAGCAGCGGGATGCCCGTATCGGCGAACATGGCCGGACATTCGGACGCCTTCTTCTTATCGAGATTCGAGTCCGGCAGCATGAAGTGGAGCAATCCCCCAACCATCGCCATCGGATCGAAAACAACAACGGCAATGCAAGAACCCAAGGCATAAGTCACAAGGACATCGCCGGGTTTTTTGCTGCAATTGAAGTCGGATATGCCGATAATAACATCGCCCATAGAGTTTATAGATTAAACTTTTATCGTTTTCAACATGCAAATCGAGGACCACTTATCCGGCAAGGGAAGACATCCAAAATTATATCCGAATTTTTTCTTTGGAATCTGTTCCGAAATGGAACTGTTATAGGCGTTTCAGTTTTTCTACGAGGGTCGTTCGTTTCAAGTTCAGCATCTTTGCGGCTTTGTTCTTGACGCCTCCACACTTTTCGAGGGCCTTGAGGATCAATTCCCTTTCATATGCGATCAGCATCTTGTTGAAATCAACCCCTTCTTCGGGAAGATCAACCTCACTTGTCGCCGGTTGCTCCCGCTTCTGCTTTCGAATCTTGCTGGGCAGATCATCTATTGTAACAACACCGTTTTCTTTCATAACCACCAGCATTTCAATGAGATTTTCCATCTCCCGCACGTTTCCCGGCCAGTGATAAGAGTTCAGGGCGCCCAAGGCTTCCTGATCGATGCGAATGACGTTCTTTTTCTTTTGCTGATTGAATTTCTTCAGGAAATGATTGGCCAGAATCGCCATATCCATTCCCCTTACCCGGAGGGGGGGTAAAAAGATCGGGATGACATTTATCCGGTAGTAAAGGTCCTCACGAAACCTTTTGGCCGTCACCAGTTCATCGAGATCCTGATTGGTGGCGGTGATGATCCTTACATCGGCAGTCATGGTTTTGACGCCGCCGATTCTTTCGAACTGCTTTTCTTGAATCACCCGCAATAACTTTACCTGAAGCGCCGGAGACATGTCGCCGATCTCATCCAGGAATATGCTTCCTCCCTGGGCCAGTTCAAATCTTCCGATCCGCGTCCGAATGGCCCCGGTAAAGGCCCCCTTCTCATGCCCAAAAAGTTCGCTTTCCAGGAGTTCCTCGGGTATGGCTCCGCAGTTCACGGCAACCAGCGGCCGGTATCGCCGATCACTGTTGAAATGTATCGCCTGAGCCACCAGTTCCTTTCCCGTGCCGCTTTCGCCATGGATCAGGACGGTGCTGTCCGTCTTGGCAACCTTTTCTATCTTCTCGAAGACTTTTTTCATCGAATCGCTGTAACCGATCATTTTACCAAAATCGAACTTGTCCTGCAGTCGGTCCTTAAGGTCGATGTTCTCTTCCTTAAGCCTGGCAAAAGACAAAGCCCGGGATACGGTAAGCCGGACCAGGTCGTCTTTTAGGGGTTTGGTAATATAATCGAAGGCCCCGATCTTCATGGCATCGACGGCCGTTTGAACGCTGCCGTATCCGGTCACGAGAATAATGAGCTGGTCGGCATTGAGCTCTTTGATTTGCCTCAATAACTCCAGGCCGTCCATATTAGGCATGCGGAGATCGGTGATGATGAGATCATAGCTGTCATGGCCAAAAGCATCCAACGCCTGCCGTCCATCCCCTACACCATGGGTCTCATAACCGCAGGATTCCAGCAGTTCCTGCAAATTCTGCAAATTCAGATCATCGTCTTCGGCAATTAAGATCTTGAAGGCCTTCATGTTATGAACATCAAGCTCCACATTCGTTCCAAAAGCGAACAAAGATATTTTTCCGCGTCAATGAGATGACATACTTCGTCAACAATCACTCGATGTCAAGATATTTTTTCGTCGCGGAAACAAAAGTTTCCCCGGTAACGACTTGGTTTATTTAGAAAACGCCCTTACATTTCCTGGTCCGAATATTGCAAACACTCTTTATCATATAAATAGACCGGCACCCCTGAGTCCTTTCCGGGCGAATGGGCATTGAAACGAAATATTATTATGATCATGATTCGAAAGGAGCCACACAAAATGAAAAAGGGTTTTTCACTAAATCAGAAAATGATGGCCGGCGGCATCCTTACGGTGTTGATACCGCTCCTGGTAATCGGTGGATTCGCGGCGGTCATGTCCTCCCGTTCGCTGAAGGAAATGTCTTACCAACAGTCGTCAAACGTCGCCAAGAGTCTTGCCGAGATGGTGGAACTCTCCATGATTGAAGAGACAAAAATGGTAAAGGGTCTGACCGTTGACCCGGCGCTAAAGGATGCCGCCGCGGGAAGGACGGAGGCCGCCATAAGCAAACTCACATCGATGATAAAAACGATCGGAAATGATTACGAGGTCCTTTTTGTCGCCGATACCACGGGCCTGATCCGTGCCGACGGCGTAGGCGGATCTTATCAGGGAATAAATATCGGCGACCGGGACTATTTCATCAATGCCAAGGCCGGCAAGGCCAATGTGGGAACACCCATAAAATCGAAAAAGACGGGTAATCCCGTGGCGGTGGTCGCCGCCCCCATCTTTGACAATTCCGGCACTTTCACAGGCATTGTCGCCGCCGCCCTCAAAATCGATTTTCTGATCGAAAGGATCACGGCCCTGAAAGTCGGCAAAACCGGTTATGCCTTTATGGCCGACAAGAACGGAACCGTAATCGCCCATCCCAACAAGGAATTCATCCTGGAACTAAATTTGAAAAACATTCAGGGGATGGAGAACATCTCGGCCCAGATGCTGGCCCAGAAAGCAGGGACGGAGGAATATGTCTTCAAGGGGGTAAAAAAGATTGCCGGATACTCCCCGGTGCCACTCACCGGCTGGACCGTCGCCATGACCCAGAACGAAGATGAATTCATGTCCACGGCTCATCTCATCCGCAACACCATCATCTTCATCGCCCTGGTTTTCCTGTCCCTGACCATTCTCGTCGTGTACTTCTTCTCCCGGAGCATCTCCCGCCCCATCACCCGGGCCACCTATCAATTGACGGAAGCGGCGGCGCAGGTCTCCACGGGGTCCGACGAGGTATCAGCTTCCAGTCAGGCCTTGGCGGAGGGCGCCTCTGAACAGGCCTCGGCCCTTGAAGAGACATCCTCGTCCCTGGAGGAGATGTCGTCCATGACCAAACAAAACGCCGGCAATGCCTCGGAGGCGGACGGTCTCATGAAACAGACCAACCTGGTGGTCAAAAAGGCCAATGATGCCATGAAGGATTTGACCAATTCCATGCAGGATATTACCTCTGCCAGCGAGGAGACCTCCAAAATTATCAAGACCATCGATGAAATAGCATTCCAAACCAACCTCCTGGCCTTGAATGCCGCCGTCGAAGCGGCACGGGCCGGAGAAGCGGGCGCGGGCTTCGCCGTCGTTGCCGAGGAGGTGCGCAACTTGGCGATGCGGGCCGCTGAAGCCGCCAAAAACACTTCCCAGCTCATCGAAGACACGGTAAGGAAGATCCGCGACGGGTCCGAAATCGTGGGCAAGACGAACGAGGCCTTTGCCGCCGTGGCGACCAACGCCTCCAAGGTTGGCGAGCTGGTCGGCGAAATCTCCGCCGCCTCCAATGAACAGGCTCAGGGCATCGATCAGATAAACAGGGCGGTGGCCGAAATGGACAAGGTCACCCAGCAGACGGCCGCTTCCGCGGAAGAGTCGGCATCCGCATCCGAAGAGATGAACGCCCAGGCCACCCAGATGAAGCAAATCTCCCTGGAACTGCTCGATATTATCGGCGGTCAAGGAGCGGCTTACGACGACGGACTGAATCGCCCGAAGGTAAAAACGGATAAAAAGAAGGCGCTTGCCTGGTCGGCGGCATTGAAGCCCGGCGGCAAAACAAAGGCCGTGTCGACCGGAAAATTGAAGAAGCTTCCGGAACCGAACGGTGATTTCAAGGATTTTTGATCAGCCGGTGAAGTATGACCTATTCGGAACTACGTGATAAAGAGTTCGAGAAAATCAGCAAGCTGGTTTATGAACTCTGTGGGATCAACCTCCATGACGGCAAGAAGGAGCTCGTCAAGGCAAGGCTGGGGAAACGACTCCGGGAAGGGCAATTCAAGTCCTTTGCCGAATATTTCCGGTACGTCACCACGCCCGAAGGCAGCGATGAACTGATCACGATGATCGATTCGCTCTCCACGAATTTAACCTACTTTTTTCGAGAGGATAAACACTTTCAAAGGCTGAAATCCATTCTGCCTCAAATCGTCCGGTCCGACAAGAGCCTTACGGCGCCCAGATTGAAGATCTGGTGCGCCGGATGCTCCACCGGAGAGGAGCCGTACTCCCTGGCGATAACCGTCAAAGAGTTACTGGGAAACGACATCGCCGGTGCAAAAATCATCGCCACGGACATCTCCACGCGGGTGCTAAAGACGGCACTCAGTGGCATCTATACGGAAGAAAAAATAAAAAAGATACCCAAAGACATCTTGCGCCGTCATTTCCAGTACGGCACCGGCACTTCCGCCGGCTTGTTCCGGGTAAAACAGGAACTTCGCCAACTTATCGATTTTCGGCGCTTCAACCTCATGGAACTGCCGCCGGCTGAATTTCGCTGCGACATTATCTTTTGCCGCAACGTAATGATCTATTTTGATAAAGCAACCCAAAACAGCCTTGTCAACAGGTTTTTCGACTGCCTGAACAAGGGGGGTTATCTTTTCGTCGGCCATTCCGAAAGTCTGACGGGGCTGAAACATGACTTCACCTATATTGAACCGAGCATCTACAGAAAGACTAACAAATAGGATCGCCCCATGCCGGCGCCGGCGCCGGCCGCACCAGGAAAGAGCGTCACCATTTAAAAAAATGGAGAAGAATAAATGTCCTGTAATGTTCTGATCGTTGACGATTCGCTTTCCATGAGATCAGTAATCCGCAAAATCATCACTCTTTCCAAATTCGACGTCGCCGCCTTTCATGAAGCGGCGAACGGAAGAGAAGCTCTGGACGCACTTGCATCGTCCTGGATCGACGTCGTCATTACGGACATCAATATGCCGGTAATGAATGGCATCGAACTGATGCAGGAGCTTGGAAAAGACGATCTGTATCGAAACATTCCGGTTATCGTGGTTACCACCGAAGCCAACCGGGAGCGCATTGAAGAGGCGGCCCGTCTGGGTGCAAAGGGGTTTCTGAAGAAACCCTTTCTTCCCGAGGAACTCAAACATATCCTCCAATCCGCCCTCGGGCTTGAAAAATATGGAGATTATCCGGAAAGGGATGAAATCGAAGGCGAAGATCTCGATTTCTAGAAATCAGTCCTGTGACACAAGCAATTAAACCAAGAGACTTCATCGATTTTATGCTCTTGCCTGGGCAGATATACATGAGCGAAGAACCTTCGCGAATATCGACGGTGCTTGGCTCCTGCGTGGCGGTTTGTTTATGGAATTCGAAAAAAAAGATCGGCGCCATGTGCCACTATCTCTATCCGTTCATCGATGTCCCTGAAGAGGCAACAGCCAAATACGGAAATGTCGCCCTGGGCTGCATGATCCGCCTCATGACCGGCAAGAACGTAAAAAAAAACACCTGTGCGCACAGATATTCGGTGGCGCCGCTCTTGATGACCGAGCATGCATGGGTATTGCCAAGGGAAACGTCTCCATGGCGAAGAAGGTTCTCGCGAGGCACGATATCGCCATCGTATCCGAAGATGCCGGTGGCAACATGGGCCGCAAGGTAGTTTACAATTCCTTGACTAATGAAGCGATCATCTACAAGGTGCAGAACCTTCGCCGGGGCGACTGGTTTCCTTACGAACAGGAGGACCGATAGCATTGAACAAGATCAAAGTCCTTATTGTCGATGACTCGGCGATTGTAAGAAAAATTTTTTCGGAAGAGTTGGCGAAGTATCCGGATATTGAAATCGTCGGGGCGGCGCCCGATCCATTTGTCGCCCGTGACAAAATCGTCAATCTAAAGCCCGATGTCATCACGCTGGATGTAGAAATGCCTCGGATGGACGGTCTGACTTTTCTCCGCAAGTTGATGAAATATTATCCCCTGCCGACTATCATCGTAAGTTCACTCACCCCCAAGGGAGGGAAGCTGACCCTGGAGGCCCTGGACATCGGCGCGGTTGATGTCATCGCCAAACCGGGAGGTTCTTACAGCGTTGGGGACATGAGCGCCCAACTCGCCGATAAAATCAGGGCGGCGGCACGAGCCAAGTTGATTCAATCGCCCGCCCGCGGCGCAACCGTGCAGACATCCCAGGAACATCCCCGGGCGCTGGCGCAGACCACCAACAAGATCATCGCCATCGGGGCTTCCACAGGCGGAACGGAAGCGCTCAAGGCGGTCCTTACCAAACTGCCCCACAATGCCCCCGGAGTGGTCATCGTTCAGCACATGCCGGCCAATTTCACCACCGCCTTTGCCGAACGCCTAAACAGTTTATGCCAGATCAATGTCAGGGAGGCAAGAGACAACGACTCAGTGATTCCGGGCACGGCGCTTCTCGCTCCGGGAAATTATCACATGATCCTGAGGAGGAGCGGCGCACGGTATTACGTAGAGGTAAAAACCGGACCCATGGTCCATCACCAACGTCCCGCCGTGGATATACTCTTCAAATCGACGGCGCGATTTGCCGGCGCGAATGCCATCGGCGTCATTCTCACCGGCATGGGCGCCGATGGCGCGGAGGGGCTCAAAGAAATGAGGGATGCGGGAGCGGGCACCATCGCCCAGGATGAAAAATCCTGCGTCGTTTTCGGCATGCCCAAGGAAGCTATCAAATTGGGGGCGGTGGAAAGGGTCCTGCCCTTAGACCTCATTGCCGCAGAAATTATAAGGATGGTTTAGCAATGGATTACGAAAAACTTTCAAGCCTTGTTGACCGTATGGCGTCCGATTTCCTTTTCCTCAGCACCCGTGAGCTCGATATTCCATCCGCAGGCGGCTTCCTGAACACATTGGAAGGCATAACCGAAGCGGCCACCCAGATCCAACTGGCACCGGTTCTGAGGGTGGGAGTCGCCATGAATCACCTCCTGGAACAGATCATTATGGACAGTGTCGGTGACAAGGCCGGCGGCTTTGAACTTTTTGAAAGAGGTATATCGTTGTTGCAGGAAATCGTGCGTGATTACCAGCACAAGGAGGGCTATGAGAACGATGGGTGCATCGATATCTACCTCAAGTCCATCAGCGGCCTTACGGGTTTTCAGGAAGGGCGGGAAGCCATAGAGAAATCGGACAGCGCGGAGGAAGGGCAAACACTGACAACGGCGGCCGCCTCCCTCCAGGAGCAAGATGAAGGTCTCCTCAGGGATTTCATCACCGAGTCACTCGAATACATAGAACAGATCGAGGTTAATATTCTCAATCTGGAGCAAAATCCGGAAGACAAGGAATTTATCAATGCCATCTTCCGTCCCTTTCATTCCATAAAAGGGGTGGCCAGTTTCTTGAATCTCGATACGATCCGAGACCTCTCCCACTCCCTGGAAAACCTCCTCGACAAAGCCCGTAACGGCGAACTCCGCGTCTCACCGCCGATTATTGACGTCATCCTGGACGGCGCCGATGCCCTGAAGTCATTGATAGGACAGGTCAGAAACGAACTGGATGGAAAGGCGATCGCCGGAGAAGCTGACGATTTGACCGATTTGCTGAACCGCATCCATAAACTCGATCAAGGTGAGGAGATAATACCAGTCGCCAAGCTGGTGGGCGAAATTCTCCTGGAAGATGGGATGATCACCAAAGACGCCCTAAATGAAGGCTTGAAGGTCTCTGCGGAAAAGCCGGGCAAAAAAATCGGCGAGACGCTCATCACTGAGGGGCTGGCCACGCCCAAACAAGTAACCCGGGCACTGAGAAAGCAGGCGGAGCAAATAACCGATACAACCACGATACGAGTGGACATCCGCAAGCTCGATGATATGATCGACATGGTTGGAGAACTGGTCATCAGCCAGTCGATGATCGAGCAGGATATCAGCAACCAGTTGACCACGGACAGGAATCTCATGAGGAATATCGCCCAGCTATTCCGTATCACCTCCGGTCTGCAGCGGGCGACGACAAGTCTGCGGATGATTCCCATCAAACAGGCATTTCAACGCATGTCCCGCCTGATTCGCGACCTCGCCAAAGACAGCGGTAAGCTTATAGCCGTCGAGTTGGTCGGAGAGGATACTGAAATCGACCGGAACATGGTGGATGAAATCTACACGCCCCTCGTTCACCTTGTCCGCAATGCCGTGGATCACGGCTTGGAAGTACCCGCGGAACGTCTGGCGGCGGGCAAGGAGGAAAAGGGGCAGATCAAACTCAAGGCCTATCATCGGGGCGGCAATATCGTCATCGAAATCTCGGACGACGGACGCGGTTTAAATCGGGAAAAGATTTTGTTTAAAGCACTGAGCAACAACCTGATCCAGGATGGAGAGGTGCTCTCCGACCAGGAAATATACCGGATGATCCTCCTGCCCGGACTCTCCACGGCTGACAAAATCACCGACGTTTCCGGACGAGGGGTGGGAATGGATGTCGTCAAGCAGGCCGTCGACAAGTTGCGCGGCAAGATTGAGATCTCCTCCTCCCTGGGCGTTGGTACCACCTTTACCACAAGCTTCCCCCTTACCATGGCCATTATCGACGGCATGATTGTAAAAGTGGGACGCCAACGCTACATCCTGCCCACGACGGCTATCCGACAAGCCCTCCGGCCAACCAGAGAATCCTGTTCCAATGTGGTGGGAAGAGGCGAGATGATCAATGTCATGGGTCATCTCCTGCCTCTGATGCGACTCGGCGAATTGTTCAATGTCGAGACAACTCCAAAGGAACCATGGGAATCCATAATCGTGGTTATGGAAGGAGACGGCCGTGCCAAAGGACTGATGGTCGATGAAATATTGGGCAAAGCCGAAGTCGTCATAAAAAGTCTGGGCGACGGCATCAAGAATATCAAGGGGATTGCCGGAGGAGCGATTCTCGGGGACGGGCAAATTGGGTTGATCATAGACACGGAAGGATTGTTTACCTTGAGCGAATCGATGTCCTGACGCCCTGCCGGCGTACTTCCCCATAGGATTATCCATTCGCTCATCGATATAAATATGAATGCAAAGGAGAATGGACATGACGGACGACACAATCAAGACGTTAGATGAAAAAATCAAGCACAGCAAAGACCGGGAAGGGAAATACCTCACCTTCGTCCTGGCGGGAGAAGAATACGGCATCGGCATCCTGAAGGTAAGAGAAATTATCGGTATGATGACCATAACCACGGTCCCCCAAACTCCATTATATGTCAAAGGCGTAATCAATCTGCGCGGCAAGGTTATACCCGTAATGGATTTGAGGCTGAAGTTCAACATGCAAGCCATGGAATACACGGAGAGAACCTGCATTATCGTGGTGGAAATAACGGGTCCGATGCGGAAGATTCCCATGGGCATCGTCGTGGATTCCGTTTCCGAGGTACTCAACATCAAGGCTTCGGATATCGAGGAGACCCCCAATTTTGGCAACAAACTCGAGACGGACTACATCCTCGGCATGGCTAAAACCGGCGGCGGGGTAAAGATACTCCTGGACATCGATAAAGTTCTGAACAACGAAGAATTGACGGCGCTGGAAAAGGCCGCCTGAGAATAATTTAATTCTATAAAAAGGGGGAATGGATAAATGACACTCAATCAGAAATTGTTTCTCGGCAGCAGCGCAAGCGCGGTACTGATACTTTTTGGCGGCATCATGGGTTATCTGAGCACCGGCGAGTATCTGACCAATTTAATCAGCAAAGGCACAACAATGACATTGCTGGCGACGGGAACGGCTTTAGGCGCCATTCTTGCGTTTGGAATCGGCTTCATGATCTCACGATCCATCAGCGGCGCGATCAAAGGAACGGTTGACGGCCTTTCCGACAGTACGGCCCAGGTTTCCTCCGCTTCATCTCAGGTTGCTTCAGCCAGCCAGAGTCTCGCGGAAGGCGCCTCCGTCGCCGCCTCGGCGATTGAGGAAACGTCTTCATCCCTCGAGGAAATGTCATCCATGACGAAGAAAGCAATGGATAATTCAAGTTTGATGACAAAGACGGGGGACATAACTTTCGCACTTATGAAAAGCTCTCACAAGTCGCTCCGGGAAACAGACACCTGCATGAAGCGCATCGGCGAATCCGGCGCCGAAGCGGCAAAAATCATCAAAACGAGTGACGAGATAGCTTTTCAGATCAACCTTCTGGCCTTGAACGCCGCCGTCGAGGCCGCCCGGGCCGGTGAGGCGGGGGCGGGTTTTGCCGTCGTTGCCGAAGAAGTACGCAATCTCGCCATGCGCTCGGCGGAAGCGGCCAGAAACACCGAATCGATCATCGGAGAGATGTCTCGGGAGATCAAGGAAGGGATGAACCTCGTCGCAAAAACCCTGGAAGAGTTTTACAAAATGGGCGACGAGGGCAAGAAAACCAACACCCTCATCAAAGAGATAGATTCCGCCATGCAGGAACAGGCCCAGGGCATAGAACAAATCAATCGGGCCATTGCCGAAATGGATAAAATAACCCAGCAGTCGGCAGCCAATGCCGAGGAAACGGCCAGCGCCGCCGAGGAACTATCCGCCCAGGCCGCCCAGATGGAATCCCTTGTAACCGAGATCTATTCCGTAATAGGCGGAGGGGCAAGAGGTGATGGCTTCTCGCATTCATATCGGATCACGGGTCAGGCAATCACTAATTCCGAGGCAAGCCTTGCGCCGGCCGGAAGAGGCGGCAAAAAGTCGCTCCCCTATCCGGGCGGAAAGGAAGGGGCATACGGTGTTGCCGGACATGCAAGGAGCACCGTTGTTCGACCGGATCAGATCATTCCTCTGGAAGAGGAAGAAGCGAAATCTTTTTGAATTGTTAGGCTCGCGGACATATTATTCTTCACGAGCCGTTTCTTAAAATCTGTAATGGCGGCGACATGAAAATTCCAGTGGATGAACTGGAGATAGGCATGTTTGTGGAGATCCCTGTCTCCTGGCATGAACATCCCTTTCTCAGGAACAACTTCCTGATTACCTCGGAAGCGGAGATCAACAAGATAATCGACAGCGGAATCGGACATGTAAAGGTAGATTTCGGTCGCAGCAGATTGCGGGCGGGTGGTCGGAAGTCGTTATCGGGACCGGTGAAAGACCCGGGCGAAGACAATGGAAAAGATGTCGTCCCTCCCGAGCTGATAAGCAGCATTCACGATAAGACCCTCGCCTCTGAGAAAAAGGCAAATCTGGTCATCGAACACTCCATGGTCATGATGCAGAATCTTTTAAATAAACCTTCAACTTATCGAATCAATGAAGCAAAGAAGGGAATTTCCGAAATAGTCAATCTCATCCTTCAAGATGATTACACCACTTATTATCTGATCAACATCAACTCACACGATTTTTACACTTATACCCATTCGGTAAACGTAGGGATCCTGGGGGTGACCCTGGCGAAGTCATTCTTCAAAAATTCCTCGGATCATGACATCCATGCCCTGGGGGTCGGTTTTTTCCTTCATGATCTCGGAAAAGTGAAAATCAACCAGGAAATCATCAACAAACCGGCAAAGCTCACGGAAGAGGAAATGAGGGAAATACGACGTCACCCCGCCGACGGCTATAAAATACTTCTGGAAACGAGGCAATTGACCACGGAATCGAGATTGATCGTCTTGCAGCATCACGAGCGTTATGACGGTTCCGGATACCCCCGGGGCCTAAGAAAAGACGAGATACACATTTACGCACGGTTGTGCTCCTTAGCGGACGTGTACGACGCCCTGACATCCGACCGGCCTTACAAGAAAAGACTTGAACCTTTCGAGGCTCTGAAGCTTATGAGGGAAGAAATGCTCTTTCATTTTCAAGCCGAACTATTTGAAAAATTCGTCCTGATGTTCAGAGCGCCGAACCATGGTTGTCAAAACTGAATTTTTTCTTGAGATCGGCAAGAAAAATCCGGATCGCCGCTTCGTTGTTATTCTGAACACCCTGACCAGGAACGCCGCGGAACTTCAGTCCCAGACGCGCCAGGTTCTGATCCTCATGGATCATTCGCAACTCCGATTCCGTGTCGATCAATTGCGAGACGTCCGGCAGCCGGAATTGCAATTGCATCACCATTCCGATCTTCCATTCCGGAATTTCGCTATTCTCCGACAGGACAATTTCAAAGCTGCAGCCGCCGCTGCTCAGATCGGTAAGTTTTCCCTCCCCGATTGTCGTTTCCTCACCAGGGCCGGCAATCTTCAAGACCCCCGGCAGCAGGCAGGCGAAGCGCTCCTCCCTGCGGAGATTCATGCTCTCCACCGCCTCGGGATAGGCAAAGATAGCCAGGCGGATAGATTCCCTGATCAGACCGATAAGAGTGGAACGGAAGCCATAGATATTCCCTCCGTGGACATAACGGATGATGACGTGGTTCTTCATGTAAAGCTTATTCCCGATGTCGGGGATAAGGGGCAACTTGACCAGCAGGTATTGACCAAACTCCATCCCGACAAAAAGACCCCGGCAGGCGCCCGCTCCCTCCAGGGCAACATGAACGTAAGCCCCGATAGCCAACCCCGGACACAACGGCAGAAGATTCTCCATTTTTCCCTTTTTGTCCTTATTTCTCATCTCGATGTACTCCCCCGGCAGTTGATGCAAAACGGTACGATAAAGGAGCGTTGGCTGTCAAGTCGGAACATAATGGCTGTCGGATGATTGACGAAAGCGACATAATATCGACGCCGGGATCGACAGTCATAATTTCGTTTACAACCACGGGAGAAACGTATAAGGAAAGTTGGGCGAGAAAAATATTCATGCATGGCGGAAATATTGAAATATATTGAAAAATGGATGACCGACAAGCCGATTTGATCCTGGGTAATATCGAAGAAATAGTTTTCGCCCATCTTAACCGCTTCATCGATCCGGAAGTCATCGCCGTACTCGACAACCCCGATGCCAACCACAACGACATCGAATGTCTCAAATCGAGATTGGCGCCGGAGATCACCGGGCGCCTCTTCGCCATGGCAAATGCGGCATACTCGGGAAAGCTTCGGTCCGGGGCACTGACTCATTTTTACGATGCCGTCATGAGATTGGGGGTTGAGCATACGAAACTTTTCATCCTTTTCTTTTCCCTGCCCCATAACTCCGACGACAGGGAAACCACGCTTCTTGCCGCCAAGAGTTTCGCCCGCTACGTCGTTGCCGGAACCATCTTCGCCCGGGAATTTCGTCTCAATCAGCAGGAGCGAATGGAAGTCGAACTCGGGGCCTTACTATATGAAGTAGGCAAGATGCTCCTCATGAGCTTCCGGCAGACTTTTCCCCATTTGTATGCCGATTACGCCATTGACGACAAATTTATCGACACTTATCACCGGCGACTGGGGATTTCATTCTGCGACAACTTCAATCTTCCGGGGTATCTGAAGAAAATAATGGAAACGCCTTTCTTTGCCCTGGAAGCGGAGCTCATTTCCATAAGCGGCATGGTCATGCTGACTCATTATCTGGTGGAGGCTATTTTCTCCGCCTCCGGAGACCGATTTACTATTCAATCCCCTATGCCCGACACCCGCGATGTGCTGACCCACAGCACCGGTGCGGTCATTTGCGAGCTTTTTCAATCTGTCGGCCTGTCGAAATTTATTGTCATTCACTCTGTTTTGACTGACGCCCAGATGCGGAACCAGTTAAAGGCCCCATCTTGATTGGCGTCGGCAACCCGGCAATAACTAAATAATCGAGGTTCGCTATGATTTTCTTCCAGATACGGCATGAATATTGATAGCAATTAATCAAGGTGAATTTCTAAAAGTCACGAACAAGACGTCGAATTAAAAACGCTCCCGAGTCAAGGCGCAAGAATCCCAGGGAAGGAGACGTACTGTTGCGCACTTGACAGTAACGAATGGTAAAGCGCTCTCGCCCCATATGAACTTCTTTACGATGCCGCCAATCAATGGCGAGACGTTTTTTAAAAATCCGGCAAAGCCGATTAGTGTTTACCAATGACGAAAAAAATACTTGTCGTTGACGACGAACGACCCATGCGGGAGATGATGGAGAATATCCTCGGTGATATGGACTGTGAGGTGTTTTTGGCCGACGGAGCTGCTGAGGCCCTCTCGCAGGTAAATATTAATGATTTTACGGTTATTTTCCTTGATTTAAAACTTTTTGGAATGAATGGAATCGATTTGTGCAGGGCCATCCGCAAGCTTAAACCCCTGACGATCCTCTATGCCATGACCGGCTGGGCTGGTTTGTTTGAAATCGAAGAATGTCGGGAAGCGGGATTCGACGATTTTTTTACCAAACCGATAAAGGTGGATATCCTTGTGCAAGCAGTCGAAGATGCGTTCGAAAAGCATCAACGCTGGACTGGCAAGGCCATTTCAATTTAAGGCAGCCATGGATGTCAAATATATAAATCCATTTATTGCCGGGACCGTGGAGGTATTGAAGACCATGGCCTTCGTGAATCCTATTGCCGGGAAGCCCTACGTAAAAAAGAGCGATGATGCCCACGGAGATGTTTCCGGCATCATCGGGATCACCGGAGACGCCATCGGTTCCCTGGCCATCAGTTTCAGTAATGCCTGCATATGCCATATTGCCGGCAACATGCTCGGTGAAACCATTGACGAACTAACACGGGACGTGCTGGATGCCGTAGGCGAGATCACCAACATGATCTCCGGCGTAGCCCGAACGAAGATGGAAAAGGAAGGCATGTCCGTATATGCGGCAATTCCTTCGGTGGTGTATGGCGGCGATCACACCATCAACCACATCCTGAAGAATCCAAGCATCGTCATCCCCTTTTCCACCGCCCGGGGCTCCTTTGTCATCGATGTCTGCATCAGAAAAACCAAGTTGATGGAAAAGGCATCCAACGCTTACGGAGTGCGAAACATCAAAACGCTAACGGAAGATCCCGGCGCCAATCGGCCCAAGGCCACTGGTGGAGTGGCAAATCCTACCCCCTCAACGATTGAAAATGGATACTCTTCCGAAATGGATGCCAAGACGTCGAAAACACCAGATAGGCTCCAAACGGACGCCGACAGGGGGCAACATTTGAAGAACCGGCTTGCGGAGCTTATCGTCGCCCGCGATGCCATGCGTCGGCAGCTCACGGAAAAGCCCTTTCTGGAGAAGGCCAAGCGACAATTATACAAGAAGAACATCCCCCTGTTCGATGCCAAGATCAAACGCGTCAAGCTGGACATAGCCGCCCTGGAGATGCTTGAAAAGATGACCCCGGATGAGCTTGAAAACCCTAAAGTCATAAGCCATTTTCAGCATTATGAAAAAAAGAAATAATCATTGGTCCATGAAAAGAGATTTCTTGTTTTTGCTTTTGGTTGCCTGTCAGATACTTATCGCTCCGGGTTTTACCGCTGCCCTAACTCCCGAACAGGTCATGTCTCTCAAGAAGGCCGGTGTTTCCGATGAGACGATCCAATTGATGATCCGTCAGGAAATAGCGGCCAAAGAGGGCACGGACGATTTGGGCGTCAAAGAGATCAGGGACAAGGATGGACAGGTGATAACTGTATATTCACCCGGGCCTTCTTCAAAGACAGCGAGAGAAACGGAGAGAGAAAACGTCGAAAAGGCCTGGAACATGTTGCAGCATATAATCATAGACGGTAGGAAATAGCGCCTATATGCATAGGGAAACGAGCCAGCCAAATAATATCCCCAAGGAAATCAAATCCTATCTCGAAGGGATGCCCAGCCTTTCTACCACCATGAGTAAGGTGCTGGCTATATGCAATAATCCCTTGGCCTCGGCAAACGACCTAAACCGCATCATCGCTCTCGATCCGGTACTGACCGGCAAAGTGCTCAGATTGATAAATTCCGCTTATTACTCCTATGGCGAACCCATTTCGTCCCTGACGCGGGCGATAATCATTCTCGGAATGAACACGGTAAAAAACCTTGCTCTATGTTCGGCCGTTATGGACAATCTTTGCCGGCACGAGAAGATGTCTGCTAAAATCATGAATGATTTCTGGATGCACAGCCTGTCCACCGGAGTGACAGCCAAAATTCTCGCGATCCAAAAGGGCGTCCCTCCCACCGAGCGGGAAGAATACTTCGTCGCCGGGCTTCTACATGATCTCGGTAAAATTCCGCTGATGTCCCTGTACATGGACCAGTACCGCAATCTCCTATATGCCCATGAAGACAACGGTCGATATTTAATCCATGAAAGGGAGGAGGCAACATTCGGCATGGGGCATTGTCACATTGGAACTCTCATTGCGGAAAAATGGCGCTTGAGCACACAAATAACGGTCGCCATGCGGGATCACCATATGAGCGCTCCGGCCCGGAATAACGCTGATTTCTTCCCATCCATTGTCGCGGCGGCAAACATGATTTCTCACTGCCTGTACCCACAAACGTCCGCATTCGTACCGAAAGACATCATCGATTCCTATATCGAACTCGCGGGGATCGATGTGGAAGCAATCCCGGCAATGGCCGGACTCGTGGACCAGGAGCTGGAAAAGGCAAAGATTTTTCTGGAGTTGACTTAGAAGCTTATGAAAGTGACATTCTGGGGGGTACGAGGCTCAATCCCCTGCCCCGGCCACAAAACCGTGAAATACGGTGGCAACACACCTTGCCTGGAATTACAACTGACTGATGTAAAAAGGATCATCATCATTGACGCCGGATCGGGGATACGCGAACTCGGCAATAGTTTAATGGCAAGAAATATCCCATGGAATTCCACCGAACTCGATATTTTCCTGAGCCACACCCATTGGGATCACATTCAAGGATTGCCTTTTTTTACCCCCATTTATCTACCATGCGCTCATCTGCGCATTTACGGTCCCATAACATTCGAAGAACGCTCGCTCAAGGAAGTATTGGGAACAGTGCTGAGCTATCGTTATTTCCCGGTTCGCCAGGAAGAATTGTCTTCCCATATCTCCTATCACGATATCAAGGAAGGCTCTTTTGACCTGGGGGACGGTCTGCATCTCCGAACGAGATACCTGAATCATCCGGTGCTTTGCATGGGATACCGTTTCGAATACGGGGGAAAGGTTCTGTGCACCGCATACGACACGGAGCCGTTCCGGAACATTTTTTGTACCGACCCCGGCGACCCCGGCTATGATGAGCAAATACACCGGGAGGGCGACCAGGCGGCACAGGAAGCAAATCAAAACCTGGAATCATTTTACCGGGATGCCGATCTTCTCATCTACGATTCCCAATACACCCGCGCTGAATATGATCATGGCAAAATCGGATGGGGACATTCACCCTACGAGTATGCCATCGATACGGCAATCAGTTCCGGGGTCAAACAGTTGGCGCTTTTCCACCATGATCCCATGAGAACCGATGATCAGCTCGATCAAATGTCTCTGGATATCGATCATTATCGTGCTGAAAATGACCTCCATGTTTTTTTTGCCCGGGAAGGAACCTCCATCGACATCTAATCATCCTCTCAGAATCATTTCATAATACGAGAGATTTGCATAACTGCGGAAAAATGGTTCGCAAGCGGCGAATCAAATCTTTTTCGCCGTTGCGTGATTGAACTTAACGCTCGGTAATGAATAAGGTTTATACGTTACCCATTCAGAGGCGAAAAAGATTTCTGAGCCGCGGCGAAGCCATTTTTCAATGGTCTCAATACTTCTATTTATCAGATTAAAGCGCTCTTGAAATATATCCGATATATGTGTTGAAGAAACATGTATATCGGGAGGCTTATCATGATGGAAAGACACAGAGCGTCCGCTTCCGAACTGGTAAAGGCAATGGGGCTCACTCCGGTAGATCGCAGTGTGAATTATCGAACCAACGTCCCCTGGAAAAGCAATGCCGCCTATGACCAGCTTAAAGCCTATTTTCACTACCGCGATCTGCTGTCCGCCGTGGGAAGCAACCCGATGATCTACGGTCCCCTGGCATATGCGGCAAACTGGCAGAAGGAACTGCTCGACATCTTCGTTACCGGACCGATGAAAAACAATGTTAAAAATGCCGTCAGAAAAGGCACAAATTTAGACATCTACAGCGAGGGCAACGCCCGGGTATATGCCCGCTATGGAGAACTTCTTTACGAATTGACCGATCGCTTTATTACCGACGGCCGTTTCGACAGGCAGAGGGCCTTTGCCGCAGCCACCACATCCCGGGGGCAAAAGATGCTCCGGGGATATATCGGTCGTTTTCAGGACCTTGAATATGATTACAACGTGACGGGACTCTCGAGGCTGAAGGCGATGAAGGAGCTCCTCAAATCCCTGTTGATCACCATTACGGAATCTCCCATCGGCGACGATGTTCTGCCCTTCAGTCCGATTCAGAACAACATCGATTCGCCCCAGACATTCCTGGCTTATCTTGAGGAAAGCCGCAGGCGACTGGAGAACCTGCATCGGATGAAAGCCTTCGACATCAAGGCGTTTTCTGAAGCGGCCACAGGTGGAAAAATCGGTTGCTGCCCCCATGAAACTGTTGCGGGCAGTAATCTGCACAGCGTTTCTTTACGCCGTTACCTGACTCCCCCGGGAGTAAAAAAAAACGGCCGCATTCTCTATTTGGCCACCCCACTCATCAATAAGCCGGAACTTTTTGATCTCGCCAAAGACAAGTCGGTCGTAGAAGGTCTCCTGTATATGGGATATGACATCTACCTGGTTGATTACGGCGATCCGGGCGCCAGGGAGAGCGGTCTCGGCCTCGATTTTTATGGGGGAACCGTTCATGAAACATATCTCGATATGATCTCCGCAATGAACCCCGGCCGGGAGATATGCGCGATGGGATACTGTATGGGCGGTACGTTGCTTTTACCCTATCTGGCCAGAAGAGCGGAAGAAAGACTGATCAGCGGTCGGGCCATGGACATCAGGAAGATCGTGCTGATGGCCTGCCCGGTCCGATTCGATGACGGAGCCAGCGGACAGGGTCCCATGCGCTCGTTCATCAGAAAACGCTACGACCCCCTGGTTATGGAAAACCTCTTCGGAGACGTCAACGTACCCCCCCAGGTTATCCAGGCGGGCATGAACGAGATCCAGCCGGGAATTCACTATACCGTCCCAATAGGTTTCTATGGCCGGGCCTCATACCCCGGGGCCGTCGAAGATGCCGCGCCATTCCTGTATTGGCTGACCCATGGAACGAAATTCCCTGCCCGCGCCCATCGTGAATGGCTGGCACATATCTTCCTTGACAACCGGATTGCTGAAGAACGATATTGCCTGCCATCTTCAAATCCCGCCCTGAACGGCAAAGCCGTGAACATGGGAAGCCTGAGGGAGGCGGGGGTCTGCATCTTCGACTACCGAGGATCCCGGGACCCCATCGCCCCTCCGGGGTCGTGTGTGGCCAGTCAAAAATGGGGACTCAGGGAGGGAGGCAACCTCTCCATATCCACAAACGGATTGAATCGCACGATCGAGAAAAACATCGGGCATATCTTTGTCGTCAGCAAAAAATTGCTCGGCGAATTCCTCGCCGCCGCATCCCGTTTCCTGGAAGGATAGAGCACATCGGCGATGAGTTCATCCTCAACGGCCGGAATGGTTTTAATTGTCTACTTATCTCAAGTTTGGATTCGTCTTCATTACAAAATGTGCAGATCTTGATCTGCAACGGGACTATCCAAAACGCCGCGGATCTCTCTGGACAATTCGTCAAGCTTGAATGGTTTGGAAAGAAAGCCGTTGCATCCCCTGGCCATGATCTTCTGGATTTCATTGTTGACGCTGTAGCCGGTCGCCAGGATGATCCTGACTTTGGGATTGATTTCCTTCAGCAGGGTAAAGGCTTTACCCCCACCCATGCCCGGCATGATCATATCGAGGATGATCAGATCGATCTCATCATGCTTTTCTTTATATACCGCAATCGCTTCCTGACCACAACCAGCGGCGAATATCCGGTAGCCAAGGATTTCCAGCATCTCTTTCAGAACGGATATGATCTGCCTTTCATCATCTACGATCAGGATGCCTTCCCGACCTGAGAGAGCACCCTCCGTTTCCCGGCGCATTTTCTCCTCCGGCGGCGAATCCACCGCCGGCAAATAAATAAAGAACGTCGTTCCTTTACCGTGGATGCTGTTTACCCTGATATGTCCTCCATGACTTCTTATTATTCCATATGCCGATGCCAGCCCCAATCCCGTGCCCCGGCCAATCTTCTTAGTGGTGAAAAAAGGATCGAAGATGCGCGGCAGAATCATTGGATCTATCCCCATACCCGTGTCGGAAAGTGAAATCCGAACAAAAGGCCCCGGATTGATACCCATGGAATTGAGTTCATCACCATGGAGGTAAATGTTTCTTGTCTCCAAATGGACCTCCCCCTCTTCCGGCATGGCCTGCCAGGCATTTATGAACAGGTTGAGAAACACCTGTTCGATCTGATGGGGGTCAATTCTTACCGTCCAGAGAGAGGGACATAAATCGAAATGAAGCAGCACATCCTTTTTCGCCCGGTGAAACATTTTGGCCTTTTCAGCAAGAAAGGCATTCAGGTTTGTAGGTCTGGTCTCATGGGGACCAACGCGGGCAAATCCCAGCAGTTGTTTGGTAAGAGTGGCCCCGCTTTCGATCTGCGCTTCGATGCACTTGAGCTTTTCATACATGTGATGATTCTTTTTCAGATCGTGAAGCAGAAGCGACACATATCCCTGTATCCCCATGAGGATATTGTTGAAGTCGTGGGCGATGCCTCCGGCGAGGGTGCCGATGGCTTCCATTTTTTGCGACTGCAGCAGGTGCGCCTGCAGATCGGCCCTTTCTTTCTCGATCAGCTTCTTTTCCGTTATATCGCGGCTGACGATAAAAAACCGGTTATGCTCTCTTTTGGCATCGCCAACCGGATAAACGGTATGTTCATACATCCCGTCGTTTCCTGACATCTCGAGACGTATTGACCGGCCGCTTTCCGCAGCCTTTGTCAATCCGTGTCTCCATAAGCGCGCCGAATCTTCCGGAAGGACGGAAAAAATATTGGCGCCGATTATTTCTGAGATGTCATGTGCCAGGGCACAGGAAAACGATTTGTTCGCCTGGAGGATGAATCCCCGGGCATCGATTAGCGAGGCGCCATGATCCGTGGCGTCGATTTGTTCCTGGACGGATGAAAAAACATCTTGGCGGCAAACATCGTGCCATACGGCATATTTGTTGCTAACCATGTTTTGTATTGATTCAGAATCGAGCGCCGAATCAGGAGAAAGTTCTGCTCCATGAGGCTGGGATTGAGGATTCATTATATCGCTCCGGATTTTTTGTAGAGCTCTTTTCACAAAACTTTTTAAAGATCATCGGCATTCAAGCCGATAACCTTTAGAGAAAAGTGGAAGAATTAACAATGGCCAAAATCAGTGCTAAAAGAAAGACTGTCCCCCAATAGATGGAAAAAACATGAAGGAACCAGAGGAAGATAAAGCCTTGCGATGGAAGAGGAGAAGAGTTCTCCTCGTGGACGATTTCCGTAACTTTATCATCACCATGCGTAACATGCTCACCTCCATGGGCATTGTAAGCATCGATGATGCCCTGAACGGTGAAGAGGCTGTCAATCGCATCATGACCCGCCGTTATGACATCGTCCTGTGCGATTATAACCTCGGTAACGGAAAGGATGGGCAGCAGGTGCTGGAAGAGGTTAAATACCGGCAGTTGCTTCATCCCCTGGCGATCTTTATGATGGTGACGGCGGAGAATTCTCTGGAAATGATCATGGGAGCGGCGGAATTTCAGCCCGATGAATATCTCATCAAACCCTTCACCAAACAGATTCTGGAAAAAAAGATCCGAATGCTGATCGATAAAAAAGAAAGCATCAGAATCATAGAACAAAGAATCGAGGCCATGGAGTACGAAGATGCCCTCACGATATGTAATGATTTGATATCAGGGCACCCGAAGCATCTTGCCGAGTTGCTTAAAATTAAGGGCGATCTTCTGATTAAGATGGAATCTTACGATGACGCCGAGGCCTTTTTCGATCAAGTATCCGCGTTGGGGAAATTTCCCTGGGCCATGCTCGGCATAGGAAAAATAAGGTATATACAGGGAAGATACAGTGAGGCCGCACAGATATATTTGGAACTTATCCAAATGAACGACAAAGTGATGTCGGCCTATGATGAATTGGCAAAGACATGGGGAAAAATGGGCGACTTCGCGAAGGCTCAAGACACGCTGATTAAAGGTGTGGCGATTTCACCGAAAGCCGTGAGGAGGCAGCGGGAACTCGGAGAAATCGCTTACCGTAACCAGGACCTCATAACGGCGGAGCTGGCTTACAAGAAAGCGGTAAAGCAGGGTAGGTTCTCCTGTTACAAGAGCCCATCCGACTACACTGGTCTGGCCAAGGTTCTCACTGAAAAGGCTGCTCCGGAAGAAAGCCTGAAGGTCCTCCGGGATGCCACGGCGGAGTTCTCTCACGACTCGACGGCAGCAGTCCAGATTGCGGTCGCCAAAAGTCTTGTCTTCATGAAAATGGATCAACCCGATAAAGCCAAAGAAGAAATCGACAGGGCCATGAAGATCATAAATAAGGACCCGCGGGTTATCAACACAACTTCCGGGATCGACCTGGCACGAACACTGCTGCACCAGGGCAACGAAGATCTTGGGCGGGAATTTGTGCGACGCATCATTCAGAGCAACCATGAAGACCAGGAGATTCTCGATCATATCAAGGAAATGTACAAGGATCTCAAGCGGGAAGACGAAGGGGAAAGGTTACTGGAAACCGCCGTTGACGAGGTGGTCCAGATGAACAACCAGGGTGTGCGCATGGTACAGGAAGGAAACCTGGAAACCGCCATCCGGTATTTTGAAAAAACTACGGAAACCCTTCCGGAAAACAAGATCATCAATGCCAATGCCGCCTATGCCTTTATGTTGTATTTAAAGGATAATGGGCCCGAACCGGATAAAATTGCCAAGGTACGCACATATCTGTCACGGGTTCATCGCATCGACCCTGATTATACGGATCTACCCAAACTGGTGGCCATATACAGACAAATAACACAGGTGAAACTCCCATGGATGAAAACCATCGATTAGATTTCTCAGACGTCATTGCCGCTACGATGCATGACACTAAAAATACCATCGGCATGATCTTCAACACCCTGGAAGAAATGACCGCCCGGTGTCGCCGGCAGGGATGCAGCCACCATGAAGAGCTCTTCCTGCTCCAATACGAGATAAAGCGTCTCAACAACAGTCTAATTCGCCTTCTCGCTCTTTACAAGTCCCAGAAAACCCCCATGACCGTCAACATGAACCTTCATTCCGTCCGGGATTGCCTGGAAGAGGTTATGGATCAGAATGAGCCCATACTGGCCTCCCGGGGTATCGTTGTGGATCTCGATTGCCCCGACGATCTCTTCTGGGCCTTCGATAAAGGGCTTATTGTCGGTATTCTGGATAATGTCCTGAACAACGCGTACCGATATACGAAAGACCGGCTGATAATCAGAGGGGAAAAAGATAGCGATTATCTGATTTTACACATCGAAGACAACGGTTCTGGTTATCCGCCCGCCTTCCTGATGGATGGAAGCGACCGGGAAGGGCTGGAGACGACAGTGTCCTTCCTCACCGGAAATACCGGACTCGGATTGTATTTCTCCAAATTGGCGGCCAGGTCCCACGAACGGAACCATCTCAATGGATATATACAGGTTGCCAACGGCAGTAGTATCGGCGGCGGCATCTTTTCACTTTATCTGCCATGAACAAGCGATCAGGTGGTCCCGGCGTCATTCTGTTCCTGTTTAAAAATGATTCGGGCCATTTTTCAGGCCGGATCATTCATGGATGCCGCAAGAAGGAACGTCGATAAGAAAACGTACCGAAACAAAGGCATTCTTTTGTTTGTCATGGCCCAATTCTTGACGTGATGACGACTAATTGACATAGATGAGTCCGGAAATCGGATCTTCATCATGAATCAGCGGAGGCTATTCATGTTTAGCAATCATTCCCCATCTTCCCGCCTCCGCCATGATCATAAGGAGGGGTGGTCATGCCTTCATTACAAGAACCGGTCGGCATCACTACCTTCTCAACAGCGGCTCCTGAGGTCCCGATAAGAGCAAATGAGCGAAAAGAATCGACAGGATAAGAATAAGGACAAACCGGCGCTGATGGCCAGTCGGCAACCGCGAATACTGTGCGTCGATGACGAGCGGTCAAGCCATGTTTACCTGGAGGCGATTCTGGCGCCGCAGGGATATGAACTGATTGACGCCTACAGTGGGGAAGAAGCGCTGCAGACCATGCAGGACGAAAGGATCGACTTGGTGCTTCTGGACATCATGATGCCCGACATGGACGGCTACGAAGTCTGCCGCCGCATCAAGAGTGAAGAGCGCTTCGTTCACATTCCCGTCGTCATGCTCTCGGGTTTGCACTCAAAGGAGGCTCGGATCAAAAGCATCGAAGCCGGGGCGGAAGATTTCCTACAAAAGATGCAGAACCAAGAGGAGGTTTCCGCGCGGGTCAGGATGCTGCTCCATGTCAAATCACTCAATGAACGGCTGATAAATTCATTTAACAATATAGCAAACCTAACCTCCTTCGGCGAGAATATAATCAGACATTTCGACCCCTTGCGCTTCGATTTCATGGAAAATATCGACAGCATCGTCCGGCAGATAATCAGAAGGACAGCCGACATGATCGACAAGCCGCTGCTGATAATTGTGGGTATAAAAATGGGTGATACACCTTGGCAGTGGCATCATTATGAATATGTCTTCACCGAGTTGATCAGGATGTCTGTCCCCTTCTACATAGATACCGACATGGCGATCCTTCCGGACCGGAAGTTGCCCAAGATGATCCACTTCAACGAACATGATTATCCCAAGCCACCAATCCATGACGAGTTGAAGAAGCTTCAGACGATCAATGTCCATATTGGCAACGCCGTATGCTATCTCAGCGGGGAGTTGTGCATCTTTGCCGTCAATTATGGCCGGGCGGTTACCCAGTACGATGCCGCGGTACTGGAAAACATGGTCGTGCAGAGCCAGTTTCTCCGGTCCCTGGCTGCTCAGATCCAGGAGGTCGAAGATGCTTTCAATTATGCTGTACGCGCTCTGGCCAGGGCAGCGGAAGCTAACGATGAAGATCAGGGAAAACATATTTTGCGGGTAGGCGAATATTGCGCCGTCCTGGCGGAACGATTGGGACTGGGCAAAGAATTCACCGCCGCCATAAAGATCCAGGCCACACTTCACGATGTAGGAAAGATCTTCACGCCCCCCGATATTTTACGCAAACCGGGCAAGCTTACCAGCGAGGAATGGATCGAAATAAAGAAGCATCCCGTTTACGGGGCTAAGATCATCGGCGACCACCCCCGTTTGGTGATGGCCCAGAGCATCGCCCTCAATCATCACGAGCGATGGGACGGCAGTGGCTATCCCCGGGGGCTCAAGGGCCCGGCGATACCAATTGAGGCCCGGATAGCAAATCTCGCCGATCAATACGATGCCCTGCGCAACGCCAGGGGGCATAAACCCGCCCATGATCACAGCACCGTTTGCCGGATACTCAACCAGGGAGACGGGAGAACACTTCCCCAACATTTTGATCCCCAGGTCTTGAAGGCCTTCCGGGAGGCTGATTTTCTCTTTGCTAACATTTACAAGGAGATAATTTAGTTGCGATCGCATAGAAATCATTGTAACCATACATCAGCAACACAAATTGACTACCACCGGACAAATCATCATCTACTGCAATAAGTGTTAATGCAAAGGGAAACTTCGGCGGCAGGCAAGGTTGTTGACACAATTAACGGGGTGATATGACGATGCCGAAGATTTTTTATTGGGAAGATTTCCGGCCGGGGGACCGAATCGAGTCTCCCGGGATTACCGTTACGGAAGGCGCCATCATCGATTTTGCCCAGCGTTTCGATTCCCAGCCGTTTCATATGGACCGGGAGGCCGCAAAGGAGTCCATTTACGGCGGCATAATCGCCAGCGGCATCCATACCGTGGCGCTTACCTGGCGCCTGCTCCTCTCGACCGGCGTCCTGACCGCCAACCTGGGTTCGCCGGGTTTCGACGAGCTGCGGTGGCTGCGTCCCGTCCGTCCCGGCGACACCCTTCGGGCCGTCGCCGAAGTTATTGATGTGCGCCCCTCCACCCATCGTCCCGATCGCGGCACGGTGCGTCTCCGTTTGGCCACCATGAATCAGCATGGCGAAACAGTTCAGACCGTTCTGTGCAACCAATTGATCGCCAGACGCCGGGAATAGCGCAATCCTGCCAATCAACCCTGTTCCTTGGGGTCCGCGCCGCTTGTCCATGCTTTATATTCTCGCTGAATCTCGTTGACAGCGGGAGGAAAACCCATATATATGATCCCGACATTTCCGGCGACCCCCGGTTTGCCGTCAGAATGACGGGAACATCCAACAGTTTTCAAATGCAAAAGGAGGAATGAAAATGATTGCCCATAGACATGTATCAATATCACTGCTAACGTTTTTCGCCCTCATCGCATCTTTAATCGCCGGTTGCGCCGGCATGGACAAGGCCACCACGGGAGCGGCGGCGGGGGCCGGGATCGGCGCCCTGGCGGGACAGCTCATCGGCCACAATACCGCCGGCACCCTGATCGGGGCGGGCGTCGGGGCGGGTCTGGGCTACATCATCGGCAACGAAATGGACAAAAGCGAAACATCCAAGCGCCAGACCATAACGGCGGATGAAACGAAGCCCCTGGCCGACACCACCTGGCAGATCGTCAAGGTCACCCCAAAACCAAAGCACAAGGATCCTTACACGTCCCGGGTTTCCCACTTTCAACCGAACGGCACCGTCATCTCCACGCTCATGAAACCCGACGGCAAGGTGGAAACCACCAGGGAACGTTACCGTATCGTCGGCGCCACCCTGATCATCAATCATGACAATTATGTGGTGAACGCCCGCTTCCAGATCAACGGGAACCAGATGATCCTGGATACGGGAGAATACAGTATGGTCCTGCAACGTCTCGATTCTTAGGAGGCTCCTGATGATCATCAAGGCAGAAAGCAAAAACCATTACGCGCAAGGAAGTTTTGCATTCGTTCCAAACGACTGACGAGCAAGACTATGACGAAAAGCCTCCGGGTTATCGCCGCGGTGTTGCCCATCCTGTCGATATGGATCTGCCTTGTCATCGCAGCTCCGTGCCTTGCCCCACCCCTCCATGCCCAGGGGGCTTACTTCAGCCCCACGGAAAAGAACGATCCTTACTTCTTTCCCCTGACCAGCGGCGGTAATGGCTACCCCGGCCAGTGGCACCTCTGGAACAAGGCCCCCCTCGGCGATGTCAACAAGGGACAAAGCGCCGGTCTGGAAAAGGCATGGAACATTGAAGGCACTTCCGGTTACACGGGGCGGGGCGTCGTCATCGGGATCGTCGATGACGGTGTGGAGGGGACCCACGAGGACCTGAAGGATAACTATCGTGCCGATTTGAGCAAGATCTTCAGCCAGGACGACTCCCTCGCCGCCCGGGTTCAGGGGCCCGTAGATGGCGGCGACAATCACGGCACCGCCGTGGCCGGCGTCGCCGCCGCCCGGGGAGGAAACGGCATCGGCGGCACGGGCGCCGCCCCCTTTGCCTCTATTGCCGGACTCCGCGTCCGTCTGGGGAAAGGTTTACCCGGCGACCCGTCTGGCACTGTTCAGGACTCCTACGACGCATATCTATGGAAGTCCGGTCTCAACAACGCCACCCTGGCCATCGAGGCTGCCCCGGAGATCCACATCAAAAACCACAGCTATGGCCCTGAAGAACCCTTTGAGATCGGCGAGGGGAGTGAACGGATCAAGGATATCCTCAAGGCGACGTCGGAAAATGCCGTTGTTCATGTTTTTTCCGCTGGGAATGCCCGGAACCGGGATAAAGATACAAAAAAGGTCAGTTGCGAGGACGCCAACAAGGATTTCACCATCACATCTCCGTATGTCATGGCCGTCGCCGCACTGGGAAGCGACGGAACCTATTCCTATTACAGCAGCTACGGGGCCAACGTCTTTGTCACCGCCCCGTCGAGTTCCTATGCCAACTATCTCGGCATCACGACGACGGACCGGACGGGTGCGGATTACGGCTACAACAAGTATGACGCCGTGAAGAATCCCGACGGCGACTCCCGGGACGCCTTCCCCAATACGAACTACACCAGCACCTTTGGCGGCACCTCCTCTTCCGCGCCCCTCGTCTCGGGCATCATGGCCCTGGGCAAGGAGGCCAATCCCCTGATGACGATCCGCATGGCCAAGCACGCCCTTTCCCTCCCTACGGTAACGGACAAGGTAGATGCCGACAATGCCGAATGGGTATTGAACAACCAATCTAAAGGGGGCGATGGTGTCCAGCGGAACTTCAACCCCAACTACGGCTTCGGCCTCATCCAGGCCGACAAGTTCGTCAATAAGATTGCCGAGGTGGCCTATGTCACCAAGGAACGAATTGTGGACATCAACGCCACGAAGGTGAATCAGGCCATCCCCGACAACGATCCCGCCGGCCGTTCCGTGACCTTCGCCATCAATCCCGCCCTGCCCATCGAAAGCATCGAGGTGGGCTTGCAGTTTTCCCATGATCGGCGCGGGGACCTCCGGGCTTATCTGATCTCTCCCGATGGGACGGAAAACCGCCTCTTCAACGACACGAGCGTCACCATCGCCAACAAGGACCATCAGGACAATGAAAACGTTACGGAGTTTGATTGGACCTTCCTCACCAACGCCTTCTGGGGAGAGCAGCAAAGCGGGGCCTGGACCCTGAAGCTGGTCGATGTTACGGAGAAAAACACCGGCACCTGGCTCCAGTACGGCCTCCGTTTTCATCTCGGGAAGATGGAACTTCAGAAGGACGGGGCTGTCGATTTCGGGGCCAACAATATCGAGGCGGAATCTCTGACGATGACCAAATATGACAACGCCAGCTACAAGATCAACAACGGCTATACCTTTACCGTCCGTGACGGCCTCACCCTCAAGAAGGGCGCCATCGAGGTCAACGGCACCTTCAATCTCGGGGGGGCTTACGATTCCGTCATCGACGGGAAGCTGACCGGCGCGACAGCCGGGGTATTTTACAAATCCGGAGTGGGTACCCTGACCGTCAATGGCGACGCCTCCTCCTTCTCCGGCACCACGGACATCGGCGCCGGCCGCCTCAAGATGGGCGCCGGAGGCGTCCTGGGGGGAAACGTCGAGATCCGCGGCGGCGGCACGCTCAGCGGCACGGGCAAGGTGAGTACGGTCTTCGCCAATAAGGGCATGGTGGAACCGGGCAACTCCATCGGCACCCTGACGGTAACCGGGAACTACACCCAGAATGCCGCCGGCGGGCTCACCATCGAAGTGGCCTCGACGACAAGCAACGACATCCTCGCCGTCGGCGGCGTGGCGGAACTCGACGGCCTGCTGAAGACCGTCTGGCAGGGCAGCGGCGTGCCCAAACCCAACACCCGGTTTGCCAGTTTCCTTACCGCGGGAAAGGTTATCGGCGGTTTTGCCCGCTTGTCGACCTACATCAGCCCCACCTTGAAATTCACTCCTCTGTACACCGACGACGCCAAGGAGGTTTACCTGCTCACGGAGCGCGATTACGCCAACTCCTCGCTCCAGTCCTCCCTGAATCCCAATCAGCGGGCGGTCAGCAACATGCTCAGCCCCCTGGCCAACAGCGCCTCGGGAGACCTGGATGCGGTCCTGAGCAAGATCGACGCCCTGACCTCCGACCCCCAGGTGGCCGCCGCCTTCGACGCCCTCAGCCCCATCGGCGGTGCCGCCCATACCACCATGTCGAGCCGGGCCGCCGTCTTTCAGGCGGGCAACGCCACCGGCCGCCTCGATGATTTGCGCGCCGGGATGCAGGGGTTCAGTTTTTCCGGCCTGGAGATCATCGATGCGGATATTTACCGCCGTCATGACCGCCGTCCCGTCGTCCTGGCCGCCAACGGCGACGATCTTCGGGGCATGCTCGCCGCGACGGCGGATCCGAACTGGGGCCTCTTCGCCAAGGGGAGCATGATCCTGGGGGACCAGAAGGACACCCCGGACCAGAAGGGCTATGATTTCCGGAACAACGGCATCACGCTGGGCATGGACTACCGCTTCGCCCCCCGGGCGGTGGCCGGGGTGCTCTTCGGCTATAACTACGCCAAATCATCCGTCAACGACGCCGGCAGCACCGTAAAGATGGAAGGATATTCTGCCGGACTTTACGGATCTCTTTTCGGTGACGCCCTGTACGGCGACGCCCAGGTAGGCTGCGGCTGGAACCGTTACGACAACAACCGCCGGATCGTCTTCCCCGGCCTGGACCGGACCGCGACTTCCAGCCCGTCCGGCGACCAGTTCTCCGCCTACGGCGGTACCGGCTATGATTTCAAGCGGGGGAACTGGACCCTGGGGCCGACCCTCTCACTCCAATACATTCGCCTCAGCGTCGGCGATTATACGGAAACCGGCGCCGGCTCCCTGAACCTACATGTGGACCGCAAATCCGTGGAATCGCTCCTGGGCAGCGCCGGAGGACGAATCGCCTGGCGGTGGGAGGGGGAAGGGATCAAGCTTTTCCCCCGCCTCTGGGCGGCGTGGCGTCATGAATTCGCCGCTGCCGATCAGTCCACCCTTGCCTCCCTGGCCCAGACCGGATCGGCCTTCACCGTGACCGCTCCTGGGCTGGAAAGCAACTACCTCGCCGCCGGGGCGGGCATATCTCTGCAATGGCGGGCGTTGGCCACGTTCTTTCTGAACTACGACGTCCAGTTCGGGCAGCACGAATTCTGGGCCCAGGGCGTCAACGCCGGGGTAAGACTTGCTTTTTGAACCTTTGTTCAGCGTACGACGGCCGGGCTCCGGTTGCGGCCAAGGATGGAGATTCAGGCATTCAAGGCATTTCACGCCACCCTCAGTCAATGCCTTTATCGGATAACCCTATAAGCAAAGCCGCTTCGAGCGGCGGCCCATCTTCTTACCCCGGGACGGCGATCTTTGGGGTCAGAAATTCACGTTTTCCATGCCTTTGAGATTAAGGATCCGCCGGGCCTCGTCGGGGGTAGCGGGTTCGATGCCCAGTTCCCGGGCGATGCGTACGACCTTCTCCACCTGCTCCGCATTGCTCTTAGCCAGCACTCCTTTGGCGATGTAGAGATTGTCCTCCAGCCCCACCCGGACATTTCCTCCCATGAGCAGCGACTGGGTGCACATGGGAAACTGCTGGCGGCCGGCGGCGCAAACGGAAAACTCGAATTCGCCGATGAGCCGGCGGGCGTAATCGATGAGAAAAATCAGGTTTTCCGGAGAGGATGAGATGCCGCCCAGGATCCCCAGGACAAACTGGAGAAACAAGGGCTTGCGGACGTGACCACGGGACATCATGAAGGCGATATTGTTGATCATCCCGGCATCATAGGCCTCCAGTTCCGGCTTCGTTCCCTGTTCGTCGAATACCTGCAGAAACTGACGGATCGATTTGAAGGTATTGGGAAAGATGAAATCTTCCGTCATCTCCAGATAGGCCCGCTCCCAGTCGAACTTGTATTCGTTGTATTTATCCAACTTGTGAAACGTGGCGAAGTTGATGGAGCCGGCATTGAGGGTCGCCAGTTCCGGCTTGAAGATCCGGACGGGCCGGACGCGCTGCTCCACCGTCATTCCGATGCCGCCGCCGGTGGAGATGCAGACGATGGCCCGGCAGCGGTTCTTGATCTTCGCCATGACTTCCTCGATGAGGGTTACGTCGGGCGACGGCCGCCCCGTTTCCGGGTTCCGGACATGGATATGGCATATCGCCGCACCGGCCTCGCAGGCCCGCACCGATTCATCGACGATCTGCTGGGGGGTGATGGGCAGATGGGGTGACATGGCCGGGGTGTGGACGCCGCCGGTAATGGCGGCGGTAACAATCGCTTTTCCTTCCATTGATTAGAACTCCTTAAAATATTACTCTCGTCGGCATCCGCTTCGGATCCGATTATTTTCCTGCTCGCCCCGGCCGTTCCCGGGATAAACCACCGTCATGGCAGCCGGCCCTCCCGGCGCAATTTTTCCGTCGCCTGCCGGACGGCCGGCATGGCCGCCGCCGCCGCCTTTTCCCCTTCGAGAATCGCCTCATGGCGGCGGGAAAGATCGGTGCCGGCGATGGACCCCACATTGGGTCTGATCACCACATCCGCCCCGCGAAGATGGCTCACGGCGATCCGATTGTACATGATGTCGATGGACTTGAGAATGGTGTCGATGGTCCCCTGAGGGGCCGTCGTGCTTACCCCGCCGGAGATATCGACGGCGATGACCAGATCGGCGCCATAGCGCCGGGCTGTTTCCACGGCCACGGGGGCCACCACCCCGCCATCGACATAGACGGAGCCTCCGAAACGCGGCGGCTGAAAAACCCCGGGGACCGAACAACTGGCCCGGACTGCCATCCCGGCGTTACCCTGACCGAAGACCATCTCCTCTCCCGTCTGGATATTCGTCGCCACCGCATGAAAGGGAATGCGGAACCTTTCGATGGGGGTGTTCCGCACGGCATTGTTGACATATCTCTGCAGTTTCTCGCCTTTCACGAAGCCGTTGTCCGGAATGGTGAGATCGGCGATATCGTCTTTGTCCAGGGACATGGCCAGTCCCTGGAGCTGGTAGGGATTGTATCCATATGCATACAGGGCGCCAACAAAACTCCCGGCGCTGGTGCCCACGACCATGTGAATGGGGATGGTATTCGCCTCCAGGACCTTCAGAACGCCGATATGGGCGAAACCCTTGGCCGCCCCGGCTCCCAGCACTACCGCCACCCGGGCCGGTGCCGTCGGGGTCGGCGAAGCTTTCGGCATACAGCCGGCAACAAGGAGGGTCAGGCACAAAAGGATCGCCGCCGGCCCAGCCGCCGCCCATAACCGCTGCTTATGTCTTTTCACACCCCCCGGATCGATTTCCCCGCTGCGGTTGGCGGGACGGTTCCGCGACTGAGGTGGACTTAAAAAAGGCAGACAGCTCATCTTTATCTCTATTTTCCCTTTCAACTTTAAACATCTCCTGTCATTTCCTGTCCTTACATTATTCCAGCCGCCGTTCTCAATTTTCGGCCATCGAGGTGACCGCCCCCTTTCTCCTCGTCATCCAAATGTTCAACTTGTCGATATAAACGTAGAAAACAGGGGTGATATACATGGTGAGGAACTGGGAGAAGAAGAGACCCCCGACCACGGACACCCCCAGGGGTTGCCGGGACTCCCCGCCGGCCCCGAGTCCCAGGGCAATGGGCAGGGTGCCGAAAAGGGCCGCCATGGTGGTCATCATGATGGGACGGAAACGGACGAGGCAGGCCTCGTGAATTGCCGCTTCCGCGGTCTTTTTCTCGTTCCGCTCCGCGTCCAGGGCGAAATCGATCATCATGATCCCGTTCTTCTTGACCAGACCCACGAGCAGGATAATGCCCACGAAGGCATAGAGGTCCAGTTCCATCCCGAAGATCCGCAGGGCCGCCAGGGCCCCGAAACCCGCCAGGGGCAGCGCGGAAAGGATGGTAATGGGATGGAGATAGCTCTCGTAGAGGATCCCCAGCACCATATAGATGACGGCTATGGTAACGAAAAGCAGAAACCCGAGTTTGGCGAACGACGTCTCGAAGGCCTGTGCCGCGCCCTCGAAACTCCCGGATATGGACGCCGGCAGGTGCTGCTCCGCGAGCTTTCGGATCTGTTCCGTCGCCGGTCCGATGGAATGGCCCGGCAGGAGGTTGAAGGAAATCGTCGCCGCCGGACGCTGCCCCTGGTGGTTCACCGCCAGAGGACCCAGGGTCTTCTGGACCGTCGCCACCGTGTTCAGAGGCACGAGTTGGCCGGTGCGGGATTTGATGAAGAGGAGATCCAGGGTATCCGGATAGGCCATGAACTCCTCCTCCAGTTCGAGGATGACGTCGTACTGGGTGGTGGCGGCGTAGATGGTGCTGACCTTGCCCCCGGCAAAGGCGTAACTCAGGGCGTTTTCTATCTGCTGGGCCGTCAGCCCCAGGGTGGAGGCCTTGTCGCGATCGATGTGGATCGCCATCTTCAGGCTCCGGAAGCTCAAGTCGCTGCTCACGTCCGTCAGTCCCGGCAGGGCCCGGACCCGTTGCTCGAAGTCCTTGCCGTACCGGTAGAGGTTGGCGAGATCCTCGCTCTTCAAGGTATAGTTGTACATGGCATTGGTTTCCTTGCCGCCGATCTCGATGGGCGGTGGATTCATGGGAAAGACGAAGAGACCGGGAATAATGTTAACCTTGGGACGGAGCTCGTTGATGATCTGATCGACGGATCGCCGGCGTTTCTTGCTCTCCACGCACCGGGCGAAGATGAACCCCTTGTTGTTGTTGGGAACGGCGGCGACGGACACGATCCCGTCCACGTCGGGATCGTCGATGATGATCTTGTTCAGGACGTTCTGGTGGGCCGACATATCGGCATAAGAAATCGTGTCGGCGGCCATGGTGAAACAGATGAAAAAATTCCGGTCCTCGCTGGGGATGAAGCCGCCGGGGGAGATCTGATAGAGCCACACCGTTCCAGCCATGATGAAAGCCGTGAAAATCAAGGCCTTTAGGCGGTGCCGCAATACCTGGCAAAGGCTCCGGTCGTAAAAGGCGAGCATGGCGTTGAAGATCCGCTCGGTGGTTTCATAGAGCCGCCCCGGCTTCCTCTCTCCGGGATTCTTCAAGAAAATGGCGGCCATCATGGGGGTGAGGGTCAGGGAGACGAATCCGGAGATGAGAATGGCCGCCGCGATGCTCACGGAAAACTCCCGGAGGAGCCTTCCCACGATGCCGCCCATGAAGAGTACCGGGATGAATACCACAACCAGGGAGATCGTCATGGAAAGGATCGTGAAGCCGATCTCCTTTGAGCCGAGGAGCGAAGCGGTCCGGGCGTCTTCTCCCTGCTCCATGCGGCGGATGATATTCTCCAGCATGACGATGGCGTCATCGACAACGAAACCCACGGACAGAACCAGGGCCATTAGAGACAGGTTGTTGAGGCTGTAGCCGCAAAGGTACATCACCGCAAAGGTGGCGACCAGTGACAGGGGGACGGCGATGCTGGGGATGATCGTGGGCCGGAGGGACCGCAGGAACAGGAAGATGACGATCACTACGAGGCAGATAGTCAAAAGGAGGGTGTATTGAACATCCTTGATGGAGTCCTTGATGAAATCCGTCTGATCAAAGATGAGGCGGACCTCCGTACCCCTGGGAATCTCCTCCCCGAGTTTCGGCATGATCTCCTTGACCTTCGCCGCCACTTCCACAGCGTTGGCTCCAGGCTGTTTCCGGACGGCGAATACGACGGTGCGCTGGGAGATCTCGTCGTTGGCGTACCAAACAGTCACCCGCTTGTTGTCCACGCTGTCCACTCCCCGGCCCACATCACGGATCCGGACGGGATATCCCTTTTCATAGGCCACGATGAGGGGATCATAGGCCGTGGCCGTCTTCAGTTGTCCCTGAGGGTCGAGGGTGTAGGACTGATACGGCCCGTCGAGACTACCACCGGGTATGTTGACATTGGCATTGGCCAGGGCGCCGGCAATCTCGTTTATCCCGATCCCCTTGTTGGCAAGCCGGTGGGGATTGACCTGAACGCGAACGGCATATTTTTTCCCGTATTTAATTACCTCGGAAACACCCTTGATGGTGGAAAGGTTCGGGGCAATGACCGAATCCACATATTCATAGGTCGTCGTATCCTTTATGGTCTCCCCCACCATGGCATAGAACATGATGGGCCATTCCGCGGGATTTACCTTCTGGTATGTAGGGGGAGCCGGCATGGTGGGGAGGATCCCCATAGCCGCGGAGATCATGGAGTTCACATCCTGGGCCGCTGCATCGATGTTTCGGTCCAATGAAAATTGCATGGTGATGGAGGTCGAACCCTGGGTACTCGTGGAGGTCATGGATTCGAGTCCCTGAATGGTGGAGAATTTCTTCTCCAGGGGAGTGGCCACCGTGGCAGCCATGATCTCCGGACTGGCTCCGGGCAGTGCCGCAGATACCTGGATAGTGGGATAATCCATCTGGGGCAGGTCGTTGACAGGAAGGTTACGATAACCGATGATCCCAAAAAACAGGATGCCGATCATCACCAAGCTGGTCATGATGGGACGGCGGATCCAGAGGGCGGAGATGTTCACTTGCCTTCCCCTCCGGCGTTACCCTTGACATTGCCGCTTCCCGGCCCAACACCTAAGCTGTCCTTGATCTCCACTTTACCGTTCGGTCGCACTTTGAGATGTCCGTCCGTCACCACAGTTTCCCCGCCCTGGAGTCCCTTGGCGATCACCGCCTCCTCTCCGGTGCTTCTCTCCATGACCACGGGGGCAACCTCGGCCGTCATATCCGGTTTGATTACGAAGACAAATTGCCCCTGGTCTCCGTTCTGGACGGCGCGAAGAGGCGCGACGACGGCTCCGGATTGGATCGTGAGACGGAGGGATACGTTGACGAACTGACCTGGCCAGAGGGATCGGTCGTTATTGGCGAATTCCGCCTTCAATTTGATCATCCCCGTTGCCTGGTCGATGGCGTTGTCCACAAAGACGAGTTTCCCGTTGGTGATTTCCATGGGAAAGTCCTTACCGGGGATAACCCTTACGGAGACCGTTCCCGCCGCAAGATATTTTCTGATCGCGGCAAGCTGTTTTTCCGGTACGGAGAAACGGATATAGGCGGGACTGATCTGGTTGAGGGTGGTCAGAGAGGTGTCATTGGCCCGAACGATAGAGCCGAGATTGACACCGTAGGCACCGGTCCGCCCGGCAAAAGGTGCTTTGACGGAACAGTAGGATAGATTCAGCCGCGCGTCTTCCACCTCGGCACGGTCGGCCTTAACGTTCGCGTTGTATGCGGCGGCGTCGGTCAGGTACTTGTCCGCCTCCGATTTCGATACCGCCCCTTTGGTCAAAAGAAAGGCATAGCGTTTCGCCTCCTCTTCGTTGAACTGTGATTGGGCGATGCTTTTGGCCAACCGGGCCTCGACCTGATGAAGCTTTTCCCGGAAAGGGGCCGGATCGATTGTGAAGAGCAGTTGTCCCGTCCGGACATCCTCTCCTTCCCGGAAATGGGTCCTGAGAAGCTGCCCGGTCACCCGAGAATAGACATTAATGGATTTATAGGCCTCCACGGTGCCGATGGCGGCAATCTCCAGGGGCATATCCTTCTTGACGACCTTGGCGGCCAGGACGGTGGCGGGAGGGAAAACGGGCGGCGGTGTCTCTTTGCCGCAGCCGCCGGTGATCAGCGACGCCGCAGCCACTAAGGAAAGAAGCAATGATCCGCTGATCAAACACCGTAACCACGATCGCCACGAACCATTCCGGCGCCGCCGGCCGCCATGCCCCGTTGCCAATATGATCTTGTCGAACATAAGATATTTGACCGTCCTTCCCTATCGCCCCCCCATGGCCTTTTCCAGGTTGGCCTTGGAGGTTACGTAATTGTAGTAGGCGTTTACCCGCGTCTGTTTTGCCTGGCTGAAGTTGACCGTGGCGGTGGTAACCTCCACCGAGGTAGCCAGACCCGACTGATAACGGAGATTGACCAATTCCAGATTTTCCGTCGCCTGCCGTACTAACAGTTGGGCGTTGGTTATCGATTCTTCGGCCTTTTTCATATTGAGGAGCGCCGTCTGCACCTCTTGGCGGATCTGTAGTTTGATGGCGGCGATCTTCGCCTCGGTTACCTTGAGATTCGCCAGGGCCTTCTGCACGGACTGCTGGGTGGCAAAACCAGCAAAGAGATTCCAGGTAACCCCCACCCCTACGTTCCAACCCTGGGCCAGAGGGGTCCGGCTGCCGGCAAACTCATAACCGGCGTTGGCGTCCAGAGACGGGAAATAATCCTTCTTGGCCAGGGATACGGATCTTTCCGCCGCCTTCTTTTGCAGCATGAGAGACTGGAGATCCTGGCGGTTTCCATATGCCCGCTCCAGGGCTTCCTGTTCCGCGATCCGCAGTTTGTCGAGGGTATGGAGTTCCCTGATGGTGTAATTGGCCGGACCGTCATATCCCATGGCCTTGTTCAGGGAAACCCAGGCCTTGCTGAGTTCGTTTTCCCCGTCGATGAGCTTTAGCTCGGCACCGCTGAGATATACTTCGGCATTTGTCACATCGTACTTAGGCTTCTTGCCGGCCGTAAAGAACAATTTTGCCTGTTCCAACTGCTTTCGGTATTGCTCCCGTACTTCCACTTCAATATCCCGGGACAGTTTCGCCTTCAGGACATCGTAATAGGCGTTTTTGACGGTATTTACCACCGCGGTGATCCTGTTTTCCATGTCCATCCGGGAAGAATCGACGTTGAGACGGGCCACGGCGACGTTATCCTCCCGCTTCCCGAAGTCGTAGATCTTCTGGGTAAGGGTCAGATTGGTGTCGCCGTATTTATATCCATAGAGATTGTTGATGGGGGGATAGGGGTCGTCGGTCTTCTTGGCCAGGTTATAGCTGTTGAAAACTGATTTGGCATCTAACTGGGGATAGTATCCTGACAGGGCCTTGCCCAGATCCGCTTCATTGGCCCTGGTCATGTACAAATACTGAATTATTTCCGGCTGGTTATGGACGGCAATCTCTATGCAGCGTTCCAGTGTCAACTCCTCGCCGTCCCGGATGAGGGGCATCTCCGCCGCTACGACGGTGCCTGCCCATAGGCCGATCCCGATAGACAAGATGGTGACGAACCGAATCATATCCCACGCCTCGCTTACAAAGCAGTCATGCCTATCATATGGGGCGTTCCCTTGTCAAAGAAATGCAGCTTCAGTCGCCATCCGTAACGTCCCGGCCGTTTGATCAGTTCAGACCCCGGCAGGGAATGGCGTCGGGCAAACGTTCATGATCCGGCAGCGGCGCGGTAATTGAAAAACGCTCGTTCCCGTCCGGAGCAACCGCCGGAAAACCGAGATTTCGTTCGATCACAGCGGCCATTCTCCCGGTGTTCTCCCCTTCGCCATGGATCACGAATACCTGTTTCGTCTTGGGGAAACGGGACAGCCAAGTGAGAATCCGGCAGGCGTCGGCATGGTTGGAAAAGAAGTCGAATCTCTTCACCCGCATCCGTATTTCCGTCTCCACCCCCGGTTGCGGCGCCCCGTTCCCCGGAAGATGGAAAGGGGGAATGGCCACCCGCCGCCTCCCGGTCAGCAGCGCCTCCCCCAGGCTTCCCGGGGCCTGCCAGCCCACGATGGCCAGAAGGTTCCTGGGGTCGCCTCCCATCCTCTTCAGGTGGCGCGGGGCGTTGCCGTGATCGAGCATGCCGCTGGAGGTTACATAGATCGCGGCCTGGCGCTGTTCATGGGTCAGGAGGGCGGCGGCGCCGTTCAGCTTTTGCAATCCGGGAAATTGGAAAGGATCCCGACCGGCGTCGAATTCCCGCTGCGCCTCCGGATGGAGATAATTCCGGTGCCGGCGGTAGGCCTCGGTTATCTTGCCGCCCAGAGAACTGTCAGCATATACCGGGGTGGCGGCGGGGAGCAAACCCCGGCGCTGCCAGCGCCCGATGGTGAACAGGACCTTCTGGGTTCGGTCCATGCTGAAGGCGGGAATCAGGACGCTCCCTCCGGCCGCAAGGGTCTCCCTTATCTCCCGGACAAATAGCTCCTCCTGGCCTTCCGTATCCCGCCGGCTGGTCCCATACGTGGCCTCGACGACAATGAAATCAGCTTCAGTAATCATTTCCGGCTCTTTGAGAAGGGGGATGCCCCCATTCCCCATGTCGCCGGTAAAGACAATCTTACGCATTTTGCACCCGGAACCCGTCCAGACCTCGACCATCGCCGAACCGAGGATATGCCCCGCATCCCGGAGACGGATGGCGATATCCCCGGTAAGCTGGCGCCGGCGGCCATAGGGAATAGATTCATAGTTTCTCAACATCGTCTCTACGTCCCCAGGGCCGTACAGCGGCGCCCCGCCGCCGGACTCATAGGTCAACCCGGCCTTCAGGGTAAGCCCGGCCAGGGTTTTCGTGGCCGCCGTACCGACAACCCGGCCCCGGAAACCCTGCCGGTAAAGTAAAGGTATGCGCCCGGCATGATCAGCGTGGGCATGGGTCAGCAGGACATAGTCGATCGCGGCGGGATCAAAGGGCGGCTTGGTGCTTACCCCGGCCTTACCCCGTTCCATGGAAAGACCGTAGTCAATGAGTATTTTTGATTTTCCCGTCTCCAGAAGGATGGCGCTGCCGCCCACGGTGCGGGCCGCGCCGAGAAACTTCAGGGTAACGTCCTCCGCGGCCCGGGCCGGGAGGACGGAAATCGTCATGAGGAGCAGGAATAACGGTAAAAACCATGCCCGCAACGATCGTGTTGCGGCGCGGCGGTACCGCGACGGCAGGACAATTGATTTCCAAAACATGGCTTATTAAATCACAGCCACCTTCTCAATGCAACCGTCCCTTCACCCACACCATCCGCCCCACGGCATGGGTGTATCGGAATTGGTTTTTCATGTCTTCCTCGTGGGTTAGAATATAAATCCACACGGGGACATCCTTCTTTTTTATTGCATTACGCGGCAAATGCCGTTATATCGTAGCAACTTTCAGATGTCATACTCAGGACAGAGGCGTTGCATTCCTATAGAAAGAGAAGGCTCTTATGGCGGCTATTACCACATCGGTTTTCGAGCTCCTGAAGATCGGCCCCGGTCCGTCGAGTTCCCACACCATGGGTCCCATGAAGGCGGGACGGGATTTTCATCTCCAGATGAAGTCTCTGGACCCCGGGGAACTGGCCGTCGCAAACCGGTTGGAGGTGAATCTCTACGGCTCCCTGTCTGCTACCGGCAAGGGTCACGGCACCGACCGCGCCGTGCTGGCGGGCCTCATGGGCCATGATCCCGAAGACTGCCCTCCGGATATCCTCGATGCCGTCCACCTCGATACCCGCACCCCGCTGACTCTGGAAATCGGGACGCAGCGCCTCACCTTCCGGGCCGCCGACATGGTCTTCAACAACAACGGCGATTTTCCCTTCAGCAACACCATGATCATCCGCCTGCACGGACCCCGGGGCGTCATCATGGAAAAGGAATATTACTCCGTAGGCGGCGGCTTCATCCAGTGGCGGGGATGGGAGGAATCACCCCGAGGTGTGCCCAGGTATCCCTATGAAAACGCTACCCAATTGACGAAACTCCTCAAAAGGCGCCGGCTGGATCTCTCCGAAATCATGATGGCCAACGAACGGGCCATAACCGGTCATTCGGAAAAGGAAATCAACGACGGGCTGGATCTGGTCATCGCCGCCATGGAAGGCGCCGTGCAGCGGGGTCTGACGACCGAGGGCTATCTGCCGGGACCGATCCGCCTTCACCGCAAGGCCCCCCTCTTCTTTCAGCGCGCCCGGGGGATGTCCCAGAACGCGGAGCGTCTCCTTGTTTATCTTTGCGCCTATGCCTTTGCCGCCGCTGAAGAGAACGCCGCCGGGCACCGGGTGGTCACCGCCCCTACCTGCGGCTCCGCCGGGGTGATCCCCGCCCTTATCGTTCTCCTGCGGCGCCACGGGAGGATTCCCTTGGAAAAGGTGCGCCGGGCGCTTCTGGCCTCCGCCGCCGTGGGTTTCATCGCCAAGCACAACGCCAGCATCTCCGGCGCCGAGGTGGGTTGCCAGGGAGAAATCGGCGTCGCCGCCAGCATGGGCGCCGCCCTCGTTTCCCTGGCCAACGACACCGGCGCCCGGATCGCCGAAAACGCCGCCGAAACCGCCCTGGAACACCATCTGGGGATGACCTGCGATCCCGTCCAGGGTTATGTGCAGATCCCCTGCATCGAACGGAACGCCATGGGGGCCGTCAAAGCCTACACATCATATCTCATCGCCCGGGAGGGAGTGCCGGAATGGCATCTCGTCAGCCTGGACAAGGCAATTGCGGCCATGAACATGACGGGACGCGACATGCCCTTCCAGTACCGGGAGACCTCCCTGGGGGGGTTGGCCCGCTGCTGCTGAGTTGGACTAGGCCATTGCAGCCACAAACTTGAGGGGACGCGACATGCCCTTCCAGTGCCGGGAGGCATCGCAGTTAATCCTGGCCCGAGGGCGAGGAAAGGAACAGCAATGGCAAAAAACCTTCCTGCCCCGCGGATCAGCAACGCCCGCCTTATCATTATCGGCGGCCTCATCGGCGCCGCACTACTGTCGATCGGCTTCTTCATTTCCGCCGTTCCCGGCGGGGCCGATCAGCACCAGATCGGGCATAAGGCCCCGCCCTTCCAAGTGAGCTCTGGAGACGACCAGACTTTGACGGCGGAAGATCTAACCGGAAAAATCACGTTGCTTTTTTATGAAAGCCGGGAGGCGGCTGAAAAGAATCGTTCCCTCAAGAATCTCCTCAACGCCTTTTACCGGCAACAAGCGCCGGAGTTGCGGCAAAACATCCGTCGGGTAGCCGTAATCAACTGCACCGCCGCGGTATGGCCGCTGCAAGGGATATGGAAGCGGGAACTCCGGAAAAATTCGCGCCGGGAGGGGTTGACCATATATGGCGACTGGGAAGGACGGATGCTTTCCGCCTACGGCATGAAAGGAGACGATTCAAATCTTTTGATTATCGACAAAAAAGAAGTCATCCGCTTCTTCCGCTCCGGCGCCATCCCTCCGGCCGCAATCAAAGAAATCCAGGAGATCCTGTACGCCATCGGCAGAGAATGAGGCCGCCGCTCTTCTCGTTCCGAACGGCCGGACAGGTTACAGGATTCTAAGGGAAAATGATCGCTATCCCCGGATCACCATCCTTGACCCGGCAGGGAAGTTTCTCCTCGAATTCCTCCTGCGAAGCCAACATCTTCATCTTCCAGGGACCGAGGTGCGCCGTCTCGCGGCCGTTTTCCCTCTTCAGTGCGATCTCGGCGTAAGCGCCGACGCCGTTGCACTGGCAGTAACAGGTCAGATAGGGCCAGACGATCCGGACCCGGAGGCGATAACAATCCTCGCAAAACCCCATCATCGCCGCCAGATCCGGGCAAACCAAAGAAAATTTCTCATCCCCGGCCGGCATCTTCTCCTCCGGTAATCGCGACCGTCAAATCGCTAATCACTTCCTTTGGTTTTTTCAGACGCCGCGCTCATTGGTTTCAATGATTTGTCAGTCGGAATTATCATATTTATCATGGTCTCATCAGCCCGGGCACTCATTGTTTTTGCTACTTGGCAAAACAAGGCGATCATCATTCTTTTCGCTGTTTCATCAAGATATAAGCCCCCACCACAATGAGCGCTACAGGAAGCAGATACTTGCCGAGGGCGTAAACCTGGACGCCGAATATCTCCGTAAGGAGGAAAATGACGCCTACGACAAGGATGATCCAACCGCCCAGATCCTTGACGTGCTGGATCAAGGTGCCCACAGCGATGACGATGAGCAGTACCGGCCAGCTCGCATTGAAGGACCAGATGCCCGTCTTGCCCAGGATGATGAGGACGCCCAGGGTAATGAGAATCAGACCGCCGGTTATGGCGTGCATTGTCCCTTTTCTTTCCATTGTCCATCCCCTCATGCGTCCGGTCGTAAACCTGCTGGTTGCCGGTTTTATTGAAGGATCATTTATTGCCCTTCCCCAGGAAATGGCTGAACATATCGATGGGGATGGGGAACACCGTGGTGGAGTTGTTCTCCGAGGCAATCTGGTTCAGGGTCTGCAGATAGCGCAACTGCAGGGTAATGGGCTCCCGCGCCATAACCGATGCCGCCTCCATGAGCTTTTCCGCCGCCTGAAATTCGCCTTCCGCCGCAATGACCTTGGCCCGCCGTTCCCGTTCCGCCTCGGCCTGTTTTGCCATGGCCCGCTTCATCTCTTCCGGCAGATCGATATGCTTCACCTCCACCAGGGTCACCTTGATTCCCCAAGGATCGGTGCTCCGGTCCAGGATCTCCTGAAGATGGAGGTTGATCTTCTCCCGCTCCGACAGGATCTCGTCCAACTCTACCTGGCCGCAGACGCTCCGGAGGGTGGTCTGGGCAAGCTGTGACGTGGCATAGAGGAAGTTCTCCACCTCCGTTACCGCCGAATTGGCGTCCATAACCCGGAAATAGACCACGGCGTTGACCTTGATAGAAACATTATCCCGGGTGATGACATCCTGGGCGGGGACATCCATGGTGATGATCCGCATATCCACCTTTACCATCTTGTCGATAACCGGGATGAGGATTATCAGACCGGGGCCTTTCATGTCGATGATCCTTCCCAGCCGGAAGATGACGGCCCGTTCGTACTCGTTCATGATCCTGATGGCCGAGGCCAAAAACATGATGATGAGAAAAACGATGATGGTAATCGTGTATGTCATGTTGCTTCCCTCCTTATTTATCTTTCCTTGGTTGCCGCCACCTTTATTTGCAAACCCTCGACCTTGACCACGGTGACCCTCGTCCCATGTTTAAGTGGCTCGTCGCTGTAGGCCGCCCAGTATTCCCCTTTGACCATGACCTTGCCCTCGCCGTCGATGTCGGTTACCGCCTTGCCTGTCGCGCCGATCATCCCTTCCTTGCCCGTAAGCTTTTTCCGGACCTGGGCCTTGACCACCAGATAGATCACCCCGGCAAAGAAGAGGGAAATAATGGTCAAAGTCGGGATCATCACCCCCAGAGACACCCGCAGGGCCGGGTCCGGGGAGTCGAAAAGCATCAGAGAACCCACGGCGAGGGAGATGATTCCCCCGACGGTCAGTATCCCGTGACTGACCACCTTGATCTCGGCTATGAACAGCACGATCCCGAACAGGATGAGCAGGACCGCGGCGTAATTCACCGGCAGGGTCTGCATGGCGAAAAACGCGAGGATCAGGGATATTCCTCCCACCACGCCGGGGAGGATGGCCCCGGGGTGGGAGAATTCGAAGTAGAGTCCCGCCAGCCCGAGCAGAAACAGGATATAGGCGATATTGGGATCGCTCAGGGTGGTAAGGATCCGTTGCCGGTGCCCCATCTTTTTCTCCATCAGGGTCGCTCCCGCCGTCTTCAAGACTCTTTTTTTGTCGCCTACGAGCACCTGCCTTCCCTCCGCCTGGGCAAGGAGATGGCGAATATCCGTGGCGACATAATCGATGACGTTGTTTTTCAGAGCCTCTTCAGCGGTGATGGACTCGCTTTTGCGTACCGCCTTTTCCACCCACTCCTCGTTTTTTCCCCGGATCTTGGCGATACTGCGGACATAGGCGGCGGCGTCATTGGCCACCTTTTCCATCATGGTCTTGTCGCCCGTTCCCCCGCCCAGACCTACGGGGTGGGCGGCGCCGATGTTCGTTCCCGGGGTCATGGCCGCCACGTGGGCCGCCACGGTGATGATAACACCGGCGGAGGCGGCGCGGGCGCCGGAGGGATATACATAGACCAGAACCGGCACCGGGGCGTTGAGGATTCCCTTGGCAATATCCCGCATGGAAAGATCGAGCCCCCCCGGGGTATCGAGGAGAATGATCAGGCCTTCCGCCCCTTCCTTGCCGGCGGAGGCAATATGCTGGAGGATGAATTCCGCCACCGGGGGCGTGATGGGACCGCTTACGGTAATCTGGTGAAAGGTGGGGGTCCGCTCCACGGCCGGGACATCCATACCGGAAACAAGCAGGAGCAGGAGCAGCGTCACCGTCAAACCGGCGCGTAAATAGCGTTTCTGAAACATTTCAACCTCCTTCGCCGTTCCCGGCTTCGAGGAGCCGCATAATCTGCTGGACGTCCTCCCACACCTGGCGCTTCTGGGCGGGATTCCTCAAGAGATAGGCCGGGTGATAGGTCGGCATCAGGGGAATGTCGTGATAGCTATGCCAGCGCCCCCGGAGGGTGGAGACGGGAGCTCCGGTCTTCAGGAGCGTCTGGGCGGCTATGGTCCCCAGGGCGCAGATCGCCCGGGGCCTGATGGCCTCTAATTGCCGGACCAGAAACGGCTCGCAGGCGGCGATCTCCGCGGGGGCGGGATTGCGGTTTCCCGGCGGCCGGCATTTGAGGATATTGCAGATGTAAACCTCCGGACGCTTCATCTTCATGGCCTCGATAATCCTCGTAAGGAGTTGACCCGCCCGGCCGACGAACGGCCTCCCCTGGGCGTCTTCATCGGCCCCGGGAGCCTCGCCGACAAATACCAGCGCCGCCTGGGGGTTCCCCTCTCCGAAGACGATGTTCCTTCTCCCGAGATGAATCCGGCACCGCCGGCAGTCTCCCAATTCCCCGCGCAACTGTTCCAGATCCAGGGGAACAGCCGGTGGCTCCAAGGGGTTCGGAATCCGCTCTGGTTCCGTAGCTCCCATTATCACCGGGCGGGGTGCCCCAGCCGCGGGTTGCGGCGCCATCTCCAAAGGGTCGACCGGTGGCGATGCCGCCGAAAAAAATGCTTCGGACGCGGGGAGCGATGCCTGATCGATCGCCATTACGCCGTCTCCACCCGCACGGAATGAGATTGTATTCCGGCCGGCGGTCGCTTCCGCCTCGATATGGGCCCGCAGCGCCCCGATCAACAGGAGGAGTTCCTCTTTACCTTGAGCCGGCATCTATGAGCCCCTTGACCCGGTCCAGAATCCTGGCCGCGATGTCGAGTTTGTCCATGAGGGGGACTGTTTCGACCCCTCCCTGGAGATCGAGAATCTTGATGATGTTGGTGTCTGATTGGAAACCCGCCCCGGACTGGTGAAGATCGTTGGCCACGATCAGATCCATATTTTTGGCAAAGAGTTTGGCCTTCGCGTTGGCCAGGAGATCTTCGGATTCCATGGCAAACCCCACGACCACGCGTTTTTCTTTTTTCGCGCCGATTTCGGCGATGATATCAGGATTTCTTTCCAGAACGATGGTCAAGGGACCCCGCTTTTTCTTTATCTTATTCCCGGCGCGCGAGGCCGGACGATAATCCGCCACGGCCGCCGCCTTGATGACCACTGTGGCGGCTTCGAGGCGGCTCATGACGGCGTCGCGCATCTCCAAGGCGCTCTCCACGGAAACGAAATCGACCCCATAGGGGACGGGCAAGGCCGTGGGACCGCTGACAAGGATCACCTCCGCCCCGCGTCGCCGGGCCATGTTCGCCAGGGCGTAGCCCATCTTTCCCGATGAGTAGTTGGTAATGAATCGGACGGGATCGAATGGCTCCCGGGTGGGCCCGGCGGTGACGAGAATCTTTTCCCCGGCCAGATCCTTATCCGTCCAGGCCGACTCGATAGCCTCGACAATCGTCTCCAGTTCGGCCAGCCTTCCGATCCCGGCGGTCTTGCACGCCAGTTCGCCGCAGCCCGGCGACACGATATTGACACCCCTTTTCTGCAGAATCCCGATATTTTTCTGTACCGCCGGATGGGTGTACATGTTGTCGTTCATGGCCGGGCAGACGACCACCGGCGCCCGGGCGGCCAGGAGGACCGTGGAAAGCAAATCGTCGGCGATACCCGCCGCCATCTTCCCGATGATATTGGCGGTGGCCGGCGCCACGACGATCACATCCCCGTAGGCCGCCAAAGAGATATGGTTCAGATCGTAATGTTCCTGGGAAAAAAGATCGCTGAAAACAGGATGGCCCGTAAGGGTCTGAAAGGTCAGGGGCGTGATGAATTCCTTGGCATGTTCCGTCATCACCACCATGACGGCAATATCTTTTTTCGCCAGCAATCTTACCAGTTCGGCCGCCTTGTACGCGGCGATACCGCCGGTGACGCCGAGAACCGCCTTTTTTCCTGCCGCCATCTTTTCCGCCCCCTCCCGATTGGCCGCTATTTTACGGCGACTATAGCAATAATGACCGCCAAGATCAAGGTAAGGAATACATCCTTTACGCTTTATCTATGACTTGCAAAAGCCGGAGAAAATAACTATAGATCGGAAAGTGTTTTTCCGCGTTTCCACATCGCCGACAATAAAATAATTCTATTTACAGGAAGGCCATGAAGACCTACAAGATCTATTTTTTCACCGGAGCGGTTATCATCATCAGTGCCCTCGCCTGGTGGTTCTTCGCCACCATCGGTGAATTCGGCGCCCCCCGTATTGAATTGATGCAGGACCTTCGCGGCATCGGCCCGCGCACGGTTTTGGAAATCACCTTTTCCGATACCGGCAGCGGCCTCCGGGAAACTGCCGTTACCCTCACCCAGGATAACCAGCCCCGGGTGCTTTCGAAACTGGAATTCTCCGGTCCCAAGACAAAACGCCACGTCGTTTCGATCCCCATCGATCCCCAGGCGCTCAGGCTCCATGACGGCCCGGCCACCCTGACCTTAACGGCGACGGATCATGCCCTGTGGAAGAATTCCACCGCCGTCAACCGCCTGGTGAATGTCGACGTCATCCCACCGCAGATCTTTTTGCTCACCCCGGTGACGCACATCAATCCCGGCGGCACCGGGATGGTGCTCTTCCGCATCTCCAAGACTGTACCGGTAGCGGGGATCCGGGTAAATGACTTAAACTTCCCGGCCTATCCCGCAACGATCAACAATAAACCCTGCCTGATTGCCTATTTTGCCCTGCCCGTCTCCGCGGCATCCCAGGTAACGGCCATAAAGCTGTACGCCCGCGATGAGGGGGGAAACGAAGCATGGCAGAACCTGCCCCATCTCCTCCTCAAGAAGAAATTCCGGAGCGATCGGATGAACACCTCCGATTCTTTCCTGCAGCAAAAGATGCCCGAATTCGTCGCCCAGAATCCCGCCCTGGCGGGAAAATCCCTTCTTGATGCATTTATCCATGTCAACGGCGTCTTGCGGGGAGAGAATTTTCGGACCATCCAATCCGTATGCGCAAAATCCGTCCCCCGGCAGCTCTGGGAAGGGACATTTCTCCGGATGAAGGACGCGGCCCCCATGGCCCAGTTCGGAGATCACCGCATCTACTATCATGGCGACAAACCCATCGGAGAAAGCACGCACCTGGGAGTGGATCTGGCCTCCACGGCCAACGCCCCCATCGAAGCCGCCAACAGCGGCATAATTTCCTATACCGGTTATTTGGGCATCTACGGCAACATGGTCATGATCGACCACGGGCTGGGGCTCTTCAGCCTGTATGCCCACTTGTCGAGCATCGAAGTGAAAACCGGGCAGGAGGTAAAAAAAGGGGCGGTACTGGGGAGAAGCGGCCTCACCGGTTTGGCCGGCGGTGATCATTTGCATTTTTCCATCCTGGTGGGGGGGCAATTCGTGAATCCTACGGAGTGGTGGGACCCTCACTGGATCCAGGACAACATCACCAAGAAGATGGACGTCTCTTTTTAAACACGGGGCTGCGATCGGTCACGGTGAGTAAATCATCACGACGAGAGCTTCACTGCGGGAAAATGGTTCGCAAGCAGCGAATCAAATGTTTTTCGACCATTTCGGAGTTGAGCTTAACACCCGGTATTGGATAAGATTTATACGTCACCCATTGAGAAGCGAAAAGATTTCTGAGCCGCGGCAAAGCCATTTTTCAAAGGCCTAACGACTTCTTGAAGGAGGATTTTCCTTCTCCTTTTTTGGGTTTGGTCAGCGGGGAAGGGGTTAAGGCTTGGTTTGGTATTGAAGGGGGAGAGGACCGCGAGATTTATGCGAGAGTGCATATAATCTTCATTGTCCGAAGAGCGCCGCTATCTCCCCAGGTCCTTCAGCTTTTCCCGATGTCCCGGTGGTTGGCATGGATATTGTAACCCTTGTCGGAGAAATATGCGGCCAGTTCGTTGGCCATGGCGACGGAACGATGTTTTCCCCCGGTACAGCCGAGGGCGATATGGAGCTGTACCTTGCCTTCCTTTTCATACAGAGGCAATAGAAAAGACATGAGGGCAAATAGCTTTTCAATAAACCGCCGTCCCTCATCGGAGGCCAGGATGTAATCCCGCACCGCCGGATGATGTCCGTCGTGTTTTTTCAAGGAATCCACAAAATACGGATTGGGGAGAAAGCGAACGTCCAGGACGATGTCCGCATCCACGGGGATACCATAGCGGTATCCGAAGGATGTCACGTGAACGATCAGCCGCTTTTCCGACCCGGGTGACAGGAAGATCCTCTGCACGGTGTCTTTCAACTGATGGACGTTGGAGGACGTGCTGTCGATGATCTTATCAGCCATCAGCTTCAGCGGCGCCAGTTTTTGCCGCTCCAGCGCGATGCCCTCCATAATCGACCCCTTCACTGCCAGCGGATGACTACGCCGCGTTTCACTGAACCGATGCAGCAAGGCCTCGTCCCCGGCATCCAGAAACAGGATCTCAATGACATAGCCCTGCTCCCGGAGGCGTTTGAAGATCCGGGGGTATTTTTCCAGGAAGCCCTGTTCCCGCAAATCCATGACCATGGCCACCTTGGAGATCATTTTGGAAGGATCGGACTGGATATTCAAGAATTTCGGCAGCAGGACGATCGGCAGATTATCCACGCAAAAAAAACCGAGATCCTCCAAAGCCCGCAGAGCGGTACTCTTGCCGGAACCAGACATCCCGGTGATCACCACAATCTGCATCTCATCCCTCCTTGCTGCCCTCCCGGCATCGGAGTCGCCGGATGATCCTCGGCACGGTGTTTCGAACGTCGTCATCGACCATAACGGACAAAAAAACGACCCTCAAATCCATGGACTTCCAGATTTCACCTACGGTTATATATTTTTCCGTCGTATTTTCATTTTTTTTGATCAGTTCCACAATAAAATTGATCCGGCACTCCGGAATGGTGTGAAATGACGGAAACATCCGGGTGACGGCGAAGATGCCTTTCGACGGCAACCAGGCAAGTCCGCGTATCCTCTCATGGGCTTTGCCCAGGGGACGGCGGTCGTCGCCAATGCTTAGTTCCACAAGATCGTCGGCCACCCATACGCCTCCCCTGCGGACTATTTCCAGGGCACAGGTCGTCTTCCCGGCACCGCTATCTCCCACCAGCAGAACTCCCCGTCCCATCCATTGGATAAGGCAACCGTGAATATTCTTCATGGTTCTATCCGCTTCCCAGGGTTATTCACTGCTGTAAGGGCAGATCCCGACGAAAGCAAACCGCTTTTTCCGAAGATGGGCAACTACGATACAGACCGATCAGCAGGATTCATCCTTGTTGATGATAACCTGCATGATCTCGTCCCTGGACCGGGCGGCAAGGAGATCGTTGCGAAAAGCACCATCTTTCAGCATTTTAGACAGTTTGGCTAACATTTTCAGGTGCTGACCCGCCGCGTTTTCCGGCGCGAGAAGGAGAAAGAACAGATGGACGGGCCGACCGTCCATGGCATTGAAATCGAGACCTTCCTGGCTGATTCCGAAGGAGATGGTCAATTCATCTATGGTGGCGAGTTTCCCATGGGGGATGGCGATGCCGTCACCGATTCCGGTACTCCCCAGTTTTTCTCTCCCCAAAAGGACATTCACCGTTGCCTCGGCGTCATAACCCGGCCTGCCGGTCAGGATGACGGCGGCCAGTTCCTCCAGGACATCACGTTTGTTCCGGGACGACAATTGCTCGATTATGAAGTCCTTTTTCAGTATTTCCGCAATCTTCATCTGCATCATCTCAAGTTTAGCTGTTGGTCTCGACCAGAACGTAATTGCCGTCGTCCCGCCGATATATGACGGCAACATTTTCCGTCGCGGTATCACGGAAGATGATAAAGAGGTTTTTCGATGCCTCCAGTTCCATAATCGCATCGTCATGGGACATGGGGTTCAAGATTGCCTTACGGGTCTCCACGAATCGGGGCTCATGGATGTCTTCCAGTCCCGCTTCCGGGACACTTTCAAATATGCTCTCCCCGGCCTTGACGCCGGCGCCCTTGTGAATTCGCATCTTTTCGCGATGCTTCTTCAACTGCCGCTCGATTTTCTCCACCGCCTCGTCAATGGCCAGCGCCATCTCTTTTGACTCTTCCCTGGCATTTACAATCATACCGTTGTCCGTGAGATTGATTTCCGCCACATTCCGGAATTTTTCCACCGAGAGCACCACCCTTACATCCACCGGACGATCGAGGTATTTTTTCAGCTTGCCGAGTTTCTCTTCCACATAATTCTTGAACCACTCTTCCCCGTCTGTATTTCTGAAGGTCACAGAGATCTTCATTCTTTCCTCCCGTTGTTTTACTTGTAAAAAGGTTTTGTGCTATATTGGTGTCGCCGGAAAAAGTCAACCCTTTTTTGTTTCAGAAGAACTTCTTGCGCCGCGAAGATGGCAGGATATTCATCATTTCCCTATACTTCGCCACTGTCCGCCGGGCGATTCTGATTCCCGACGCCTTCAGCAGTGCAACGATTTCGTTGTCGCTCAGCGGTTTCTTGGGATTTTCATCACTGATCAGCTTGCGAATTTCTTCCTTGACGCTTTTGGAGGCGATGTTTTCCCCGTTGCCCCTGGACAGCCCACTGCTGAAGAAATATTTCAGCTCAAAAAGACCGGCGGGTGTCTGCATATATTTATTCGTCACCACCCTGCTGATCGTCGATTCGTGCATCTCCACATCCATGGCGATGTCCCTGAGAACAAGTGGTTTGAGATAATTGATCCCCTTTTCGAAAAAATTTCGCTGATGGTTGACGATGCTTTCCGCCACCTTGTAAATTGTTTTTTGACGTTGCTGGATGCTCTTGATCAACCAGGTCGCCGACTGGACCCGTTCCTTGATATACCGCTTTCCGGTATCGGCATCCCGGCCGCCGTCCATTCCCGCCATGATCTCCCGGTAGAAGTTGCTTATCCGCAACCGCGGCATGCCGTCATCGTTCAGGACGATCTTATAGTCATCCGCCGACTTATATACATAGACATCGGGGATGACGGTCTGCGCCTTTTCCTCCTGAAAGACGCTTCCCGGCTTCGGGTCCATATTGCTGATGACCATGACGGCCTGCACCACTTCATCGATCTCGATCTTGAGTTTCTTGGCGATCTGGGGATAGTTTTTCATTTCCAGATCCTTGAGGTGATCCCGAATGATGGTTTCCACCAGGGGGTTGACCTCCCCCAGCAGGCGGGCCTGAATCAGAAGGCATTCCGTAAGATCCCGGGCGGCAATACCCGGAGGATCGAAGGCCTGTACCATGGTGAGAACCCGGGCCACAAATTCGGCGGCTACTTGTTCCTGAACGGCTACCTCCTCGATACTCGCCTGGAGATAGCCGTTTTGATCGAGGTTGCCGATTATCTGCTCCCCCACCCTCATCTCAGTTTCCGTGAGCGGCGAGAGCTTCAGTTGCCACATGAGATGATCGGTAAGGGACGGCGTTTTGGTCAAGATGTTATCCCAGGAAGCCCCCTCGTCATCGGCCCTCTGGTAGGTGACACCCATGGGACCGTAATCTTCCAGATAATTGTTCCAGTCGAAGTCTTCCCGCCCGTCACCCTCCCCTGTGATCTCGACGGTGTGATCCACCGGCTTGATCTCATCTGCCTCCAGGCTCCGCAGGGAATCCGTTTCCGCCGGGGCTTCCTCAATCATATCCTCACTAATGGAGACATCCTCCAGAAGCGGGTTCTCCTCCATCTCCTGATTGATCATGTCCACCATCTCCAACCGCGACAACTGCAGGAGTTTTATCGCTTGTTGCAGTTGCGGGGTCATGATCAACTGCTGGGAGAGTTTCAGATTCTGTTTGAGTTCAAAAGCCATGCAAATGTTTCCTTAGAGGCAGAAGTCTTCTCCGAAATAGATCTTTTTCGCCGTTTCGCAGGAGGCAATCGTGTCGGGATCCCCTTCCACCAAGATGCTTCCTTCGTTGACGATATAGGCGCGATCACAAACCGAAAGGGTTTCACGGACATTATGATCCGAAATGACCACACCGATCCCCTTTGCCTTTAGTTTATATATGATCTTTTGTATATCTGCAACCGCAAGGGGATCGATACCGGCGAAAGGTTCGTCCAAAAGGATGAATTTTGGTGAAGTTACCAGGGCCCGGGTAATCTCCACCCGCCGTCGTTCACCCCCCGAAAGTGAATAGGCGGGATTTTCCGCCAGGGCCTTCAGGTCCAGTTCCCCAAGGAGAGACTCCATGCGCTCGCGGCGTTGCCGGTGATCCATGTCCAGGGTTTCCAGGATCGCCATGATATTCTCCTCTACCGTGAGCTTTCGGAAAATCGACGGTTCCTGGGGAAGATAATTCAAGCCTTTTTTTGCCCGGAGATACATGGGGCTTCCGCTTATGTCTTCCCCATCAAGAAAGATGTTGCCGCCATCAGGGCGGATCAATCCAACGATCATATAAAAGGTTGTGGTCTTGCCGGCGCCGTTGGGACCGAGGAGTCCTACCACCTCTCCCGCCTCGATGGCGAGGTCGATGTTGTTCACCACGCGCCGCCCTCCATATACCTTGACCAGTCCCTTAGCCGCCAGCATGCCCACCTTCCGATGCCGCCCTCCTATTTCTTTTTCTTGCCGTTCTCACCGGGATAGATGGTTGCCGTCACCCTTTTGCCGGCGGTGCCTTCCACAAGTCCCCTGTTTTCATTGAGGAGGACCGTAATCCGTTCTCCCCGGACGACGCTGTCCCCTTCCCGCATCAATGCGTTGCCGCTCACCACGATCTTCTGATCGTCTTGATAATATACGGCATCTTCCCCAGTAACCACCCTGTTAAGCTCGGTGACGCGCACCTTTCCCCTGGCTTCAATCCGATCGAGATCCCCGCCCTGACCGAGGGCCGCACCCGGCTCCGCTTTCCCTTCGTCCGCCCCTTTCTTGTAATAAACAAGGAGCTTTTCGGCGCGGATCACCTTGCGGCCCTGAACGGCCACGGCGTTACCGGCAAAAACAACCAGGCGTTGTTCGTTGAAGGCCTCCAGGCGATCTGAGGTAATCTGAATCGGCTCTCTGGGAAGCTTTCTATCGAGGGGCTGCCCCGCCACATCCGGGACCGGAAGCAGAAGCCCGACAACAGCGGCGAAGAATCCCAGCCGGAGCAACATGCATCTAATATCCTTCTTCATTTTACTATCTTCCTGTCTTCATGGTGGCTTTTATTTGCGACAACAATTCGATGTGACGGGTCTTTGTGTAGAGTTTCATGCCCTTTCCACCCAATATTATCTTTTCGTTTTCGAGCATTACCGGCGAATCCGTATGCAATAGTTTGTCCTTTTCCGTGTAATGGAGTTTATCCGTCGTAATGCGATCCCCCTCATCGGAAATGATCACTACATCCCCCTTGACCTCCATATCCTTAGTGGCCGTCCAGTAGCGTCCCTCCTTCCCGGTGAGCCGGTATGTCCGCCCGTCGGTCATGATCATCACGACCGCCACCTGATCGAAGACGGCCAAGTTGTCCTGGCGTCCATAGGTGACCGTCTTGGCCCTTATTTCCCATTTGGCACCGTCAGCGGAAACATCGGTGTAGAGAACGTCCCGCACCTGCATATCCACGTGATCGGGCAGGATCTTCAGGGCCTTATCGGCGTCCTTCCTGCCCTGTTCCCAGAAGTAAAACAAGATGGCGGCGGCAATCAATATCAATACTGCCGTTATCGCCGGCAGAAATTTTTTCATTTCAGGAGAAATATCTGGCCAGGAGGCCTTCCCATTTCCCCTGGCCCTGGAGGATCAGATCACACACCTCCCGGACCGCACCCCGTCCTCCCCGCCGGCTGGTCACATAGTGGGCGGCCTGTTTTGCCTCGACCACGGCGTCGTTGACGGCTACGGCGAAACCGACCCTTTTCAGCAGCGGGATATCGACGATGTCGTCACCCACATAGGCCACCTCCGCCGGGGCAAGGCCCTTCCTGTTCAGGATTTCCTCGTATACCTCCACCTTGTTCCAGATCAGTTGATAATATTCACGCACCCCCAGATCTTTCGCCCGGTGCTCGACCACCTGGGACTTCCGGCCCGTGATCCATACGACCTCCAGACCGTACCGCATGAGGACTTTTAAGCCGTGTCCGTCCTTGACGTCGAAGAATTTCGACTCTCCGCCATGATCGTCCATAACAATGCGTCCGTCGGTAAGGACCCCGTCCACATCGAGGATGAGGAGGCGGAGGGGTATTATTCTCTCTCTAAGTTCCGGGGTGATTTCCATGTTCATTCCTTGATGCCGATTTTCACCAGGCGGTCTATATCCACGAGGGCGGCCAGCAATTCCTCGAACTCCGCCAGGCGTAATGAATTGGGGCCATCACAACGGGCCGCTTCCGGCTCCGGATGAACCTCGAAGAATATTCCATCCACGCCGGCGGCCACGGCGGCCCGGGCCAAAAAAGGAATCATTTCCCGCTGTCCTCCGGAGGAGGTCCCCATTCCTCCCGGCAACTGGACGCTGTGGGTGGCATCGAAGATCACGGGATAGCCGAAATTCCTCAAGATGGGCAGCGATCTCATATCGGCCACCAGGTTGTTGTAACCAAAGGAAGTGCCGCGTTCCGTGATCAACAAATTTTCGTTTCCCGCGGCTTCCGCCTTTTCGATGACGTTCTTCATATCCCAGGGAGCCAGAAATTGCCCCTTTTTGATATTGAGCGCCCGGGACTTCCGCGCCGCCGCCATGACGAAGTCCGTCTGGCGGCATAAGAAAGCGGGGATCTGAACCACATCAAGGACGGCCGCGGCGGCGTCGATCTCCTCGAAGCGATGGACATCGGAAAGGACGGGAAGGCCATAATCCGCCCTTATTCCCGCCAGGATCTCCAGGCCCCGCGCCGATCCCGGCCCTCGATAGCCTTGCAGCGAAGTGCGGTTTGCCTTATCATAAGAGGCCTTAAAAATGAAGGGGATGTTCAGCCGACCAGTGAGTTTTTTCAGGAAGGCCGCGATCCGCCTGGTCATCCGCTCATCCTCGATCACACACGGACCGGCGATGAGCGCCAGCGGTCGACCGGCGCCGATGGCTATTTTGTCTATCCCGACGGTTTTCGTCTCCGCCCGCCGCTTCCCCCCGTTTTCCGTTTTCATTCCTCCACCCGATGTTTTTCCTGGATGATCTTGATCTTCAGCGCCGGGATCCTTCTTGCCGCCCGCTGGTTTTCAGGATTGAGCTGATTGGCGGTTTGATAGGCCTTCAACGCCTCCGGATAAAGAGCCTTCTTTTCATAGGCCTCCCCAAGACCGGCATAAACGGCATCATCCTCCCGGTCATACTTCAACGCCTGCCGGTACATCTCGATAGCCCGGTCCGCGTCCCCTTTGGCGCCATAGGCCCGGCCCAGGCCGGCATAGACCCGCCCTTTCTTCTTGGTGACCGTCAAGAGCTTTCTTGCCGTCTTGATCGCCTCGTCATAGCGTTTCTCCCGCATATAAGCCTCCATGAGAATATTCAGCACATTCTCCGTAGGCTGGGCGGCGGCAAATTTCTCATAGTTGGCGATCGATTCCTTCCGTTTGCCGATTTTGGCATAGGTAAAACCGAGGTTATAGTAAAGCTGGGCATTCCGCAACCCGGCTTTGAGTGCCCGCTCGTAATTATCCGCCGATGATTTGTAAACCTTCAGTTCACCGTAGGCAAAGCCGAGATTGGCATGCAAAGAGGCCTTGTTTTTTACCTTCGGCAAGGCCTTTTCGTAGAGTCTGATCGCCTGGTCGTAATTCTTGTTTTTCATCTCCATATCCGCCAGCCGGACCAGGGCGTCGGCGTCGTCGGGTCGGAGCTCCAGGGCCTTGCGGTAATGTTTTGCGGCTTCCGTCGCCTTTCCTGATTTTTCCAGGGCGGCGGCAAGATTGTATTGGATGACCGGATCCTTCGGATTCAAACTCAACGCCTTCCGGTAATTTTCCATTTCCTTGCCGGGTTGTTTCTTGTTTCCGTAAGCCAGGCCAAGATTTGCATAGGCGGTGGCATTGCGGGGCTGTCTTTTGATCAGTTCATTGTACCACTTGATGGCCTCGTCGTTGTTTCCCGCCTTGAGACTGGCATTGGCCAGGGCGGTGACGATTTCGTCCGCGGTCGGATTTTTGCTCAGAGCACTCTGATAGGAACCGATGGCTTCCTTCATGCGGTTGCCGGCCTCGTATGCCTTTCCCAAGAGAAAATGGACTTTGCCGTCTTCCGAGTTGAGGCGCAGCGACTGCTGATATGATGATGCCGCTTTGGACCACGCACCCATGGCCGCATAGGTGTTTCCCAGACTGGTGAATACCGAGGCATCGTTGGGCTGCACCACCGACAGGCGTTCGAAGGCCCTGATCGCCTGTTCGTAGTTTTTTTGGCTTTGATGGCAACGTGCCAGTTCCTTGAGGGCGCCGCCATCCTGGGGATTGATCTTCAATAAGCGCTCGTATTCGTCGCCCGCCGCCTTGAACATGCCCTGGCGGTAATAAATTCCCGCCAGAACCTTCCTGATCCCCACGTCGTCGGGATTTGCCGCAATCACCTTTTTCAGGGACTCGATCTGTTGCCGTTCGCTTGCCGATCCCTGGGCGTGTCTCAGCCAGTCCTGGGGAAGCAGGACGATCTTTAAAGGAATCGTGCCGATTTCCCGATCCCGGTATCGGACATGGATTCGATAATCGCCGCCGGCGTGCCTTTCCCCGCCGGCACCCCCCTGTTTCATCAGCCGGTCCACAAATTCGACTCCCTTCATGAGGACCTGGAAATCGTTGCGCCGTCCGGTTCCGTCAATATCGACGGTTATGCCTTTCCCCCGGAGATCGTCGCTGGCGATCCCGGTGATGATGAACTCGTCTTTGTAGGTCACTTCGAACTGGTCCCGGGGCGTGATCCGGTAAACCTTGCCGTTCTTTTCTATATCCAGATAGTATAATTGCGGCTGCTTGCCCAAAACCGTGAAGCCGACAAAATTTGTTACCCGCTGCCAACCGGACGATGAGGGCGGCATGTTTTTCGGAAAGACGGCCGCCAATCCCCATAATACTCCGGCCAGGATTGCAACCGCCCCAAGCCCCGCCGCCACCGTGAAGATTAACTTTCTATACTGCCTATGCTGACTGTTGCGCTCCGGCTTTCTTTTGCGGATCAAATCGGTTTCCATGGTTACTCAACCGCGGGGATGAAATCGTTTGTGGACGCTTTTCAGTCGATCTCGGGTTATGTGCGTGTAGATCTGGGTGGTGGCGATGTCGGCATGACCGAGCATAACCTGCACCGCCCTCAGATCCGCTCCCCCCTCCAACAGATGGGTGGCATAAGTATGGCGAAAGGTGTGGGGATGCACCTTTTCTTCCATGCCGACGTTCCGGGCATATTTCTTCACCAGCTTCCATAGTCCCTGCCGGGTAAATTTGCCCCCCGATCTATTGACAAACAGACTGTTGCTCATCCGTCCCTTCAGGAGTGCGCCGCGAGCCTCTTCCACATAACGCCGCAGGAGATCGTAAGCCGTCCGGCTAATAGGCGCCACCCGTTCCTTCCTTCCCTTTCCCATGACCACCACAAAGCCCGCCTGCCAATCGATGCCGTGGAGCGTCAACTCAATAAGTTCCGTAACCCGCAATCCAGTTGCATAGAGCATCACCAGAATCGCCGTATCTCTCATCGCCGCTGGGCTGTTCATCCCCGGTTGAGCCAGGAGGCGATCGACATCCTCGATGCTGAGCACGTCGGGGAGAAGCATCCATGTCTTGCCCGTGGACATACGGTCCACGGGGCTGGCCGCCGTTTTCCTCTCCCTGGACAGGAAGCGGTAAAAACCGCGGATGGACGCAAGGGATCGGTTCACGGAATTCGCGGACAGATCAAGACCCCGGAGATGGGCAACGAAAGCCAGGACATCTTCCGGTGCGACCGTTCCGATGTCTTCCCTTCCCCGTTCCGTCATGAACCCGATAAAACGTCGCAGATCGCGTCGGTAGGCATCCAGCGTATGTGGGGAGGCGCCTCTTTCCACCGCCAGGTAGTCGAGATATGTCGCCAGGTAATCATTCACGTCTTTTTTGTAGCTCAAATCGGATAAGGACGCAAAGCTTTTTTCCTTCCATTACCGACGGCGGGCGGACAAATGGACCGGCGGTGGCCTCCCGCTGCCGGCGATTTCCTACCAGCCGCATTCCCGGTCCTCGCAATCTCAGCCAAAGGAAAGAGCCAAGCTTGATGATCGGTCGGATGAACTATTTTTTATAGCCGGAGTCGCCCGACCTGTGCTATGTTTACCCCGCCGGGTCCAAATACATCGGGAAAGGTCCGCCCGCGTCTCAATTCCCCCTGCCGGGGAGGCAACAGCATAAATATGAACTGCCGCGCAGCAAGCTGAGGGGCACCTAAAACCCGGGAAGAACGAAGCAAGCTTCGGGGAATATAAACCTGAGAGATTCAAGTAATAATCTGGGAGGATGATAAAGGGAGGATAAAATGATCGTCTCAAGCAGGGGAAGGCTCCATGAGTCCATCTATGCCATCGGCGCCGCCGAATTGCCGGGTTACCTTGTCACCGGCGACATGCCCATACTCTTCGACGCCGGAATGACCTTTATGGGGCCCCTCTACCTCGCCGAGTTAAAGGAGATCCTCTCCGAAAGCAACCGCCTGCGCTTCCACTTTCTCACCCATTCCCACTTCGACCATGCCGGCGCCTCTCCCTATCTGAAGCGGCTTATCCCCGAACTGAGGATCGGCGCCGCTCCGGCGGCGGCGGAAACATTCCGCAAACCCAGTGCCGTGGAGCTGATCCGCGATCTCAGTTCCCCCTGGGAAGAAAGATACAAATTCCTGACCGGGGATGAGGATATCGCCTTTTCCGGCCTGGAAATCGATCTGATTCTTGAAGACGGCATGGAGTTGGAACTGGGGCCGGGGCTGACCTGCAGGGTTATCGCCACCCCCGGACACACCCGTGATTCCCTGTCTTTTTACCTCCCCGAGCTGAAGGCCCTGATAACGGGCGAGGCGGTCGGCGTTTTCGACCGCAATTTGAAAATTCATCCCGAATTCACTTCAAGCTATTGTGATTACTCGAATTCATTGGATATTTTGTCTTCCCTGACAATCGAAATACTGATGATGAGCCATTTTTTCACGCTCACCGGCGTCGATGCCCGGGAATATGTACAAAAATCCTTGGCGGCAACCCGGGAATTCAAAGCAAGGATTGAACGCTACCTTGCCGATTGTCATGGAAATCGCCATGAGGTGGCAGAAAGGATCTTCCAGGAGGATTTTACCGCCACCGGGGCCATTCTCCAGGATGCCCGCCCCTACCGCATCAATCTGGAGGCTAAAATCCGGGCCATAGCCGAAGGGAGATAATCTGTCCTGCCGCTATTCACCCAGGACCTGGAACATTGCCGATCCTCCCTTCTTACGACGGGTTCAGCGATTTATACCTGTCACGGCTTTGGGCAAGGCACGCTCATCATGAGGCACTATGAGTGCTTATGCTTAAGCCGCCGTGACCAGGAATCGATCGTTTTCTTTGCATCCGGACCGTAAAAGAAGCCGTCAAGCTTGACAGCGGTTATCCCTCCGGAGATCGCCGCTGCGGGCTGCGATCTCCGGGTCAAGATACAGCGGCACGGCCACCCGGCGTCGATTCCGTTTCCGCTCCACCTCCCAATGATCTCTGCCGGTGAAGGATATTAAGGTTTGCTGGATCCCTTCGCATCATCGGGACGATACGGGGTGGCGATACCCCACCAGCCGCGGGTCATCGATTTGTTAACATCGTTTTGATCCACATCCCGATAACCAACCCAACTGAACCACAGATGATTCATGTCCTTGTAAATGGAGCCGTGCTTCCCCAGTTCGGATTCCTTGATCGCCGCGGCGCAACCGGAAATCATAAGTATCATGACAATTGCCAACATTTTCTTCATCACTTGTCCTCCTTTGATGGTTTTTATCGTTTATTTCAAACGGTGGGCCATATTTCGACTCAACGTTTCTTGAAAAAACCGATCAGAAATTCACTGTCCACCGGAGAAAGATCGAATTTGAAAACTGCCTGCTCCACCAGCTTCCCAACCGATTGATCCGGTTTTTCTTCCAGTGCCTGGGAAATCCACTTGATCGCTCTTTGTACGTCATCGCTGTCCGGCATGATCGTAGCCATAAAACTATACCTCCTTCTTAATTGATTGATAACTTATCTCGTTGCTGCTGGCCGATGACCTCGTAAACGGCCAGATGGCCGATAAGCGATGGATCATCGACGATTTCAATACTCTTCACTTCCACCACGGAACCGATTGCCGATTTCAGGGTCTTTTCCGTTATCAGAATCGAGTTCGGTCTCCGCTTGGTAAGCCCCTGGAGACGGAAGACGATATTCACGGAATCCCCGATCACCGAGTAGTCCATCTTTTTTTCGAAGCCGATATTGCCCACCACCGCCTCGCCGGTATGGACGCTGATCCCCATGGTCAGGGGCATGTTGATCAACTCCATCGCCCGGCGATTGATATCTTCCATGGATTGCTGCATCTCCATGGCGGCGGCGATGGCGTTGTCGGCATCCTGGGGATAGGAAACGGGGGCACCGAAAACGGCCAAGAAACCATCGCCAAGATATTTATCGACGATTCCCCGGTGTTTGAATATTATCTCTCCCATGACATGGAAAAACAGATTGAGCATCGCCACCGTTTTTCGCGGTCCGATTTTCATAGACAGACGGGAAAAATCGCGCAAATCGATATTGAGCATCGTCAGCATGCGCAACTCCTCGGTAACCTGTTGATCTATCTGGACATTGTGCACGATCCGGTCCACCACTTCCTTGGGTACGAACTTCTGGAACATCCCCCGGATGCACCGTTCCTGCTCCGCCATGGCGAGGGTCTCCCGATACAAACTGGCATTTTCCAAGGCGATGCTCACCGAGGTTCCTATGGACTGGAGGAGTTGCATGTCTCCGGCGTTGAATTCTCCCCGTCTTTTGTTGAGTACCTCAATCACACCCAGGACCCTCCCCTTGGACACGAGGGGCACACACAGGACTGACCTCGTCACAAAACCGGCCTTTTCGTCCAGCAGGGGATAGAAATATTGGGAATTCTTCACATCATTGACGATTACCGCCTCTCCCCGGGTCGCCGCATAACCGGCAATGCCTTTCCCGAGCATCAGCTTGTGATTCTTCAATTCCGTCAGATTTACCTCTTTATTGGTATTGAATGATTCCTTGAAGACGAGTTGATTGTCCTCCCGCAACAACAACGAACCAGCCTCGACGTTGATCATCGCCTGGATCATCTGCATGGTGTGCTTGATAACTTCATCCATGTCAAAGGTCGAGGCAGCGAGGAGGCTCCCGATCTGCTTGAGAAAATCCACCTCCCGATCCCTCTTTTCGACCCGGGAGGTCAGGCGCCCCCGATCTATGGCGAGCGATATAAGGCTGGCCACCAGATCCACATGACCCTTCTTTTCCTTGAAGAAGAAGGCCTGCTGGGAACCCAGAGCCAGGACTCCCACCGGTTCACCCTGGCTCTGCAAAGGCGCGAGGCATAGCGATTTGAGCTGATGCTTCTCATGAAGATCCCGCTCGACGTCACTGGTCCCCAATTCCGCCGGATTGCTGAGGATCAGGGCACTCCCCTGCTGCATGGCCTTTTCCAAGATGGTGCCCCGGTATGGATAAATCTTGTTTCTGACCAAATCAGTCGGAATATAGGCCAGATAATCGAAGATCTTCACCGTGGCGTTTTCATCCTTCCTCACCAACATGATGACGGCCAGATCGTAAGTAACGGCATCCCGCATCTGATACAGGTAGGCATGGACAAGGTCAAGATCCATACTTTTGGCGCCGATCATCTTGAATCCCATATCCATGACCTTGACCAGATGGCGCTGTGCCTCGTTCTCTTTCATCAGGGCCAGATTGTCATAGGTAAACGCCGCATTGCTCAACAGGGGCGTGAGGATGTCGGCGTCTTCCTGGGTGAAGCAGCTATCCGAGACGCGTCTTGACAACGTCATGACCCCGATGACTTCGTGAATCCCCTTCAGAGGCATGCAGAGGAAGGATTTCGTCCCGTATTGCTCCCGGTTTTTGCGACCAAAGCGGCTGTCGGTCTCGATATCGTTCACCAGCAGCGGCGATTTGTTGATGACGGCAAATTTGGCGACACTCGCCGTAAAATCAATTCGATCTCCCTTTTTTATTATACCGCCCAAGCCAATGCTGGCCTGGACAAGGAAGGCCTCTCGATCGGTATTTTCGAGGAGCAATACCGAGCCTACATCGGCATTGACGATTTTAAGGGCCCGCTCCAAGGTTATATAGAAGAGATCTTCCGTGTCGAAGGTAACATAACAGAGATCGGATAGCTCCTTGAGGGTCGTTATCTGCGCGGATTTTTGACTCAAATCGGCAAAGGTCGTCCGCAGATCTTTCTCCAGACTCTGGAAGGAGGTCACGATCTCTTCCAGCTCATTGACTTCCTCGTTTCGGACGGCCTTTCCGGATTCGGCCATGGAGGCCGCCATCTTTTTGGAGACGGAGACAATCGTATCGAAAATCCGGCGCACGAGGGAGTAGCCGAAGAGATAAAAGAACAACAGGCTGATGAAGAAAATTGGGATATATTCATCATGAAGGATGTTGTACTTGAAGGCGAAAAAGAAAAATCCCAGGAGGGGAAAGAGAAAAAACAGACTGAAGATTATTGTTAGTCGGTAGTAAAGACTTCTGCTTTCGAGAGATGATTTGGCAAGCAGTCTTTTTATGTTCATCTTTTTCCTTTAGGATATCCAAATGAGATCTGCTTTCCTATTTACCTGAATGCGTTTTGTTTTACAAGTTCATTCATTACTTGACTTTGATGCGCACAAAGTCCTTGCTTTCCAAAACGGCTTGTTGTAATAAGTGCGAACTTTTTTATAATCATTGCCGGAACTCCTTGTTCAGGCCCGGAGCCTGGACTTTAGAGCCGAGAGGAGGAAAGATGACAAGAAGATACGAAACCATCTTCATCACCCCCGCTGACATTCCTGATGAGGAACTGCAGGCCTTGATAGATAGGTACGCCGCGATCATTACCGTTCGCAAAGGCCTCCTAATCAAGGTGGAGAAATGGGGCAAGCGTAAGCTGGCCTATGAAATCAAAAAGCAGCTCCGTGGTTTTTACGTGCTGCTGGATTTCGGCGGTCAGACGGACATCGTCAATGAACTGGAAAGAAATTTCAAGATTGACGACAAGGTTCTCAAATACATGACCGTGAAGAAAGACGAGATTGTCGATCTCCAGGCCCTGGAAGGAGAATTGAACGCCGCCGCCGCCCCGGAAGCCAAACCACTCGAAAGCGCTGCCCCGGCCACATCTGAGGAAAGAGACGCCGCCGGAAATGATTCCACGGCAGCAGCAACGCCAACTTCATCAGGAGAATAAGTGGAGAAGAGGAAATGACACCTGTAAGAAGCCCAAGGCCGCAACGGCCGCAAAAGAAGTTTTTTCACCGGCGTAAATTCTGCCGGTTCTGTACGGATTCCAATCTGAAGATAGACTACAAGGATCCCCACACGTTGCGGGACTTCGTCACCGAACGGGGAAAGATCATGCCGAGAAGGATAACGGGGAATTGCTCCAAACACCAGCGTGCCTTGACTCTGGCGGTAAAGCGGGCCCGGATGATCGCCCTGCTTCCCTTCGCCGTATCCGAAAGCTGACAGACACCAGTTTCAGCTGTCGTCTGACATATTCACACCACTCGGACGTCCAGGCCGGAATGGAGATGGTGAAACGGACATGGCCGGGGAGGAAGGAAGAAACAGCCTCATGATCCGGGGGATCTTCCGAGGTACTTTGATAACCTCGCTCTTCTTTCTGACCGTGGCGCTGGTTCCGTTTCTCAGTTCCATGCTGCTGATTTTCCTTCCGCTCCCGGTGTGTTTCTACTCTATCAGGCTTGGCCGTATCGGTGGTCTGGCCGTATTGATCTCTTCCCTGCTTATCCTCGGCGCGGTGCAACAAACCGTAGCTTCGCAGTTATCCATAACTGCGTTTATCATCCTGGGAGGTCTGGGGATGATCATCTCGGAAATCTTGAGGAGGAACCTCACCGTGGGGTGGACGGTTTGCCTGGCGGCTGCCACCGGGGCTCTCATCATGGGGATAATGATCCTCGCAAGCAGCATGATGCACGGAAAGAATCCTGGGGATCACATCTATCATTATGTGCTGGCCATGGTGGCGGAAAACATCAAATTGTATGGCGAGTTCGATCTGCCCGCCGAGCAGGTTCAGTTTCTGAAAGACAACTCCACCCGGATTGCCAGGGTTCTTACTTATACGTTTCCGGCCCTGTCACTTATCGGCGTCTCCTTCATCGTCCTGATCAACCTCCTCGTATCCCGAGCCGTATTCAGGCTCCGAGCGCTCCCCTTCCCGGACTTCGGCAACCTGACCTGCTGGAAGGCCCCGGAGCAGCTGGTCTGGATATTCATCCTGTCCGGGATCGGGGTTCTGATCCCCCTGGCGGAGATCAAATTCCTGGCCCTGAATATCCTCGCCATCTGCCTGTTTGTCTATTTCCTTCAGGGTCTGGCGATCGGTGAATTTTTCTTCCACAAAAAAAAGATGCCCATTTTCCTGCGCTTCCTTTTCTATTTTCTTATTATGATTCAACAGTATCTCATGCTGTTAATCGCCGCCGCTGGTCTTTTCGACCTGTGGCTCGATTTTCGCAAACTCTCCACCCCGGCGCCAAAAGTCAACCAAAACTCTTAGCAAATATTTTTAGGAGGATAAAATGAAAGTCATATTGAAAGAAAACCTGGAAGACCTGGGAAAGATCGGTGATATCGTGAACGTTTCCGACGGTTTTGCCAGAAATTACTTGATTCCGAAGGGTTTAGCCGCCGAAGCGACCAGTAAATCCATTCAGTCCCTCGAACACGAGCGTAAACGAATACTCCAAAAAGCGGAAAAGCAGAAGCAACAAGCTGCCGCCCTGATGGAAAAGCTTGCCGGGTTAACCTGTGTCATTGCCAGGCGCGTGGGGGAACAGGATAAGCTCTTCGGTTCCGTGAACAACAAGGACATCGAAAAGGCCTTGAAAGAAATGGGCCTGGAAATCGACCGTAAAACCATCGTCATGTCCGAACCTATCAAGACCATGGGGGAATTCCCGGTGAAAATCAAACTTCCCGCGGGTTTGGCGGCGGAAATCAACATTCAGGTCGTAAAGGAAGGATAAAAACCTTGCCGGGCGCCAGAGAGACAGATTTCTCGCTCCATCGCATCCCTCCCCAGAACCTGGAGGCGGAACAATCCGTTCTGGGAGGGATACTCCTTGACAACCAGGGATTGAACCCCGTTCTCGAGGTCATTACCAGCCGTGATTTTTACAGCGAGGCCCACCGCCGGATCTTTGAAGCGATGATCAATCTATCCGACCGCGGCGAACCGGTGGACCTCATTACCTTGAGCAGCATCCTCAAGGACCGGACACAACTCGACAAGGCAGGCGGGGCGGCCTATCTCGCCGGTCTGGTGGACAATGTGCCGTCGGCGGCCAATATCGCCCACTACGCTAAGATAGTCAAAGAAAAAGCTATCTTGCGCGGCCTGATCAATACCGCCACAGAGATCCTCGGCAAGACCTACGCCCCCGGCGCGGATGTGGATACGGTCCTCGATGAGGCGGAACAGGCCATCTTCGAAATCTCGGAGAAGAAGATCCGCCCCGCCTTCTTCCCCATCAAGGACATCGTCAAGGACAGCTTCCGGACCATCGAAGACCTCTACGCACGGAAAGAGCTCATCACCGGCGTACCCACGGGCTTCGAGAAGGTGGACGATCTCACCTCCGGCCTCCAGGACTCCGATCTGATCATCATCGCCGGCAGGCCCAGCATGGGCAAGACGGCATTCGCCCTCAACATCGCCGAATTTGTCGGGATCCACAGGGGTCTCCCGGTATGCCTGTTTTCCCTGGAAATGGCCAAGGAACAAATCGCCACGCGGATGCTCGCCGCCACTGCCAAAGTTGATTCGCAGCGGATCCGCAAGGGTTTTTTAGGGGAAACGGACTGGCCGAAACTCACCACCGCCGCCGGCATCCTCTCAGAGGCGCCGATCTTCATCGACGACACCGCCGCGATCACCGTTTTGGAAATGAAGGCCAAGGCTCGGCGTCTGAAGGCGGAGCACGGATTGGGACTGGTGATCATCGATTATCTCCAGTTGATGCGCAGCAGTGCGGCTAAAGATTCCCGGGAACAGGAAATCTCCGAGATCAGCCGCTCTTTGAAGGCCCTGGCCAAAGAGTTGAGCGTCCCCGTCATTGCCCTTTCCCAGCTCAACCGCAAGGTCGAGGACCGCACAAACCGCCGCCCCCAGATGGCGGATCTCCGGGAATCCGGCGCCATCGAGCAGGATGCCGACGTTATCGCCTTCATATATCGGGACGAGGTGTACAACAAGGCGGAGGACAATCCCGAAAAGGGCATGGCGGAAGTCATCATCGCCAAGCAGCGCAACGGCCCCATCGGCACCGTCAAACTGGCATTTCTGGAGAAATTTACTTCCTTTGAAAATCTCGCCCGCCGCGATGACTGAGGATTTGCTTTATTCGAGTAGGGGGGGGGGCTCGCCCAGATAAGGAATGGACAGCCGCAGTTTTTTCAGTGCCTGTTTTTCTATCTGCCTTGCCCGCTCCCGGGTGATCTTGTAGCGGTCGCCGATCTCCTGGAGCGTCATGGGGTCATCGGCCATGACGCGTTTTTTGATGATGTATTTTTCCTTCTCAGTCAATTTGTTCAAAGCGCCGGCAATATGACTCTTCAGGATATCCATCTCCTCTTTCCTGATCAGCGCCGTCTCCTGATCTTCGCCGTCGTAGGTGAGGTAGTCGATATGAGTGGCATCGCTGTCGTCGTTTACGAACGCATCGAGGGAAACGTCTCGATTGCTCATCCTTAAATCCATCTCCTCGATCTCGACGGATTTTACCCCCAGCGAGGCGGCGATTTCCCCGAACTCGGGATTCTTTTGCGACAGCGCCTCGAGTTTCCTTTTCGCCTGCCCGAGCTTGAAAAACAGCTTGCGTTGCGCCTGGGTAGTGCCGATTTTTACCAGGCTCCAGGTCTTGATGATATAGTTCTGCATATAGGCCCGGATCCACCAGACCGCATAGGAGATCAGGCGATAGCCTTTATAGGGGTCGAATTTCTTGACGGCATGCATCAGTCCGATGTTGCCCTCCTGGATCAGATCCGCGAGCTTGATACCGTAATTGCGGTATTCATGGGCGATCTTGACGACAAAGCGCAGGTTGGAGACGACAAGTTTTTCCGCCGCCTCCATGTCGTTGAATTTTTTCAGCCGCACCGCCAGGCTGAATTCCTCTTCCGGAGTGAGCAGAGGGAACTGATTTATTTCAGCGATATAACGGTCAAGCGTGCCGGTTAATGCGGGAACATCCAAGTGGTCTTACCTCATATGCAAACAATTTCGAAAGGTTAGGATATATATGCTTCTTTGCCGCCGCTGTCAAGGCATTTTTCATCCCCCGGGTGGCGTCTTGACAGGCAGGAAAGCATAATTAATTTATGGAACATTAAAAGGAAATGGAAAGAACATGAAACCCATACACAATGTCATGCTGGAATTCGGATGCCGCATCGCCCAGGAAATCGAGGCCCGGGCCCTGCTCCTATACGCCGACACCGCCTTCGAACTGCCGGTCTGCGAGGAGGGGAAGCGCGGCTTCGATCTCATCCTCGTAACCAAGGACGGCCATGTCCCGGAAAGGTTTGCCGGCTCCTCGTTGAGCCTTAACGTCCCCAACGTCAATCTGACCCGGGTCGGCCAGATCAAGATCGCCGTCACCAAGGGCATTGCCCTGGGCCTTTTCAAGAAAGGGGACAAGATAGTCTGTTTGAGCGGTGTTCCCAAATTCGGTTACGTGGACAGTATCTTCGTCATCGATGTCGGCAAGGAATTTGAAATCCTCACCTCGGAACATTTGACGGACCTGACGGAAAAGGTTTATCCTGAGGTATTCGGAGCGATCCTGAACCTGTCCATCGAACTGGCCGCCCAGGGACGGGAAGGAAGAAAAGTGGGAACCACCTTTGTCATCGGCGACCACGATCGGGTCTTGCAGCTCTCCCGTCAGATGATCATCAATCCCTTTATGGGCTACTCGGAAAACGAACGGAACATCCTGAATCCCGAATTGAAGGAAACGATCAAGGAGTTCTCCGCCATCGACGGGGCCTTCATCATCAGGGAAGACGGCACGATCATCACCGCAGGAAGGCATCTCAACGCCGCCCTGGAGAGCAAAGACTTTCCCCACGGGCTGGGAAGCCGCCATATCGCCGCGGCCGGAATCACCAGCATCACCAACGCCACGGCGATCGTTCTTTCCGAATCCACTGGCAACGTCAGCATCTTCAAGAACGGCAAGATCTTCGTGAGTATCGAAAAACCCATTGAATAAGTGAGGAAATATATATGAGATTCGATAAAATGACCCTCAAGGTCCAGGAAGCCGTTCAGGAATCCCAGGCCCTGGCCAATAGATACGGTCACCAGACAATCGAGGTCGAGCACCTGCTCCTGTCCCTAACTAACCAGCCTGATGGGATCGTTGCGGCGATCCTCAAGAAGCTCGGGGCGGACCCAGGCGCATTGGCGGCGGCTCTGGGGAAATCACTGGAAAAACTGCCCAGGGTGGAAGGTTCCGCAGCAACGCCGCCCTATCTGAGTTCCCGGTTGAACAAGGTCATCGATCAGGCGATGACCGAAGCCGCCCGCCTGAAAGATGAATACATCAGCGCCGAGCATCTCCTCGTCGCCATGTCCGAAGAGAAGACCGGGGCGGCGGCGGAAATTCTTCGCCAAGTCGGCATCAACAAGGACAGTATCCTCAAGATCCTCGTGGACATCCGGGGCAAACAGCGGGTAACGGACCCGAATCCGGAGGAAAAATACCAGGCCCTCAAACGCTACGCCAAAGATTTCAATGAAATAGCGAGGAAAGGCGGCTTCGATCCCGTCATCGGCAGGGACGAAGAAATCCGGAGGATCATGCAGGTCCTCTCCCGGCGGACCAAGAACAACCCCGTTTTGATCGGTGAGCCCGGAGTGGGAAAAACGGCTATCGTCGAGGGGCTGGCCCAGCGGATCATCAACGGGGACGTACCCGAAAATCTGAAAAATAAAAGGGTCATCGGCCTCGATATAGGCGCCCTGGTCGCCGGGGCCAAATATCGGGGCGAATTCGAGGAACGTCTCAAGGCCGTTCTCAAGGAGGTAATCGACGCGGAAGGGGAAATCATCCTCTTCATCGATGAAATACACACCGTTGTGGGCGCCGGGGCCTCCGAAGGTTCCGTGGATGCCTCGAACATGCTCAAGCCGGCCCTGGCCCGGGGGGAGTTGCGCTGCGTCGGCGCCACCACCCTCAATGAATACCGGAAACATATCGAAAAGGACCCGGCGTTGGAGAGGCGCTTTCAGCCCATACTCGTCCGTGAACCAACCGTGGAAGACACGATCGCCATCCTCCGGGGGCTCAAAGAACGCTACGAAATTCATCACGGCGTCCGGATCAAGGACGGGGCCATCGTCGCCGCCGCCACCCTTTCTCACCGCTATATCAGCGACCGTTTTCTTCCCGACAAGGCCGTGGACCTCATCGACGAGGCAGCTTCCCGGTTGCGGATCGAACTGGACAGCATGCCGGCGGAAATTGACGCCATCGACCGGAAGATCATCCAACTGGAAATCGAAAGGCAATCCCTTAAAAAGGAAACCGACGCCTCTTCCCAGGAGCGAAGGGAAAAGATCGAAAGGGAACTGTCGGAACTCAGAGAATCAATGGATAAGATGAAACTCCATTGGAGCGGCGAAAAAGAAGCGATCAAGAGCATCCAGACCATCAAGGGCCGGATCGAGGCCCTGAAAAACGAGGAGATGAAGGCCCAGCGGGAGGGAAATCTCGCCCGGGCGGCGGAAATCCGTTATGGGAAACTGGTGGAACTCCACCGGGAGATGGAACGGGAGCAGGAGCGCCTTGTCGTTGCCCAGGAGGAGAAGCAAATGCTCAAAGAAGAGGTTGACGCCGAAGATGTAGCTGAGGTCGTGGCCAACTGGACGGGGATTCCAATGTCCCGGATGATGGAAAGCGATGTCGAAAAGCTGATCCACATGGAAGAACGGCTCAAGCTGCGGGTCATCGGTCAGGACGAAGGCATCGCCGCCGTTTCCAGCGCCCTTCGCCGCGCCCGTTCCGGGCTCCAGGACCCCAACCGTCCCATCGGCTCCTTTATCTTCCTCGGTCCCACGGGCGTGGGCAAGACGGAACTGGCCCGGGCACTGGCGGAGTTCATGTTCGATAACGAACAGGCCATGATCCGCATCGACATGTCCGAATACATGGAAAAACACTCCGTAGCCCGTTTGATCGGCGCCCCGCCCGGATACGTAGGTTACGACGAAGGGGGATACCTCACCGAAGCGGTCCGGCGCCGGCCATATGCGGTCCTCCTTTTCGACGAGATAGAGAAGGCCCATCAGGATGTGTTCAACATCCTCCTCCAAATCCTCGATGACGGGAGGTTGACGGATGGTCACGGGCGAACCGTTGATTTCAAAAATACGGTGATCATCATGACCTCCAACGTCGGCAGCCAGTGGCTTCAGGATGACGACCTTACCGAAGAGGAAAAAAGGACCCGGAGCGCCGACGCCCTCCGCGCCACCTTCAAGCCCGAATTTCTCAACCGGATCGATGACATTATCACCTTCCGTTCCCTGAACCCGAACGATATCGAGCGGATCGTCGAAATCCAAATCGGTCTTATCCAGAAGCGTCTGGCCGAGCGCAAGCTTACCCTGGAATTGACAGACCGGGCAAAAGGTTATATAGCTCGCAACAGCTACAGCCCCGTTTATGGCGCCCGACCCCTGAAACGGACGCTGCAGAAGCTTGTCCTCGATCCACTGGCAATCAAGCTTCTCTCCGGGGCCTTCACCGAGGGTGACAGGATCACCGCCGATCTAGACACCCAGAATGAACTACGGTTTGCCAAAAAAGAGGGCAAAAAAAAGAAATAGACAGGCAGGTCCCGATCGTCACTCCCTATCTCTGGAGATCCCGGAGAGTCAATTCAGGACCCGCCGGGCCGTCCGGACGGGAGGGGCGGGCGTTAAAACGGGAACCGGCACAAAAAGGAGTGGCATATGGAAGAGGAAAAAAAGGAAAAAGGATTTGTAATCAAGGATCGCCGCCTGTTCGATGAAACCGGAGAGGTTCGCCGGGATGATGACAAAGGGCAACCACCAACGGAAGAGAGCAAACCCCAGGCCACCGGAGTCGAGCCGGACCGGGAAGAGGCGGAACACTTACTTCTTGATGTCAATTTCATGAATTTCATTCTGTCCTTAAGTACGACGGCCATGTTCCATTTCGGTGATTTTCCCGACCCCGACTCGGGTAAGGCCCAAAAAAATATGGCGGCCGCGAAGCACACCATTGATACCATTACAATGCTGGCCGATAAAACGAAGGGAAATCTGGACGATAACGAAAAAAATGTTCTCGACGCCGTTCTTTTCGAACTGCGTATGCGTTATGTCAAGGAATGCGGGTCCCCGGCATCGTGAAGGTCACCTCTGACTTGTGCGGTAAGAACATTGCCGCCTGCATTTGCAAACCATTTTGACCGGAGCTGGGAAATGCTCTCCGGAACGAAAAATCACCACGAACCAGAATCTTGCCACAGTATGAACGTTAAGATGGACAAGCCGGTGCGACGCCTGTCCCCGGCCAAGGTAAACCTATACCTGAAAGTCCTTTCCCGGCGTCCGGACGGATACCACGACCTGGCCACACTAATGCAGCGGATCAGTCTCTATGATGAGATGACTTTCCGGCGCACCGAAGCAGCCGGAATCGTCCTCCGTTGCCCGGGATCAAGTCTGCCGGAAGACGAAGCGAACATCGTTCATCGCGCCGCCGAAAGTTTCTTTCGCCGTGTCGGTTTTTCCGGCGGGGTGGAGATCATCCTCAAGAAATCCATTCCCCTGGCCGCCGGGCTGGGAGGAGGCAGTTCCAACGCCGCCACGACCCTGCTCACACTCAATGAATTTGCCGGCCGTCCCTGCCCGCAAGCAGACCTGATGGAAATAGGCGCCGCCCTCGGGGCCGACGTCCCCTTCTTTATCCTAAAAGCAACGGCCTGGGCATTCGGAATCGGCGACCGCCTGGAAGCCGTTGCCCACCCACCGCAGTTCAATTTCCTACTCGTAAATCCCGGTTTCGAACTTTCCACCCGGAAGGTTTATGAAGGTTTGAATTTAACATTGACAAAAGAGCCAATCCATTATAGCATCCCTCGATTTTTTGAATGCCATGATGTGATCAAGGGACTGCATAATGACTTGGAGACTGTGTCCATCAATCTTTACCCCGTCTTGGATGAAATCAAGACGCTTCTCCTCGGTCATGGCGCCGCGGGCGCGCTGATGTCTGGAAGCGGTCCCACTATTTTCGGTGTCTTTGACAACGAAGATATGGCGATAAAGGCGGAGAAATCATTGCAGGGATACGGGACTTGGTCCGTTTTTCGTGCCCACACCATTTGAATAAGCGTTTCGGCACAATCCTCTCTCTGTTGTTTCTTCACACCCGGGCCGTTCTTCGTTAACCACGGACAACAATGGGGCGTCGTCAAGCGGTAAGACACAAGAATTTGGATCTTGCATACGGAGGTTCGAATCCTCCCGCCCCAGCCAATACGCTGCAGCACCTTGCAGAAGAGGAATCAGATGCTGGAAAGAATTCGTATCTTCTCCGGAAACGCAACACCGGATCTCGCGGCAAGAATAAGCAAGAACTTGGGCGTCCCCTTGGGCAAGGCCAATGTATCGATCTTCAGTGACGGAGAAACGCGGGTAGAAATCAACGAAAACGTACGGGGAATGGATGTCTTTATCATCCAATCGACGTGCCCGCCCGTGAATGTAACCCTCATGGAGCTCCTGATTATGATCGACGCCATGAAAAGGGCTTCGGCCTATCGGATCACCGCCGTCATCCCCTACTACGGCTACGCCCGTCAGGACAGGAAGGTCGCTCCCCGGGCGCCGATCTCGGCCAAACTTGTGGCGGACCTCATCGCCACCGCCGGGGCAAACAGGGTCCTTTCCATGGACCTACATGCCGGGCAGATTCAGGGTTTCTTCAACATCCCCGTGGACAATCTCTTTGCCACCCCAGTCCTTCTCGATTACATAAAAGAATATTATCATGACAACACCGTGATCGTTTCTCCCGATACGGGGGGAGTGGTCCGGGCCCGGGCCTTTGCCACCCGTATGGGAGTGGGCCTGGCCATAATCGACAAGCGCCGGGAGGGACCCAACGAGGCCCAGGTGATGAATATCATCGGAAATGTTGAGGGAAGACGGGTTGTTGTGCTCGACGATTTAATCGATACCGCCGGCACCGTCGTTCAGGCGGCGAAGGCCCTCAAGGAGGCGGGGGCGGTGGATGTGTCCGTATGCTGCACCCATCCCGTCCTCTCCGGACCTGCGATGGAACGTCTGGAGAATTCCGATATTAAAGAGATCATCGTGACGGATACCATCCCGCTGCACGACGGGGCCAAGGCATGTAATCGCGTGAAGGTCCTTTCCGTAGCCGGACTCCTCAGCGAGGCGGTGCGCAGGATATACTACGATGATTCAGTGAGTTCACTATTTATTTAGGAGGCAAAATGGAAGTCATAGCATTGAGGGCGTCTGCCCGCAAGATCTCAGGGAAAGGCCCCGCCCGACGTGCTCGCGCGCACGGGCTGATCCCTGCCGTTTTTTACAATCCGAAGGCGGAGGCGATCATGCTGACTGTCAATGCCGTCGAGATGAAGGAATTCTTCAATATAAACGAGGATAATGCCTTCATAAACCTCCAGATAGAAGACAACGGCAAGTCTCTGGAGCGGATGTCGATCGTCAAGGATGTGCAGCGGGATCCCCTAACGGGACAGATTCTTCATATCGATTTCTATGAAATCAGTATGGATCACAAATTGACTGCCAATGTAGCGTTACAGTTCGACGGATCTCCCGTGGGAATTGACCTCGGAGGCGAGCTTCATATTTTGAAAAGGGAGGTATCGCTTTCGTGTCTGCCTTCCGCCCTTCCGGAACATATCAAGCTCGATATCAGCAACCTCAAGGTAGGCGAGGCGTTGAGGGTAAAAAATATTCCGGCAATGGAGGGGGTTACCATCATGGATGCCGAAGATTCCATCCTGGCCATGGTGGCGGTGACCAGAGACGCCATGAAGGCGGAATCCGATGAAGAGGCCGTGGCTTCCAAAGAACCGGAAATATTGAGACAGAAGGCCGCGGACACGGAATAGGAAATCAAGGGTAACGTAACAGGGGTTGTCACGGGGATGGATGCGGATGTTTTTGATCGTCGGGCTCGGCAATCCCGGCCGGCGTTATGAAGATACGCGTCACAATGCCGGTTTCCTGGTCATAGATCGGCTGGCTCGAGATCTGGAAGCGCCGCTGGAACAAAAGAAATTTGCTGCCTTGTTCGGCAGGGCGCAGATCGGCGCCGCTACGGTCATGCTTGTCAAACCGCAGACATTCATGAATCTGAGCGGTGAATCCGTACGCCGGATCTTTGAATACTACAAACTGGAAGGACCCGAAGAAGTCATAGTCGTTCATGACGATCTCGACCTGCCTTTTCCGGTCCTGAGGCTTAAGGCGGGTGGCGGTCATGGAGGGCACAAAGGACTGTTGTCGGTCATTCACCACCTGGGCAGCCCGGATTTCTTGAGAGTGCGTGTAGGCATAGGAAAACCGGTTGAAAAGGAATTGACCGAGCGCCATGTCCTTGATCCCTTTTCCAGTGAAGAGATGAAGATCCTGTCGGCGGTTGTTACTACAGCCGCCACCGCGGTCAGGAAAATTGTTTCTTCCGGGATTTCGGCGGCTATGAACCAATATAACGGCAGCACCATAAATAATTTATCTGAGGAGGTTTAATGATGTGTAAGGGTAAACAGAGTTTGTTTTCTTTTCTAACAGTCATGGCCATCATGTTGTTCCTGATGGTACCCATGGCTTTTGCCGGTGAGGCGGACATCGTACTGCCTGACCTGTCCAAGGTTTCCTTCATGGGCGGGGCGCTGAGCGGGATGATGATCCTGAATCTTGGCCTTGTCGTCTGCGCCATCGGAATGGTTTTCGGCTGGTTGCAGTACACCCAGACCAAGGCCCTGCCGGCCCATCAGGCCATGCTCGACGTTTCTCAGACGATCTGGGAGACCTGTAAAACCTACGTTCTTCAGCAGGGCAAGTTTCTCGCCATGCTGTGGATACTCATCGCGGCTTGTATCGTATATTACTTCGGCGCCCTGTCCCACATGTCCATGGGGCATGTCATGGTAGTCCTCTTCTGCTCGATCATGGGTATTCTCGGTTCCTACGGCGTCGCCTGGTTCGGCATCCGGATCAACACCGTCGCCAACTCCCGGGCCGCCTTCGCTTCCATGAGCGGCGAGCCGCTGAACATCGTCAACATATGTCTTCGTTCCGGCATGAGCGTAGGACTTCTGCTCGTCAGCATCGAGCTCTTCTTCATGATCCTCATCCTCGCTTACATCCCCAGTGAATTGGCCGGTCCCAGCTTTATCGGCTTCGCCATCGGCGAATCCCTCGGCGCCAGCGCCCTGCGTATCTGCGGTGGTATCTTCACCAAGATCGCCGACATCGGCTCCGACCTCATGAAAATCATCTTCCATCTTCCGGAAGACGATCCGAAGAACCCCGGCGTCATCGCCGACTGTACGGGCGACAACGCCGGCGACAGCGTCGGCCCCACGGCGGACGGTTTCGAGACCTACGGCGTCACGGGCGTGGCCCTCATCGCCTTTCTGGCCCTGGCTCTGGCCGATAATCCCCTCATGGGCGGCAAACTGGTCGTCTGGATTTTCGCCATGCGTATCCTTATGATCCTCACCTCCCTGGCCTCCTATTTTGTCAATGACTCGGTCAGTAAAGCCAAATTCGGCGGCCCGAAAATCTTCAACTTCGAGCACCCCCTGACGAACCTCGTCTGGATCACCTCCATCGTCTCCATCGCCGTCACCTTTGCGGCAAGTTATGTTCTCCTCGCCGACCTGCCCCATGAGGGCGGCGGAATTTCGCTTTGGCTGGCCCTTTCCATCATCATCAGTTGCGGGACCATCGCCGGCGCCCTGATCCCTGAATTCACGAAGGTCTTCACGAGCACGAGCTCCCGACATTGCGACGAGTGCGTCAACGCCTCCCGCCAGGGCGGCGCTTCCCTGAACATCCTCTCCGGTCTGGTGGCCGGCAACTTCTCCGCCTTCTGGGAAGGCCTCACCATCCTGCTCCTCATGTTTGTCGCGTATTTTGTTTCCCAGGCCCCCGCGGTCATGGAGATCATGCCGCCGGCCTTCAAGTTCGCCGCCCCGGTCTTCGCCTTCGGTCTCGTGGCCTTCGGTTTCCTCGGCATGGGTCCGGTGACGATCGCCGTGGACAGCTTCGGCCCCGTATCGGACAATGCCCAGTCAATTTATGAGCTTTCCCTTATCGAATCCCGTCCGGATGCCAAGGAAGTCGTGAAAAAACATTACGGCATCGAACCGGATTTCGAAGCGGCCAAACACTGCCTGGAATCAGCGGACGGCGCGGGCAATACCTTTAAAGCCACCGCCAAGCCGGTCCTTATCGGTACCGCCGTCGTCGGCGCTACGACCATGGTCTTCGGAATCATCATCCTCCTGGAGAAGATGTACGGTAATGTCATTGCCAAGCTCAGCCTCGTCCAGCCCGAGGTCATCCTCGGCCTTCTCATGGGCGGTTGTGTTATTTATTGGTTCACCGGCGCCTCGATCCAGGCCGTCGTCACCGGTTCCTACCGGGCCGTCGTTTATATCAAGGAAAACATCGACCTCAGCAAGGCGGAAGCCTCCATCGAAGACAGCAAGGAAGTCGTCAAGATCTGTACCGTCTATGCCCAGAAGGGGATGATCAACATCTTCATCGTCGTCTTCTTCATGGCCCTGGGTCTGGCCTTCGTCGATCCCTACTTCTTCATCGGCTACCTCGTCGGCATCGCCTTCTTCGGTTTGTTCCAGGCTATCTTCATGGCCAATGCCGGCGGTTGCTGGGATAACGCCAAGAAGATCGTCGAAGTCGATCTGAAGCAGAAGAACACCCCGCTCCACGAGGCGTCCGTGGTCGGCGACACCGTCGGCGACCCCTTCAAGGATACATCTTCTGTTTCGATGAACCCCATCATCAAGTTCACGACACTGTTCGGTCTTCTGGCCACGGAAATCGCCGTGACCATGACCAACCAGGGTCTGAAGGTTGGTCTGGCCGTCGCGTTCTTCGTCATCGCCTTGATCTTCGTCTATCGCTCCTTCTACGGCATGAGAATCTCCGCCGAGAAGTTGGGTTAAGACTTCATAACCATCCTGATCCAATCAGGACACGCAACATGAAAAGCGCCTCCCCAAACGGGAGGCGCTTTTTTCTGATCTTGACAAATCCCATGAAACCCTTTACTTCCAGACCAGAAGATCAGCCGTACAGATAAGGATTTACAGCCAGGGACATTCCCCGCGACAAGGATCGTGGCCCAAGACTTTTACTTCATCTCTTGCCGGGGATGATTATGAGGAAAGGAAGCTGAGTATGGGTTTTCGTTGCGGCATCATCGGTTTGCCCAATGTGGGAAAATCAACAATTTTCAATTCCTTGACTGCAGCGGGGGCAGAGGTGGCCAATTACCCCTTCTGTACCATCGACCCGAACATCGGGGTGGTGTCCGTTCCCGATTCCCGACTCGATTTTATCGCTGAAATCCTCCACCCGCCGAAAAAGACATATACAACCATGGAATTCCTGGATATTGCCGGCCTGGTAAAAGGGGCCAGCAGAGGAGAGGGATTGGGCAACAAGTTTCTCGGTCATATCCGGGAGGTGGATGCTATCGTACATATTGTCCGCTGTTTCGATAACCCCGATGTGGTCCATGTCGATGGCTTGGTAGATCCGGCACGGGATATCGAGATCGTCAACACCGAGTTGCTGCTTGCCGATCTGGAAACAGTCGATAAGCGCCTCATATCGATTGGGAAAAGACTCAAAACGGGTGACCGGGAGGCAGGCCAAACCCTGGAGTTTCTGCGCCTGCTCAAAGATGCCCTGGGCCGCGGCATTCCCTGCCGAAATCTCGCCCTCACGGAAGAACACGCGGAAGTACGCAAGGATTTACATCTGTTGACGGACAAGAAGGTTCTTTATGTGGCCAATGTCAGTGAATCCGTGTTGAAAGGGGCGGGGGGATATATCAGCGCCATGGAGGAGATTGCCGTTCGGGAGGACGCATCGGTCATAACAATCTGCGGGGATATGGAAGCGGAGATTGTGGAACTGGCTCCGGAAGAGCGGGCGGTCTTTCTCGAGGATCTCGGCCTCCAAGAATCGGGATTGGAGAAACTGATTCGGCAGGGCTACGATCTTTTAGGGCTAATCACCTTTTATACAACCGTCGGCACAGAACTTCGCGCCTGGACCATTCCCCGGGGCACCAGGGCGAACCAGGCCGCCGGGAAAATCCACAGTGACATGGAACGGGGTTTTATTAGAGCGGAGATCCTACATTTTGCGGATTTCAAGGCCGTGGGAAATATCGCCGCCGCCCGCGAGAAAGGACTCGTTCGTTCTGAGGGAAGGGATTACCATATTAAAGACGGGGATATAGTGGTATTCCGGTTCAATGTATAAAAAAAGGTGGATGGAAAAGGAGGGACTAAACCATCCACCTGTATATAAACTGAAGGGGCATCACTTATGTCCCCTTCAGATCGCCCTATAAGGGGGGCGGTGGGTGGAAAGGAGGGATATAAACCACCCACCGGCATTGAAACCTATTTTTTAATCGCAGGATGATTCAGGCAGGAAGAAGTCTTTCCTTTTTCTTCCTTTACCTCACTCTTTTTATAACTGACTTCTTGTTCTGTTAACCCTTCCGCTTCCTTGCCGCTATCTACGGAGAGAAAAAAATCATGTACAATTTGCCTGTCAAGCCTGAAATACTCTGAATCCTTCTCACTGCCTGAATCCTGCTTCGAATGATTCTTTTCCTCCACGCTCATCATTTGGATCTTTTTTGACTTTATTTATTAGCAATCATCGTGCCATGATGATCGAATAAATTATAAATAATTTTTAGACACGAAGATGAATAATGTATACTATATATTCACTGATTTATTGCTTACACTAAAAACATAGCGAATTCAGATCATAGCTTAGGAATTGTAATGCCGAAGTGATGCGCGTGCGGTTATCGAACAGGAATATGAATGAGGAACGGGGAAAGCTCATTCCATAGGCCCTCTAAACAGCGTGCATAAAGCGCACTGCATGTGCATAAAGCGCACATATAAAAATTTCCACCGGTAATCATGAAGAAGCCTCTCGCTTCCCTTCTTGGTACTTCTTCTGCTCCCGGATAAGTTTGTAGCGGGAAATTCCCAGTTGTTTAGCCGCTTCCGTTTTATTGCCGCCTGATTTATGAAGGGCGTTTTTTAGAATCTTTCCTTTGACATCCTTGAGAATTTTTTCAGTTACCGTATCGTAATCGATGCCCGTCAAGGGCAGTTGCTGAAGGAAAGGCTCAATCTTTATATCCACATCCTTATTGGCCAGCATGTTTAATTCCGTCGGCATGTTATCGGGGGTGATGACATTCCCTACCCCTTTGAGGATCATGATCCGTTCGACAATATTCTTCAATTCCCGGACATTGCCCGGCCAGGGGTACGACTGGAGGATGGCCTCGGCTTCCCGGTTGAATCCCTTGACGCGCTTTGAAAATTTTTTATTGAATTCCTGAACGAAATAACGGGCCAGCATGATTATGTCATCGGACCGTTCCCGGAGGGGCGGGATCATTACAGGAACCACGCTGATGCGGTAGAAGAGATCTTCCCGGAAGGTGCCGGCGGCGACCATTTCACTCAGATCCCGGTTGGTGGAAAAAACGAACCGCACATCAATGGAGATGTTCTCATTCCCTCCCAACCTCCGGATGTGCCCGTCCTCGAGCATGCGGAGGAATTTCGCCTGGAGTTGAATCGGCATTTCCCCGATTTCATCGAGAAGCATTGTCCCGCCGAAACAATACTCAAGCAACCCAATTTTTCTTTTTCTGGCATCCGTAAAGGCCCCCGCCTCGTATCCGAATAATTCGCTTTCCAGAAGCGTAGCGGGAATGGCCGCACAATTTATATCCACGAATGGCTTCAGGTTTCGGTGCGAATGGCGATGAATCGCCCGGGCGATCAGTTCCTTGCCGGTGCCGCTCTCCCCCTGAATCAGGATGTTTGTGTCATGCCCCGCCACATCGGCGATAACATGAAAAATGTCGATCATCTTCCGGGATTTGCCCAGAATATCGTGAAAGCCCATGAGATGATCCTCCCGCTCCTTCAGCTTCTCGACCTCCGTCTTCAGCGTCTCCGCCTCCAGAGAGAGAAGGGAATGCATAATGGCATTGTCATAGGCCGTCGCCGCGTTCTTGATGAGGACATCCAGGATATTGACCTGATCGGAGCTGAAACTGCCCTTTCTTTTCGCCAGCAGCAAGGCGCCGACAAACTTGTCCCGGATTTGGAAAGGAATGGCGATCTCCATGGGAAAATCCGTGAACAATGGTTGGATTCCTTTTCCCTCCCCAGCTTTGGTAACTACGGTAGTTTTCTTCTCAATCGCTTCTCGGATAAGACTGGCGCTCATCGTCTTATCGCATTCCTGCTTGCTTTTCACCACCACCCTTTCGCCGTCGTTGATCAAGCAACGATCCTTTTCTATATCCCACACATAACCCATGGCCCGATCGGCATAGGCGATTTTCAGGGAGCTGATGAAGACTATTTCGAGAATGCGATTGTCCAGAGAGTAACTCTGGTTCATCTCTGAGACCGCTTCCTGAAGAATCATCAAGTGCCGGATCTTTTCGGCATTTGTTTCCAATAACCGGGCATTGTGGATGATTACGCTGACCTGATTGGAAAAGGTAAGAAAGAGATTGATCTCCTCCGCAAAGAAATCCACCTCCTCCCGTCGCCAGGCCGCCAGGATGCCGATGACGTAATCCCCGATCTTGAGGGGGGTGCAGACGATGGACCCGCGGCCGACGATATTGGTCAGTGTGCGGTCCATGGGGGTAATGCGGGGATCCGTGGCGGCGTTTCTGATCATGATCATATCTCCGGTTCGCGCCACCTTGGTAGCCAGGCAGTCGTGCTCTTTGATATTCAGGGGGGTGCTGAAGGCCCGGATGGCCTCTTCCTCACGGTAATTTTTGACTACCTTCGTCACCAGGTGCTGCTGCGTTTCGTCGCAGAGCCTGATGATGCCGCGATCAAAACCTACGGCATCCACGAGTTCATCGAGGATCTTCGCCAGAATCTCATCCTGATTGGCCTGCGGCGTCAGAAGGTTGCTGATCCGGAAGATGCTCTTGAAGAGTCGGTCCTTGTCGAGAACCGGTCCCGCCAACCCGTCCGACAGCTCAACCATCCCATCGGTTACAGAGGGCATCGTGCTGTATGCCGGCATTTAATTCTTACCTATTGTCACTATAGCTCTTTGAGTATTATGCTCAGGGCCGTCGTCAATTTGACCGTCTCTTCGTCGGACTTCCTCAGACGGGTGCTGACGATTCTGGCCATATTCAAGAGAATGCGAAAGCCCAGGGCATAGTTACCTTCCGCCAGTTGGAGAAAATCGTCTTTGCTCAATTCGTACAGATCACAGTCGGTAACGGCTTTTATCGTCGCCGTTCGCTTTTGCGCCTCAAGGAGGGAGATTTCTCCGAACACCGCGTGATCTTTGGCATCCAGCCTGGTAAAGACCTTGTTTTTCCCCGCATCCTGTTCGTCGTCCAACTCCCCGATAACCAGACTCTTGACCACCTCGACCATTCCGGACATCATGATGTACATGGTGTCGCCGACATCGCCCTCCCTCATGATCACGGCCCCGGCCGGAAACTTTACGGGACGGGCGATGCCCAGGATCTCATCGATCTGTTCGGAGGATAGGCCTCTGAATATTTCCGTCCGTTGCAACATTACCGCTCCCTGTATCATGATCTGATGTCTCAAAATATTCAGGGGCCTACCTAGGAGGACGGCATGGTTCGGGAGAGAACCACAGCCAAATCGTCATCGGCGATCAAATAATCGTCATCGGGATTGATATTGATTTTCACGGCATCCTTATCCGTGGAAAAATCCTTATTTGCCGCCCTTATCCGTTCCCTGATGAAGTTGTCGATCACAGAGGTATTGTCGGAGAGAATATCCTCCAGTTTGATCGCCTTCCTTTCCTTCATTACCCCGATGAGAATCGCCTGCTCCCGTTCACGGTAATGAGTCGCCAATTCCTTGAAAGGCCGGTTCATGAACCCCGCGGGTATTTGCGTCCGCCATAACTTGTTTCTGTCACCAAGGGAAACAAGGCTGGATGTCACCCCTCGGAAGTCCGGGGGAATTCATGGCGCTTGCCAAGAGCGCGCCGACATGTTCGCCCCGAACGATAATTTCATCGACATTGGCCCGCCTCAGATGGGGGCGGTTGTCCCCATCCAGGATTTCGGCGATGGTCTTGACGTGCGGGGCAAGCGATTTTACTGTCAGGGCCGCCAACGCCGTCCGTTCATCACTCCGTTCCTGGGAATGACCGCCGGATTGATCGGCCATGATCAAAACGAATTTTGCCCGCGTCACATTGGCCCGGAGTAGCGTCTCCTCGTGGACGTAATCGCCCCGGAGGAATTTCAGTTTGAAGCGGCTGTATTTAATACGGAGGCTTTCGATCTCCTCCACACTCAGTTCGTTGATCAGGACGATGGTTTTCTCTCCCATTACCCCATAGGTGGTCAGCCCCTGAATGACCTTCTCGGTATGCTGATTCCATCCACAGATGACGATATGCTCACTGGCCTTGATGGTTTCCAACCCCCTGCCCTCCTTCATTCTTCTCTCAACAAAGGCCGAAGCGATGGTAGCGGTGAACAGCGACATCAGTCCCACCCCGGTAAAGATAAGCAAGATGCCGACAAACCGGCCTCCTGCGGTTACCGGATACTTATCCCCGTAACCGACGGTGCCCATGGTCACGATGGCCCACCAAACGCCATCCCATATGTTGTTTATATTTGAACTAGATTGTTGATATTCGAAATAATAAACCGCCCCGGCGGTAACCATAATAATGGTCAGGGTGATCATCGCCACCTGTACCGCCGGTTTTTGAGAAAATCCGGATACTACCTTTTGGATATGCCGGAACGACGAGGTAATTCGCACCACCTTCACACCTTGTCATAACGGAAAAAATGCATGGAGAATGTCGCCCGGCCCTGGGTCGCCGAACGGAGATCGGTGGAATATCCGAAAAGGGCCTTGAGGGGCACCTTCGCCCTGATCTCGCTGACCGCTCCTTTCGGGGTTATTGACTGTATTTCGCCCCGGCGCGCGTTGATGTCGGCGATCACCTCGCCCATGAACTCACTGGGTGTGAGCACATCGACAATCATAATGGGCTCCAGCAGCAACGGCCCACCCCTTTCGCATCCTTCCCGCACAGCCGTGGAGGCGGCAATCTTGTATCCCAGCGCCGACGACTCACCATCACGGAAAGAGGCGCTCTTCACCAGCGTTTCCACATCCACCACCGGATAGCCGGCGATAACGCCACTCATCATGGCTTCTTGCACTCCCTCTTCGATTGCGGCATGGAACTCCGGCGGCAGGACTTCGGGATCGATATGGTTAGCATAACCGTTTCCGGTTCCCCGTTCCCGGGGCCGTAATTGGAGCAGTACCTGCCCGTAATGACCGCGGTCGCCGATCTCCCTTTCAAATTTTCCCTCCACCTCCACCGGCGCCTGGATGGTTTCTCGATATACCACCCGCGGTTTCCCCACGTTGACCCGAGCATTGAATTCCCTTTGCAAACGATCGATAAGTACTTCCAGATGGAGCTCCCCCATCCCCGAGATGACCGTTTGCGCCGTTTCATCATCATATTTGAGGCGCAGGGTGGGATCCTCTTCCATAAGCTTTACCAGGGCCAGGGAAACCCTCTCCTGATCGGCGGGGGTCTTCGCCTCTATGGCCTGACTTATCACCGGCTCGTAAAATTCCATGGATTCCAAAAGCAGCGGCCGGGCCTCGTCACATATGGTATCCCCTGTCTTGGCCTCCTTGAGGCCCATGACGGCGACGATGTCTCCCGCCTGGGCCGCCTCCAGGCGCTCCCGCTTGTTGGCATGCATCTTCAAAAGTCTGGATACTTTTTCCTTTCTCCCTTTGGAGACATTGTAGAGATCATCGCCAGCCTTGATCTTTCCGGAATAGATGCGCAGATAAGAGAGCTTGCGTCCTTCATCCTGCATTATCTTGAAAACCAGGGCCGCCAGGGATCCCTTGGGATCGCTGGTTCGAACCTCTTCTTCCCTGGTTATAGGATTGACTCCACGAACTGGTGGAACATCTTCCGGAGAAGGCAGATAGTCCAAAACGGCATCGAGAACCGGCTGAATCCCCTTGTTCCTCAGGGCGGAACCGCACATCACCGGCACGATCCGCAGTTTCAAGGCCGCATCGCGGATGGCGCGGACAATATCTTCTTCAGTTATCTCCAATCCTTCGAGATATTTATCCGCAAGATCGTCGTCATGCTCGGCAAGGGTTTCGATCATCTTATCCCGTTGCCTGCCCGCCGATTCCTTCATATCCGGTGGGATTTCCGACTGGTAATATGTCGTTCCCAGCGAGGCGCCGTCCCAGACAATCAGTTTTTGCCTGATCAAGTCGATGACGCCTTGAAACTGGTCCGCTTCTCCCCAGGGGATCTGTACCGGCAGGGGCACGGAGTTGAAGCGCTGTTTCATCATCGCGACGGCGCTGAAGAAGTCCGCCCCAACCCGATCCATTTTGTTGATGAAGGCGATTTTCGGAACGCCGTATTTGTCGGCCTGGTGCCACACCGTTTCCGATTGTGGCTCCACGCCTCCCACTGCACAGAATACGGCCACGGCGCCGTCGAGGACCCGCAGGCATCTCTCGACCTCAATGGTAAAATCCACATGGCCGGGCGTATCGATAATGTGAATCTCGCAATCATGCCAGTTGCACGTGGTCACGGCCGAGGAAATCGTGATGCCCCGCTCCTGCTCCTGGGGCATCCAATCCATGACGGCTTCTCCGTCGTGCACTTCACCCATTTTATAGGAACGGCCGGTGTAGTAAAGTATCCTTTCCGTTACCGTGGTCTTGCCGGCATCGATATGTGCCACGATGCCGATATTCCTGATCTTGGCAAGCTTTGAACTGGGTGGCATATAATTTAATCCGAATGCTCTTTTTTGGCCTGGACGATCAATTCCCTGTTGGGTGCAAAGGCCTGGCGGGTATCGATATGGCCCCTGATGGATTCGATTTCTTTCCCGGCCACGAGGATTTTGACCTTTTTGATTTCCGTAATATTATCCGTCAGGGTATTGGTCAGGGAATATATGGTTGCCATCTCGGCGGCACTGCCGCCGGGATGATTCTTCAGAAGATTGCGGTTGAAGCTCACGGAGGCGATACCGTCATCTATCTTTACGCCCATCACTTCCACTTTTTCCGGAAAGGTATTGACCAGGCCGGTGCGAGAACCGTCCAGCAGGGTTTTCACCAATTCCCGCGCGGCATTTGCCGGGGTCTCTTCCTTCGGAACATACCTCTTTTCCGGTGCGAGGAAACGTTCATTGGCGTCGGAGAAATATACAATCACCTCTTCCTTTTCCTTTTTCTTGGCCCCCGCGCCCTGGCCGCCTACCGGTGGATAGACATAATCGAAGAGGGTTAGAAAGAAGAAAACCAGAAAACCCACCAGGGCCGTGATCACGAACACAAGGACGGATTTCTTCATCGTCTTTTTTTGTTTCCTGGTTTTGACCGTAGCGGTCCTTAATTGCTTCTTCGAGGCCATCAAAAACTCCTGTTGAATGGATGATTAGCGTAGGCTACATTACTAACGCCGTCAAGTAAAGATGGAAACTTCACCCAACCACCGCATGTCTTAAGTAACTTCTCTCAAGTTAATTCTTGAAACGGGGCCACCAACGGCGACGTGAGAGGCTTCTGAGTATCTTCGCCCAAGTTACTACATGATAAGGCGCCATAAGGGGCGTTGATCGCTATTAAGCGGCCCGGCGCAATACAGCGGCGATTTTCACCGTCCCGAAGATACTGTCCCAGGTTGTCATGGTTACCGTCAGGTGTCCATGAATTGCAATAACTTCTTGGCCTTGAGACCAAATTCCGAACCGGGAGAAAGCCGAACCACCGTTTCGTAAGCCTGTCTCGCTTCCTTGCTTTTTTGCTGTTTTATGTAGGTCTCACCCAGCCAGTAATGCGCCTCCACGAGCACCGGCGCGAGTTCCGTCGCCTTTTTCAAATGGATTACCGCCTCTGGGTAATTACCCTGGGCATACATGACCTTGCCCGTCTCCATCTCGATCAGCGGCACAAGCTCGCGCCGGGCATCTTTCTCCATTGCCTCCCGGTATTTGTTCAGTGCTTGGGGATAATTGCCAAGGCGGAAATAGGCCTTGCCCTGATTGTAAAGGGTCAGGGCGGGCGTCTCGTACAAGACATCTGCCAGGGCCTTGTTGAAGGCTGCGATCGCCCGATCGTACCTTCCCTGGGCGTAATAAATCGTACCGAGTAAATTATAGGCCGCGGGATAATCATTCTTCAGGTTCACCGACCGCTCCGCCTCCGCCGCGGCAAATTCGTTATGCCCCTTGCCGAAATAGGCAATCGCCAGATAATAATGGATCTTGGGATTGTTCGGGGCGTCTTTCTCCGCCGCCAAGAGCTCTCGCAAGGCCGCCGTATAATCCCCTGCCTCGACGTAAGCGGTGCCGAGATTCAAGTGGGTTTCCGCCCTCTCCCGGCGTTTTTGCGCCGACGCGGCACAAGCGGTCAGCGAGGCCAGCAGGAGCAGGACAATAGTGATCGACATAAAGGCCCGCCACGTAAGGCAGATACCTAAGCCGCCTTTTTGCATCACGTCCCCTCCTTGTGGCGCGTCCCATTTATCCACCAGTCACTCTTATCCTTGAACCACCACGCCGATGAATCGGTCTTTAAAATATCCTGGGCGAGTTTTTCACCGTTTTTGGTGCACAGGCGTTTACGGGCAAAAGAAATCCACTCCTGACTGTATTTGTTCCCCAGATCGCCGTATTCTTTTAACTGGATGATAAGCGCCAATTGATCAGCGTCATGGGCGATTTTGGCTTCCCTGGTCTCCTTTTCATTGAATTCCCTGATCAGGGCGGCGATGTCCTCGCCGAAGGGCAGCGTCTCCGTCAATTCCTTCACCGCCTTCTCCTCGTCAACCCGAACATACTTCTTGTTCACGTAGTTCATGTCGCCCGTTCTTGCCTCGGGCAAATCATGGAAGAGACAGATCTTGAGGGTTTTATGTTCATCCGCCCGGGGATCCATTCGGCAGAGCACGTAGCCGATGTAGATCGTTCTGAGGATATGCTCGGCCACGGATTCACACCCGGAGCCAAGAAACTGGTATCCCGAGCGGGGGGTCTTTTGTAGCATTCCGACTTCGTATAGGAAGTTTGCTGTATCGTTCATGGATAATAAAAAAGAACAGACTTTTCAGCCTCGTTTTCAATCAATCCGGTCATCCTCGGTTACATCCCCTGAGCACAGGCGGCGACGCCTTCAATTCCTGCCATCCTGTGGCGATCGTTTGAGGATCATGATCCTGTTTTCCATCATATTGGCCACCTTCCGGAGCTGATTCTGGAGTGCCGCCACTCCTTCCGGTTTGAGCGTCAGGATGCGGTTCAACTGCTCATGCCAATGCTCGATCACCGCTATTTCCTGCTCCCGCAGCTTCTTGTTAAACCTAACCTGCATTTCCCTGAGCAGCGCTTCCTGTTCCATGTCGCTCATTTCCCTTCCTCCCGGTATGATGGTCCCATCTCCAATACGAGGTACGTCTTATATCAATTAGACTGTTTGTTGCAACCTCGAATTTTCTGAGAAAACACCTTGACACTAAGCGTGCATTCATATATATACCGTTCGCGTTTCAGCTAATTTTCTTCAGAATATCGCTTCTTGATTATTCCGGAAATGACACGCAATGAGTAACCAATATGCGGGTCGGGCGAAGCTTGTCCGGGGAGAGACGTTGCAATTCCCCTTGAGCGGAGCGGATTCGCGTCAGGTAAAACAAACTATTTACAAAAGGGAGGTAGTGTTATGGCGTTAGATTTCAACTTTACGGAAGAGCAAAGGATGCTCGAGGATTCAGTTTACAAATGGGCAATGGCTTGGCTGGAGCCCCAGATGGAACATGCCTACGAGATCGACGAGATGCCCAAAGACCTGTTCAAGCAGACGGGCGAGCTCGGCATCAACGGTATCGTCTTTGATGAAAAGTACGGCGGCGCCGCGCTGGGTTACGTAGAAACCCTGCTGGCATACGAGACCATCGCCCGGGTCAGCAATGCCCTGTCGATGACCGTCGGCGCAAGCCAGACTCTGTGCTTCGACAACTTCCGCAGAAATGCAACGGAAGCCCAGCGGGAATACGTCCTGCCCAAGTCCTGTACCGGTGAATGGATCGGCTGTCTCGGCATCACCGAGCCCAATGCCGGGTCCGACGCCATGGGCATGGCCACCAAGGCGGAGAAGAAGGGCGACAAGTACATCATCAACGGCAGCAAGATTTTCATCACCAACGGTCCGGTAGCCGACTTCATGGTATTCTACGCAAAGACGGATCCCGCCGCCGGTCCCAAGGGCATCTCGACCTTCTTCTTCGAGACCGCGGAACCCAAGAAAAAGGGTCAGGTAAAATTCGAGAAGATCAAGAAGTGGGGCATGAGAACCTCCCCAACGGCCCTGGTGACCTTCGAAGACATGGAACTTCCGGAAGAGAACCTCATCGGCGGGCTGAACAAGGGTGTGGCCGTCCTGACCAGCGGTCTCTGCACGGAGAGAATCACCCTGTCCGGTTGTACCCTCGGCGGTCAGAGAACCTGCCTCGAGCTCTCCCTGAAGTACTCCAAGGAAAGAGTCCAGTTCGGCAAACCCATCGCCTCCTTCCAGAGCATCCAGGAAAAACTGGCAAATATGTACTGCAATTACAAAGCCGGTAAGTTCTTGGCCTACAGCGCCGCTGCTTACTGCGACAGCCTGACGAACAAGTCCGGCGGCAAGGGCACGGACCTCGACCGCATGGCCGCCGCGTCCCTGCTGTTCAACGGCGAAGTCGGCACCAAGACGGGTCTTGATGCCATCCAGATTCACGGAGGTTACGGTTACACGACGGAATACGCCATTTCGAGACACTTCCTGGATCAAAAACTGTGGGAGATCGGCGCCGGCACGTCGGAAATTCGCCGCATGATCATCGCCCGCGAGCTCATGAGAGACGACTTCAAGAGCGGTCTATAATTATAATCGACGACCGTTTCGTAAAAACTTAGCCTTAAAGAAATGCCATGACCTAACCAGTCATGGCATTTCTTATTCCTTAGGTAAAAATGAATATTGGTAAACTACTGATATTATTTTTCTCACTGTCCCTGTTAACTATAGCCGGAAACTCGGGGGCGAAAGAGGATACGGCCTATCTTTCTTTCCGTAAATCCGCCGCCAGCCCATCGGCTACGACGGTTTACACGGTCAAGAAAGGGGAGTGGCTTTTAGATATCGTTCGCCGGGTAACGGGACGGACAAAGAACCGACTGGCCATTATTCGAAAATACAATCCGGATCTCAAGGATATCAACCGCATCTACCCGGGACAGAAGATCGTGCTGCCCCTAAAGGACAAGACGCCTCTCCCCGCTCCGTTGGCAAAGACTGCACCCCGTCCCACTCCCGATCCCGCCGGCGCTGCAACCTTGCTGACCGCGGACTCGGCATTCCCCGCGGCGGAAAAATGGTCCGTGATCAAGCACATCCTTGGCGAAATCGGGGCGGTGGTTACCATCAGGGGCAAATACTATCTGCCTCTGCACGGCATGGGACAGCTTAACATCGACTGCGGTAAAATCCCCCTGGTTGAATTTCCCGACCGCGGGATGGTCTTCATCGACTTCCGCAATCAGTTCCCCGACGATCTTACCCGACTGGTGCGTCAGACCTGGAAGAATATTCAGGTACTGCAAATCGATCCCCACCTGACCGCCCCGGAAATCCTTGCGCGACTCATCGGCGTTTCGGGCAGCCATGAAATGCGCAGCCAGAAAGAACCTTTAAAAATCGGCAGCCCTCCGGTACTGCAAATCCGCCCCGATTGGATCATCATGCCTAAGACCGTATTTGCCACGCGTCCCCAAAAGCATTTTGCCCTCAAGATCAGAAGGGACGATGGTCCCGCCCTGCCCGAACCAATTTGGAACCAGGCACTGATCCAAGGCTGGAAAATTATCGAAATAAAAGGGGATAGATTAATACAACCATCCCATGAGGGCGGTTCCGTCCCCCGGCCGGTGGCACGTTTGTCATCACAATCCTACCTGGAGCTTGCCGCTGATCTTTTCCAAAAAATGAATATCGAGATCGGCAGAAACACCGATTTGAAGATCTTCGATGCCCGTCAGGACGGATTCGATCTCATCATCAAGGCGGAAATGACTATTGCCAAGGGGGAAAACAAACTCGTTCTTTCCAACCGGCGGCTGCCCAATCAGTTTATAAACATCCTGAAAAAAAATCATACTGAGGTCATAACCCCCGGGGCCGATGAAACCAAGAGATCATTTCTCTCCAGATCCTGCCGTGCCCTGGGAATCAACCATGAAACAGGCGGCTTTGCCCTGCCGCTGGCGGCAAAGGGAGACCTGTCCGACGTGGTTGTCATTTTATCAGGAATGAAAATTACCCCGGATACAGGCAGGCCCTTCTATCTGACCGACGTTGATCCCGGGGAAGGCATCAACGGCTATCTGTCCCAAGCATTGGGTATATTGGTTATAACATATTGAGCGTCAAGGCTATTTCCCTTTTTTCCGGCGGACTCGACAGCATGCTCGCCGTGAAACTCATTCAGGATCAAGGCATCGTCGTGGAAGGATTGACCTTTACGACCCCCTTTTTCGACGCCCGGAAGGCAGACGCGGCCGCGACTCAAATCCGTATGCCCCTCACGATCGAGGATCTCACGACGGAACATCTGCTGATGATGAAAGCTCCCCGTTACGGCTTTGGGAAGCATATGAATCCCTGCATCGACTGCCACACCCTGATGCTTCATGCGGCCGGAAGGGTTATGGAATCTGCGGGGGCAGATTTTGTTTTCACCGGGGAAGTGCTGGGGCAGCGACCCATGTCGCAGACCAGGCAATCTCTGCATATCGTAGCGAAAAATTCCGGATACGCAGAGTATGTGCTACGGCCTTTGAGCGCCCGTCTTCTGCCGGAAAGCAAGCCGGAACGGGAGGGGAAGGTGGACCGCCAAAAGCTCCTGGCCATTCAGGGCCGCAGCCGCAAGACCCAGATGGAAATGGCAAGGGCCTACGGAATCAGACATTATCCTCCCCCGGCCGGCGGGTGTCTGTTGACGGACCCAATGTTTTCCCTGCGGCTTAAGGATCTGTTACAGAGACAACCGGATCCTGCCCGCCGGGATATAGAACTCCTCAAGTACGGCCGGCATTTCCGAATCGAGGGAGCGGTCAAGATAATCGTGGGACGAAACGAAAAAGACAACCTTGCCCTGCAGTCCCTGATCGGGGAAGATGACGCGGTCCTGAAGATGATGGAGATCCCCGGACCGCTGGTCCTCATTCCCGGCGGGGGCAGTGAAGAGGAAATTCAAGAAGCGGCCCGGCTATGCGTCCTTTACAGCGACGCACCGCAAGACGGGGAAGCGGCGGTACAGGTTGCCGCCTCGGGAAAGATTTATGTAACCATAGTCCGCCCCGCCGACCGCGGCGCCGCGAACCGGCGGATCATTCAATAGTATCAAGAGGAAAAACAGATGTTGCCTCTAAAAGGGATGCGGATTCTCGATCTCGCGCAGATGTTGCCGGGAGGGCTTTGCAGCCAGATCCTCGCCGACCTGGGCGCCGAAATAATCAAAATTGAAAATCCCGGCAGTGGGGACGGATTCCGCAACTCCCCCCCCCTGATCGGGACCAGTGGGAGTTTCTTTCATATCCTGAACCGCAACAAGAAGAGCCTCACCCTCAACATAAAGACCGGCGAGGGCCGGGAGATCTTTCGGCGCCTGGCGATCCGCGCCGACGTAATCATCGAAAACGCCCGTCCCGGAACAATGGAAAAAATCGGTCTGGGCTATGAAGAGATGTGCCGTCTAAACCCACGGCTAATTTATTGCTCATTGACGGGATTCGGCCAAACCGGTCCGTATCGCCACCGCCCCGCCCACGACATCAACATCCTGTCCATTTCCGGGATCCACGATCTGCTGGGAGAAAGAGGCCATTCCCCCATCGTCCCCGCCGTCATGATCTCCGGGGCTGGCGGGGGGGGATTGAACGCCGCCCTTGGAATCCTTTCCTCGCTGTTGCGTCGGGAACGGACGGGGGCCGGACAGTACCTCGACGTCTCGATCCTCGACGGCCTGAGTCCCTTCCTGGCGTTGATGATGTCGGAATATCTCGCCCAACGGACAGATCCGGTCCGGGGGGAATCACGCTTGGGAGGGGGTTACGCCTGCTATAATGTCTATGAAACGAGCGATGGTAAATTCATCTCGATCGGCTGCCTTGAGGAGAAGTTCTGGCAGGAACTCTGTTCCTGCTTGGGACGGGAGGAATTCCGTCCGGACCTGAACGCGCCCCAGGCCCGCCAGGCGGAAATGATCGATGAATTCCGGCTGATCTTCCGGCAGAAGAGCCGCCGGGACTGGTTAGAAATCCTGGACCGCTACGACATCTGTTTTTCCCCGGTAAACTCCCTTGCGGAGGCCTGCGAGGACCCCCAGATCCAGGCGCGGCAACTCTGGTTTTACACCCCCCATCCTTCAGACGGTTCCGTTCCCCAGCAGGCATTTCCCATCAGGTTTTCCGCCGATCAACCCGGGCTGCGGAACCCGCCGCCGCTTCTTGGCCAGCACACCGGGGATATTCTGAAAGAGCTGGGATATTCGGAAGACGATCTCGCCGAACTGAAGTCACACGGAATCATTTGAGGGCAAACCCTTTATCACTCGGCAAGATTATTACTGAGGCAGAAACCGATTCCGCTTCCACCCGACTATCCGCTCCGATCGGCATGTGGAAATCAGCGAAGCTGATTACTGTGCATAAATCAGCGCAGCTTATCGGTGTTCCCTAATCAGCCGGGCTGATTGTTCCTCCTAATCCTCCATGTCGATTTGCCGTGGCTGCATTTCCCTCACGGCATAATCGAGATAGATCTTCTCCTCCATGAACAAGGAGAACAGATCCGCATCGATGTGCCGCATCTTTGCCATGTCCCGGAGGATGGCGAGGGCTTCGGAAAGGGTGTTGGCCCGCTTGTAGGGCCGGTCACCCGCCGTTAGGGCCTCAAAGACATCGGCCAGGGCAATGATGCGCGCCTGGAGTGGTATCTCCTCCCCCGCCATACCCTGGGGATAGCCGGAACCATCGAGCTTTTCATGGTGGCTGCCGGCAAAGACCGGGATGTTCTTCAGCCGCTTGGGAAACGGCAGATTTTCCAGAAGTCTCTTGGTAATAAGGGCGTGATTGTTGATGATCTCCCGTTCGACATCCGTCAGGGTGCCACGGAATACGGTCAGGTTTTGGTACTCATCATCGGTAAGAAGAGGTTTATCCTGACCGTCCTGTGTCCATTTCCTGCCGGCGATCGCCTTGAGACGGGCGATGTCATCCGGACGGACCGGCGACGCCCCCGTGTTCAGAGCAGCTAAAAAATCCATATCCGCCCGTATTTGTCCAGCGAAATCATCGTCTTTCGTTATTTTTTCCCGCTCACCGTCCGTATGTGGACCATCATGTCGCCTCCGGTCCAGTTCATGGTCCCTGATCATCACTTCCCCCCGTGTTTTGATCAGCTCCAGGCGGTCGCAGGCAGCCATGAGCTTGGTTGCCTTGTCAACAATACGTTCCGGAGTGGTTATTTTCCCCACGTCGTGAAGCCATGCGGCCATCCGAATTTCCTGCATCTCATGGTCGGAAAAACGAACCCCGGCGAACCGACCTTTTTGCGCCGTGTTTATTTTTTCCGCAATGGACATGGTGAGGTCGGCCACACGTCTGATGTGTCCGCCGGTGTATGGAGACTTTTCGTCGATAGCCTGGGCGATGGTCTTTACAAAGGCATCCAGAAGATCTTCGAGGCTTTTGATCAGTTGGTTTTGCGAAATGGCCACGGCGGCCTGGGAGGCAAATGATTCGGTGATCATGACGCTCTCCCGGGAAAAGGGCATCACCTGTCCCGTCTGTTTATCTTTGGCGTTCAACAATTGCAGAACGCCGATGATATCCCCTTCGTGATTTCTCATGGGGACAACGAGCATCGACTGGGAACGATAACCGGAGCGGGCATCAAAATCTTTGGTTCCCTGGAAATTGAAACCCGCGGCATGATAGACATCGGGAATGTTGACGACCTTGCCGGTGAGGGCGGCATAAGCGGAAACATTGGCCATGTTCCGTCTCGTCGCGCCCCGCTTGAGCCGGACGGGCGGCCAGTCGATCGGCTCCCCGGCGCCGCCTTTGCGAATGCCCAGCGTTTGATTATAGATGATGGCGAATTCGAGAAAGTTGCCCTCGCAAGACAGGGTATACAAGGTCCCCCCATCAGCGGACGTCAAACCGCAGGCCTCGTCGATTATCATCTCCAGCAGGCGGTTGACGTCCCGTTGCGCCGACAGGGCCACGCCGATTTTGGACAGACGCTCGACAACGCTCAAGGAATTGGTAGTTGACCTTCTCTTCATATCCCCATCATATCATCGGACTGCCACACAGGAAAGATGTTTTTCAAGCCGAACTTTCAACGCGGCAATCACAACGTCTGTAAAGCAATTCATCTCTCCCGGTCTTGGAGCGAGTATTTTCGACGGCACAAATCGCTGCAGTACATATCTTGATTCCGTGGGAATGAGTCCCGCCGTGGCGACAACATCCTCCGGCGTAATAAGTGGCGTCACCAGGGTGGTCCGGAACTCATGGGGAATGCCTGCGCCGGAGATCAATGAGACACTTGCCATGATATCCCCGTCGTTTACCTCGGCGCCGGCAATGACGGCATATTTCTCCAGCGGCCCTTTTATATCCATGGCAATATAATCCACCAATCCTTTTTCCAAAAGCTTGGCCAGGGTTAACGGAGCGGAGCCGTTGGTGTCGAGCTTCACGAGAAAACCCAACTCTTTGACGTCGATTAAAAAATCGGCCAAGTCTCTCTGCCGGGTTGGCTCGCCCCCGGTTATGGTGACGGCATCCAATTTATCCCGGCGTCCGGCGAGAAAGGAGAGAATATCCCCGGAGGGAATAGTCTTCCCGAAACGGCGGGGATCGACGAGTTCGGGATTGTGACAATAGGGGCAGCGGAAGTTGCATCCCTGGGTGAAGACCACGGCGCCGATCCTGCCGGGATAATCGATCAGGGAGAACCTCTGCCAGCCGCCGATCTTCATCCCGCGGACCGGAATGTCCTGCGAAGCTTGAATTCCTCCTGCTTTCCCCGGTTCCACTGCTTCACCGGCCGGAGGTAGCCCACCACCCGTGAATAAACCTCACAGGACTCACCACATTCCGAACAAACGGTCTGCTCCCCCTTGAGATAGCCATGGGAAGGACAGACGCTGAAGGTAGGGGTAAAGGTTAGGTAGGGAAGCCGGTACTGGTTGCAGACCTTACGGACAAGGCAGCGCACGGTGGCGGGATCGTCGATACGCTCCCCGGCGAAGGCATGAAATACCGTCCCGCCGGTATATTTCGTCTGGATGCCGTCCTGAAGATCCAGGGCCGTGAAGATGTCATCCGTGAAGTTGACCGGCAATTGCGTGGAATTGGTGTAAAAAGGCTCCGCTCCCCGGGTTCGGAAGGCCTCTTCGTTGGCACACCGTGCCTCGGGGTATTTCTGTTTGTCCAGTCGTGCCAGACGGTAGGACGTGCCCTCCGCCGGCGTCGATTCCAGGTTGTAGTTGTTCTTCGTGGACTTCTGAAAGGCAATGAGTTTCTCTCTCATGAAATCGAGCACCCGTTTAGTAAAATCCTGCCCCTCCGGCGTCCCGATGTCCCGCCCCAGCAGATTCAGACAGGCCTCGTTCATCCCCACCAGTCCGATGGTGGAAAAGTGATTCTTCCAGTATTCGCCGAAACGCTCCTTCATCTTCCGCAGATAATATTTGGTGTAGGGATAGAGATTGCCGTCGGTGAATTTTTCCAGTACCTTACGCTTCGTTTCCAGGCTTTCCCGGGCAATGATCATCAATCTTTCCAGGCGCTGGAAAAATTCGCTCTCCGAAGCGGCGAGGTGGCCAATCCGCGGCATGTTGATGGTGATGACGCCTATGGAACCGGTCAGGGGATGGGACCCGAACAGGCCTCCCCCCCGTCTCTCCAGGTCCCGGTTGTCGATGCGCAACCGGCAGCACATGCTCCGGGCATCCTCGGGACTCATATCGGAGTTGATGAAATTGGAGAAATAGGGCACCCCGTATTTGGCCGTCATTTCCCAGAGACCGTCAAGGTTCGGATCTTCCCAATTGAAGTCCCGTGTGACATTGTAGGTCGGGATAGGAAAGGTAAAGACCCGACCCTTGGCATCGCCGGCGGCCATGACCTCGAGAAACGCCTTGTTGAACAAATTCATCTCATCCTGGTATTCGCCGTAGGTTTCCCGCTGCGGAACGCCGCCGATGATCACATGTTGATCCGCGTAGTGCCGGGGCACGGTGACATCGAGGGTAACGTTGGTAAAGGGAGTCTGAAACCCTACCCGGGTGGGAACGTTGATATTGAAGATGAACTCCTGGAGGACCTGCTTGATCTCCTGGTAATTGAGGCCATCGGAGCGGATAAAGGGTGCCAGGAGGGTATCGAAATTGGAAAAGGCCTGGGCCCCCGCTGCCTCCCCCTGGAGGGTATAGAAGAAATTTACCACCTGCCCCAGAATACTGCGGAGATGTCGCGCCGGCTTGCTCTCCACCTTGCCGGATACACCCTTGAATCCTTCCAGGAGCAGATCGTAAAGGTCCCAGCCCACGCAGTAAACAGACAGCAGACTCAGGTCGTGAATATGGAAATCCCCCTCGCTGTGGGCCTTCCGGATCTCCGGGGAATAGATCTCGTTAAGCCAGTAAACCTTGCTGACCTCGGAAGATATATAGTTGTTCAATCCCTGGAGCGAATAATCCATGTTACTGTTCTCGTGCACCTTCCAGTCGATCTTCCGGAGGTATTGATCCACGAGGTCGATCTCCATTTTGTTCGCGACCTCCCGCAGGCGGGCATGCTGATCCCGGTAGATGATATAAGCCTTGGCGGTCCGCCGGTAGGGCGAATCCAGAAGCACCTCTTCGACGATATCCTGGACTTCCTCCACCGTCATGATCTTGCTGTCGAAAAGTCTCTCGGCCAGGTTCAGGACCCTGATGGTCATCTTGTGCGCTAGCTTGTCGTCGAATTCTCCCGTGGCCATTCCGGCCTTGGCGATGGCATTGGTGATCTTCTCGGCCTTGAATTTGACCAGACGGCCGTCACGCTTGCGGATCTTGGTGTGCATCTTTCCCTCCGGGTGTTCGATTTTTTTCTCTGGCGTCGGTAATGAGCATTTAGTTGAATATTACGCTATATATGGGGTTGGCATGGATAGATAACACTACATGTAGTTATATGCAAGAAAAAACCTTAGGCAGGTAAGATTATTCAAAATAAACAATTGGCCGGTGCATGGCAAAGGCGTTTCCCGGAGCAGGACCGGGGAAAGGAATTCCGCCAAGACACTCCCGACACCGGATATGTGGTGTTCCGACGTCGGAGTCCGGTCAGGCCGCCGAACTTCTCCAAATGTCTGGCATGGGACAGGGCTTGGCTCATGAGGTACATCATGGGCATCCAGATTGGAGGTCGCCGCGGTTTCAAGCCCCGTTTCTCCGTCCTTCCGGGGATGCCGCCCACACCATCCATGATATGAAACACGATCTTGCCTTAGTTTGTGATTACCTGCATATCGACCAATTCCGGCCGCATGTATAAATCTCCTCAAGTCAGTCAGGGGGGAATGAAAGGGGGCGGGTGATGTTCCATTCACCCCCCGGTTTTATTGTTTACGGTCACTGTTAGCGGAGGCTAAGGAGCTTCCGGGCGATTACGACCCGTTGAATTTCGTTGGTACCCTCGTAGATCTGGCAGATCTTGGCATCGCGCATATGACGTTCCGCAGGGTATTCCTTGCAGTAGCCGTAGCCGCCGAAGATCTGGACGCATTCGATGGCCGCCTTCATTGCCACGTCGGAGGCGTACATCTTGGCCATGGCCGATTCCTTTTCATAATCCAGGTGATTGTCTTCCAACCAGGCGGCCCGGAGGAGGAGGAGTTCCGCCGCATCGAGTTCCGTGGCCATATCGGCCAGTTTGAACTGAATGGCTTGGAAGGTCGCAATGGGTTTACCGAACTGGACCCTTTCCTTGGCATAGTCCAGAGCATCCTCCAGTGCGGCCTTGCCGATGCCGCAGGCCTGGGAACCGATGCCGATGCGACCGCAGTCCAGTCCCATCAACATCTGTTTGAATCCCTGACCTTCCTTGCCCAACAGGTTGGCCGCCGGGACTTCCGCATCCTCGAAGATCAGTTCCGCCGTACCGGAGGCCAGAATGCCCATCTTCTCCTCGATTTTACCGGTTGAGAAGCCGGGGGTATTCTTCAGATCGACAATCAGGTTGATGACGGCCCTGTAGCCCCTACTGGCATCGGTCGTCGCCGCCAGCACGCAATACCGGGCCACATTGCCATTGGTGATGAAACGCTTGGCGCCATTGACAATGAACTTGTCCCCTTTCAGCTCCGCCTTGCAGGCGAGCGATCCGGCATCGGAACCGGCTCCGGCCTCCGTCAGGGCGTAACAACCTTCAACCTTTCCACTCGCTACCGGGGTGAGGAAATTAAGCTTCTGCTCCTCCGTGCCGAAGGTATTGACGGGAAATCCATAGAGGGAGTTGTTCACGGAGACGATGACACCGCAGCTTGCACAGGCCTTGGAAATGACGATCATCGCATGGACATAGGTGACGGTGTCCATGCCGGCGCCACCGTACTCCGTGGGAATGGCCACGCCCATAATGCCCATCTCACCAAGGGCCCGGCATATCTCCTCGGGATGACGATGGGTACGATCCAGTTCCGCCGCGATGGGCCTGATCCTGGTTTCGGCATATTTTGTTACCTGATCCTTTACCATTTGCTGTTCTTCGGTCAGTCCAAAATTCATACTTAGCCCCCCTGAAATAGCATAAATTTGTGTTAAGTTTCATAAGTAAATATACAACTAAATTTTTACGGTATGCCAACTTTTCCAGACCGGATTCTCAACCAACTGGATTCACAAAGCTTTTCTAAACGCGCTAAGACATTGCTTCTTGTCGGGTGTGAGTATAGGGAGGCTGTTTTCTCCTGTCAATGGATAATGTTCACATAAAATCAGGTACGGCGATACCGTCGGGCGAGGAAGTAGGATTGGAGGTGGTCCTTGTTGAGCGATCGGCTTGCTTTACGGTCGAGTTGCCTGTGAGTAAGACATTTTCAGGCGCCGAATTTTTCCAGGCGTTTTGCATGGGCAAGGGCCTGGCCCATAAGATACATCATCGGCATACGACCCAGACCGCCGCGGATACAATCCCTTTCCGCAAAATAGACAACCATGTCGGGACGGCAGGTCGGTGCCGACAAAATGACCGGTACGGGATGCCAGGAATGGGACGCCAGGACCGCCGGGGTGGAATGATCGCCCGTTACGACCAGGACATCTGGTTTCAGGTCTGTAATCTGAGGCAATAGGGCGTCAAACTCTTCGATAACCGTAACCTTGCCGTCGAAATTGCCGTCCTCGCCCCGGGAATCGGTGGCCTTAACATGGATGAAAAAGAAGTCATAATCAGAGTAGTGATCCCGAAGGAGGGCGATTTCTTCCGCGACCGTATCGGTATGGCCGGCGATATTCATCCCCAACAGGCGGGCGATGCCGCGATACATGGGATAGCTGGCAATCGCCAGGGCATTGAGGAGGTACCGGTCCTTCAGGGATGGATATTTACGATATTTTGCATAGCCCCGCAGGAGCATCATGTTGGCCTTCGGCTCCGCGGAGAGGACTTCTCCGGCGCGTTTAATAACGCTGCTGAGGATGGTCTCCGTGTATTTGGCTTCGGAAACCAGGGCGCGGGGTGCCAGGGGCGCCATGCCCGTATGCTGGGGATCTGTTTCCACGATCTCCTCGGCAAGACCATCCCCCCGCAATACGAGGACGGCCCGGTGCTCCTTCACCGACTGGAAGATGACCTCCACGTCGCCATCGCAAGGAATGTTTTCCTGCAGCATTTTACATATGCGGCGGTTCGTCTCATTGTCAATGCGCCCCGCCCGCCGGTCGATAACAATCCCGTCGCTGTTTACCGTCGCAAAATTGATGCGGATCAGGAGATCCTTTTCCGACATGGGGAAATCGATTCCCGCCCCCTCCAGGATTCCCCGGCCGATGTTGTTCTTTACGGGATCATAGCCGAACAGGGCAAAATGGGCGGGACCGCTCCCCGGGGTGATTCCATAGCCAACGGGATCCAGAAGCCCGCAAACCCCTTTCTTGGCCAGAGTATCCAGATTGGGGGTCTGCGCCGTTTCCAGCTCCGTCATTCCTTCCGGACCGGGCAGACCGCCGAGACCATCCATGATGAGAAATATGATCTTCGTCTTGTTGGGTATCACCAGGGTATCGATCAATTCGGGATGCATTGGAATTCTCCATTCAAGTAGATAGAGCGGAATTTCTTCCGCTCTATCTGTTCACGCTTCGGGTCTTCCTGCCTTTAAGCAGGGTTAATTTGAA
>CAZNDG010000001.1:254049-348197 GCA_964571695.1 uncultured Syntrophus sp.
CGCTCTATCTGTTCACGCTTCGGGTCTTCCTGCCTTTAAGCAGGGTTAATTTGAACTACATGAAACTTTCTTCGGGAATGTCGATAGAGCTGCGGTCACCGGATTTCATGGACTTTTCAAATCCAAAGATGTCGGTAACATGATTCATGATATAGAACCTGGCGCTGGCAATTTTGCCCTTGTAGAAATTGGCATCGAAGTGGCTGTCACCCAGTTCCTTGAGCTTCTTCGCTGCCAGGACGGCCTGGTCAAGGAGCAGCATCCCGCAGTAAACCCTCGCCGCTGAATGCATGGTCCGGGTAGCGAAGAGCTGCTTCATCTGCCGATCGCCGGTAGTCCAGGCCGCATTCATGTCAACGATACTTTTAAAGGCAACCATGGCATCCGCCATCATCGCAAATTCCGCCGCAAATTCGTCGGTCTTCTTACCGGCGACAAATTCGTCTATTTCCGCTACCCACTTCTTGAAAGGCGCGCCGTCGTTCATGGTGAACTTGCGCCCCGTGAAGTCCTGGGCCTGGATGAAGTTCGTGCCTTCCCAGATGCCGTAGATCACCACGTCCCGGTACAGCTCCGCCCCGGCATACTCTTCCATGAAGCCGTAGCCGCCGTGGCATTGGATCGCCTCCTCCGTCGTGCGTCTGGCCATGTCGGATGCATAGGCCTTGCATATCGGGTTGTTGATCGCAAACATATCATCATAATAGGCCCTCTCTTCCGGCGTGGCCGCATCCATGGACAGATCGCGGTAGAGATAGGACTTGAAAATCAATGCCCGACAGGCCTCCATGATGGATTTCTGGAACAACAGCATGCGGCGGACGTCTTCATGCTCGATGATCCTGACGCTGGGCCCCTTGGGATTGGTGGAATGTTTGCTCTGCACCCGGACCTTGGTATAATCCAGAGCAGCGTAATAGGCGGCGCCGATGCATCCCAGAGAGAATAGACCGGTGTTCAGACGTTCTTCGTTCATAAAGGCGAACATCTGCCGCATACCTACACCTCGGCCGTCCACCACTTCTTTTCCGCCTACCATCCAGCCGTAGCAGTTGTTGTTTTCACCCATGGACAGGGTACAGGTCGAAGAACCGTGAATGCCAAGTTTATGCTCGATATTCATGGTGGTTACGTCATTCCAGGCCCCCAAAGAGCCATCCTCGTTGACCCAGAACTTGGGCACCAGGAAGAGGGAAATGCCGGCCGTGCCTTCTTTGGCGCCCGGGGTCTTGGCCAACATCAGGTGGATAATGTTTTCCGCCAAATCGTGATCTCCCGAAGTAATAAAGCATTTCGTGCCGGTGAGCTTATACTTGCCGGGCGTATCAGTGGGGAAGGCCTTGCTTTGCACCGCGCCGACTTCGGAGCCCGCGCCCGGCTCGGTCAAGCCCATAGTACCGCACCAATCACCGGCTATCATCTTGGGCAGAAACAAGTCCTGCTGTTGTTTGGTGCCGAATTCCTGGAGCACCGTGATAGCGCCCTGAGTCAGACACCAGAACATGACGATGGATGGTGATGCGGCGGTCTGCATTTCGAGAATCGGAGCGTACCAGGTCAGCGGTATTTTCCCTTCGCCGCGGAAACCGAACTGCTGCGCTATCGAGGCCTCCTGGACGGCTTTATAAACTTTTTTGAACGATTCGGGAGTGACAACCGCATGTTCATTGCCGCCTACATAGGTCGCACCGGGTTCATCGGCATCTTTGTTGGCCGGACACATCAAATCGCGGCAGACTTTATTGTTCACATCGAGAAAATTATCTATATCGTCAATCCCGTAGAATTCTTTGTAAGCATCAAGGTTTAAGAGCTTACCCATGTCGAGCCATTCTTTAATCTGGAACGTAATGTCGCGCGTTTGATACAACCAATTATAATGTGCCATTTACAATCCCTCCTAAAAAATGTTTAATGCCGATATTCCAGGGAAATGAGAACGCCCCCTCTCATCGAGGGGAGAGCGTTATGCCTTTTCACCTGTTAACACCCCTTGAAATTAGGCTTCCGCTTCTCCAGGAACGCCTTCATCCCCTCTTTCTGATCATCCGTGCTGAAGCATTGGGCGCAGCATTCCACTTCCAGTTTGTTCGCATTGTCCAGGGCCAGATCATAGCCATAGACAATGGCATGCTTCGCCATCTTCAGGGCAAAACCGGGCAGTCCGGCCAGTTTAGCGGCGAATTTCTTCGTTTCCTCCATGAGCTGATCCGCCGGGAATATCTTATTGACCAAGCCGATTTCATACGCCCGCTGGGCGTCAAGCTGGCCTCCCCCCATGATGATTTCTTTGGCCCGGCCTACGCCGATAAGGCGCGACAGACGCTGGGTGCCTCCCCAGCCGGGAATTAGTCCGATAAGGATCTCGGGCTGGCCGAAACGGGCCTTATCGGAGGCAAAGCGCATATCGCAGGACATGGATATTTCCGTCCCACCACCCAGGGCAAAGCCGTTGACCGCTGCTATTGATGGTTTGCCCATCGTTTCGATCAAGCGCAGGGTTGCATGTCCCAGCTCCATGAATTCCATGGCCTCCTGGGGTCGCATATTCTGCATCTCGGAAATGTCCGCTCCCGCCACGAAGGCCTTGTCGCCGGCGCCGGTAAGGATGATGGCCTTGATAGCGGCATCGGTCTGGCAGCGCATGGCCGCGTCGTAGAGCTCCTTCATCGTAACGGAGTTCATGGCGTTCAGGGCCTTGGGACGGTTGAAGGTGATGGTCGCCACACCGTCCGCCACATCAAACAAAAGATTCGTGTATTCCATGCTTTATTTTTACCCCCTTTGTCTATGCATCTATGAAAATGCGGATTCCCCTATTTCTTGCTGTAATCGTAAACTCCTCTGCCCACCTTGCGGCCCACCCAGCCGGCATCCACATATTTTTTCAGCAACGGCGAGGGGCGGTACTTGGAATCGCCGAAGCCCTTGTACAGAACATCCATGATGGCCCAGCAGGTGTCGAGACCGATAAGGTCCGCCAGCGCCAGGGGACCCATGGGATGATTCATCCCGAGCATCATGATGTCGTCGATGGCCTTGGGCGTGCCGACGCCTTCCATGAGGGCGCAGAAGGCCTCATTGATCATGGGCATGAGGATGCGGTTGGAGATGAACCCGGGGAAGTCGTTGCATTCCACGGGGACCTTGCCGAACTGCTTGCTGAGGCTCTCCGTCAGGTCGTAAGTGGCCTGCGAGGTCGCCAAGCCGCGGATGATCTCCACAAGTCTCATCACCGGAACGGGATTCATGAAGTGCATGCCGATGACCTTGTCGGCCCTTTTGGTCGCCCCGGCGATGCGGGTAATGGGAATGGACGATGTGTTCGTGGCGAGGATGACGTCGGGCTTGCAGACCTCATCGAGTTTCCTGAAGATGCCGAGCTTGAGATCCTCCCTCTCCACCGCCGCTTCGACGACGAAATCGGCGTCCTTCATGTCTTCGAGATTCGTGCTTTTCTTGATCCGGCTCAGGATCTCCGCCTTCTGATCCGTGGTAAGCTTTTCCTTGGCCACCAGCCGGTCGAGATTCTTAGAGATGGTGTCATAGCCTCGGTCCACAAACTGCTCGGCGATGTCGTTCATGATGACGTTCAAGCCCCCGGGATAGGCCGCCACCTGGGCGATGCCGTTTCCCATCTGTCCGGCGCCAATGACGCCAAAGGTTTTTACTGCCATGTTCAACCCTCCTTATGAGATTTAGTTCATGAAGGGGCGGCCCGGGCCGGGCCGCCCCGATCATAATTAACGATTCCTTAGACCGCTTCGAGAACGATGGACATCCCCTGTCCGCCGCCGATACAGAGGGAGGCCAAACCGAGGTTCACGCCCATCTTCTTCATCTGCATGGCCAACGTATAGGTAATCCGGGCGCCCGTGTTGCCGATGGGGTGACCGATGGAGATCCCGCTGCCGTTTAGGTTGCACTTGCTGAGATCCACATCGAGTTCCTTGATGCAGCCCAGGGCCTGACAGGCGAAGGCCTCGTTGAGTTCGATAAGTCCGATGTCCTTCATCGTGATGCCGAGCTGTTTAAAAAGCTTCCTTGTCGCCGGGATGGGACCGAGGCCCATGTACGCCGGATCCACGCCGCCGGAGGCGAATCCCTTTATTTTGGCCAGCGGCTTCAAACCAAGTTCTTTGGCCTTGTCGGCGCTCATGACGACCACGGCTGTGGCGCCGTCATTGATGCCCGAAGCATTTCCCGCCGTAACGGTGCCTGTCTTCTTGAAGACCGGCGAGAGTTTTGCCATTTTTTCCAGGGACGTGTCCATGGGACGCTCATCCACGGCGAAGACCTTGGGATCGCCCTTCCGCTGGGGGATGACGACAGGTACGATCTCATCAGCCACGGCGCCGCTGGCGATAGCCGCCCGGGCACGACGGTGACTCTCGAAGGCCAGTTTATCCTGTTCTTCTCTGGTAATACCGTACTTCTCGGCAATATTCTCCGCCGTAAAGCCCATATGGTAGGCATTGAAAATCTCCCAGAGGCCGTCATGGACCATCAGGTCCGTGATCTTGCCAAAGGGCATATTCATCCGGAATCCCCAGCGGGCGTCGGCTACGCCGTAAGGAACGTTGCTCATGTTCTCCATGCCGCCCGCCACAATGATGTCGGCGTCTCCGGCCCTGATCACCTGCGATGCCAGGGCGATGGCCTTCATCCCCGAGGCGCAGACCTTTTGCACGGTGAAAACATTCGTTTCCTCGGGAAGACCGGCATATATCGCCGATTGACGCGCGGGGTTCTGACCGCAACCGGCGTTCAGGACGTTCCCCATGATGACCTCGTCGAAATAAACGGGGGTCAGGGAGTTGTCATAGGCAAAGTATTTTTTCTGCACATCCGTCATATCGAAATCGCCGAAGATCGTCGGCCGGGCCGCTTTGACGGCATCACTGATGGCCGGACGGAGCCCCGCCCTGACGATGGCCTCCTTAATGACCAGCCTACCTAATTCTACAACCGAGACACCCTTCAGGGAGCCGCCGAACTCACCGACGGCCGTCCGGGCGCCGCTTACAATAACAGCTTCTCTCATACTACCACTTCTCCTTTCAAAAAAAGTATATTTACGATTATTTATCCACTCGAATCAGCATGGCGTCGCCCTGGGCATGGCCGGAACAGATTCCGCATACCCCGACGCCGCCGCCGCGCCGCCGCAGTTCATAGGCCAGGGTCATGAGGATCCGGGCCCCCGTGGCGCCGATGGGATGGCCATAAGCGATGGCGCTGCCGTTGGGATTCACCTTCTTGAACATCTCTTCCTTGGACATCCCCAGGATCGTCCGGGCGCTGATGATGGCCACCGCCGCAAAGGCCTCATTGATCTCGATCACATCCAACTGATCGACGGTCATGTCGTTTTGCTCCAGGATCTTTTTGATGGAAAGACCGGGCACCGTGGCGATGTCCTTCGTCTGCTGGGAAACCTCCGCGTAATCAAGGACGGTGAAGAGGGGTTTCATTCCCAACTCCTTGGCCTTCTCGGCGCTCATCATGAGACATACGTCGCCGCCGTCGTTGACGCCCGGGGCGTTCCCCGCCGTGACGCCGCCGGGCTCGCCCGTAACGGTGCTCTTGTGATTGAAGACGGGGGGCAGCTTGGCCAAACCTTCCAGGGTCGTTCCCGGCCGCGGGCCCTCGTCTTTGTTAAAAATGATCGTTTCCTTGCCCTTCTTGATCTCCACGGGGAAGATCTCGTCATCGAGCTTGCCATCCTTCATAGCCTTCACGGCGTTCATCTGGGAATTCAGGGCCCATTCATCCTGATCCTGGCGGGTAAAACCGAATTCATCCGCCGTTTCGGAGCCGTGAATGGCCATGTGGCGATTGTAGAAGGCGTCCCAGAGTCCGTCATAGACCATGAGGTCCACCATACGGCCGTTGGGAAGGCCCATGCGGTTCCCCCAACGCATGTCGGGGAGGGAATAGGGGCAATTGCTCATGCTCTCCTGGCCGCCGGCGATGACGATATCGGCCCGACCCGTCTGGATCATCTGGACGGCGAGATCGACGGTCTTGATCCCCGAGGAGCACACCTTGTTGACCGTAATGGAGGGAACGCTCTCCGGCAGGCCGGCGAGCAGCGTTGCCTGACGGCTCGGCACCTGACCGCAGCCGGCGGGCACTACCTGCCCCATGAAAACGTAATCGACATCTTCGGGCCGGACCTTGCCGTTCGTCCTCCGGAGACATTCCTTGATGGCCATCGCCCCTAACTGGGGGGCGTCGAAACCCTTCAAAGATCCTCCAAAGACCCCATAGGGAGTCCGGCAGGCCTCGACACAGACCACCTCGCGCAAACCCTTGAAGGCGTTTTTGATCTTTTTACCCATCCCGGAATAATCGGGTTTCCGCTCGCCGAATTTGGCAATCGGCGCGTCCTTGTAATAATCCTTCCTTGTCTTTTCCAACTTCTGCGGTACCTTTTCCATTTTTCCTCCTTCTTTCCTCGTCACCGGCTTTTTCAGGCCTCGTTTAGAGCCCCCCCGCACCGGTGTATTTTGTCTATTTTTCCGGACCGTCCGTAAAACCGCTCCCGCCTGGAACCGTATTCTGGCATAACGAACCGCCGATGGATTCTATCCTGTCTTGTTGCCCTGTGATTGCTGTTACGAAATGAATAGGTAAATTTACCGAGGTGGTTCTGACGCCTCTTGGCCTGCCTGTCCTGCTGGAGGTATATCGCATCACGGCCGGGTCATCTCCTTAAACTTCAGGGATTTCAAGCGCAAAGACGCTCTTTTCTTGAGGTGATGGCTTGAAATGTATGGATCGGTGAATGGCTGTGCTCGCCTTAACCGCACATCCACGGCGCTTATATACCTTTAACGTTCGGTTGTCAAGACTAATCCCGATGTTTTTCTGGTGGTTTATTCATTCTTGCCCGACCCGGCGGGGATCATTTCTTGACATCGGTGAAACAAGAAATTACTGTTGGCGTGTCGGGCTTCGACCCGGCGGCGGGAAGCGTATGGGCGGCTACGTTGACAAAGTCCTGAATAGCGACCCAAGCCCCCTGGGGTGCATTATCATGTAGTAACCTGAGTGAAGTTTATCAAAAGCGACGGTGATCGAGGGCCAAGGAGCCGGTCATCCCGGTTTCGATCGGGCCGGGGGGCTTTTCCTCCGGCGCGGGATAGAATTGTTCCCGGTCGGATCAATCAGCATTATTTTGTAGAGCATCAGGACGGTTGGTGGATGAACGCCCGGCTGGAAAGGGAAGCCGATACCCTCGGTTTGATGATCGAGATGTTCTGCCGCGATCATCACGGTCGGGACGGGATCTGTTCCTCCTGCCGCGAACTGTTGGCCTATGCCCGGAAACGGACCCGGGCCTGCCGTTTCGGCAAGGACAAACCAGTCTGCTCCGCCTGCCCCGTCCACTGCTACCGGCCGGAGATGCGGGAACTCATCCGGGAGGTGATGCGCTATTCCGGACCGCGGATGATCTCCCGCCATCCCGTCCTGGCGGTAAGGCATCTTCTGGACAAACGACACAAAGCGCCGCCACGGACCGCGAAAAGGGAAAAGTCCGGTCAAACCAGGCAGTCATGACGCCGATATGAAATTATCGAAACAAGAAATCATCGCCATCCTTGACGAACTGGGCCTCCTGCTGGAAATAAAGGGGGAAAGCCCTTTCAAGTCCAGGGCATACGCCAATGCCGCCCGGAGCCTGGAGGCCCGGGAAGACGATCTGGAGGCGATCATCGCGGCGGGTAGGCTTGGTGAAATCAAGGGGGTGGGCACCGCCATCGCCAGGAAGATCGAGGAGCTGGCGGCTACGGGTGAATTGCGTTACCACCGGGAGCTAAAGGCCTCCATCCCCTCCGGGCATTTCGAAATGCTCCGGATTCCCGGCCTCGGTCCGAAACGGATCAGGTTCCTCTACGATAAGCTGGGCATCGCCGCCGTCGGGGAATTGGAATACGCCGCCCAGGAAAACCGTCTCCTGGAACTGCCGGGATTCGGCCGTAAATCCCAGGAAAATATCCTGGCGGGCATAGCCGCCCTGAAGCATTACCGGGAACGGCGCCTGTACGGAGAGGCGATCGGCCCGGCGCTCCGTCTCCAAGCGGCTCTCCTCAGCCGTCCCGAGGTCTCGGCCGCCGACGTAGCCGGATCGCTGCGGCGGGGAAACGAAACCGTAAAAGACATCGACCTGCTGGCCGCCGCCGCCGATCCGCCGCGGCTGGCCGCCTACTTCGCTTCCCTGCCCGTGGCGGCCGCCGTCATCGCCCGGGGGGACACCAAGGTCAGCATCACCCTGCGGGAGGGGATCAACGCCGATCTCCGCATCGTTTCCCCCCGGGAATACCCTTACGCCCTCCATCACTTCACGGGCAGCCGGGAGCACAATACGGCCCTGCGGGGACGGGCGAAGCGGTATGGTCTGAAGATGAATGAATACGGCCTCTTCCGGGGAGAGGAAAACATCCCGTGCCAAAGCGAGGAGGAGATCTTCGCTGCTCTGGAGCTGTCCTTCATCCCCCCGGAATTACGCGAGAACATGGGGGAGATCGAAGCAGCCGCCCGGAACGTCCTGCCACGCCTCGTGGAACCGAACGACATAAAGGGAATATTACACGTCCACACCCGGGCCAGCGACGGCGCGGACGGCATCGAGGCCCTGGCTGCGGAGGCCCGGCGGCGGGGTTACGAGTATATGGGCATCAGCGACCACAGCCAGGCGGCCGCCTATGCCGGCGGACTGATTCCGGAGGCCGTGCGGCAACAGCATGAGGAAATCGACCGCATCAACGGGCGCTACGGCGGCGCCTTCCATATCTTCAAGGGCATCGAGGCGGATATCCTCCCGGACGGCCGCCTGGATTACGACGAGGAATTCCTGGCTTCCTTCGACTTCGTCATCGCCGCCGTCCATTCCCACTTCCAGATGTCCGAGGAGGAAATGACCAGGAGGATCTGCCGGGCCCTGGCCAATCCCTTCACCACCATCCTCGCCCACCCCACGGGACGTCTCCTGCTGGCCCGGGAAGCCTATGCCCTTCGGATCGACGAGGTCATCGACACCGCGGCCACCCATGGCAAGGTCATTGAAATCAATGCCAATCCCCTGCGCCTCGACCTCGACTGGCGGCACTGCATTCAGGCCAAGCGCAAAGGGGTGAAGGTCGCCGTCAACCCGGACCTCCACCGCCTCGACGGCTTCGACTATCTGGAGTGCGGCGTCGCCATCGCCAGGAAGGGGTGGCAGGAAAAGGGCGACTGCCTGAACTGCCTTGATACGGAAGGAATAATGAGTTTCTTTAAGGACCTGAAAAACCGCGCACGGCGGGAAGCGACCGGCGGCAAAGAAGATCGCGCTGGTAGGCGTCCTGAAAAACCGCGCCAGGGGGAAAGCATACCCATGTTGAATCTTCGGGACCGATGAGCCTGCACGTCGTCTTTTCCAATCGGATGGAAATCCTGGGACAACTGCTCATGGCGGAACTGGGCCGCGGACCCGGGGACCCCTTCGCGCCCCAACACATCATCGTGCCCAATGCCGCCGTCGCCCGTTCCCTACAATTGGCCGTTGCCCGCAAGCTGGGCATCTGCGCCAATGTAAAATTCGGTTTTCTCGGCCACTGGCTCTGGCAACTGGCCCGGTCCGTTGACCCCTCAATTCCGGAGCGTTCCCCCATCGATCCAGAGGTCATGTCCTGGCTGGTGCTGCGGCTTCTGGAGGAACGCCGGTTTACCGATTTTCCCCGCCTGGCCGGATTTCTCGCCGGCGCCGACGATTTGATGCGCCTCGATCTCGCCCGGGCCGTGGCGCGGGTCTTCGACCATTACGCCACCTATCGCCCCGACTGGCTGGCGGCCTGGAGTGCCGGGAGAATAATCCCCGAATTCCGGGGCCGGCCCCTCACGGAAGCTGATGAGGAGTGGCAGCGGGAACTATGGCTGGCAATCGGCCGGGCGCTATCCCTGGACGGCGTTCATCCCCTGCTGTCCATATTCGGAAACCTGTCGGCGCCGGCGCCGGACCGCCCCGAGGGGACGTCATCGCTGCCGCAAAGCGCCGCCGTGTTCGCCCTTCCGGCGATTCCGCCCCTTTACCTGCACGCCCTGCGCCGGCTCGCCGCCGTCATGGAAATCACCCTTTATCTGCTCAACCCGTGCCGGCAATACTGGTTCGAGATCGTGCCGCCGCGCCGCCTGGCCTATCTGGCCACGAGGCGGCAAGACGCCCACGCGGAGGTCGGTCATGAGCTGCTCGCCGATTGGGGACGGGCCACCCAGGCCGCCATCGACCTGATCTATGAAGAGGCCGTGACCGCCCAGGCTTCGGACACGGCGGAATTCCAAGTCCCGGCGGGTGACACGCTCCTCGCTAATCTCCAGCGCTCCCTGCTCGACATGGAGGATCTGAGGCCGGGCGGTTTGTCCCCCGGCGCCGACGACCACAGCATAGAGATCCATTGCTGTCACGGCCCCGTCCGGGAACTGGAAGTCCTCCAGGATCGCCTCCTGGCACTGTTCGGAGAGGATCGCACCCTGCGGTGCGACGACGTGGCGGTCCTGACGCCCGACATCGACGCCCTGGCGCCGGCCGTGGAAGCGGTGTTCGGAGCGGCTCCCTCCGGCTATTTCCTCCCCTACGCCGTTGTCGGCCGCGCCCCCTCCCGCACCAATGCCTATCTCCGGGTCCTGATCGAAACCCTGGAGTTGCTGTCGTCGCGCCTGCCCGCCGGCCGGGTATTCGAACTGCTCCGCCGGGAACCGGTCGCCCGCCGTTTTTCCCTGGACCGGGAGGGTTTGAGGCGGATCCGGCGGTGGATGAACCAGGCCGGCATCCACTGGGGACTGGACGGTCCTCACCGCCGGGAAATGGGACTGCCTGAAGAGGAACGCCACACCTTCCGCCGGGGGCTGGACATGCTTTTTATGGGTCTGGCGCTGCCGGAGCTGGAGGAGCCCCTCGCCGGCATCCTTCCCGCCGATGGGGTAGAGGGATCGCGGGCAGAAACTCTGGGCGGATTCCGGGCCTTCGTGAAACGGCTTGCCCACTGGAAAAGGCGCCTCGAACCACCGCCAGCCGCCGGGGCATGGCAGGAGATACTCAACGGCATCCTCGCTGATTTTACCCGCCCTGCCGCCCACGACCAGGGAGAATACGACCGGGTCTTGGGGGCCATAGCCATCCTGGCGGAAAGCTGGCGGGCGGCGGGGCTGACACACGGGCTTTCGACCAGGATCGTTCGGGCCGCCCTGACGGACGCCGATACGGAGCGCCGGGGGGCGGCACCCGGGGGTGCGATTACCTTCGCCTCCCTTGCAGCCTTGGGCGGCCTCGACTATCGGGTGATCTGCCTCATCGGGATGGGTGACGACGCCTTTCCGGTCCGGGAACGCCCCCGGGAGTTCGACCTGATCCCCAAAGGCAGGCCCCGGCGGGGAGACCGTCAGCGCCGGCGGGAAGATCGAGGCATTTTCCTCGCCACTCTCCTCGCGGCCCGGGACATCCTCCACATCTCCTATCCAGGGCGGGACCGGCGCGACAATGCCGAGTTGCCCCCATCAGTGCTGGTGTCCCAGCTCCGGGATTATCTGGCCCGGGCCATTTCCCCGGCCGACTCCGCCGCCGCCGAACTCGGTGCCGCCCGCCGGCGGCTCACCGTCGTCCACCCCCCGCAGCCCTTCTCCCGGCGGTACTTCGACGGCTCCGATCCCCGTCTCTACAGCCACGCCGCCTCTTACGCCGCGGCGACCGGCACTCCCGATTCCGTGAGGACCACAGCCGGAAAGAATGATTACCCGGACGATGACGAGAACTGCGAACCCCGGGAACCGGCGCCGCCGTTCTTCACCGGCATGCCCGCGACCCCGGCTGATCCCGGCCCGGACCCCCCGGCACTGACGGCAGCCGACCTCGAATCGTTTCTCCACAACCCCAGCCGTTTCTTCCTTCAGCGGCGGCTGCAAATCCATCTGGTCCGTGCCGAGGACATCCCCCGCGACGAAGAACCCCTGATCATGGGCTTCACGGAAGAGCGGGATCTGGCGGGCTTCGTCGTGGCGGCGTGCGAGGTCCGGAAGCGGGTTCTGGAATTCGATGAAGCACTGGAGATCATCCGGGCCCGGCCCGCCTGCCCCAGCGGAGCGGCCGCCGCGGCAGGCCTGTTCCGTATCTGGCCGGCTCTCACCCGGCTTGCCACTCGCCTCCTGACAGCGAGCAATTCGCCCCGGCTGCTGCCCCGGCGGCACGTTCTGACCCTGGAGGTCCGGGGTAAGACTTGGCTCCTCACGGTGGACAGCGGCGATCTCCGCCCGGAAGGCATCATCCGTTACCGGTGCGACGAACTGCGGGGATTCGACCATCTCCAGGCATGGATATCCCATCTGACTATCTGCGCGGTCCGGCCCGGGGGTGTCGCGCCGGCGACCCGACACCTGGCCTTTGACGGGGATCTGTGTTTCGACGCCTTATCGTCCGAGGAAGCCCGCCGCTTCCTGACGGACCTCGTAGGCCTCTACGCCGCCGGCCTGGACCGGCCGACACCGTTTTTCCGCCGGTCGGCCTGGGCCTTCGCCGAAAAGGCGGGTCGCCAGAAAATCGCCGCCGCACAGAACAAGTGGCGGGGGGTAAAGGACGGCCAGTTTGAACCGGAAGGGGCCGACGGTTGGCACGCCCTCGCCTGGCGGGGGGTGGCGGACCCGCTCGCCTCCCCCTTCCCGGAGATCGCCGCTCTTGTTTTCGACCCGATCATGCGCTACCGGACCGTGACGACCCTCAGCCCGGCCGGGACATAACAGGAACTATGACGAACATGGAAGAACCTCCGACGCTGCCCCTCGACGTATTCAACTGCCGGATCACCGGCATCGCCAATATCGAAGCGTCCGCGGGAACCGGCAAGACCTGGGCCATTTGCGGTCTCTACCTGCGCCTCCTCGTGGAAGCCGGTCTGACGGTGGACCAGATCCTGGTCGTCACCTTCACGAACGCCGCCACCGCGGAGCTGCGCACCCGGGTACGGGACCGGCTGGGGGAGGTGCTGCACGCCCTGGATAACTGTGGTAGCGGCGGCGATCCCTTCGTGGAAAAATTCCTCCGGAGAATCGCGACGCTCGGAGGGGAAGCGGCCGAACATGCCCGGACCTGCCTGCGCACCGCCCTGTTCTCCTTCGAGGACGCGGCGATCTTCACCATCCATTCGTTCTGCCGGCACGCCCTGGACGATGTTCCCTTCGCGGCGGTACAACCCTTCCAACTGGAAGTGACGGCGGACGACGGCGAAACGATCCGGGAAACGGCGGCCGATTACTGGCGGCGCATCGCGGATCGGTATGACGCGGAGGAGATCGACGCCCTGCTCCAGAAGGGCCTCGATCCGGAATGGCTGGCCCGGGAACTGCGCCGCGTGCTGGGCAAACCTACGGCACGGCTGGTCTTCCCGGAATGCTCCCCGAATGATCCCCGCCGCGTCCGGCGGGCCGTCTGCCTGCAAAGAATACTCCTGCGGTTCGGCCCCCGGGCCGTCCGGGCCGCCAAACGGCGCCGCCGGGTGATCGCCTACGACGACATGCTGTACAACCTCTACGAATCCCTCACGGGCGGGCGCCTGCCGTGGCTGGCCGAGGCATTGCGGAGACGCTTCCCCGCCGCCCTGATCGATGAATTCCAGGACACCGATCCCCTGCAGTTCGCCATCTTCCGCAACCTGTATTTCCGCGGGGGGACGCTGTTTATGGTGGGAGATCCCAAACAGGCCATCTATTCCTTCCGCAACGCCGATCTCCACACCTATCTCGCCGCCAAGCGCCATGCCGGCCGGCACCGGACCCTAACGGAAAACCAGCGCTCGGAACCGGGGCTGATCACGGCCGTAAATGCCATGTTCACGGCCAACAAAAACGTCTTTGGCAGTCCGGAGATCCGTTATCAACCCGTCATCAGGGGCAGCAAACCCCTGCGCGTACTCCGTGGTGATCCGGAGCCCCGGGAATCCCTGTCCGTCTGGCTGCTCCCGCCGGGGAAAAAGGACGAGCCGCGGAAGGTGGCAGAGGCCCAGCTCTTCGCCCTGGAGGCAACGACCGGGGAGATCGCCCGGCTTTTGGCCGCCGGGGGAAGCGGGCGGATCACCATCGGCGACGAACCGCTCCAAGCCCGGGACATCGCCGTGCTGGTCCGCACCCGGGAACAGGGAAGGATCGTCAAGGCGGCGCTGGCCCGTCGCGGCATCGGCAGCGTTGATATCACCGACCGCAGCGTCTTCGCCACCCTGGAAGCCGAAGAAATGGAGCGGATACTCCGGGCAGTGGCCGAACCCGCCGACACCGGTCTGATGCGGGCGGCCCTGGCGACGGTCCTAATGGGCAGGGGCAGCCGGGAGCTGGCGGAGTTGAATGCCGATGCCGAGACCTTCAACGACATCGTCGAACGCCTGGACCAGTACCGGCGGCGGTGGTGGCAGCATGGATTCGGCGCCATGTGGCGGAGACTCATGACGGACGAGCGGATCGTCGACCGCCTGCTGCCGACGCCAGGCGGGGAACGGCGCCTGACGAACGTCATGCACCTTATGGAGTTGCTGTCCGCGGCGGAAGACGAGCATGGGGGGATCGAGGCGCTGCCGCGCTGGCTGGCGGACCGGCGGACCGACCCCCGGGAGGAGGAAGCGGCGCTACTGAGGCTGGAAAGCGACGAAAACCTGGTGCGGATCGTCACCAAACACCGGGCCAAGGGGCTGGAATGGCCCATCGTCTTTTGTCCCTTCATCTGGCGGGAACGTGGTCCCGAACGTAAGTCCGGGCGGACGGCCGCCTATCACGAAGGGGACGTGCTGATCCTCGACTACACCGGCGCCGGGGAAGCGAAAAAACTCCAGGAAAACGAACAACTGTCCGAACGGGTAAGGCTGATCTATGTGGCGCTGACCAGGGCGGTAAACCGCTGTTACCTCGTCGCCGGTCCCTTCTGGCAGCCGTCCGGCAGGGGGGCAACGGAAAAAAGGGCGCGCCGAAGCATGATGAACTGGATCGTGGCGGGCATCGGGGAACACCCCGGCCGATGGGCCGAGGATGCAAAGACCGGCGTCGCCGCTATCGGCAAGTCCTGGCAGGAATTGATTGCCACCTCTCCGGGTTTGGGATTGGCGCCTCCACCCACGGGCGCCGTCTTCCCCCTTCCCGGTCCCGTTTCCGCGCCCGCCGGCCAGGCCCGGAAGGTGCTCAGGACGCCGGGAATCGCCTGGAAGCTCGCCAGTTATTCATCCCTCACCGCCGCCCCGCACGATGAAGGCTCCCCGCCCGATCCGGAAGGGCGGGATTATGACCTCGCGGCGCCGGCGCCGGAAGACGACGAAGCCCCCCACCGCCGGAGGATACTTCACGCTCCCCCTCCGGAAGGCAGCCCGGCGGACATTCTGGACTTCCCCGCGGGCATCACGGCAGGGCACTGTCTCCACTACGTCCTGGAACGGATCGATTTTCAGGATGAAAGCGGCTGGGAGGAGGCGATCGGCGCGGCGCTGACGGCATATCCCCCCGCCGGAGCCCCGGAAGCGAACGACGGGCGGGCGGCGATGATCCGGGGCATGCTTGACGACGTCCTCTCTACCACCCTGCCGGGAGGATTTTCCCTCCGCGACGTGCCCGGGGCAAGGCGTCTGACGGAGATGGAATTCACCTACCCCGTAGCCGGCCTCGATCCCGACGGGCTGCACGGGCTGTTGACCCGCCACGGACACCGCCTTCCAAAACCGGGATTTCCGGAACTGACGGGCTATTTGCGGGGTTTTATCGATCTGGTCTTTGCCCATCGGGGGAAGTGGTACGTCCTGGATTGGAAATCGAACCACCTGGGCGCCCGGCCGGAGGATTACGCCCGGCCGCGCCTCGCCGAGGAGATGTTTCGCCATGCCTACGAACTCCAGGCCCTGATCTATCTCACGGCACTCCATCGCTACCTGCGGCTCCGGCAGCCGGATTACAACTATGACGTCCAGATGGGCGGGGTATTCTATCTCTTTATCCGCGGCGTCCGTCCGTCCTGGCCGGACGCCGGCATCTGGCACGATCGGCCCGCCCGGGCATTGATCGAGGAGCTCGACGATCTGTTCTCCGCCGCGCCCGCCGGGAAAGGAGCGAGTTCGGATCATGCCTGAGCATTCACCCCTCCGGATCGATGCCGAAGCCTCCCTGTCCGATGGTTGCGCGGATTTCCTCGCCCGGCTGGCCGTCCGTCTGGGAGCGCCGCCGGAAGCGGCGGCCGCGGCCGGGGAGGCCGGACGGGCCTGCCTGGTCGCCCTGGCGGCGGGCCATGTCTGCACGGACATCGAGGATCTCGCCGCAAGCCTGAAGAAACCGGCGGCCCGGATCAGAGAATTGATTCTGGTTTCCCGGATCGCGGCCCCGGACACGGCGGGAGAGAAGCTGCCGCTCATAATCGACGGGCGTGGACGCATCTACCTGTACCGCTATTTCGCCTATGAGCGGCGGTTGGCCGCCGCCATCCTTGCCCGCATTGCCGCCGCCCCGGCGCTGCCTCCCTCCGGAGACGATCAGCAATTTCTTGACTCTCGCTTCGCCGCCAGCACTGCCCGCCTCTCCGGGCGCCCCGATTGGCAGCGGCTGGCCATCGCCCATGCCCTGGTCAACCCCTTGACGATCATCAGCGGCGGTCCCGGCACCGGCAAGACAACCATCGTGACCACGCTGATCGCCGCTCTGGCCATGAGGGAGCCGCCGCCGCGCATCGCCCTGACAGCGCCAACCGGCAAGGCGGCGGCCAGGATGGAAGCGGCCCTGGGCGGGATGATGGAAACAATTGATCCGGTCTTGGCATCCCGCCTGCCCAAACGTGCGACCACGATCCACACGCTGCTGGGGGCCAGACCGGAAAGCGGTGAATTCCGCCATCACCGCGACAATCCCCTCTCCTGCGACGTTTTGATCGTCGATGAAGCCTCCATGCTCGATCTGTCTCTCGCCGCCCGGCTCTTCGACGCCCTGCCGACGGACTGCCGGATCGTGATGCTTGGCGACAGGGATCAACTCTCGGCAGTGGAGGCCGGCGCGGTTTTCGCCGAACTGGCGGGAGAAGCTCCTGTAGATGATTCCCCGGAATCGCCGCCGGAACGGGAAGGCGACTCCGCATTGTCCGCGCCGTTCGCTCCCGGAGCGAGACTTTCGGGATTATTCGGCTGTGTGGTCCGGCTCCGGGATAACTATCGCTTCGATGCCGCATCGCCGATCGGCAGGATGGCCGCCCTGGTGGTCGGCGGAAACGCCGGCCGCCTCACCGCCTGGCTCCGGGAACTCGATGAAGAAGCACTGAAATGGGACCCGGTGGGGGAAGGGCTGCCGGCAAGACTCATCGACACTCTGGCGGCGGGCTTCGATGCCTATGCGGCGTCCGTGTCCCGGGGGGATCCCGGCGGCGCCCTACGGGCCTATGAAAACTTCTGCGTCCTCTGCGCCCTCCGCCGGGGGAAACGGGGGGTGGCCGGGCTCAACGAGACGATCACCCGGCGGCTGCGCCCGCGGCTCTCAGGCGCCTCCGGGTACGATTCCCCCTGGTATCACGGACGCCCCGTAATGGTAACGGAAAACGACTACGGGCTGGGGATCTTCAACGGCGACATCGGGATAACTCTTCTTGGCAAGGACGGCCGTCTTGAGGTATGGTTCAGTGACCGGGAGGGAAACATCCGTTCCGTGCCGCCGCCATCGCTGCCGGCACACCAGACGGCGTTCGCCGTCACCGTCCACAAGGCGCAGGGTTCGGAGTTCGAAAACGCGGCCCTCGTCCTGCCGGAGCAGGATCTCCCCGTCCTGACCCGGGAGCTGATCTATACCGCCGTGACCCGGGTAAAACGACGGCTGGCCATATACGGCAGCCTGGAGATCCTGCGGGCCGCCGTATCCCGCCCCACCTCACGGCGCGGCGGCCTGGCGGAAAGGATCGCCGCAACCCTCGGCCAACGCTCATGAACCGGGAAAAGCGAAAGATGAAATATGGAACCTGATCCAACCAACCTGCTGGCCTTCTTTATCGGGATCGGCATCAGCGCCGCCTGCGGATTCCGGATCTTTCTCCCCTTTTTCGGCCTGAGCGTAGCCGCCATGAACGGCTGGCTCAACCTCTCGCCGGGTTTCCAGTGGATCGGCACCTGGCCGGCCCTGATCGCCTTCGCCACGGCAACGGTCTTTGAAATCGGGGCCTACTACATCCCCTGGCTGGACAATCTCCTCGATACCATCGCCACCCCCGCCGCCGTCATCGCCGGCACCATTGCCACCGTATCCGTCACCGGCGATCTGCCTCCCTTCATCAAGTGGTCCCTGGCCCTCATCGCCGGCGGGAGCGTCGCCGGGGTCGTACAGACCGGCACCGCGGTCCTCCGGGGGGCCTCCACCGTGGCCACCGGCGGCACGGCGAATTTCCTGCTCACCACGGCGGAGATCTTCGGCTCCGCCTTCTTCACCCTGCTGGCCGTCGCCATCCCGGTCCTGGCCCTGATCGCCGTTCTGGCCCTGATGATCTGGATCGTCTGGCGGCGCCGATCGACGCTACCCGGTCGCCATACACAACCGCGACGGTAACTCAACCGATTTAGAGAGCTTTGCATAACTGCGGAAAAATGGTTCGCAAGCGGGGAATCAAATGTTTTTCGCCGTTGCGTGATTGAACTTAACGCTTGGTAATGAATAAGGTTTATACGTTACCCATTCAGAGGCGAAAAAGATTTCTGAGCCGCGGCGAAGCCATTTTTCAAAGGTCTCGCTTACATAATTGTGACCACGCTTACTGGATGTTTCATCGACACCAACTTGCGTCACGGCAGAAAAATCGGATCCCTGACGTGATTCATGAACATAGTGAGTCAAAACCCGCCAGAGTCGGGTATCATGCTCTTTGACAATATTGGCAATGGATTTTACCGGCATCGCCTTGGCCATCATCATAATAAGCGCCTCAAACAACAACGTAAAACCGCTTCCCGAACGAGCCCATGGAACATCTATGGTCTTGATGCCACAGTCCACACAGCTTACACGGGGAACTCGGGCAGTCAGATATGCCTCGTGCTGGAAGAAGTTTAAATGCCGCCACTCGTGTCGCTCCGTGTCGTAAGCACTGCATCCACCTCTGCCGCAGCCAGGACAGGCAAACGTACTCCCCCGGGGAAAGTCAATCTCAATGTCCAGACGATGCTTCGATACGTCAAACTCACAAGACGATACATACCATGGCGGCGTCAAACCCAATGCCAACTGAAATAAATCCGTGTCTCTCATGATGATCCGTATTATCCTCCTTCAACCCTTGATGAAGGATCTCTATCATGTTCCGAACCGGATTACCCATACATCTTAGCGAGGAATGCTCTAAAGCATCCCGGTCAACAAACCCTTTTCCGGACAGATTGATCAAAAAAGCATGGAAACAAACTGGCCCCAGCAGGTGATTCCACGGGCATGGCGCTCAGCTTTCGTCTCCTTCACTAACTTCTGAAATTCCATACGGGGAAATCATTGTCACACTTGGCTAAATATGCTACTAAACTTCATAGTTGAGCCCTCCTTTGTGTATTTTGGATTTGGCAAAATTGATTAGACCAAATCAGGGCTCAACTTTTCTTTCTTAGATCAAAAAAGTTAATTTGGACAAGAGTGGATGGATCTAATCATATTTGGATCATTAAGTATCGTTATCGGCGGAAAACTTTGTAGATTCTCGTGTAAATCCCCAGTGTCCCCTTCCCGTCCGGAAGCGTTCGGGGATGATAGCGGCGCCGGTCATGGCAAGCCGGTCTGGGGTGAGCCGATCCTTATCCGGCCGCTGACTCCCAATAGGAGCCGGGGATAATTAAAGTCGTGTTGACCCCGGGACGCATGGACCATACCGATCAGGAGAAGCTTATGGGTGCAGAGAGGAGCTCCCACCGCAAGGATGTGACGATTTATACCGACGGGGCCTGCCTGGGGAATCCTGGCCCGGGAGGCTACGGAGTGGTTTTGCTCTATGGAAGGACAAGAAAGGAATTGTCGGGCGGATGCCGCCTGACCACGAACAACCGGATGGAAATCACCGCTGCCATTGTGGGCCTCCAGGCGCTGACCGTCCCTTGCCGGGTGACATTATTTACCGATTCCCAGTATCTGGCCAATGCCATAACCAAGGGCTGGGCGCGGCGGTGGCAGCAAAACGGCTGGATGCGCAACAAGTCGGAAAAGGCCCTCAATCCGGACCTCTGGGAAAAACTGCTGGATTTATGCCGCCGCCACGAGGTGAGATTCGTCTGGGTTCGGGGCCATGCGGGGAATCCGGAGAACGAGCGTTGCGATGAGCTTTCCCGACATGCGGCGACGCGGGGTGAAAACCTGGGCGATGACTCAGGCTGTGAATCCTGAATCCGCAATGTTTCCCGCTATCGTTCGTAACCGCCGCTTCGCGAACAGGCGGCAGCCGCCAATCCCCTGGATCTCCCGCCTGTTCCCGACGTCATAGGCCCGTTGGAAAGCGCAGAGGGTAAGTGTCGAATCTTATGTCCGGTAGGTCCGGCGCCATCAGGAATCGAAGTGGGTGAGCGGCGGTTTGCCAATGGGATATACATTGAATCCGATCCTGAAGCATGCCGCATGGTCGAGGATGTTTCTGCCGTCGAAGATAAAGGCCGGCTTTACCATTTCCCGGTAGATACGCTCATAATCGAGGGTGCGGTAGATACCCCATTCCGTCATGACGGCGAGGGCGTGGCAGCCGGCGGCGGCCTCATAGGGGTCCTCCCGGTAATCCAGGACGCCGGCCAGTCCGGACAGATCGATGCGGGCGTTGTCCAGGGCTTTCGGGTCGGAGATCACGACTTCCGCATGCTCTTCCAGAAGTCGTTTGGCAATGAAGATCGCCGGGCTTTCCCGGGTGTCGCCAGTGTCGGCTTTGAAGGCGAAACCGAAAATACAGATCCTCTTGCCCGCCAGGGTATTGAACATGGCCGTCATCATGTTCATGATGAATCGTTCCTGCTGGTAGGCGTTTATATTTACAACGCTTTCCCAGTAGTCGGCCACCTCTTCCAGACCGTAGAAACGGCAGAGATAGACAAGATTGAGGATGTCCTTCTTGAAGCAGGAGCCTCCGAAACCCACGCTCGCGTTGAGGAATTTAGCTCCGATCCGGCTGTCCATGCCCACGGCGCGGGCCACCTCCGTGACATCCGCCTCGGTTTTCTCGCACAGGGCAGAGATGGCGTTGATGGAGGAGATACGCTGGGCCAGGAAGGCGTTGGACACCAGTTTGGACAGCTCGCTGCTCCAGATATTGGTGGTGATGATCCGATCCCGGGGAATCCAGCGGGCGTAGATTTCCACAATGGTGTTCCGGGCCGATCGTCCCCGTTTAGTTTCCCGGGAACCAATGAGGATCCGGTCGGGATTTTCCAGATCCCGGATCGCCGATCCTTCGGCGAGAAATTCCGGGTTGGACAAGACGTCAAAGGAAATGCCGTTGGGCTGGCTGTTGAGAATCCTCTCCATGGCCAGGGCCGTCTTGACCGGCAGGGTGCTCTTTTCGATGACGATCTTGTTCGAGACGGAGTTTTCCAGGATCTGGCGGGCTGTCTTCTCCCAGTACTGGAGATCGGCGGCCATGCCGGCGCCGGCGCCGAAGGTTTTCGTGGGGGTGTTGACGCTGACGAAGATGATGTCGCTGTCGCGAATTCCACCTTCGATGTCGGTGCTGAAAAAGAGATTCTTCCCCCGCACGGTGCGGACAAGTTCATCCAGCCCAGGTTCGTAGATCGGCAGATCATCGGAATTCCATGCGGCGATCCGTTGGGGATTTATGTCCACCACCGTCACCCGGTAGTCGGGACACTTGGCGGCGATCATGGCCATGGTGGGTCCGCCGACATAGCCGGCGCCTATACAGAGGATGTTCTTTTTATTTACTGCATCAAGCTTCGTTTTCATGTTTTTCTCTCCCGGTTCAAAAATATTTTTTTTCCACGTAGGCGGCGATGGCCAGGCAGGACGTCAATCCGGGGGATTCGATGCCGATGAGATCTATGAGCCCCGGTAAGCCACGGTCGCTTTCCTCCCGGATGAGGAAATCCGCCGCCGGTTCACCGGGACCCTGCAATTTGGGACGGATGCCGCTCATATCCGGGGAGAGGGAAGTCGCGTCGATCCCTGGCAGATACTTGCGGACGGCGGCGGCGAAGTCCTCTTCCCGTCCTTCATCTACGGCGTAAAGACTGGGTTTCTCGACGACGTTATCGTCCCCAATGATTTCGCCCTTTTGCAGAAGACTGATTTCCTCTCCGTTCAGGTAACGGCTGTCCGGTCCGAACCGGAGACGACCCGACAGATCCAGGGTGGCGTGAATGCCCAGCCCGACGTTGTTATTCAGGGGAACGGGATAGACGAGATGCTGGAGCGACGGGGAGGAGGAAGGGCGGAGATAATTACCTTTGCAAGGTTGCAGGCGGTAGCCCGCGGCGTCGATGTCGATCCCGGCCCGGGCGGCTATGGCGTCGGCATGGAGTCCCGCACTGTTGATCAGGACCTTTGTTGACACCCGGTATGCCCCGCGGTTTATTTCCAGTTCGTAGCCCCCGTCGGTGTGGAGGATGGACGTAACGCCGGCGCGGCAGGAGAGGATCGCCCCCTGAGCCTCCGCGGCGGCGAGCAGGGACTGCATGAGGCGATGACTGTCCACAATCCCCGTGGTCGGCGAAAACAGGGCGGCCTGGGCCGCGACCGCCGGCTCCAGAGACCGGAGCTGCCTTTTCCCCAGAATTTCCAGGCCTGGTACGCCATTGCCGGCGGCCATCGCCTTGATGCCGGCAAGCGTCGCCTCCTCGTCGTCCTTGCCAGCGACGATGAGTTTACCGATCCGGGCGTGAGGAATGTCGTGGCGGCGGCACCAGGCATAGAGGAGCCCGTTCCCTTCCACGCACAGGCGGCTCTTCAGAAAATCTCGGGGATAGTAGATCCCGGCATGAATCACCTCGCTGTTCCGGGAACTCGTTTCCTGTCCAAAGCGCCCGTTTCTTTCCAGGACCACCAGCTTCCTGTCCCGGCGGGCCAGTTGCCTGGCCAAGGCAAGGCCGACGACGCCGGCGCCGATGATGAGCACATCGAACATCATATCCGGGGCTGCGTTCATTGAGAAGACAACACTTCCCGGAAATAAGCGATGGTCTTGGCGAGCCCTTCGGCCAGAGACACCCGGGGATGCCAGGACAAGAGACGTCGCGCCTTGGTTATGTCGGGGCGGCGCTGCGTGGGGTCGTCCTGGGGCAGGGGTCGAAAGACTATCCGGGAGGCCGAACCGGTGAGGCGGACCACATTCTCCGCCAGTTCGAGGATGGTGAATTCCGACGGATTGCCGAGATTCACGGGTCCGACGACCTCGTCAGGCGTGGCCATCATCCTAACAATGCCGTCGATGAGGTCATCACAATAGCAAAAGGAGCGGGTTTGGGCGCCTTTGCCGTAAACGGTGATGTCTTCCCCCCGCAAGGCCTGAACGATGAAGTTGCTGACCACCCGACCATCATCTATGGCCATGCGTGGTCCATATGTGTTGAAGATTCTTACTATTTTTATCGGCACCCCATTCTGGCGGTGGTAATCCATCATGAGGCATTCCGCGGCCCGTTTCCCTTCGTCGTAACAACTGCGGATCCCGATCGGATTGACCCGCCCCCAGTATTCCTCCTGCTGGGGATGTATTTCCGGGTCGCCATAGACCTCCGAGGTTGATGCCTGGAGGATCTTGGCCTTTACCCTCTTTGCCAGCCCCAGCGTATTGATCGCGCCCATGACGCTGGTTTTAATAGTCTTGATTGGATTGTACTGATAATGGACCGGCGAGGCGGGGCAGGCGAGGTTGTAGATCTCGTCCACCTCCAGGTAGATCGGTTGGGTGATGTCGTGACGGACGAACTCGAAGTTGGGATGACCAAGGAGATGGCGGATATTGTCCTTATTGCCGGTGAAGAGATTGTCCAGACAAAGGACGTCGTGCCCTTGGGCAAGGATGCGGTCGCAGAGGTGGGAACCCAGAAAACCCGCGCCGCCGGTAATCAATATTCGTTTCATTTTCATGGCAGGAAGACCTTGTTCAAAATACCAATGCCGCCGGTTTTCCCGGACCCGCGGAGGGGGAAGCCGGCAGAGCCGCCAAGTAGCGTTTCCTGATGGTAAACTGGATAATTTTCGGTTATATAAAGGGTCGTCTTGGCAGTGTCAAGACAATTAAGAAGATCAAGCCTTGTTTCAAAAAGCCTCTCCCGACGCGGGCAAGGCAGGAAAGCGATTCGATAAAGCCGTGGCCGTAAAGAACTCTTTACAGCCGCCGACCGGAAAAAAATGAATAGTAGCCATGAAAAGAAAGGCCTGGGAACTCTTTACATAACGGCCACGCCCATAGGCAACCTCGAGGACATCACCCTGCGGGCGATCCGTATCCTCCGGAAAGTAGACGAGATCTACGCGGAAGACACCCGCCGGACAAGAAAGCTGCTCCAAGCTTACCAGATCGATACCCCGGTTTACAGCCTCTACGATGCCGTGGAAAAGAAACGGGCGCGGACCGTTATCGACCGATTGGCGGCGGGAAGCAGCATCGCTTATGTCTCCGATGCGGGGACTCCGGGTATATCCGATCCCGGTTATCTCCTGATCAGCGAGGCCCTGCAGGCGGGGATGCCGGTGGTTCCCGTCCCGGGCGTTTCGGCGGTCGTAGCGGCGCTGAGCGCCTCGGGGCTGCCCATGCATGCCTTCGTATTCCAGGGTTTTTTGCCGGCCAAGCCCGGACAGCGCCGGCGAATGCTGAACGACTGCCGCACCGAGAGGCGGACCATGGTATTTTATGAATCGCCGCGACGGCTCCGGTCCTGTCTGGAAGACATCGGGGAACTCATGGGGGCGCGACCCATAGTCGTCGCCCGGGAACTGACGAAATTATACGAGGAGTTCATCCGGGGCAGCGCCGAGGAGATTCTCGCGGCGCTTTCCGGTAGGAACCTCAAAGGAGAGATCACCCTGGTCATTGGGGGCCATCAAGAAAAGGAGCGGGAATACAGCGATGAAGAACTTATGGATATGCTCCGGGAGTTGAGCCGGGAGGCTTCTCTCAGCTTGCGGGACCGGGTGGCGAGGGTCGCGGCGATGACGGGGCTTCCCCGTAAAAATATCTACCAAATTGCTTTGACAGGGAAATTTTCTTGAACTGTGATCGCGGGTATGGTAGCAGAGACGAAAACCGGGGAGGAGACAGGATGAGCGAACGGGTTAGGGGGCCGGAGGAAACGATCTATGATCTCGTCGATGTCGTCGAAGAGGGGAATCCGGATCTTGGTGACATGTCGGTGCGAAAACCGAAGATCGCCCTGGTGAATCCCAATCTTCAGGAAGAAATGCTCAAGAAGGTGGAGGAAACCACGGAAAGGCTGGTTCGCGAGTTGTTTCCGGCGATTGCCGAACGGATCGTCAGGGAAGAGATCGAGAAACTCAAGCAATGAAACCCCAGGCATCCACAAATGACGCCGGACGGGCGAAGGGAATAAATGAAGAAAATTGAACGCGGACGGAATCTCCGTTGCTGCCTGCTGATCGCCGTGCTCGTCATCAGCCTGCTAACTGGATGCGCAAAGAAGATTCCCCATTTTCTAACCCCGGAATATGAAAAACGGGGCGTGAGACTCATTGCCGTATTGCCGGTGGCGAATCAGTCGAAAAATGCGGAAGCGGCGGCGCTGTTTCGGGACAAGGTGCTGGAGGCGGTATATTTCCAAGGATATCCGAAAATCCCCCTGAACGCGATCGACGAAAAAATATCCCCTTTTTTTAATGACTACCGGCGGCCAACCCCGGAAACCATACCGCCCCGGCAGATCGGTGAACTGCTGGGTGTGGACGCCGTCCTCTACGTTACCCTCAAAGAGTGCGACACCTCCTTTCTTCTCCTTTATGCCGCCACAGCGGTGACGGCGACTTTCGATTTGCGGAGCGTGAAGACCAACGAAAGCATCTGGAATACCAAGTTTTCCCTTACGGAGAGGAATTTCGAAATCACCAGGGACCGCCTTCGCATGAAGAGTTGTCAGGTTTTCGAGCCGGCAATGGAGGAGATCATTACCAAGGTCATGGAAACCCTCCCCCTGGGACCGGATGCATGAAGCAAAGGTGAAGATCCATGAAGTACAAGCTAATTTTATCTTTCCTTTTCATAGTCTTGCTAAACTGGTTGATCCCGGGGGATTTGTTGGCCGCGCGGTCCCTGACGGTTAAGGTGGATAAGGGCGGGGCAGTTGTCAGCCATCTCGAAGGCGAGGCACAGGTACTTCCCCAAGGCAAAGAGACCTGGCGGATTCTCAAGAAAAATAACTACCTTGGGGGTGGCGACGAGATTGTCGTCGGGACAAATTCGAGACTGGAGATCACCCTATCCGGCAATTCGCGGCTCCGTTTCGCCGAGGACACCCATTTCCGTCTCGAACGGGCCGGGGCCGGCAAGTCGGCGGATGTCAAGGTTCACCTTGTTGTGGGCCGGACCTGGGCAAAGGTGAGTAAGGCGATGGGTCTTAAGAGAAAATTCGAGATATCCTGCAACAACGCCGTTACGGGGGTGCGGGGAACGATCTACCGGCTGAACGTGCACCGGGATGCTTCGGCACTGGTGAGGGTATATGAGGGTGAGATAGCCGTTGCCGGCGCGACGAAGGCGGTGGAGACCGGGACTGCCCTCGGCCCTCCCAGCAAGATTGCCGGACCGCAAAAGATCACCGGTCCCCACAAGGTTTCCCGGGAAGAATGGACGGTGATCATCCGTTCCATGCAGCAGGTATATATACGTCCGGACGGGTCGGCGGATAAGCCGCGGGTGTTTTCCGACGAAGAAGACCGCGACGCGTGGGTGGACTGGAACCGAAACAGGGACAGGGCGCTTTGATGGATGCGGGACGGATCAACATCCCCAACACCCTGACGGTTTTGCGGATCATTCTCGTGCCCGTGATCGTCATTCTCCTCATGCAGGGTGATTTTTTCAAGGCGCTGATTCTCTTTACCCTGTCCGGGATCACCGACGGTCTGGATGGCTTCCTGGCCCGGGTTCTCAATCAGCAGACGGAACTGGGGGCCTACCTCGATCCGATTGCCGATAAGGCCCTGATGGTGAGTTGCTTCGTAACGCTGTCCATAAAGCATGTCATTCCCGGCTGGTTGAGCGTCATCGTCGTGAGCAGGGACTGCATCATTCTCATCGGCATCGCGATGCTGGCCATCATGTCCGTATCCTTTCAGATCCGACCTACGATGATAAGCAAATTGACCACGGTATTTCAACTTCTAACGATTTTCGGCGTCCTGTTGGTCCATACCTTGGCAATGGCAACGGAATTTAAGATTATTATGCTGGTGTTATACATGGTTACAGCAACATTAACCGTTCTTTCGGGGCTGAACTACATCTTCAAGGGGATACGTTTCATCAATTCGGCATCGTAAAATATATAGATTTGCCTTGACATAAAAGGTTTTTCCTGTTAAACGCATGCACCGTTCGCAGATAAATAAGTTTAGGCACGTAGCTCAGGGGGAGAGCGCCATCCTGACGCGGTGGATGTCCAGGGTTCAAATCCCTGCGTGCCTACCATGACATCATAGAGAGGGCATCAGCGAAATCTGAACGTGATGCCCTCTCTTTAATTCGTATCAGGGTGAGAATGATGAAGGAGATAGAAATTACCTGGCCCGACCGACAGCAGGTAACTCTGCCGAACGGGGTTGCCGTAAAGGACGCTATTGCCGCCTGGAAGCCGGAACTGCTGGCGACGACCGTGGCGGCGAAGGTCAACGGTAAACCAGTTGATCTGTCAGCCCAGGTTTCGGAAGACGCCCTGATGGAACCCATCGATGTGGCGTCCAAGGAGGGCTTGAGCGTCCTTCGCCACAGCGCCTCTCATATCATGGCCCAGGCGGTGCAGGATACCTTTCCCGGGGCCAAGGTCAGCATCGGTCCTTCCATAGAGGATGGTTTTTACTACGATTTCGAGTATGAAACCACCTTCACGCCCGAAGACCTTCAGAAAATCGAACAGCGGATGAAGGAGATCGCCGCCGCCGATGCCCCCTTTTCCCGCCGGGAGCTTTCCCGGGAGGAGGCCGTGACCCTGTTCCGGGCAAAGGGAGAGACCTACAAGATCGAACTGATCAACGATCTCCCCCCTGATGTACGGACCGTGAGTGTTTACACCCAGGCGGGATACGAAGACCTCTGCCGGGGGCCCCATCTGCCCTCGACGATCATGGTCAAGGCCTTCCGGCTCCTCAATGTAGCCGGCGCCTATTGGCGGGGTGACGAGCGCAACAAGATGCTCCAGAGGATTTACGGGACCTGTTTTGCCACCCAGGAGGCGCTGGAAGATTACCTGCGGATGATGGAGGAGGCCAAAAAGCGCGATCACCGCCGTCTGGGACGGGAAATGGACCTATTCCAGATGAACGACGAAGCCGGGCCGGGGTTGATCATCTTTCATCCCAAAGGGATGATGCTCCGCTATCTCATCGAGGAATGGGAGCGTCAGGAGCACCTGAAGCGGGGTTATGACATGGTAATGGGTCCTCAGATCCTAAAGGACGACCTATGGAAAAGGTCAGGACATTTCGACCATTACCGGGAAAATATGTACTTTACTGAGGTGGAGGGTCAGGGATATGGCATCAAACCCATGAACTGTCTGTCCCACATGCTCATTTACAAATCGAAGATCCGCAGTTATCGCGATCTGCCGCTCCGTTACTTCGAACTGGGGACGGTGCACCGTCATGAAAAAACCGGGGTGTTGCACGGGCTCATGCGGGCCCGGCAGTTTACCCAGGATGATGCCCATATCCTCTGCACCCCCGCACAGCTCAACGAAGAAATACGGGCGATTGCCGATTTTGTCGCCTACGCCATGAAGATCTTCGGTTTCGAATATGAAGTGGAACTGAGCACCCGGCCGGAAAATTCCATCGGTTCCGACGCGGATTGGGAATTGGCGACCTCGGCCCTAAAAGGGGCCTTGAACGACGGCCTTATGGATTACGAGATCAACGAAGGCGACGGGGCGTTTTATGGACCAAAGATCGACTTCAAACTCAAAGACGCCCTGAAAAGGAAATGGCAGTGCGCCACCATCCAATGCGACTTTACCCTTCCGGAGCGCTTCGACCTGTCGTATATAGGCTCCGACGGGGAAAAGCATCGCCCGGTCATGCTGCACCGGGTCATTCTTGGCGCCATCGAGCGCTTCATGGGGGTCCTGATCGAGCATTATGCCGGGGCTTTTCCTGTTTGGCTATCACCGGTGCAGGCGTCGATCCTGACGGTTACGGAAAAGCAAATCCCATACGGAGATCAGGTCCATCGGGAGCTGATAGATGCGGGGATCCGGGTCGAGAAGAGTTTTTCCAACGATAAGCTGGGCTACAAGATCAGAGAGGCCCAGATGCAGAAGACGCCTTATATGTTGGTCATCGGAGACCGGGAAGTGGCGGAACGGACCATTTCCCCCCGGCGGCGCGACGGGAAAAACTTGGGGGCCATGGCGGTAACGGATTTTGTTGCCCATATGCGGGAGGAGATCCGCAATTATCGATAATCGATGCTTATTTCAGGAGGTGACGTATCGCTAAGGAGTTGAATATCAACGAAGAAATCAAGGCGGTGCAGGTGAGGCTCATTGAAGAGGGCAGGCAGTTGGGTATCCTGACCCTCAAGGAAGCCCTGGCGATCGCCGCCAAAGCCGGACTTGATCTGGTGGAAATTGCACCCAATGCTGAACCACCGGTCTGCCGGATCATGGATTACGGCAAGTATCGATACCAGCAGAGTAAAAAACTCCAGGATGCGAGAAAAAGCCAGACAACGATACAGATCAAGGAAATACGCCTGCGACCGAAGACGGAGGAGCATGATTTGGAGGTGAAGATCCGTCACATCAAGAAGTTTCTGCAACAGAACGACAAGGTGAAGATAACCATGATGTTCCGGGGCCGGGAGATAGCCTATTCGGATCTGGGGCGGAAGATCATGGAAACGATACGCGACGCCTTGGGAGATGTGGGGGCTGTGGAGATGCAGCCGAAGCTGGAGGGCAGGAACATGATCATGGTCGTGGTTCCAAGAAAATAAACATTTTATAGCGAGGAGACAAGCAAACATGCCGAAATTGAAGACTCATCGGGGCGCCGCCAAGCGTTTTACCCTTACCGGTACCGGAAGGGTAAAAAGGGCCAAGGCGTTTTCAAATCATATTCTTTCGACGAAATCGCCGAAGCGGAAAAGAAATCTCCGGAGATCGGCGTTGGCGGACAAGACCAACGAGGCCGCCCTCAAAAAATTGCTGCCCTATCTGTAACCTCGGGGCGGTAACGATCCGAATGCATTCGGTTCCAAAACAATGAAGGAGAAGAGAATAAATGCCCAGGGTAAAAAGAGCCGTAACGGCCAAGAAGAAGCGTAGAAAAATATTGAAGTTGGCAAAGGGATTTTTCGGCGCGCGTCGGCGCCTCCTGCGGACGGCGACGGAAGCGGTCAACAGGGCGATGAAATACGCCTTCCGGGACCGCCGGGTGAGAAAAAGGGACTTCCGAAAGCTCTGGATCGCCCGGATCAGCGCTGCCGCCCGTCTGAATGAGATCACCTACAGCCGTTTGATCGACGGGATGAAAAAGGCGGAGGTAGTCATCGACCGCAAGATTCTTGCCGATCTGGCCGTCCATGATCCGCAGGCCTTCAAAGAGATCGTGACCATGGCCAAAGGACAAATCGCTTCATGATCCAGGAACTGGAGGAACTTGCGCGGCAGGCCGATGCGGAGTTGCAGGGAGCCCATACCGAGGAGGCGCTCAACGTACTGCGAACAAAATATCTGGGTCGCAAGGGTTTGCTTACCCAGATGCTGCGCCAGGTGGGAAGCGTCTCCCCTGACGAGCGGCCCCTGTTTGGAAGATTAAGCAACGAGATCAAGGAAAATATCGCCGCCGCCCTGGATGCCGCCCTGGAGAGAATCAAGGATTCACGCCGTGATGAACTGCTGCACCGGGAGGCCATCGATGTCACCCTTCCCGGTCGGGCTGTCCGTCTCGGTAACCGGCATCCGGTAACCCAGGTGATGGAGGAGATCTGCGGGATCTTCTCCCGGTTGGGATTTAGCGTCGAGGAAGGGCCGGAGATCGAGACGGATTATTATAATTTCGAGGCCTTGAACATTCCCAAGGATCATCCGGCCCGAGACATGCAGGACACCTTTTATGTGGAAGACAACATCGTCCTGAGGACTCACACCTCGCCCGTACAGATCCGGACCATGGAAAAGATGCGACCGCCGGTGCGCATCCTTTCTCCCGGCAAGGTCTATCGTCCCGATTCCGATGTTTCCCATACCCCCATGTTCCATCAGATAGAGGGACTACTGGTCGACCGGGGCATCACCTTCGGGGACCTCAAAGGGACGCTGACTTTTTTTCTTCAGGAGGTATTCGGCGCGGATATCATGCTGAGATTTCGGCCCAGTTTCTTTCCCTTCACCGAGCCCAGTGCCGAGGTGGACATCCGTTGCGTTATGTGCGGGGGCGAGGGTTGCCGGGTGTGCGGCCAGAGCGGTTGGTTGGAAATCCTGGGATCCGGCATGGTGGATCCGGAGGTATTCGCGAATGTCAGCTATGATCCCGAAGAATATTCAGGGTTTGCCTTTGGGTTGGGGGTGGAACGGATCGCCATGCTCAAGTACGGCATATCTGATATCCGCCTTTTCTTCGAGAACGACTCACGCTTTTTGGAGCAGTTTTAACCTATGAAGGTAAGTCTTAAATGGCTCCGGGATTATGTCGATGTCGATATGGAGCCGGCGCTTCTGGCGGATTGCCTCACCATGGCGGGTCTGGAAGTGGAGGCAGTCGAGAAGGCGGGTCCGGATTTCGACGGGGTTGTAGTGGCCAGAATTCTCACCGTACGCCCCCATCCCCAATCGGATAAGCTGCACCTGTGTGAGGTCGCCACCGGTTCCGAGACACTGCCCATCGTTTGCGGCGCCCCCAACACCCGGTCCGGCGCCACTGTCGCCTTGGCTCGGGTCGGCGCCACGATTCCGGGAGGCTATACCATCAAGAGTTCACGCCTCCGCGGAGAACCCTCGGAGGGGATGCTCTGTTCGGAAGAGGAATTGGGAATCGGCGAGGATAATAGGGGGATCATGATCCTCCCTCCGGAACTTCCCCTGGGAATGGACCTTAAGGAGGCCCTGGGGCTGCTGGATACGGTCCTGGACATCGGCATCACGCCCAATCGCGCCGATTGCCTGTCCATAATCGGCATCGCCCGGGAGGTGGCGGCGATTACGGGAAATGCCCTGAGGTATCCGGAGATAACCATCCGGGAAAACGATGAGGACATCAAAGGGATCACCTCGGTGACCATCGAGGATCCAGATCTTTGTCCCCGTTATACCGCCCGAATTATCAAGAACATCAACATCAGGCCGTCGCCGCCGTGGATGCGGGAACGCCTGGAGGCCGTCGGTCTGCGGGCCATCAACAATATCGTGGATGTCACCAATTTCGTTATGATGGAACTGGGCCAGCCCCTTCATGCCTTTGATTTCCGGTTTCTCGAGGAAGGACGCATCGTCGTCCGGCGTTCACGGGATGGGGAGCATTTCGTTTCACTCGACGAAAAAGACCGGGTGCTGAGGGCCGATACCCTGATGATTTGCGATGGCGTCAAACCCGTGGCCATTGCAGGCATTATGGGCGGATTGAATTCGGAGGTTAAAGACGACACATCAACCATTCTCCTGGAGAGCGCCTATTTTCATCCGGCCTCCATCCGCCGTTCTTCCCGCTGGTTGGGCATGGGTACCGATGCGGCCTTCCGCTTCGAACGAGGCATCGACCCCGAAGGGGTGGCGCGGGCCTTGAACCGGGCGGCACAACTCATGGCGGAACTTGGAGAAGGGGAGATCTGTCGGGGATACATCGATGCTTACCCGCGGCAAATAAATGTTTCAAAAGACATAACCCTGCGCGGGCGTCGGGTGAACGAAATTCTGGGAACGGCCATTTCCGCCCGAGAGGCAGCCGGCATTCTGGAGAGACTGGAGATGGCCGTTGTTCCTGTAGATGTCGACGACTATCGGGTTACCCCTCCCACCTGCCGGGTGGATATAGCCCGGGAGATCGATCTGATCGAAGAGATTGCCCGCATCCTTGGTTTCAATCATATTCCCGTTACGATGCCCGCATCCGGGGTAGCTCCGGGACGGGAGAATTCCGGCCGTAGGCGCGAGGAGATTCTCCGCACGGTGATGAACGGACTGGGCTATTCGGAGGCGATCAATTACAGCTTCATCACCCCGGCGATGGCGGAGCAATTCGGGCTTCCGGAAGGCGATCCCCTGCGTTCGTTTGTAAAGATCCGCAATCCCCTGACGGAAGAACAGGCCGTCATGAGGACCACCCTGGTCTATGGTCTGCTGGATGTCATGAGCCGGAATGCCCGGAACGGATGTGCGGACTTGAAAATATTCGAACTCGGCCGGGTGTTCTTTGCCCGGAGCAAGGAGGAATTGCCGGAAGAAAAGGCCTGCCTGGCCGCCCTGGTCACCGGCAGTCGATACGATTCCTCGTGGCACCATCAGGGAATCGCGGCGGATTTTTACGATCTGAAGGGCGTGCTGGAATCCCTTTTCGCCGTCCTGAAAATAACCAGCGCTAAATTTGTTGCCCCGGCGGCAGAATGTTTTTTTCTCCATCCCGGCCGGTCCTGCCGTGTCGTGATCGGGGAAAAGGTTGCGGGTTTCCTCGGGGAGATTCATCCCCAGGTGCGGGAAAGGCTGGATTTACGCAGCCGTGCCTTGGTCTTTCAACTGGAACTGGACAGTATCGCGCTTCCCGATGCGGCGGAAAAATCATTCCGGGAGATATCAAAATATCCCGCCAGTTCCAGGGATGTGGCTTTTCTCGTACCGGCGGTCATGGAAGGAGAGGCACTGTGCCGGGCCGCTTATGACCAACATGAAGTATTACTTGAAAGTGTCTCGATTTTTGATGTATATACGGGCAAAAATCTTCCGGAAGGAATGAAGAGCGTTGGCCTGCGGTTCTCGTATAGGTCCGGCGACAGGACCTTGCGGGAGGAAGAAATCAACAGTGCCCATGGCCGGATCGTAAAAACAATGGTTGCGGCGACAGGGGCAAAGATCCGTGGTGAATAAAACGGCGAGATGACAGGAGGAGAAACCATGACGAAGATTGATATTATTCAGGATGTTTACGAAAAGCTCGGCTTTTCCAAGAAGGATTCCGCACGGATTGTCGAATCGGTATTTGAAATCATGAAAGAATGCCTGGGTCGGGGAGAAAAGATAAAGATATCGGGATTCGGCAACTTCGTCGTCAAGGAGAAGAAGTCACGGCGGGGCCGTAATCCTCAGACGGGCAAAGAAATCGAGATTTCCGCCCGTCGCGTCCTTACTTTCAAGTCGAGCCAGGTCCTGCGAAAGGCGCTTAACGGCTGATCCGGTATCGCAAACCCATAATAACGGGAGTCTGATTATGGATGAATCGATTCCTGACAAGACCTACTTCCGCATCGGTGAGGTGAGCAGCATCCTCGGTGTGGAACCCTATGTGGTCCGCTACTGGGAGTCGGAGTTCAAATCGGTACGACCTGTCCGCACGGGGTCCGATCAGCGGCTTTACCGCCGTAAGGATCTCGAACAACTGCTGGTCATCAGGAACCTCCTTTATATAGAAAACTTTACTATTCGGGGGGCAAAAAAACAGCTTTCCAAGAAAAATCAGGATCTGAGCCGGGAAGGGATGCCGGATGAGGATCGAGTGCTCCTCAAAGAGGTAAAAACGGAATTGGCGAAAATCAGGGAGCTACTTTCCTGAGACCGCCGGAACCGCTTGGGCAAGATCCGGCAAGGCAAAGACGTCAGCAGCCTTCCCTGTACCATCTGTGATCCCGCACGGAAAAATCACTGCCGCCTTTCCCGGAAGTTCTTTTAAATTCCTTATCCTTGCCGGCATTGGTGGCCGCAATCATTGATGCACCCCGGGGGATTCGTCTAAAACCCCGCGGGGCATAAGGGTGGGTTATTTCTTTTTCTTCGCGCGACTCGCCCGCTTGGAGGCCTTCAAGGGGTTGATCTTCTGGGTGTTTTCCTTAATTAACAGCTTAACGTGAGTCGCCCGGGGGCAATTGCCCATGAGCCATCTGCTGGCCGGATCCATGTATGCCTGGCAGTAGCGACCGGTCGCCAGTTCGACGATCTTGCCGCAGCCATCGCATTTTTCCACAATCGTTTTACAGACCCCATCCTTGAAGGCGCAGCCGCTGTTCTTCATGAACACACAATCGGTGCCCGTTCTAATCGTCTGACAAATCATCTTTTTCACCTCAAAAAAAAGTTGGCATATCTAACAAATAATTATGGTTCTGTCAAGGATAAAGGGGTCAAAAGATGGGGAATGAATTGACTTAAACGGTTCGTCGTGTTAGAAGAACCGCTATTTACTGTCATGGCGTCTGGGGGAGAAAAGGTTGAGGATGAAGACATCGGATCTGTCCGGTTTTTTTTTGCGGTCCCTCTTCGTGATGTCGTCCCTGAATTTCATGAGGATGCAGAATCTGGGGTTTGCCTATGCCATTTTACCCCTGACCCGCGGCATGGATGAAAACAAGAAAAGGATTGCGGCCTTTCTCCAGCGCCAGCTCGAATATTTCAACACCCATCCCTATCTGTCCGGCGCCGTCCTCGGCGCAACGATACGTCTGGAAGAAGAGGAAGATCCTGTAGCCCCCGCCACTCAGTCAGCGACGACACAACTGAAAAAATCCCTCATGGGTCCCTACGCCGCCATAGGCGACAATTTCTTCTGGGGGAGCCTCCGGCCCCTGGCCGGGATCATCACGGCGATTCTTGCCTATGAGGGGTTTATATGGGCGCCGTTTGTTTTTCTTCTGATCTTCGATCCCCTGCATCTATGGATCCGTTGGCAAGGATTTCTTGAAGGTTACCGCCAAGGCCGGCAGGGGATCGCCTATATCCAGTCCTGGAACCTGCCGCGGTTGGCTCATTGGCTGCGCTGGGTTTCCCTTATCATCCTCGGGGTGATTACCGGGTTAATCTCCGCGGACATGCAACTTTATCCGGGGCAGTTTTGGCCGCGGCAGGGAGTGAATATCGCCGTGGCCGCAGCGGTGCTGCTGATTTACTTCGCAATGCGCCGGGGATTGTCGCCGCTGCTGATCCTTTACGCGCTGACCGCCGTTTGTATGGTGGTGATGATTTGATATGCAGGAGATAAGGACCTTTGAGGTAAAGAACAAACTGGGAATTCATGCCCGGGTCGCGGCAAAACTTGTGGAGGAGGCCAGAAGATACAAGGCGAGAATATTCTTTGAATATGAAGGACAAGAGGTAAACGGCAAGAGCCTCCTTGGCATTCTGACATTGGCGTGTGGATCGGGATGTAGAATGACGGTCAAGGCGGAAGGCAGCGATGCCGCGAAGGCGCTGTCCGCTCTGGAGCGACTGTTTGCCGATAAATTCGGAGAGGATTAGCAAAAGGTAAAAATAGCTATGCCGGTAGAAAAAAACAAAAAAACCATGGTGCTCAAAGGAATCGGAGTATCACCCGGGGTGGTGACGGGACGGGCTTATCTTTTCGATCGCCTCGATGCCCAGATTTCCTTTTACAAACTTGACAAGGCAGGCCTGATAACGAAGGAAATCAGGCGTTTCCGGGAAGCGTTGCGGGTCTCGGAGCGGCAGTTGAAGGAGATCAAGAGCAAACTGACGGAGGCAGCGGGCCTGGAACCGATCTATATAATGGATGTTCATATCATGATCCTCAAAGACAGATCATTTGTCGCCAACGTGGTCCAGCGGATTCGCGAAATGTCTGTAAACGCGGAGTGGGCGGTTCGTTTGACTATTGATAAATACCGCGACATTTTTGAGAAAATGGATGACGAATACCTGCGGGACCGCTTCAGCGACATCCGTTATGTCGGGCAGATGATCCTCCGCAATCTTGCCGGCCGGCGTCAGGAAAAGATCGCCCCCCTGGGGGAGGGGGTGATCGTCATTGCTACGGATTTGTCGCCCGCCGATACCGCCCAGATGATGATCGACAAGGTGCTGGGTTTTGCCACCGACATGGGCAGCAAGACCTCCCATACGGCCATTGTGGCTCGATCCATCGCCATCCCGGCGGTGGTGGGACTGGAGAAGGTAACCAGACAGGTCCGGACAAACGATCCCATCATCATCGACGGCGCCGCGGGTCTGGTCATCGTCAATCCTGATCCGGAGCTCCTGCACCGCTACGAGGAGAAGAAGCACCATTACCAGACGGTTCGGGAAGAAGCGCTTAAATATGCAAAATTTCCGGCGGTTACCAGAGACCGTTATCGGATCCGGATCGCCGGCAATATAGAGTTTATCGAGGAAATTCCCTCCGCGGTCACCCACGGAGCCGAGGGAATCGGACTGTATCGCACCGAATTCATCTACATCAACCGGGAAGATCTTCCGACGGAGGAGGACCACTTCCTCAATTATCGCCGGGTCGTCGGCGTGGAAGGACTGGAATGGGCAACAATCCGCACCTTCGATCTGGGTGGCGACAAGTTCTTCTCCGATCCGAAACTGGCCAAGGAAATGAATCCCCAGATGGGGCTTCGGGCGATTCGTTTTTGTCTAAAGGAGATCAACCTGTTCAAGGTGCAGCTCCGGGCGATCCTTCGGGCCAGCGCCTTCGGGAAGGCGAGGATACTCTTCCCCATGATCTCGGGTATCGAAGAAATACGTGCGGCGAAGAAGATCTTGGGAGATGTCCGTGATGATCTGAAAGGACAAGGAATCGCGGTGGGCGAGGACATCGAGATCGGCGTCATGATCGAGGTGCCATCGGCGGTGATCATCGCCGAAGAACTGGCCAAGGAAGTCGATTTTTTCAGCATCGGCACCAACGATCTTATTCAGTACGTCCTGGCCATCGACCGGATCAACGACCGGGTTACCTATCTCTATGAACCCCTCCACCCAGCCGTCCTCAGGATGATCAGAAAAGTGGTGGAAATCGGCCATCGGGCCGGAATTCATGTAGCCATGTGCGGGGAAATGGCCGGAGACCCCACCTATACGATGATCCTGCTGGCCATGGAAATCGACGAACTGAGCATGAATCCCCTGGCCATTCCCAAAGTGAAGGAAATCATCAGGGAGACGACCCTGAAAGAAGCGCGACAACTCATGCGAAAGGTAATGAAAATGGCTTCGGCATCGGAAATCCGGGAACTTGTGGAAAAGACCATGCAGGAAAAATTTTTCGGTCTTTTGGCCGGCAACGGATCTTAGGAGCTAAGGCGTCCATCCATGATGACTTTGATGGGCAAGATAACCGGATGGTTCCGAGACAGCCGCCATTACCGGCCGGAAAGTCTGTATGAACAGACTAATTTCCTTTTGGATTGGCTGGTGCGGAAGGCCTTGAGGAAGATTTCGTTCGATACGGAAGTTGCCGAAAATCTCAGAAAACTCGGCAACGAAGGTCTGGTTGTTTATGCCCTGAAGGACCGGAGCCAGCTCAACAGCCTCATCCTCTGGGATCTGGCCCGGCGGAAGGGGATTCCCATGCCCGTCCACAGCCATGACGTCAACATGACGCTTTGGCAGCCCTTTTCCGCTTCCCTGCGCGTTATCGCCTCCGCCTGGAGCCGTATTTTCCTCCGTCGGAGGGAGGAGGCCGGCAACGGCTTCCTGGCCGTAAGGAATCATCTAACTGCCGGTCGGGCCCTGATCATTCATTTGGGGGGATCGGAATTCTTCGAGGACAAAAGGGTAGATGACGTCCTGAACGGTCTATGGGAGGCTCAGGAGGGCCTCGATCGGCCGCTGTATATCGTACCGGTGCTGGTTACCTATGGGCGGAGACGGGAGAAGGAGAAGGAGAACATTATCAACATCCTCTTCGGCCAGACGGACAACACGATGTTCCTCCAGCGACTGGTCTCGTTTCTCCGCTTTGCCGGCAAGATATACGTCATGCCTACGGAGCCGGTGGAGATATCAAAATTTCGCCACGAAAACGCCGAGCAGCCCCGGGGGGAAGCGGTCAATAATCTCCGCGGCGAGCTTCTTGGCCGCATCGATGAGGAAAAGTCGGCGCTGATCGGACCTTTTCTCAAGTCCCGCCAAGAGCACATCGGCATGGTGCTAAAGGAACCGGATCTCGTCGGCTTCATGGAAAGAGAGGTCGCCGCCGGCAAGAAGGACTATGCCACCGTGGTAAGGGAAGCCAAAAAATACCTCAACGAGATTGCCGCGGATTACCAGGAGGAGTATATCGAGGTGTGGGACAGGGTGCTTTCCTGGCTATGGAACAACATCTATGACGGAGTGGTTGTGGACCTCGAGGGGATGGCCAGGATCCGCAATGTTTCGAAAAAGATGCCCTTTGTCATCATTCCCTGCCACCGAAGTCACATCGATTACTTACTTTTATCTTATGTCTTTTACCAGCATCGCATTCAACTGCCCTTGATCGCCGCCGGCACCAATATGGCATTCGGCCCTTTCGGTTATCTCTTCCGCAAGTCCGGGGCTTTCTTTCTGAGGAGGAGTTTTCGTGGCAACGCCCTGTACGGGGAGGTCTTCGCAAAATATCTGGAGATACTCATCCGGGAAGGATTGCCCATAGAATTCTTCATCGAGGGAGGGCGGAGCCGCACCGGCAAGATGGTGATGCCGAAATACGGACTGCTCTCCATGATCATTCAGGCCTTCCAGCGGCATGCGGCGGAGGATCTGGCGGCGATTCCCGTCTATATCGGTTATGACCGGGTGATCGAAGAGAAATCATATCTCAAGGAACTGAGCGGGGCGCCCAAGGAGCGGGAAAAGACCACGGATGTCATCAAGAGTTCACGGATCCTTCGTAAACGGTATGGCAGCGTCTATGTGAATATCGGTGCGCCCATCTATCTGCAGGCTTTCCTTGAGGATCAGGACAAGAGCTTTGCCGAGATGGACGTGGAGGAGCGTCAGAGCCTCTACCGGAAGATGGGGTATGAAATCGCCCTGGCCATAAACAAGGTATCCGTGGTCACGCCGTTTGCCCTGATCTCGGCGGGGCTGCTGTCCCATGACCACCGCGGGATCAGCCACGACGAATTGATGGCGATCCTCAAGGAGTTTTACGAATATCTGATCCATATGAAGGTCAGCCTGGCAGCCACCTTTGTCCGCCGCGATAAGGCCATCAACGATGCACTCCTGTTGTTCGATCAATCGGGGCTGATTTCGCGGCTCGGGGAAGAGGAGGGAGAGGAACCGGAACTGGAAGAAATCGTTTACAGTCTCGACGACGACAAACGTTTAAACCTGGAATACTACAAAAACAACATCCTGCATTTCTTCCTCCCCATCAGCTTCGTCGCTACCTCCATGCTGGCCAATCCCCAGGACCATATCCCCCTGGGATTGATCCTGGATGATTACCGTTTTTTGAAACGCCTGTTCTGGAACGAGTTTATCTTTGACACGGAGCGAGAGGACGGTGGGGAGGTCAACAACGCCCTGGCGTATCTCATGGATCGGGAAATGATTGCCATCCGGGGGCCGGAAGAGGGCGCTGAGGCCTGCTTCGAGGTGAAGGGAAAAGGGCGGACCAACCTCCGTCCCTTTGCGGGACTGATCGAAAATTACATCCAGTCCTACTGGATCGTCGTCCGGGCTTGCGCCTACCTCCGAAAAGGACCGCGCTCCGAGCGGGATTGGCTGAAAGGCATCCACAAACTGGGGGCGAAGATGTTCCGGAAGGGTGAGATCCGCCGGGCGGAAGCGCTATCCGAGGCCAACTACGGGAATGCCATGATCGCCCTTCAGAAAGATGGTATCCTTGCCGTTTCGGAAAACACGGAGAAGAAAGAACGTAAAGACAGAAGAATGTTCTCCCTGACGGGTGATCGGCGGGCCCAGGAAACCTTGCGCCGACGTCTCTTCCGGTTCCTCTGAGTACGGGCCGCGCCAGCGCCCGATCACGGCATCACCCTTCCGAAGTCGTCTTTTCGAACCGGTGGTGCCGCTCTGGCCAGGCAATACATTATAACGCTTTTGCGGGCGCGATCTTATCTGACGCTGTAAAGGGCGCCCCGGCCCCGGTAAACGGCGGCCTCTCCCAACTCTTCCTCGATGCGGAGCAACTGGTTGTACTTGGCGAGGCGTTCGCTGCGGGAAAGGGAGCCGCTCTTGATCTGGCCGCAGTTGGCTGCCACGGCCACGTCTGCCATGGCCGTGTCCTCCGTTTCGCCGGAACGATGGGAGACGACGGTGGTATAGCCGGCCTCCTTGGCCATCTGAATCGTCTCCAGGGTCTCCGTGAGGGTGCCGATCTGGTTGAGCTTGATCAGGATGGAATTGGCAATGCCCTGCTTGATCCCCATTTCCAGGCGCTTGCGGTTCGTGACAAAGATATCATCACCGACGATCTGAATCTTTTTTCCCAGGGCGTCCGTCAGCAGTTTCCATCCCTCCCAGTCATCTTCCGCCAGACCGTCCTCGATGGAGATAATAGGATAGCGCTCGACCAGGTCTTGATAGAAGGCCACCATCTCCGCCGCCGTCTTCTTCGGTTTTTTCTCTGCCGCCAGGATATATGCGCCGTCTTTATAGAACGAGCTTGCCGCCGCATCGAGGGCGATGAAGATATCCTTACCCGGCTTGTATTTGGCCTTGCGGATCGCCTCCACGATGACCATGAGGGCTTCTTCGTTGGATTTTAAATTCGGCGCGAACCCGCCTTCATCACCCACGGCGGTGTTGAGCCCCTTGCCCTTCAGGACTGCTTTCAGGGCGTGAAAGACCTCGGCGGCCATCCGGAGTCCTTCCCGGAAATTCGGCGCCCCGGCAGGCATGATCATGAACTCCTGGATGTCCACATTGTTGTCCGCATGCTGACCACCGTTGATGATGTTCATCATGGGTACGGGGATGTCCTTGGCGCCAACGCCGCCGATGTAGCGGTAAAGGGGCAGATCAACCGCCGCCGCCGCGGCTTTGGCGCAGGCCAGGGAGACGCCGAGAATGGCGTTGGCGCCCAGGGCCGATTTATTCTCCGTTCCGTCCAGGGCGATCATGGCATAGTCGATGGCCCGCTGGTCGAGACAGTCCATGCCGATGATTTCCGGTCCGATTTTATCGATGACGTTGCACACCGCCTTTTCGACACCTTTTCCCAGATAGCGCTTCTTGTTTCCATCCCGGAGTTCCAGCATCTCATGCTCCCCTGTCGAGGCGCCGGAAGGTATGGAGGCCCGACCGGTGATTCCCGAATATATGGTCACTTCCGCCTCCACCGTGGGATTGCCACGGGAATCCAGAATCTCGCGGGCATAAACATTGATGATTTCCGTCATAGTAAGAACCTCCTGATGATCTTCTTCACGGAGAAGAAGTTGCTTTGGTGGGAAGCTTATGACATAAATGACCGCCAATTTGCAAGTAATTATGATGGTGGGAGATCGAAACATGTCTTGATCCAAAGGGCGATCTAATATAAGCTCTTTCTTTACCTCCGATCAGATGCCGGAAAGGAATGAAGCCATCGCCCGTCATGCGGCTGATGGTGTGTTTCACTTCCGGCGGGACCCCGGAGGTAGTATAAGTAGGTGCGTGCCGGGTGATTTTAGATGTGTTCCGGAATAGGGAATGCTTCTGAACGGGATATCAACGGCCTATTAATAAATTTAATCATCTTCGCTTAAATCATGGTGATAGGCCAAAATCGGTGTGACGATCTTTGAAGAGTTAGAATGGTGACAGTGGCGCGGCGAGAACATACAAGGCTTCACCTCCACTTGAAAAAGTGGCTGGAAAGGGCCGTTCTCGATTATGGAATGATCACACCGGGAGATCGGGTCCTCGTCGGAGTGTCAGGCGGGGCCGACAGTATGGTCCTTCTTGATCTTCTTGCCTCACCCATGATCTTTATCCCGGAATTTAAACTTATGGCGGTCCATATCGATCTTGGTTTCGCCGGGGGGGAGGGGGATGCCGCCCGCATCGAAAAAGAAATCGTTGCCCGGGTTGAGGACTACGCACTTGAAAAGACAGACATCGGTCCGGTGGCCCATAGCGACGTCAACCGGAAAAATCCCTGCTTCCTGTGCTCCCGTCTCCGCCGCCGCAGAATCTTCGAGATTGCCGCCGCCCGGGGTTGCAACCGTATTGCCTTTGCCCACCACCGGGATGACATTATCGAGACCCTGCTGATCAATATGTTTTACGGGCGGGAGATCAGCACGATGATGCCCAAGCAATCCATCTTCAAAGGGGAATTGCATATAATCAGGCCTTTGGCTTACATACAGGAGGGGCTGATAAAAAAGTACGCCGGGGAACGCGGCTTTGCCGTAGCGCCAAACCGCTGTCCCACCAGCGGCGCCTCCCGGCGTCTTTACATTAAGGAACTGCTCCGCACGTTGGAGAAGGATAATCGTCAGTTGCGCCACAACATCTGGACGGCAATGCATCATGTCAAGGCCGATTATCTGCTTTGAAAGTAGTTTCCGGTTCGTCGGCGCGGAGGAGAATATAACCAAATGATTTGTTGCGATATTTAAGGTCAAGAGACTATGGCAGCCAAAGAAAGCGCGGCGGAAAAGATCATCGCCCAGAACAAGACGGCTCGCCTCCACTACTTCATCGATGAGACTTATGAGGCGGGCATCGTGCTCGTGGGTACGGAGGTCAAATCTCTGCGGGAGGGACGGGCCAACCTCAAGGACAGCTACGCCTTGGTCCGGGAAGGGGAGATCTTTCTCCATGACCTCCACATCAGTCCGTATTTCTTTGGAAACCGCTATAATCACGACCCCCTGCGGACCCGCAAGCTCCTGCTGCACAGCCGGGAAATCAAACGCCTCTATGGCAAATCACGGGAGCGGGGTTTGACCATCGTTCCCCTGAAGCTTTACTTTAAAAAGGGAAAGGTGAAGGTGGAAATCGGCGTCGGTCGTGGCAAAAAACTCTATGACAAGCGGGAGTCCATGAAGGAAAAGGACGCCCGGCGGGAGATGCGAAGGCGGGACTACTGATCAGGCTTCGTAGCCAGTAATACAAGGAGGGAAAAAATGTCGCTTGTAACGAAGATCGAAGAGCGGAAGCCCGGGTACTACATGGTCACTTTAAGCGGTCGCCTGGACGGCAATACCTATGCGGATTGCGAGGAAGAAATACGGTCGCTTCTCGTCACGGATACGCAGGCCATCATGTTTGACATGTCTGAACTGGATTACATAAGCAGCATGGGCTTGCGCGTCATCCTGAAAACAAGGAAAGACGTCGGGAGCAAGGGAGGCAGCATCCATTTGATCAACATGCAGCCCCAGATCGAAAAAGTGTTCGAGATCGTCAATTTACTGAAGGGAATGACGCTTTTCGCCAGTGTCGAGGAAGCGGATGCATATTTCGACGCCATGCAGCAAAAGGTCCTGGAGGATAGATGATTGGCTACCGCCACGGCCGAAACAGTTCATCTTTGCCTTGACATTTCCTGCTCTGGTTATTAAGATACAAGCCATGTTCTAACCGCTCTTTGTCATCCAACAACTCCCGTAAACACATTTTTAAATAATCGTTATGGGGGCGTCACGGTTTCGACGGGGATAGTTGAAGCTGTAGCAGCGTGCCGAGGTTCCTACAGGCCTCGTTAAATAGGTAGGAAAAAAATAGTCGCAAACGACTACGAATACGCCTTAGCCGCGTAAGACGGCTAACGTTCTGCCGGTCATGCCTGCCGGGTCGGACAGGGCGCAATAAAGGCAGGATAGCCGAACTCTCAGGCCTGGGGGGAGGGAGGCGAATTCATACAGGATAGTCACGGTCCATCCTGCCTTTGGGAGGGGTCGGCGGCGAAAGCAAATCAGAGGCTTCGCACGAAGAACCTGCAGTGGAATATTTCCGGACGGGGGTTCGATTCCCCCCGCCTCCACCATGACCCAATTTAAGGAAGTTTAAAGAAGGTTAAAACCCGTTAGAAATAGCGGGTTTTTTATTGCTTTTTGTTCAAGGACGTGTTAGCCCATCTTCCGCAGTTCAAAAGTATGGGATATGTAATATCAGATATATAGATATGGACAATACCTGCCTGAAGTGCGCTTCTTTTTTGAACCTGTGTAAAGCGGACTTTTCCGGAACAAACAACCAATACGTAGTCAATCCTTTTCTTATACCATAAGACTGGTTCATCGTTTTAGGATCTCCTCCAGGAGCCCCTCCGTGTCCTTTTCCAGGGCCAGGATGTCGGCGCGGATCTCCTCCAGGGTGCGGAGCGGCTGGGGGTTGTAGAAATGGCGGGATGGGAAGGCGTCGTTGGATAGGGTGTAGTACTCCGGGCCGCCGCCGATGTTGTCCGCGGCGTCGCCCTCGCCCTTCAGCAGCAGGTCGGCCTTGCAGGTGGCGTAGGTTTCGGCGTTGATCTCCTGGCCGTAGAGGTGCGTGGCGACCTCTTTTCCTCTTTCTGCGGCGAGCTGGCGGAGTGTTTTCTCGGCGACGGTCAGCATGCCCCCGGTACCGAGGGCGCCGTCATAGAGCAGGTAGGTGCCCGACTTGATCCGGTCGGCGTTGGGGAGGAAGATCAGATTTGCCATTGGCTTGACGGCGTCGCGGGGCGTCCAGTGCTCGCCTGCCTTCTCGTTGTTCTCTTTGTTGAAGCGCCTGACCAGCTCCTCGAAGATCGTCCCCATCACGTGGTTGTCCAGTCCGGGATGCCGCACCGATCCGACACCGTTCATGACCGGGCAGTGGCTGAGGTTGATGTCCGGGGAGAGGAATTTATCGATCAGGATGCCCAGGGCGTCGACCTTCGACAACCGCGGGATCTGATTGCGGAACTCCAAATTTTCCAGGATCTCCTGGACATTGAGCGAGAATCCGTCCAGATAGGACCCGAAGTCGGCCTTGAGCCGATGCTGGCCGGCGCGGGCCTTGAGGTCGCGGAGGGTGAATTTCAAGGTGTTGTAGAAGGCCTACCCCGCCGCCTGCCGGAGCGCCTGATCCTGATGGACTATCCCGGCCTTGTCGAGCATCTCTCTGGCGGTGAGGACCGCCTGCTTGGTGGACTCCAGCATGGCGTCGAAGCGGCGCAGGACCGTCATCGGCAGGATGATGTCCCGGTATTTGCCGCGGACGTAGAGGTCTCGCAGGACGTCGTCGGCAATGCCCCAGGTGAAATTGGCGATCCAGTTGAGCGTGTTGTTGTCCATCAATGTATCCAGTCCGGAAAATACAAAACCCCGCTCTCTTTTGGAGACACGGGGATTTTGTCGTTAAGCCATCACATTGCCTCGTCATTTGGAAAAGGATTGCCGTGACCGCGGTGCGTTTACGGGCATGAATGTGCCTCCATTCCGCCTGGTTGACAATACTTTTCAAATATAATTCTCCATAATCATCTACGGCGACAAGGATGCGATCAAAGTTGGCGACGGCGCGATTGTCTTAAACTGAGGTCTCAGAAAACCGCAAATTATCTATGTTAATATATGGCGGTGGTAGGATGCTTAGTTTATTTCTCGTGTTTACATGAGGGGAGAAATGGGTTAAGATGACTGCCGTTGACTGCCCTATGGTTATGGAAGACACCGAACTATTAAAAAACATTAAGAAATACTGCCGGGAAGCCGGAGCCGATCTGGTGGGCTTTGCCCCTGTGGATAGATGGGATGCGGACGGGGTTGTGCCCGCGGATTTTCGGCCCCGCCGGATCTGGGAGCCCGCCCGGACAGTTATCGTCATGGGAATGGGCATGCCCCTTCCCATTGTGGAGACCACCCCGTCGGTCCAGCACATGGAACTGTACAATACCGTCAATCGCCGGCTCGACACCCTGGCCTACGATACGGTGCGCCATCTCAACAGCCTGGGGCAGGCCGCCACTTTCTTCAGCCGTGACGGCTACGGCACTCTGAAGGCCTTGCGCCGCTGGCCCGGCGCCGCCTTCGGTCATGTCCTGGCAGCCAAATACGCGGGGCTGGGAACCATCGGCCGGAGCCACTGCCTCCTGACGCCGGAGTTCGGACCCCGGGTTCGTCTCGTCTCTGTTTTCACCACCGCCGCACTGCCTTCCGACCCCGTGGTAGAGAAAGACCTGTGCATCAAATGCGAGGCCTGTGTGAAATGTTGTCCCAAAGAGGCCCTGCGGGTTCGTGATGACCGTATTCCGGGGGACTACGACAAAGCGGCGTGCCTGGAAATGGCGGAAGAACTCACCGGCAGGCGGTCATATCCCTGCGGGATATGCATCAAGGTCTGTCCCATCGGTGCCGACCGGAAGCTGTACCAACAAAAGGGTATAGTGAAGAAATATCTCCGGGAACGGGAAGCATTGGCGGCCGATCCCGATCATTCCGATTATCATTCCTGGCAGCATATCCGGCGTTACGGCGCCAAGGAACCATGAATGGTGGGGCAGGGCATACATTAACCAAGGCTGCCAAATCCGCGTTGACCATAATCTGTAGCAGGGTCACAAGAGGGCGAGGGGGAATTTGAGGTTTTGTTATAAAATACGCGTTGAGATTTCCTCTTCCCCATGACATCAACGAGCGGGGGGAGAATGATGCACCTTTGATAAGGAGAGTCAAAAAAATGCATAAGGATTTTGAAAGTTTTTGCCGGCGGTTCAATGCGACGGCCGCAGGAAAAGAGGATGCCGAAACCGCCGTCGCTGCGGGAATCCCGCTGGTACAGGAACTCCTTTCCTCGGATCTCTGGTGGCGCGACTTCATCCGGGAGGCCCTCGTGGAAAGGAACTGGTTCAAACAGCAACCGCCTACCCTCTGGCCGAACGAAATCACCCTCTATCGTAGTCCCGACCAGTCTTTCCTGATCCTGGCCTATATCTGGGAACCCTATTCCATAGATACGATCCACGATCACGGTTCCTGGGGGATAGTGGGAAGTTACATCAATGATATCAAGGAAGTTAAATATCGCCGGCTCGATGACGGCACCTTGGCGGGTCACGCGGAGCTCGAAGCGACAGAGGAAAAGGTGTTGAAACCCGGAGAGATAACCACCGTCTTTCCTCTTGACGGCGGTATTCATCAAATGGAGAACGCGTCCGGAGATATTGCGGTAACGATCAATGTCTATGGCCGGACGGTGCGACGGGGTTACCTCCAGTTCTTTGACTGGGAAAGAAAAACCGTGCGCAGGGTCTATCCCCCTCGCACCTTCAAGGAAGTACTTATGGTGCGGGCCCTGGCCGCCATGGGTGGGGCGGCGGATATCCTCTCGGAAGCCATGAGGAATTCCCTGCCGGACTATGTCCGGGAAGAATACCGCCAAGCGCTCGGATAATGCCACCATAACAAATTGGAATATGATCGTCATGCATATAAGGGCTGGCAAAATCGGGTCTTTGCCGGTTGCCGGTGGTGGCAGGTCGTATCATGACATTATGTAGCGAGGCGGCGGGTAGTTATTGATATGGCAATTCTCGTGGCCGGCAGGAATCGTTTTTTGATGTCCTTTCTAAAGACATGAACTCGACAAATTTAGAGGAAAAGAGCTAATGATCACTACAAGAGTTACGGAAATCTTCGGGCTCCGCTATCCTATCGTCCAGGGCGGCATGATCTGGGTCAGCGGCTGGCGTCTGGCCGCGGCCGTGGCGAAATCCGGCGCCCTGGGTCTCATCGGCGCCGGCTCCATGACCCCGGAACTGCTCCGCGAGCATATCCGCAAGATTAAAAAGGAAGACATCGAGGGGGTCTGGGGGGTGAATCTCCCCATATTTTTTCAGTATGCCGAAGAGATGACGCAGATCATCCTGGAAGAGAAAGTCCGGGTGGTCTTCACATCCGGCGGCAGCCCCCGTAAATACACCTCCCGCTTCAAGGAACATGGGATCAAGGTGGCGCATGTGACGGCGACCCCGGAACTGGCTGTCAAATGTGAAGAGGCCGGTGCGGATGCCGTGGTGGTAGAGGGATTCGAGGCTGGAGGCCATAACGGCCGGGATGAATTGACGACTATGGTCCTTGTACCCCAGACCGTCGATGCGGTGAAGATCCCCGTGATTGCCGCCGGGGGGATATTCGACGGCCGGGGGATGGCCGCCGCGCTCGCCATGGGGGCGTCGGGGGTCCAGATCGGTACCCGCTTTGCGGCGACCCGGGAGTCCAGCGCCCATGACAATTTCAAGCGGATGATGCTGGAGGCCTCTCCTACGGATACCTTTCTCGTTCTCCGCAAATTGATTCCGGCCCGGGTAATTAAAAACGCCTGGTATGAGAGGGTTGTGGAAGCGGAAAAGAGGGGGGCCGGAGAGGAGGAACTGATCCGGATAATTGGAGAAAAACGAACAAAAATAGGTATGTACGATGGTGACTTGGTGGAAGGAGAGCTTCAGATCGGTCAGGCCGCAGGGGCGATCAGGGACCTTCCCGCCGCCGGAGACCTCGTCGGTGCTATCGCCAGGGATTGTGAACGGATAATTGCCGAAATGCCGGGGAGGCTGTTGCGTAATCAATGAGATGCCGTTTTTAATGACAAGCGGTGCATTGGCATGGCCGGTGCGTCCGGTGGGATGAACGGGGAGCCGATAGTTATGAACTCTCCAGTATGAGGTAGCCAAGCAGGTGCGTAAAGTAGGGATCGTTGCCAATACGGCGAAGGAAAAGGCCGGAGAAGTCACGCAAAAATTGAGAGACTGGTGTCTCGATCACGGAATCGAGGTCTATATGGACAAGGGCATCGCCGCGTCCATCGGTGCCGGTCCCGGATACGACCGGCGGCAACTCGCCGTCCGGGCGGATATAATTGCCGTATTCGGCGGCGACGGCACCATGTTGAGGACAGCCAGGGCGGTGCGTGAATTTGCCGTCCCCATTGTGGGGATCAATCTGGGCGGCTTCGGCTATCTGACGGAAGTCAATCTCAACGAAATGATCGATGCCTTCGAAATCTTCCGCTGCCAGGGGTTTAGGACGGAAAAAAGGATGATGCTCGATATCACCATGGAAAGCGGCGGCGAAGTGGTCAAGAAACGTACGGTCCTCAACGATGTAGTAATCAATAGGGGCAATCTGTCCCGGATCGTGGAAATGGAAACGGCAGTGGACGGCTGTTACCTGAACACCTTCAAGGCAGACGGATTGATCGTTTCCACCCCAACGGGATCCACGGCCTATTCCCTTTCCGCCGGTGGACCCATAGTATTTCCTCAGCATGATTCCATAATTATCAATCCCATCTGCCCCCACACCCTGACGAATCGCCCGGTCATTCTTCCTGGAGACGTCACCATCCGGGTGGTGCTCTGGTCCAAGGAGCAGGGGGCTACGGTGACGCTGGATGGTCAGATCTTTCATACCCTGAAATCGGGAGATGTCATGACGGTACGCAAATCCGAGCATGTAACGCTTCTTGTCGCCTCGCCCCATCGCGATTATATGGAAATCCTTCGCTCCAAACTTGGTTGGCGCGGCTTGACGGCGGGGATGAGCCCTCCTGGGTAAAGCGACGCTGATCTTTATTAACGGGGGCTGCTTAACGAGGAAGATGTTAGCCGAACTGAGCATCAGAAATTTCGCAATTATTGAGGCCCTGGACATAACGTTCAGCAACGGCATGAACATACTTACCGGAGAAACCGGGGCCGGTAAATCAATCATTATGGGAGCGGTGAGCCTACTGCTGGGAGACCGGGCTTCCGTGGATATGATCCGCTCCACCGCAGATACGGCAACCGTTGAAGCCCGCTTCCTCGTTTCGGATCAGGACGGAATCCGGGCACGGCTGGCGGACTGGGGTCTGGAGGCCGGAGACGAAATGGTGGTGCGGCGGGTTATTTCCCGGGGGGGGAAAAACCGGGTTTACATCAACGGAAATGTCGCCAGCCTGGCCATGCTAGCCGAACTGGGGGAATCACTGCTCAATATTTGCGGCCAGCATGAGCACCAGCTCCTGCTCAAGGATGACAATCATCTTGACATCCTCGATGCCTTCGGCGGTCTCCAGGGATTGCGGGGCGAATACGAAGGCCTCTATAACCGATTTCAGGCCCTGAAAGAGCGGCGGCGAACCTTGGAGATCCGGCAGCGGCAGCGGGAAGAGCGGGAAGAGTTTATCCGTTTTCGGCATGCCGAGATCGAATCAGCGGCCCTCGAAAACGGGGAGGATGTCCGTCTGGCGGAAGAGAAGCAGATCCTCACCAATATCCGGAAACTTACGGATCATGCGGTGACGGCTCACGAGATTCTCTACGGCCGGGAACATTCCCTGCTAAAGGAACTTAGAATCGTCAGAAATGCCGTCGGGGAGATCAAAAAGATCGATCCGCGCCTTACGGTAGCGGAAGCGCAACTGGATGACATTTACTATAATTTGGAGGATGCGGCCTATACGCTTCGGGATTATGCCCAGGGCCTGGCCGGTGATGACCAGCGGTTGGAACAGATCGAGGAAAGGATCGAACTGATCAACAAACTAAAGAGAAAGCACGGGGCCACCCTGACGGCGGTATTGGAGAAGAAAGACGCTTTGAAGCGGGAACTGGACGGGATTGCTTCCCTGGGCAGGGAACTCGATGAGACAGATTCGTCCCTCCTGGCCGCCCGAAGGGATCTGGAAATAAAGGCCGGCGAGTTGTCGGCGGCCCGGCGGGTCGCGGCCGGACAATTGCGGGAGGACATCGAACGGGAGATCCACGCCCTGAGAATGGAGGCGGCCGTATTCACGGTGGTCTTCGAGGAGAACGGCAACGGGGAGGATGTCTATACCTCCCGGGGGGCCGACCGCCTCGAATTCTATCTGTCGGCAAATCCTGGCGAAGCGCCAAAACCCCTTTCTCGGGTGGCCTCGGGAGGCGAACTGTCGCGGTTGGTCCTCGCCATGAAAAATGTCCTGGCCCGAACAGGTTCCGTAGGGACGATGGTCTTCGACGAGGTGGACAGCGGTATCGGCGGGGCCACGGCGGAAATCGTCGGTAAAAAGATCCGGGCGGTGGCGGAGCGTCACCAGGTGCTTTGCATTACCCATTTGCCACAGATCGCCTGTTACGGAGACCGGCACTACCTGGTAACCAAGCATGTGGGCGAGGAGCGGACTGAGACGCAAGTCCGGGAACTGGGGGAAGAGGCGCGGATCGAGGAGGTCTCTCGCATGCTCAGCGGTCTGGAAATAACCGAGACGACGAAACAACATGCACGGGAAATGCTGGCCAGGGCCGGAAGGAGAGAGAAATGTTGAGGAAAGCGCGGATCGGCGATGTCAAGACTATTCACAAGATGATAAATGTCTCGGCAAGCAAGGAGGAGATCCTGCCCCGGTCCCTGATGGACATTTACGGCAGCCTTCGGGACTTCTTTGTCTATTATGATGAAGACGAACGGATCATCACCGGCATCTGCGCCATGAACATCATCTGGGAAAACCTGGCCGAAGTGCGCTCCCTGTATGTGGATGAGGCCTTCCGACGGCGGGGCATCGGCAGGATCCTGGTGGAGGCCTGCATATCCGAGGCTATCACCTTGGAACTATTCCGCATCTTCACCCTTACTTACAAGAAGGAGTTTTTTCAACGGGTCGGTTTTCACGCCGTGGACCGCTCCTCTCTTTCGGAGAAAATCTGGACGGACTGTTTCCGCTGCCCGAAATATCCCGACTACTGTGATGAAGTGGCGATGATCATCGAATTATGAAATTATTTCGTCGTACCTGTCTTTTCCTGATTTTGCTCTTCCTGCCGCTGATACTGTTAGTTGCTTCCTGTCGGCCGGTCTCCGATCTGTCCCGGGAAGATTCGCCCCGTGTTCCTCCTTCTTATCAGGTCCGGGAGGAGGAAGCTATGCTCGACGATCTCGATCTCTCCTCCCTGAAAAAGGCCATCGGGGTGAGCATCCAATACTACCGGAGCCGGGGCGCCGAGGAAACGTACTGCCTCCGGAACCGCTGTTACTCGTCGGCGGAAATGATCGCCAGCCTGGAGAGTTTTCTGCGGATCATGATAAGCGATTTGCCGGCGGCGGCCAAGCAAAAGGCAATTCGGGAGGAATTCGAGATCGTTGCGGCTGATGAAGATATTGTATTTACAGGTTATTATGAGCCGATTCTGAAGGGCAGCCTCAAAAGAACGGAGCATTGCCGCTATCCCCTCTATAGAACCCCGGAAGAAACCGTAGTGGTCCGTCTCGACCGCTTCCAGGGAACATATAGCCAGGGCCGGTTGATCGGGAGACTGGAAAAGGGAGAAGTGCTTCCCCATTTCAGTCGCCGGCAGATCGATTCCGAAGGCGTCCTGGCGGGACGGGGTCTGGAAATAGCCTGGGTTGACAATCCGGTGGATTTGTTTTCGCTCCACATCCAGGGTTCAGGCAAGATCCGCCTGGCTGATGGCCGCCAGGTAGCGGTGAATTACGCCCAATCCAATGGCCGGCCGTTTCGGGGCTTGACGGGAATGATGGCGGCCAGGGGACTTTTGGCGGAGGGAGAGAGATCTTATGAACAGATGAAACGGGTTCTCCTTGATCGTCCCGGTGAACGGCAGGAACTGATGAACTACAATGAACGCTATATATTTTTTCGCATTGTTCCGGAAGGTCCGTTGGGGGCCCTGGGGCTGACCCTCGTCCCCGGAAGATCCATTGCCACGGATCTCGATCTATATCCCAAGGGGGCCCTGGCCATGATCGAGACCCGCAAACCGGTATTTGACGATGAAGGCAGGATCCTATCCTGGCAACCATTTTCCCGCTTGGTCCTGAATCATGACACCGGGGCGGCCATCAAGGGTCCGGGGCGGGTGGACCTCTTTTGCGGCACCGGCCCGGCGGCGGAAAGAACCGCCGGGGCGATGAAGGAAAAGGGGAGGATGTTTTTCATCCTGAAACGCTGAAATCGATAACGGTAACATCCCCGCCGGGTTTGACAGTCCGGGGTCTTTCTGTTATACGGCCACCTCTACCGGTGGCGAGAAACATAAAAGGACAACGCCGCCGCGGTGCCGTGGCTTTTCCAGGCTTATGGGCATCACGGGTGGCGAATTCGCGGAGGTTAAGTGACGAAAAAGAGAATTTTGAGCGGCATGAGGTCCACGGGCAAACTACACCTGGGAAATTATCACGGCGCCCTGAAGAACTGGGTGGATCTGCAGAACGACGGAGCTTATGAGTGTTTCTATTTCGTTGCCGACTGGCACGCCCTGACGAGCGACTATGCGGATACGAGCGAAATAGGCGAAAATATCTTGGATATGGTCATCGACTGGCTGAGTGCCGGTCTCGACCCGGCCCGGAGCACCCTCTTCGTCCAGTCCCAGATCAAGGAGCATGCCGAGCTGTGGCTGCTCCTGTCCATGATTACGCCGCTGCCCTGGCTGGAGCGAAACCCCACCTACAAGGAGATGAAGGAGGAACTGACCAGCAAAGATCTGTCCACCTTCGGCTTTCTTGGCTATCCGGTTCTCCAGGCGGCGGATATCATCATGTACAAGGCCTATGGTGTCCCCGTGGGGGTGGATCAGTTGCCCCACATCGAGCTGACCCGGGAGATCGCCCGGCGGTTCAATTTTCTGTACCGGGATGTATTCCCGATTCCGGAGCCGCTCTTGACCCAGGTTCCCAAGCTTCTGGGGATCGACGGTCGTAAGATGAGCAAGTCCTATGAAAACTCGATTTATATGAGCGATACGGGCGAGCCGCTGCAAAATAAGGTCGCCTCGATGTTCACCGATCCCCAGCGCCAGCGCCGGCGCGATCCGGGCCGGCCCGAGTTGTGCAACGTCTTCACCTTCCACCAGCTTTACACCGATTGGGAAAAGGCCCGGGAGATCGAGACGGAATGCCGGCACGCCGGTATCGGTTGCACGGACTGCAAGAAAATCCTCGGGAAAAACATCGGCGCGGTCATGCTCCCCCTGCACGAACGCCAGGCATACTATCGGGATCACCTCCAGGAGGTCCGGGATATTGTCGCCGCCGGTGATCTCCGCGCCCGGTCCGTGGCGGAGCGGACCCTAAAAGAGGTCCGGGCGGCGATGAAGATCAGCTATGGATTATGAAGTCAAGCTCGATATCTTCGAGGGTCCTCTGGACCTTCTCCTCCATCTAATCAGGAAAAACGAACTTGATATCTACGACATCCCCATCGCTCTTATCACCCGGCAGTACCTCGAGTACATCGATGCGCTGAAGGCGCTGAATCTCGATTTGGCAGGCGAATACCTGGTCCTGGCGTCGACGCTGATTCATATCAAGTCGAAAATGCTCCTCCCGGAGACGACGGAGGAGGGGGAGGAAGAGCCCGATCCGCGCCGGGAGTTGGTGGAGCAACTTCTAAAATACCAGGCCTTCAAGGATGCCTCACAGTCCCTCCAGGCCCGGGAGTTGCTGGACAGGGATGTATTCGCCCGGGGGTGTGCGGCCGTTGCCGAAGCGCTGCCACAAGTGGAGCCGCAATGGGTGGAGATAGGCCTGTTCGAACTGGTGGATGCCTTTCGCCAGGTCCTCGGCAAGCTTTCCGCTCCGGAAAGGATGGAAATAGACCTGGACCGCACTTCACTGGCAGACCGGATCAACGCGATCATGGAGCTACTGCAGCGCCATCGGTCCCTCACCTTTCCGGAACTTCTGGAGGACCGGCCGGACCGGCGCCTGATCATTAATACCTTTATCGCGCTGCTCGAGTTGGTCCGACAGCGGCTGATCAGAATATTTCAGGCGGGACCATTCGGCGTGATACGCGTGTTTCCTGCCGTCGAAGAAGAACATGAATAAAATCATGGCTATTATTGAAGGATTGATTTTTGCCGCCGAGGCGCCATTGGGCATCGAGCGGATTGTCGAGATCCTTCAGGAACGGGAAATTACCCGACAGGAAGTGGCAGCGCACCTGCGGGAGCTGGCGGCGGCACATGAAGAGCGGCAGGGAGGTTTCTTGCTCCGGGAGATTGCGGGCGGATACCAGTTCCGGACCCGTCCGGATCTGGCGGTTTGGATTGCAAAGATGAAGGCCGGCCGTCCATCGGCGCTCACGGCTGCCGCCCTGGAGACCCTGGCGGTAGTCGCCTACCGCCAGCCGGTAGTGAAGGCCGAGGTGGACCGGTTGCGTGGTGTCGATGTGGGCCGACCGTTAAGGACCTTGCTGGAAAGAAAATTGATCAGGATTTTAGGAAGGAAGGACGTGCCGGGAAAACCCATGATCTACGGCACCACCAAGAAGTTTCTGGAGGTTTTCGGTCTGAAGGACCTTTCGGAACTGCCCACCCTGGGAGAGCTGAAGGATTTGACTGAATAAGGAATCGGGAGATGCATCCGGGTTTTATGGTTGTCCCGGATAAATCGTCGCTGAAAGGCAATTAAGATATGGTCAAGAACGCTGAAAGTTCCGTAACGCCCTCCATGTCGGGGGAGCGGCTCCAAAAGGTACTGGCCGGGGCGGGGATAGCTTCCCGCCGCGCCGCTGAAACGATGATCCGCCAGGGTCGTGTGACGGTCAATGATCAGCCGGTAAGCGAAATGGGCTTCCGGGTACATCGGGATGACGAGATTCGGGTGGACGGAAGGCTGGTCGGACCCCCTCCGGAACACATCTATCTCATGCTGTACAAACCACGGGGATACGTAACCACGCTCAATGATCCCCAGGAACGACCGATTGTTACCGACCTGATCCCCGAACGCGCCGGGAGGGTGTTTCCCGTGGGAAGGCTCGATTACGATTCCGAGGGGCTCCTGTTGCTCACCAATGACGGAGACTGGGCTTATCGTCTGCAGCACCCCCGATTTCGTTTGGAGAAGACCTACCATATCAAGATCAAAGGAAATATTTCCGGGGCTGCGGTGCAAAGACTAAAAAAGGGGCTGCAACTTGACGACGGACCTTTCCACCCGTTGCGTTTCGAGGTGGGTAAGGTGAACGACAAGAGCTGCTGGATAGACATCACTATCAGCGAGGGGCGCAACCGTATTCTGAGACGGGCATTTGAACAATTGGGACTGCCCGTGGTCCGACTCATCCGTACTGCCGTGGGTCCGCTGAACCTGGCGGGACTAAAGGAAGGGCAGAGCAGGTCTCTTGACCCCCAGGAGGCGGCGTGTCTGCTTCACCAAGTTCGGAGAAGTATTAAAAAATATTCAAAAATTACTTGACATTCAAAACAAAATAAATAATAGTCGCCGAAAAAACAAGCCATATTATCATGTTATTCGAAATGACGAGAGTCACATGCAATTCTTAGGGAGGGGTATATGAACAAATCCGGGTTGATCGAAGCATTGAGCAGGAAAGAGAATGTCACCGAGAAAAAGGCGGTCGAAGTGGTTAATCTTATCTTCAAGGGGTTTACAGAAGAATTGAAGAAGGGGGGAAGGATAGAGATCCGGGGTCTGGGCAGCTTCGTGGTGCGCGATTACGAGGCCTATACCGGACGGAACCCCAAGACCGGCAAGAATATCAAGGTGTCTCCCAAGAAGCTGCCATTTTTCAAAGTCGGCAAGGAGTTGAAAGAAAAGGTCGATAATTAACGGCAGCCGGGACCGGCAAAAGGTCCTGCCCGCCGTTTTTAAAATGGAGGGATCATCCCGAAGCGGCCTTCAACCTGCCGTTTTTCAGGACGATCCCTTTTTGCATTGATTGGTTGTGATCTTTCCATGATCCATTCCATCCTCTTTGTCCTGACCCTGCTCACGACGCTTATTGCCGGGGCCATCCAGCAGGGGGTCAACCTCCTGGAAACCCCCGGCGGCATCTGGCACGGAATACCTTTTTCCTTTACGCTGCTGGTAATTCTTGCCGCTCACGAATTCGGCCATTATTTTATGGCCCGGCATCACGAAGTGGATGTGACGCTGCCCTATTTCATTCCGGCCCCGTCGTTCATCGGCACCTTCGGGGCCTTTATCAAGATGAGGTCCCCCCTTCTCGACCGGCGCATGCTCCTTGATATCGGCGCCTCCGGACCCGTGGCCGGCCTGGCGGTGGCCCTGCCGGTGATCGTGGTGGGATTTACCCTCTCGGAGGTTCGCCCGGTGGCGGCGGAATCCGGCATGAGTTTGGGCAGCTCCCTCCTCTTTTCCCTCCTTGGCTGGATTGTCCACGGCAGCCTGCCCGGGGACATGGACATCGTACTCCATCCCATCGCCTTTTCCGGCTGGATAGGACTGCTGGTCACCTGCCTCAATCTCCTGCCCGTCGGCCAACTCGATGGTGGTCACGTGGCGTATGCCGTGCTGGGTCGGCGGCAGCGGCTTCTGGCGCGAATGATCTTCGCAATGTTGATTATCCTGGGGATTACAAGCTGGTTGGGATGGCTGATATGGGCGGCGATCCTCTATATCATGGGACTGGACCATCCCCCGGTGATCTATGAATGGGTGCCCCTGGACAAGCGGCGGCGGGTTATCGGCTGGGCATCCATGGCGATTTTCTTCCTTACCTTCACTCCTGCCCCCTTTTAGGTCATCAGGCCTTCTTCTCGAAAGCTGAAGAAGCGGTTTTCCCCGATGATGAGATGGTCGTGGACAAGTATATCAAGGGTCCGGGCGGTTTCCTGGATGGTCCGGGTGAGACGTATGTCCGCGTCGGAGGGCCGAACATGACCGGAAGGATGGTTGTGGACCAGAATGATCGCCGATGCCTTCCACTGAAGCGCCCTTTCCAGGACCTTGCGGGGATATACGACGGCCTGGTTGACGATGCCCTCCTGAACGGTTTCCATGGCGATGATGCGGTTCTGGGCATCGAGATAGCATACTCGGAACTCCTCATCTTTCAGCGCTCCCATGGCGGTTTTGCAGAAATCGATGAGTTCGGCGGTGCAGGAGATCTGCGGCCGTTCCTGGGCCTTCTGGAGGAGATAGACTGCGCCGATGTCCTTGACGAGTTTGACCAGGACGGCGGTGTGGGCGTTGAGCCCACGCACCTCCCGAAGCTCGTCAATGCCGGCGTCCAGGACTCCCTTCAACCCGCCGAAGCGCTTGAGGAGTTCCTTGGCCGGTTCCTTGACGTCCTTCCGGGGGATCCCGTAGGTGAGGAGGAGTTCCATGATTTCATAATCATGAAACCCCTCCAGACCGTGGGTCAGGTATTTTTCCTTGAGGCGCTGCCGGTGCCCCAGATAGTGGGGAGCTGACTCTTGATCCCTCATCGTTCCATATTTGCGTTCACGAAATCCCAGTTGATCAGGTTGTCGATGAAGGTTGCCAGGTAGTCTGGCCGCCGGTTCTGGTAATCCAGATAGTAGGCGTGTTCCCAGACATCGACGGTGAGGAGGGGCTTCATCCCCTTGGTCAGGGGATTGTCGGCATTGGCGGTCTTGAGGATCTTCAATGCCTCGCCATCGAGGACAAGCCAGGCCCAGCCGCTGCCGAACTGGGTTACACCGGCGTTTTTAAACTCCTCGATGAACTTTTCGTAGCTTCCCCACGCGGCGACGATCTTGCCGGCTATGACTCCCGTCGGCTGTCCGCCGCCTTTAGGCTTGATCCCCAGCCAGTAGAATGCATGGTTCCATGCCTGGGCGACGTTGTTGAAGACGGCGGTCTGGGCCGGATCAGCCGCGGTTTTTCTGATGATCTCTTCCGGGGTGGCATTTTCCAGCGCCGTACCGGCGAGGAGTTTGTTGGCGTTGTCCACGTAGGCCCGATGATGCTTGCCATGATGGAACTCCAGGGTGGCGGCGCCGATGTAGGGTGCCAAGGCATCCTTTCCGTAGGGAAGATCTGGTAAATTGATGGCCATAGATGTTCTCCTTTCTTTTACGTTTTAAATATTACGACGCGAGAACGACGATCAAAATTGATGATTGACGGGGATATGATTCCCCCTGATCTCGCTCCGGCCGGCGGAAAGTCACCTCCGGCTACTTCTTCTGATCCCGGCGCAGGGTGACGAACATCGCCCCGTCCCCTCTCTTAACCAGGAACATGACCGTTTCCTCTTTTTCGCTCCGGACAAGTTCACCGGTGTAATCCTGCAAGGATTGGATCCGCACCCGGTTGATCTGCAGGATGACGTCGTTTACCTTCAGGCCCGCATCATCGGCAGGAGAATCCGGATCGATGCGGGTGATAAACACACCGCCCTTTTCCGTCAGCTTCAGGATCCGGGCCATCTCCGGGGTGACTTCTTGCACAGTCAGGCCCAACCGGCCGTTGGTCTTGCTGCCGGAGGCGATTTCCCGCGCATCCTTTCTTTCCGCGACCACGAGGGACTTCCGCAACTCCTGACCGTTGCGGAGAACGAGGATCTCCACCTTCTTGCCTACCGGCAGGGAGGCGACAATCCTCAGCAGTTCCTGGGTGTTTTCTATTTTCCGGCCGTCGATGGACTTGATGATGTCGCCGGTTTTGATTCCGGCCTTATCGGCGGGATCGCCCGGAAATACCTGGCCGACGATAGCCCCACGATGGTCTTCGAGCTTCAGATTTTCCGCCATGTCGGGGTTAATGTCCTGAATGGACAGACCCAGCCAGCCCCGGGTTACGTGGCCCTTTTCCTTGAGATCTTTAAGGATGTCTTTAGCCAGATTGACTGGAACGGCAAAGCCGATGCCCTGGCCCTGAGCGACTATGGCGGTGTTGATGCCCACGACCTCGCCGTTGAGATTGAAGAGAGGTCCGCCGCTGTTGCCGGGATTGATCGAGGCGTCGGTCTGGATGAAATTATCGTAAGGACCGGCGCCGATGACCCGTCCCTTGGCGCTGACAATCCCGGCGGTGACCGTATGGTCGAGGCCGAAAGGATTGCCGATGGCAAATACCCAATCGCCGACCCGGAGCTTGTCCGAGTCACCTAACTGGACGCAGGGCAGTTCCCCGTCCGCCTTGATCTTGATCAGGGCAAGATCGGTGTTGGGATCCTTGCCCTTGACCTCCGCATCGAACTGTTTCCCATTCGATAGCTTTACCTTGATCTTGTCGGCTTTGGCGACGACATGGTTGTTGGTGAAGATGTAACCGTCGCTGGAGATGAGAAATCCTGAGCCCAGGCTGCTCTGTTTGGATTCCAGTTCCGGCATCTCCCCGAAAAAGCGACGGAAGAAATCGTCCTGATCGAAAAAACGCCGTGGCATGTTTCCATGAAGCCCCCGGCCTGACTTGACGGTCTGGGTCGTGCTGATATTGACCACCGCCGGACCCCATTTTTCCGCCAGATCGGCGAAGGAAAACGGGCGACCGGAATCTCCGGGGATTGTATTCGCCGCCAAGGCAAAAGTTCCCGAAGTGCAAAACACCAATAAAAAAAAGAGGAAAAACAAAACGGCCGGCTGAGATGCCCCATCTCTTTGGCCTATCCAATGTCTCATATTCAACCTCCTTGGCAACGAGCGATTAAGGCCGTCAAGGCTATTTCCCATGTTTCTTGTGCGAGTTGTCGATGAATTCCACTATCTTTGCCGACCAAAATTTGAAGGCGTCGTAAGCCGAACCCCATTTCGTGAAGCGGTCTTCGAACTCCGCCTTACGTTGATCCATGGCCAGAATGATAATCTCGTTCGTCGCGCTGTCGAGTACCATGATTTCCATGCAGGTCTGACCGCTGCCGGACCAGCCGCCGGTGGCCCCTTTTTTTATGAGGCTGATCCCCAGGCCCACCGGGATTACGGAAGTTACGGCGCTTACCCCGGGCTTGCTCGGCCGGATGTTGGTGATGGCGATGCTGAGCCTCGCCACGTCCGGGCCGGGTTCGGCCACGATGGGGTATTTGTTTTTCAAGGCGGCGGCAATTTCCTTATTGAAGGCATCCGAGAGTTCCTTCATCTCCTGGGGATCGATACCCTTGTAATCGGCGTTGTCGGCGAGGAAGAAGATGACGCTGTCCACCATGAACTTCTGGTATTTGTTCGGATCCACCCCTGGTTTTAGCCAGCGCAGTTTGGCGCCGTCTTTGGGTCCCGGCTGTAACTGGTCGTAAATGCTTGGATTGCCGAAAAATCCCGAAAAGGGGATTTCTTGAGCGGCTTCGACCGACCAGGAAAAAGTCAGGATAACGGCGGCGGTAATCATTATTGCTCTCAATACTTTCATTTCTCATCTCCTTATTTGTGTTCGATAGCTATGGGGACGCACAGAGTCAACAGGGGGACTATATTGCAAGCGGCAAATCTTTTCAACGTCGAAATTAAAAAACTCTCCTTCCCATGCTGTTTTTTGTATGTTAGGAAAACTTGCCCAGAGAGGGATATCGGATGAAAAAAGCGTTGACCAAGAGGACCACGAACGATTTCCAGCCGCCTTCAAAGCGAGTCGGTATTGCCTTGGGGAGCGGCTCGGCGCGAGGCTGGTCCCATATCGGGGTGATCAAGGGATTGCAGGAAGCGGGGATAAAGATCGAGCTGGTCTGCGGCACCTCCATGGGCGCCATGGTGGCCGGTGCTTTTGCCGCCGGCTTTCTCGATGTTATGGATGATTGGGTCCGGGGTTTGACCTGGCCGGATATCCTTGGCTTCATGGACGTCCGGCTTCCCCGTTCCGGCCTCATCGAAGGCGACAAGCTTACCCGTTATTTCCGGGAAAACATCTCCGATTCTCATATCGAGGACCTGCCCATGCCCTATGCCGCCGTGACTACCGAACTCAAGTCCGGACGCGAAGTATGGATCCGGGAAGGATCACTTATGGACGCCATTCGGGCCAGCATGTCCATGCCGGGAATTCTGACCCCTTTTCCCGGGAAGGATGGATGGTTTGTTGACGGCGGTCTCGTGAATCCGGTGCCGGTGTCCCTTTGCCGGACCATGGGCGCCGATATCGTAATTGCCGTCGATCTCAACAACGATATCATGGGGCGGAGTTTCAACCGCCGGGATCGAAATGGGGAACAACCACCGGAGACGGAGGCGAACGGCCAGTATCTTCCCAACCGGCTCGCGGCCTTTTTCAACGGTAAACTCAAGACGGGACAACTCTCCATCTTCAAACGTTACGCCCAGAACCAGCCCAGCCGCGGTCCGACCCTATTCGAGGTCATTGCCACCTCGGTCTATATCATGCAGGACCAGATAACCCGGCATCGACTGGCTGCTGATCCTCCGGAAGTCCTGATCCGTCCCCGGCTCGCCCATATCGGTCTTCTGGAGTTCAACCGGGCGGCGGAAGCTATCGAGGAGGGACGCAAGGCCGTGACCTTGATGCTGCCCATTCTCCGGGATGTTTTGGGAACTACATGAACAAACGCCTAACGGTGGCCTTCAGTATTCTTTTTTTGACGCTGGTGACCGGTTCCGCGGGATACCACTTCATCGAAGGGTTCGATTATTTCAAATCCCTATATCTCACCATCGTGACCATCTCCACGGTTGGTTATGGAGATGTATATGCCCGGAGCACCGGCGGGATGATTTTCACCCTGCTCTTGATTGTCGCCGGGGTGGGGACGATGTTCTATACCGTCAGTCTCTTTGCCGAGACCCTCGTGGAGAACCGCTTGCAGGACATAATGGGCCGGGGAAAAATGAAAAGGATGATCAAGACTATGAAGAATCATTACATAATTTGCGGATGCGGCCGCATCGGATTCTTGATTTGCCGGGAGTTGGCCGCGGAAAAGGTTCCATTTGTGGTTGTTGAGCAGGATCCCGCCGTGATCCAGAGAATCGATGGGGAAGGTTTCCTTTTCCGTCAGGGGGACGCGACGGAAGACCGATCGCTGCTGGAGGCAGGGATAAAGGCGGCCCGAGGGATTGTCTGCGTCCTGCCGACGGATGCCCAGAATCTGTATGTAATCCTAACGGCCAAAGAATTAAATCCCGATTTGTTCATTCTTTCCCGTTCCGAAGAGGAACAGTCGGAGCACCGCCTGCTCAGAGCCGGGGCAAACCGGGTCATTTCCCCTTACAAACTGGGTGGTACGAGGATGGCCATGGCGTTGATCAGACCGGCGATGCTCGATTTCATCGAAATTACCACCATGCGGCAAAGCCTGGAATTGCGGATGGCGGAAGTAGCGGTTGCCGAAGGGGCGCCGATCGTAGATCAGAGCCTGGGGCAGGCGGAGATACGGCAGCGGTATGGGCTGATCATCGTGGCGGTCAAGAAGGATTCCGGTAAAATGGTCTTCAATCCCGCCGCAACTTATGTGATCGAAAAAGGAGACATGCTGATTACCCTGGGGGAAGACGCCAACGTGATGAATTTTACGAAATTCTGCACGGCAAAGGAGGAGACGCTATGATTACCGCCGGGGCAGTGGAAAGGATCGCGGCCCGGATCAAAGCCGCCCGGGGAGAGACGGCGCCGGACCTGGTCCTGAAAAACGGTTTGGTGGCCGATCTGTTTACCAGTGAATTCGTCCGGATGGATGTGGCCCTCTTCGACGGCGTGATTGTCGGTCTGGGAACATACGACGGTCCCCGGTGTCTGGATGCCAAGGATTATTATGTGGTGCCGGGATTTATCGACGGACATTTCCATCTTGAAAGTTCCATGCTTTCCCCCCGGGAATTCGCCAGGGCGGTCCTGCCCCACGGGACAACAGCCGTCATTGCCGATCCCCACGAAATCACAAATGTCCTGGGGCTAAGGGGTCTTAGTTACATCCTTCATGACAGTGAGGGATTGCCCGTTGACTTCTATCTTATGGCGCCCTCATGCGTGCCGGCGACACATCTGGAAACCTCCGGGGCGGACCTGACGGCGGAAGATCTGGCCGCCTTACGGACAGAAAGAAGAATTATCGGGCTGGCGGAGATGATGAACTTTCCCGGGGTCCTGTATGCCGACCCCACCGTGCTGGCCAAACTCGCCGCCTTCCACGGCGCCATTGTGGATGGTCATGCCCCGCTCTTGTCGGGGAAAGACCTCAACGCCTATGTCGGTGCCGGAATCCGCTCCGATCACGAGTGCACGCAATTGGCGGAGGCCCGGGAAAAGCTGCGCCTGGGGATGCAGATCATGATCCGGGAGGGAACCCAGGCCAAGAACCTCGCTGCGCTCCTGCCGCTGGTCAACGCCGCTACGCTCCGGCAGTGTTCCCTGGTGACCGACGATCTCCATCCCCACGACATCCTTCGTCACGGCCATCTGGACGCGGTCATGAGTCTGGCGATCGAGATGGGATTGCCGCCCCTCTGGGCCGTCGCCATGGTGACCCTCAATACCGCCCGGTATTTTTCCCTTCCGGACCGGGGCGCCGTAGCCCCGGGTTGTCGAGCCGATCTGGCACTGCTTTCCTCCCTGGACCCCGTGCGGGTCTCCCACGTCTTCAAGGATGGCCGGCATGTGGTAGATAAAGGAGAACTGGCCATCGACATCCCCGACGCCGCCTTGCCCGCCGATGTATCCTCCATGAATGTCAGACCCTACGATGTGACTGCTTTCGAACTCCCGGCGCTGGGGAAGCATACCCTGGTGATCGATCTGATCCCGGACCAGATCTTGACGGGAAAGGCGGTACTTCCCGCGGAGATCAAAAACGGACGGGTGGTTCAGGATGTGCAGCGGGACATCTTGAAGCTTGCGGTCATCGAGCGTCACCGCGGCACCGGTAACATCGCCGTGGGTCTCGTCCGGGGTTTTTCCCTTCGGGAGGGGGCACTGGCCACATCCGTGGCCCACGATTCCCATAATATCATCTGCGTGGGCTGTGCCGACGCCGACATGGCAACCGCGGCTCGGGCGGTGGAAGAGATGAAGGGAGGGCTGGCCATTGCCTGTGACCGGCGCATCGTTACCCGGCTGCCATTGCCCATCGGCGGCTTGATGTCGGACCGGCCACTGGCGGAGACGGCCGGCCTCTGGGAAGATATTCGCTACCAGGCACAGCAGTTGGGATGCCGGTTGAGCGAACCGTTCATGCACCTGTCTTTTCTGGCCCTCCCCGTTATTCCCGCACTGAAGCTGACGGACAGGGGCCTGGTGGATGTGGATAAATTCGCTTTTGTGCCGCTTTTCGTGGACTGAGACGGGAGACTGCCGCAATTCCGGCGCGGACGTAACGTACATGGTCAACCGGCGGCGGTAACGTTCGGGAGGCCGCCGTCGCTACTTTCTCCGGAGCTCCACCGCCCAGGAAGACATCTTCCTCTCCCCCTGGAAAAGACATCCCCGATTCCAGTACAGATCGTCTTCAATCATCTTCAGGTATTCCATGCCCTGAAACGAGCCGTCTTTCGATGTGAATGAAGATAGGATGGAATCGTCCACCAAGATAAACCTTCCTGTCAGTTTTCCCAGGGCCGGATTATCCGAGGACCAGGTTGTCCACTCCTGCCTCCTGTCCATCGGGAGGATATCGTAACGGTTCCGGAATTCTACGGCGGGATTGTCCACCAGGCTCATACGGGAGTCGTTGATCCACAAAACTTCCTCATGGATGATCCGGCTTTTCCCCTTTACGGCATGATAGCGACCGCCGTCATCGATATAAACCCCGTCGGAGATCCAGATGTTTTCATCAAAAATGAAGGTATGATAAATCATTGTTTCTTCCCCGGCGCCCGGTGCGTTCGTTTCCCTGGAGACATCGAGCCATATTTTCTCCTCAGGTGAGAACGGTAGTCATGGCGATGGTGGGTGAGGACCCAATCAATATAGGAGATGTTTCTTTCGATGGCTTGTATATATAGGTCCTCGTCGATGCCCCAGCGCATCCGAAAATGGTGACGGGAAAACCGATAGACATCGCCCATATCTTCGGCGAAACGGCGCCGGGTCATCTCGTAAAACCCCCGGGTCTTATCCAGTAGATCCAACTGGCTCGTAAAGGTCGTGATGCCGCCCTCCACGTACTCGTTGTAAAGATCGAGCAGCCTCTCCAGGTAATAGCGCTCGGACATCTGGCCCAAAAGATCGGCAGTGCCAAGGATTTTCCCGAGCAAGGCCACCGTTTCGTTGCCGAAATGTATTTCCGTGACCTTGTTGTTGAGTCCGGTACAGTGAAGGATGTCCTGAAACGCGGGAAGATCTTCCTTGAAAAGCGGATCGTTGCGGTAATATTCCTTCAGGAAGGAGATGCTTCTGTCCACATGGATCAGGGTATATTTTGCCCCTGTTCCCTCCGTGTCGTCCTCGCTCTGGATGTAACCGGTATCGTGCATGAGCCCGCTGATAAGCCCCATGTTCACATCTTTTTCGGTTAAGGTACGCCCGGCCTCGACGGCCCCGTGCATGAGTCGGGCCACGGCGAGGGTGACTGAGGTGGTGTGGCTCAGATCATGGAACTTCAGGTTGGATTGACGGAAACAAGGATACCTGCCTTGGAAGAGCAGGATAATATCATCCCAGGCGCGTGCGAAGACGGCGAAGTCGAAGCGGGGAAAGATCAAGGTAACAATGGCCCTGATTTCTTCACAAACGGCCCGGTGGTCATCGGTATTGACGAGGTTGGCCAACTGTTTCTCACGATCGTTCATCGGCGGTTTCCTCAAGCATTATCATCTCCGTGCATAGGCCTGTTTTATAGCGGGACTATTCACGGATTGGGAGGAATAAAATAACTGTATATACACTTGACTTCGCCAAGAATAAAAACAGCGCGGACATTTAATCAATTTGATGAAGAAATTGCAATATTAATTCTATGGTTGAGAACCATTTTATCTTCCAAATACTTATATTCAATAAAAAAATAGTAGCGACAATATGGATGACAAAATGTCTTTGATTTTTCCATATGAATTGTTGTGTTCGTCCAACCCCATGTAATGATGAAAGTTGAGAAAAAAAGATAGTGGCGGTGATAAGCATAGCCCAGTCATCTCGGCGTTGAATGAAGGAGCGCGGGTTGTGCTGGCGATGAGGGCATGTGATATGTAGGTGCAAGGCCATTATCTCTTATTGCTTAGGTGCCGAGTCGGATATTTGACGTTCAACGCCGACATCCCCGATTATTTGACCATAAATATCCTCTGTTTTCTAAAATATCATGGTATAGAAACAATAAGCAGTAAAGATTCGAGACGTAGGTGCTGGCATCATTTCTGCAAGGTTGAGTTACAATTGCCGTAAGCGTCAAAAAAATAGCGATATGCAGAGGAGGAAAGGGCAATGATATACCGGATCCAGAAAGGTGATTCCATAAGCAAGATAACTGACATGCTCGGTATAAATTGGGATGAATTTCGAAAGTTGAATCCTCATGCGGTCAATCAATCGAAAACTACCGGGAAATGGTATATCAAGGCGGGGAAAACCGTTGAAGTGCCCGAATCATTCAAAGTCAAGTTGACCGCCGCTCAGGACGATATGAAGGTAGAAGCGAGACGGCAAGAAACCGGCGGAAACCAATGGCGGGAATACATAGTACAAAGGGGCGACAGCATTTGGAAATTGTCCAGGGAAAAATTCAACCTTCCGGTGGATGCGATCATGAAGGACAACAATATCGTAAATGCCAAATCCCTCCAGATCGGTCAATCATTGCGAATCCGGAATGAATCAATTTCATTGGCGGTGCCTGCAAATTCTCCTCCGCCGGGAAAGGAGGAGGTCGTGGCGAGCTGGTATGGAGAGAAATATCACGGCCGCCTGATGTCTAACGGCAAGCCCTTCGATATGTATAAGAACACTATTGCTCATCGCGATTTGCCGCTGGGCACCCGGGTAGAGATAGAAAACCCCGCTACCGGCAAGGTTGTAGAGGCAACGGTGACCGATCGCGGACCATTTATCCCGGGGCGCGACATCGATCTGTCTTATGGACTGGCCCGGCAACTATCCATGGTGGAAAAAGGCGTGGGCAAACTCTTGATGAGAGTATTATGAGGGATTTTTAAACACGGCGTTCAGTGTAATGGAGTTTTAATCTCCCGATGATTGGAATTGCTCCTTGCCAGGGCCACGCAGACAAGGGCCGCCAGGGGGAAGAGGGCCAGGTATTCGTAGACCGCTTCAAAGGCGTAACTCGACGCCCGGACCAGGAGGATCTGCTTGGCCTGGAAGAGCAGGCGATTCCAGGTGTCGGGATCGAAGCCCCCTGTCGCGTTAACGGCGTAGAGACTGAAGCGGGACAGCAGCTCGTCGAGGGCGGGGCTGGCCCAGGTGAGATTGGCGCTCAGGGCTTCGTAAAAGGAGTCCTTTTTTATGGAGAGCAGAGATGTGGCGTAGGAGGTGCCGATAGAGCCGGCGACGAGACGGGAGACGTTGACGAGGGTGGAGCCGTTGGCAACGTCCCGCTCTTTCAAGGTGCCCAGCGCCAGGAGCGTTATGGGGGCGAAGGCGCCGCCGATGAAGAATCCCCAGCAGATATAATCCAGATAGAGAAGCTCCCGGGGAGTGTCCATATCACTGTGGAACCGCCAGGAGGCGACGGCGGCGCCAACAAGGCATACCATGGCTACAGTCTTGGGATTGATCCGGTCCGACAGGATTCCGGAGAGGAGTGTGGCCACCCCGGCGAAGAGGGCGCCGGGAAGAAGAATGATCCCCGATTGAAAGGTGGTGTAGCCATGCACCTGTTGTAGATATATAGGCAGGAGAAAGAAAAACCCGTAAGCTGTGACGGAAAAGAGCATCATCGCCCAGATGCTCAACCGGAAGGGCTGATGACCCATGATCCGCCGGGGGAAGAGGGGATTGCCGCTCAGGAGGAGCCAGCCAATCGCGGCGGCGCCGGAGGCGAGGAAGACGAGGACCAGGGTGAGGATGAAATCCGAATGGAGCCAGCCGTGTTCCTGACCCTTGCCCAGGAAGACGATGAGGGCCGACAGGGCCGTGGCGGATAAGATAAAGCCTGTGAAATCGAACCGGGGCGGCTGCTCCCGGGGGAGGACGTTCTCCATGAGCCACCAGATCAGGGCGACGTCGATGATCCCCACCGGGATGTTGATGAAAAAGACCCACCGCCAGTTCAGGCATTCCGTGAGCAGTCCACCCAGGGTAGGTCCCAGGGCCGGGGCAAAAGAGGCGGAAATGCCGTAAACGCCCATGGCCATCCCCCGCTCTTCGGGGGGGAATGTCTCGTAAAGAATCAACAGTCCTACCGGCATCATGATCCCTTCGGCAATTCCCTGAAAGAACCGGGCGAAGAGCATCATCTCCAGGGTGTTGGCGAATCCGGCCAGGGTGGACATGGCCACGAAGAGAACGATTCCGAAGCAGTAGGTGTTCCGGTGGCCGGCCATGTCCGCGGTGCGGCCGACGGCGGTCATGGCGATGGCGGCGCCGAGAAAATAGGTGATGACCACCCACTGGATGCCGTAGATGTCCGTTTCCATGGTCGCCATCATCTTGGGCAGGACGATATCGACGATGGTCGTGTCCAGGAGGGCAATGAAGACGGCGACCGACACCAGAACGGCGATCAGCCATTTGTTTGTCCGGCCTGGTTCTGAATTCCCCATGGTCGCGAGTCCTTAATGTTTTAAATCCACGCCACTCCAGAGCTGGAAAAGTAGCGCGGGTCTACCGGTTTCCGAAGGCAAACTGACATTTCGATCTTCCTTTTAACAAATTCGTAAAAAAGGCAAAAATTAACGACATCAATCTCCACCTTCATCTCCAAAAAAAATACCGTTCATGAGGCACGGTATTCCAGCCTTGATGGCAACAACGAAAAAAAGATTAAATTTGGTTTTCAAGCGAGATCGTATCATTTATCGATGAAGACCTCGCAGGATAGTCCCGGCAACAGGTCGGGACGGTTCTGGAGATCGTCGATGGAGATTCGGACGGGGATCCGCTGCACAACCTTGGTGAACTCCCCGGCGGAGACGTCCCGGGGAATCAGCGCGAATTCCGCCGCGGAGGCCGGGGTCACGACGACGACCCGTCCGGTCAGGGTTCGGTTGGGAAAATTGTCCACGATAAATTCCGCCTTTTTGCCTGGAGTGATATAACGGACCTTGGTTTCTTCGAAGCGGGCCTCGATGTACCTGGTCTCGGGATTGTAGATGCCCAGGACGGGCCTCCCCGGAGTAGCGTAGTCTCCCTCGCGGACGAGGAGCCGGGCCACGATGCCGTCGATGGGGGCTTTCACCTCGCAGCGGGAACGGTAAAGCCGGGCGAGCTTCCGGGCCTCCTCGGCTTTGTCGATACCGTCTTCGACCTCCCGGGTGGCTGCCTGTGCCTTGGTGATCACGGCGCGGGAGGCCTCCGCCTCCGCCAGCCGGGAGACGGCGAGACGGACCTGGGCCTCCGCGGTGCTGTAATCCGCATCAGCGGACCGCCAAGCGGTTTCCACCTCATCGAAGCGGGCCTTGCCGATGGCTTCCTTGTCGTAGAGTCTTTTAAAACGCTGGTATTGAAGCTGCATATGGTCGAGGTTGGCCCGGGCCTTGAGCTGCTGTTTCTCCGCGACGACCAGGGCGGATCGGGCGGCCGCGATGGCGGCCGGGACGCTAAGCCGGGCCTGGTGCAGCTCCGCATGGTAGCGTTCCGTCCGGGACCGCAGAGAGGCAAGATCCGCCTCGGCAAGTCCCATTTGGCGATCCATCTGTTCCGGATCGATATGGAGCAGGACCTGTCCAGCCCGGACGGTTTGCCCCTCCTTCACAGCAATGGACAGGATCTTGCCGGGGATTTCCGGGGCAACGTTGGCCATGTCGGCCTTGATATAAGCGGCGTTGGTGGTGATATGGCCGATCCGCCAGTAGAGCCAGCGGCCCCCGTAAAGCATGGCGGCGGCCAGGATAAGGATCATCGCCCACCGGCCGGCCCGACGCCATTCGATGATCTTGGCCGCGGCACCCCTCGGTTTTTCTTGCTCGGTCATGGGTTTTCTCCCCGGGCCGTCATGATCCCGTGAATCAGGATGTAGAGGAGATCGTCAACCTCTTGCTCCATCTGGTCGGATGTATCTTCATAGATCAGGGGCAATTCGAGACGATTGAGGATCGTTTGGACATTTTTCGCCAAATGCCCCGTATCTATGGGACGGAAGATGCCGGTGCGCTGGCCTTCCTTGAGGATGACGGCGATCATTGCCCGCTCCGAGGCCCGAAAAGAGGTTTCATGACCGGCATAGAGCTGCGCCACCTCCTCACCCACATCCCGGGGGACCATGAGCAACTCCCTAAGTTGCTGGAAATGGGTGAGCTTCGCGAGAATCAACGCCCGTAATTTTGCCGGCGGCTCCTTTTCAGCGGCGACGGCACTTTCCATGTCGGCCAGGACGGAACTCTCTTCCCGGATGACCAGGGCATGGAAAATCTCTTCTTTGCCGCCGGGAAAATGATGATAAACGGCCGTTTTCGCAACACCCAAAGGGTGGACGATATCGGCAAGGGTGGCCCGGCGGTAGCCGTGCCGGGCAAAAACGACCCGGGCGGCATCGAGGATGCGGTTTTTATCGAGATATGCGGCCATGACTTCACCTTAACAATTTAATTATACATTAACATGTAAAAATATAGGCCTCAGCGTGCACCTTGTCAAGGAGAAAAAGCTCCCGTTCCCTTTTCCGGCGCCCGGATTATACGTGAGGAAGGAATGCATAAAAAGGGCGGAAAAGGGTAAATAATTCTTGCTTCCCCTTTGCCGCCGTGTTACTTTAGCAGCCATCGTTGTCGGCACCGCTTTTTTCCCAACCAAGTAAAATCAATCCATATGCAAGGGGGGTGATTTCCAGTTATCAGAGAAATCGGGTGAACAAGTATCATAATTTATTTTTTCGCTTCACGGTTAAAGGAGGGAACCTTATGCCTGATGTTTTCAAGGATTATGTGAAGAAAAAATTCTCCCGGCCCGGGCCTCTCAATGGCGTCCGGGTCCTCGAGGTCTGTACGCTCCTCTTCGGTCCTTCCGGTCCGTCCTTTCTGGCGGAAATGGGAGCCGATGTCATCAAGATCGAATTGCCCCCCGCCGGAGACGTAACGCGATCTCTCAATCCCTTCGGATGGTTCTACAAAGAACAGTCGCCCATGTTCATGCACATCAACCCCAACAAGTATTACATGGCCCTCGATCTCCATATCGATATGGGACAGCAGATCTTCAAAGAACTGGCGGCCAAGGCGGACATTATCGAATTCAATCTCCGCCCCGGGGTCACCAGGCGCTGGAATATCGGCTATGAACAGATCAAGGAAGTAAATCCCGGTATCATTTATATCGAAAAGAATGGCTTCGGACAGTGGGGCCTCTACGCCGAGCAGGACCGCCCATCCAATGACGGTGCTTCCCAGGCCCTGTCCGGATACGCCTGGATGTCCAGCTTCCCCAATCGCCCGCCCCTGAAGCAGGCCATCTGGATCTGCGATTATTATGGCGGACTCATGGGCGAGGTAGCCGTCCTGGCCGCCCTTCATCACCGCCGGAAGACAGGTCGGGGACAGTTCATCGAGATGTCCCAGACGGAGAACATCATGCGGGTCATGAACTGGGTATGGCCTTACCAGCAGTTGACCGGCAAGGGCGTGGAGGCGGCGGGCAACCGCGATCAATGCATCTGCCCCGCTGACACCTTCCTTTGCGCCGACAATCGTCTGGCTGCCCTGGCCGCCCCGGCGCCGGAGGAATTCCTCGGCCTGTGCCGGGCCATGGGCAAAGAGGAACTGGCCTCCGATCCCCGCTTTCAGGAGCACAGCGTCCGGCTCCAGGATGAGAACGCCCTGGAGATCCTGAAGATCATCTCCGCCTGGGCCCGCACCAAGAGCGCCGACGAAGTCGAGGCCCTGGGCAAGGAGTTTGGTTTTTCCGCCACCCGCCTCCATAACGCCAAGGATATGAACGAAGATCCCCACCGCCGCCAGCGGGGATTCGTAAAGGAGATCGACGATCCTCTCTACGGGTATTATGTAGAGCACGAATTTCCCGTCATGATGTCCAAGACCCCACCCAAGATCAAATGGACGGTACGACCGGTAGGCTTCGACAATGAATTCATCATGGCGAAGATTCTGGGGAGGAATCAGGCGCAGATCGATGAACTTTATCTGCATGGCGTTCTGGGGAAATGGAAAGACATGCAGGGCCGTCGTCCCCCGTCCGATTGGGATGGGCAGGCCGGCGCCATCATCAGGAGGTGAGGGACATGACCGAGCATAAAAGACCGAAATGGGCCGACTGGGCCGATCATATCCGCGCTCTTGACGACCCGGCGAAAAACTTTGAAAAACCCGAAGCGCTGGATGATTTGACCGTGATTGACCTGAGTTCCCGGAGCATGGCCGGGCCTTACTGCACGTCACTGCTGGCGGAGCTTGGGGCGGAGACGATCCGCATCGAACCGCCGGGAGGAGATCTGGTCCGGAGCTATTCCCCCAACGGCGTCATGCACCGTGGGACGGGGATGGCCTATCTTCAGGAAGGACGCAACAAATACCATGTTACCCTGAATCTGGAAACGGAGGCCGGGCGGGATATGCTCCGCTCCCTGGTCGGCCAGGCCGATATCCTCATCGAGACCTTTCCGGCGGGGAGGATGGATAACTGGGGCATCGGTTACGAGGAACTGGCAAAACTGAATCCCCGCCTGATCTATTCCTCCATAACAGGCTACGGACAGTTCGGCCCGGAAAGCGGACGGAACCAGTATGATTACGACAATGTGGCCCAGGCCCGTTCGGGTGTGCAGTACGCAACCGGCGAGGTCCTTCCCGAGGGCAAGACCGTCGCGGAAGTTCCATATGCCACCTCCACGAAGGCCGGTCCGTGGATCGCCTGGGCGGTTTCCGGGACCTTCGGCGCCCTGGGGATCCTGGCGGCGGTTTATCACCGGGAAATGACCGGCGAAGGGCAGGCCATCGACATCAGCACTCCCGAGGCCTATGAGCGTCTAAACGATTATATGCTCCACTGGTATGCCGACCAGGGGATAATCAACGAACGCTTCGGCAACCTCGATACCTGCCTCTGGCTCTACGGTTTCTATCCCACCAAGGACGGCGGCGTATTTCTCGGAGGGCTGCGGCTGGAGATGTGGAAGGCCTTCGTGGATATTATCGGCAAGTACGACGACTGGGGCGCCGAACAGTGGATGACCTTGGCGCCGTTCATGAAGAAGGACTGGCAGTTGAAGTATCAGGCAATGATCAACCCGGAAACGGAGCAATACACAAGCCAGGAATTGACGATGAAGTCCATCGAATACGCCAAGCGGGGACGTCTGGCGCCCATCACCCCGGTCGTGGCGGAAATCGTGCCGCCGTGGAATGCCATGCACGACGAGGTCTGGCGGGACCGCGGCGTTTTCACCCCCGTGCAGGACCCAGTCTATGGCTCGATCGTTTGTGCACAGGCCCAGTGGAAGTCCACGGAAACACCGCCGCGGACTAAGTGGGTCTGCCGCCCGGTCGGCTACGACAATGGTTACGTGTATTTAAAATATCTGGGTTACGGACCGGCAAAACTCCGAGAATTGACGGAACAGGGGGTTATTTGAGGGACCCGCATGACGGCCGCGGACACAAGGAAGAAAAAATACCTGTAAAATTAGATTTCTGGCGCTAAATGACTGTAGAAAGAAACGTCAGGAGTCATTATCATTGACATTAACAGCAGAGGGAGGGGAGGCGATCCCCTCCCTTGCTTTTGACTTCCTTCAAGGGTGAGGAGCTAAACGAGTTATGGCACCGGTGAGAATTTGCATGACTCATTACCAGGTCATCGTTTTTCCGGTAACAGTAAACCGGCAATAACCCTACCCGATAACGGGAGAAGCGGCTGGTTGTTAACGCTCGGGAAAGGAGAACAGCATGCTGGAGATAAAAGGATCGGTAGCCGTCATCACGGGCGGCGGTGGCGGAATCGGGCTGGAAATAGCTAAATACTGGTTGCGCCATGGCGGCCGGGTGGTCATCGCCGATATCGCCCAGTCGTTCCTGGAGAATGCGGAATCCCAGTTGAGGGAAATAGGCGGAGAGGTAGCAACGGTGGTCTGCGATGTGACGAAGGAAGAGGACAACGCCCGGCTGGCGGATACGGCCATCGAACGTTTTGGCCGGATCAATCTCGTGGCGCCTTTCGCGGGGATCATCAAGGACGGACTCGTGGTTTCCACGAGTAAGGAAACGGGCAAGGTGAACCGAAAGATGAGTCTCGATCAGTTCCGGGCGGTTATCGACATCAATCTGACGGGGGTTTTTCTCACCGTCCGGGAATGTGCCGAGCGGATGATCAACAACAACTGCCGGGGATTGATCTGTCTGGTGTCATCCACGGGTTCCCTGGGGACGGCGGGGCAGATAAATTACTCTTCCTCCAAGGCGGCCATGTCCGTTTTCCCCAAGGTCATTACCGCGGAGTTTCTCCGGCGCGGCCTGTCCGGACAAATCCGCTGCGTCGCCGTGGCCCCCGGCTATGTGGGTACCGCCATGGTGCGGAGGATGGACCAGAAGGCCCTGGAAAAGATCCTGGCGGACGTCCCCATCGGCCGTCTGATCGAACCGGAAGAGGTGGCCTCGCTGGTTGGCGAGCTCTACCGCAACGAAGCCCTGGCCGGCGATGTCTTCTTTATCCACGGCGGCCTCCGCCTCGGTTCCCGGGGGTAGGTTTGCCGTTGATAAAACCGGCAGCAATTAATCTAAGCGGTAGCCATCTTCACGGAAGAGGCGCAGGCAGGCTTTTACCGCCTCCGTATCGTAAAGGGTGCCGCTGTTCGTTTCTATTTCGGCCAGGGCCGCTTCCATGCCCAGAGCGGGGCGGTAGGGGCGGTGGGAACTCATGGCCTCCACAACATCGGCGATGATCAGAATACGCGCCTCGGGAGTGATCTCATCCCCTTTCAGCCCCCGCGGGTAGCCCGAGCCGTCTAGACGCTCATGGTGCTGCAAGACAATTTCGGCCACCGGCCAGGGAAATTCGATATCCTTGAGGATGTCGTATCCCTTAACCGCATGGGTGCGGATCAATTTTATCTCCAGATCGGAAAGGCGCGTCGGTTTACTGAGAATTTCCGCCGGAATGGAAACCTTACCGATGTCATGTACCGTTGCTGCCATCCGGAGACCTTCTATACGTTCCGGTGCGACCTTTAATTCCGTGGCGATCCGCCGGGCGAGGTCGGCAACCCTTTTCTGGTGCCCCGCCGTGTAGGGATCACGGATTTCCACGGTCAGAGACAGGGTCTGGATGGTGGCCCCCATGGCGTTGCGAAGTCTGTCCAAGCTCTGCAGCCGGAATTCCACCGCTTGACGCAGCTCGGTAATGTCCTGGATGAACCCTTCGTAATAATCTATGTCGCTAACGTTACGGCTCCAAACGGCGCGGACGTTTGACGATACCCAGATCCGTTTCCTATCTTTGCGGTAGAATTCGATTTCGTAGCCGTGGACCTGCCCTTCGTCCCGCAACCGCTGCATCAGACGGGACCGTTCCTCCGGATGCACGTAAAGCTGGTGAGCAATATCCGTAAAGGTGGCCATCAGCTCCGCCGGAGAATCATACCCCAGGATATGCGCCATGGCCTGATTGGCCATGATGAAATGACCGTCGGACGTGGTCTGGAATATGCCTTCGAGGGCATTGTCCACGATATCCCGGTAACGCGCTTCGGCCTTGATCCGGGCCGTCATGTCGATGGAGGTGATCATCGCCCCGCCAGAGAAGGGGGCGATGCGGATATCGAGATACTTTTCGTGATATTTCATCTCCGGGAAATAACGGCCGGCGCCGGTGCGGATGGCCGTGCGGAGTTCTTCGTACATGTCGAGGGCATGACCGGGGGCGTAATCCCGGTACATGATTTGGCCGAGCGCCGGCTGACCGCCGCCGGAGTTCCTTTTGGCTAGGTTGAATCCCGTGATCCGCCCCTCCGGATCCACGACCACCGTTTCGAGGGGGTTGTATTCGAAGAGGGCCCGGTAACGTTCCTCGCCGGTCTGTATTTCCCGCAGGGCCCGGTCGCGTTGCCTGACGGTCCGGGAAAGCTTGCGGACCCATAGCAGCGAGGTTGCTAAGACCAGCGCCAGAACGCCGAGAATCGCGATAGCGGCTGTCTCGATGTCCTGCCTTCTTTTCCGTTCCCGTTCCTCCGGATCGTAAATGAAGGCGGTCAGATCCAGATCCCCTTTTACAATCCCGCTTGTCCGGAGCGTGGCGTTCATCTTTTTCCAGCGTTCCGGATTGACGTGGCCGAGTTCCACCAGCGGATACAGGGTCAGCTTGGGGATCTCGCCGGCCTGAAAGCGGTTGAAGGCGGGGAGATCGTCTATCAGATCTATCCGGGGCAGCTCCCTGGTGATCCGGTCGGCGATCTCCTGGGGATGATCGAGGGCGTAGCGCCAGCCTTTGAGGCTCGCGGTCCGGAAGCGTTTTACCAGCTCCGGTTTTTGTTCCGCCACCGCCTGGCGGGTGAAGATGGCATCGCCGTAAAAGTCGATGCCATAGCTTGCCGGGGACAGGCCGGTCAAATTCGCGCCCCGGCGCCGGCCATAATAGGGAATGGTGGTTTCATAACCGGGGATTACCTCCACCCGACCGTCCAGGAGATGATCTATTCCCGGTTCGTGAGGATGAGCTTTTATCTGCCCGGGATCGATCCCCTCCGCCCGGAGCATGGCCTGCAGCTCCACATCGATTAAGTCGTTGACGTTCCGGGCCACCCGGAGACGGAGCAGGTCTGCCGGAGAATGGAGCCGCGTTTTTTCCAGGGCATAGAAGCGGGCGGCGCTCTGCTGAAAGACCGGGGCCACTAAAACCAGGGACTGGCCCTGATCGCGGGCGACGAGAATATCCGCCGCGCCGATGCCGAAATCTGCCCGTCCGGAGCCTACCTCATCGACTGCCTTGATGATCATCCGGTCTGGCGTAATCGCGGATCTGATTTCCACCTCCAGACCGACATCGCGGTAATATCCCTGCCATTGGGCGGCGTAATAGCCGGCAAACTGAAACTGGTTGTCCCAACGGAGTTGCAGGATTACCTTGTCGGCGCCGGCGGCTGTGCCCGGGACGGAAAACGGCGAACACAGAATCAGCGCCGCGATTAGGATAATGACGTTCCGGCGGCGGAAGCTCCCTAATTGCGTCAGTCTTGCTATAGGCCCTTCCCGCTCAATACTCAAAACTATTTTTGTGCCCTCTCTTGATTGTTTTTCCTGAGGCGGGAATATGACCCTAATGGTTTATTGCGCCTGATGCTGGTGACGGTAGGACTTTTCCCTTTTTTTGTAAAGAGGAAAATACCGTGACGCCGGGTTGGCAATGAAGGAATTGACTTCACCTTCGCGATGTCTTAAGGTGGCGCAAATAAACCCGAGGAATAATGATGAACATCCTACTGGTCAATCCGCACTTCAACGGACAGGCGGAAATCCCCCCCCTCGGGTTGATGTATCTTGCCGCTTCCCTGCCGGGAGAAGATCATCATGTGGAGATACTCGATCTGGATCTCTATCCGGCGGCAGCGGGCGCCGGGATGCTCGCGGCCCGGATCAGCGGCGGGAAAACAGACATCCTGGGGATTACCGCCCTTTCCAACAGCTTTGGCGCTGCCCGGGAGGTATGCCGGTTGGCCAAAACAATGGCGCCAAAGATAGTGACGGTCCTCGGGGGCATCCACGGCACCATCCTCCATGCGGACATCATGAGGGAATGTGAAGAGATAGATGCCGTAGTGCGCGGGGAAGGGGAGGCGGCCTTCCGGGAGTTATGCGATACCGTCGCCACCGGTGCTCCGTTTGACAAAATCCCCGGCGTGAGCTTCCGTCGGGAGGGCAGGATCATTACCAATCCGGAACGCCGTCTCGATCCCGATCTTGATGCCCTGCCCCTGCCGGCCCATCGCCTCGTGGAAATAAACCGCTACCGGACGCAGAGCATCTCTTCCAGCCGGGGCTGCCCGCATCACTGCCGCTTCTGTTCCATCCGTTCCCTTTATGACGGTGAGATCCGGAGACGCTCATCTGTCTCCCTGGCCGCGGAGATCGCGGCTCTCCAATCGCAGGGGGCGCGGCGGATCATGTTCACCGATGACAATTTCACCGCCGACGCCCGGCGGGTGGGGGAGTTGTGCGACGCCATCGTGGCGGCGGGTTTGCACGAACACTGCGAATTCTACCTCCAGGGGCGGATCGACGATTTCTGTCGCCGTCCGGTTATGGCGCAGTGGCTGAGCGATGCGGGCTTCAAGGCGGTCTATACGGGGGCCGAGTCGGGGGCGGAAGAGATCCTGGCCCGCTACGGCAAGGACATAACCCCGGCGGATCTGCGCCGCGGCGTATCCTGCTGCGTCGAGCAGAACCTCATGCCCGTGGTCAGCTTTATCCTTTTCGGCCCCTGGGATACCGTGGCGACCATGACGAAAACCATCCGCCTGGCCAAGGAACTCTTTGAGAACGGGGCCGATATCGCCTATACGGAGTGTCTCATACCCTTTCCCGGCACGCCGGTTAAAGAAGAATTGGTCCGGGACGGCCGCTGGCGGCAGGAGGCGGGGGCTTACTACTTTACATCCTATACGGGGATGGATTTGGATTGGGTGCTCCGGGCCTGCGACCTGGCGCGGCGGATGGCCCAAGCCGTTCACGGCGGCGACCCCTTCTTTGCCCTCCGCCGAGTCTATCACGAATTCTCTTTTCTGGAGGATATCCTGCCGCGCCGGGTCCCGCCGGCATATCAACAATGGCTGTCCACCGGGCAGCCCGACGTGAACCCCGCTGTCGTACGGGATATAGCCTCTGCCCTGCGGGGGTTCATAGAGAGAGACCTTTGAAAAATGGCTTCGCCGCGGCTCAGAAATCTTTTTCGCCTCTGTATGGGTAACGTATAAACCTTATTCATTACCAAGCGTTAAATTCAATCATGCAACGGCGAAAAACATTTGATTCGCCGCTTGCGAACCATTTTTCCGCAGTTATGCAAAGCTCTCAGAGAATTGATACGGCATACAGGTGTTCGGAATAAATCAGAGACAGGAGGAGTTGAGCGCCTCCTTGATTTTCTTGGCAAGATCTTCAAAACGAAATGGTTTTTGAATAAAGGCACAGATCCCTTGTTCCAACATGGATGAAGACAGTTCATCGAGGCTGTAGCCACTGGCGAGGATGGCTTTTACCTGGGGATTGATGTCTTTCAGGATCGCGAAGGTTTCTTTGCCGCTGAGTCCGGGCATGATGGCGTCGATTATAACCAGATCGATGGCGGAAACTCGTTCCCGGTACAATTGAACGGCTTCCTTGCCGCTGCCCGCGCTGACCGCCCGGTACCCCAATTGCTCCAGCATGGCGCTTATAACCTCGATATTGATGGTCTCATCATCCACTATGAGGATTGCCTCCCGCCCTCCCGGCGCCACCGATTCCTTACCTCCTTCTTCCGCCACGGGAAATGCATCAACGGCCGGAAGCAGGATATGGAAGGTGGCCCCTTTCCCCTTTTCGCTTTCCACGCTGATCATGCCGCCGTGGTTGCTGATAATGCCATAAACGGAAGCAAGCCCCAAACCGGCTCCCCGTCCCATTTCCTTGGTGGTGAAAAAGGGATCAAAGATTCTCCGGAGGGTATGTTCGTCCATCCCCACCCCGGTGTCACGGATCGAGATTTTCACGTACCTTCCGGGGGGCAACTCCACGGCCGCAACGGACTCCTCGGTCAGAATAATATTTTGTGTCTCAAGAAAGAGATCGCCCTGTCCGGGCATGGCCTGCCAGGCGTTGATGTATAGGTTGAGGAACACCTGATCGAGCTGGCCCCGGTCGATCTCCACGGCCCAAAGATCGGGATCGAACATGGTGTGGATGGTGATTTCTTTCCGTGTTCGCCCGAAGAGGTTGGAGTTGCGGAGGATGAATTCATTCAGGTCGGTCGCTTTGACCTCATATTTTCCACCTCTGGCAAAGCCGAGGAGTTGCTTGGTTAGATGGGCCCCGCTTTGGACCTGCATCTCGATGTTTTTCAGTTTCTGGTAATGGGGATGGGAAGGGGGCGTTTCCAGGAGCATTAGGGAGGCGTATCCCTGAATGCCCATAAGGAGATTGTTGAAGTCATGGGCGATTCCGCCGGCAAGGGTGCCGATCGCCTCGAGTTTCTGCGCCTGAAGCAGTTTTTCTTCGAGCTTTCTTTCCTGGGTGATATCCTTTATGAAACTAAGAATGGCCGGTTTCCCCTCCCAGGTGATGTTTGCCCCGGCAAATTCACCCCAGATGATATGGCCGTCTTTGTGGATGACCCGGGCGGAATAGATGTCCGGAACGGCTTCTTCCCGTAATCTTTTTTTCTGGATAGCGGCGACCTTAGAAAGGTCGTCGGGATGAACCAAGCTCAAAACCGGCATGGAGAGCATCTCCTCCCGGGTGTAACCGATGGCCTCGCAGGCCCTGGGGTTGACGTATTTCATCATCATGTCCTGAATGATGACGATGGACATATTGGCATGCTCCACCAGGATTTTGTACCGTTCCTCTGATTTCTTCAAGGCGTCTTCGGCATTGCGGCTTTCGGTGACATCCGTGACTATCTCCACGGCGCCGATGATTTCATGCCGGTCGTTTCGCACCGGATACCCCCTCAGGACCCATCTTTTTCCATAGGAAAAAAGTTCCGGATGAATCTGGGGCTGTCCGGTTTCCATCGCCTTCACGGCGGGACAGAAAGGGCAGCGGTCCGTACGGCCGTGGACATGAAAACATTTATCTCCCTCATAGGTCTCGGATGTTAAATCAAAGGCGTCGTACATGGCCCTATTGGCCCAGACGACATTGTATTCCCGATCAATGTAAACGACGATTTCCGACATCGTGTCAAGTATGACCGACTTTTCCCGTGCCTCTCTCTGCAGGGCCTCTTCCGCATGCTTCCGTTCCGTGACATTCCGAATGACAAGGATCACCTGATCGGTGAGGAAGGGGACGCAACGGCATTCGTAATAGTTGGTCTTGGCATTAAGGTCGATTTTGTAAACCATGCTTTTCATCTCCCCGCCGGCCAGGACCTGGGAGATGAATGCGGAAAAGGAGGAATGGATGTCGGGGGGGAATATCTCTGCGAGGAATCTGCCGATGGGAGTGATCATTGAAAAATGAGGATCGGGTATTTCCGATCCCTTGAAATCGAGAATCTTACCGTCGGCGGCGAGACGCAGATAGATGTCCGGCAGGGTTTGAAAAACCGCCCGAAGTTCCGAGTTGGTCTGGATCAGTTCCTCCGAACTAAGGTCCAGGGCCCGTTCGAGCATGCGCCGATCCGAGTCGCTTTGTCGGTATGCATGATCCACGCTGTTGATAAAGGCCTGCCATACCGGATCTAAGCCGTCGGCGCGCCCAAACAGCTTTTTCAATTGGCGCGCCAGGAGACTATGCATGGCTGCCGTCCTCGGCAAAAGCGGTGATAGTCATGGTTTGGTTGTGGAGCTCGCATTGAGCTCCGATGCGGGCCGGGGCTATCTCCCCATAGGAATAGAAACCGGTATAGACCGCCTCTCTACCCAGTATATCCTGTACTCCTTCCACCTCTTCTTCGATGCGCTGTTGGAGAATGAGCTTACGGCCCACACAACTTATCATGACTACCAATTGAGGGTGAATAGACCCGAGGGTGCTCTTGCAGGTACGGGCGGCGTCAGCGGCGCCGTCGATGAGGCGGTCGAAGTTGGCCTTCATCAGGCGGGCATAAGAGCCCTCCTGAATGTCGCCGGCAAAGGTCATGCTCTGGCTTTTTTCATCGACGGCCAAAAGTGTGCGTACCAGTGTTATGTCGCTTTCTCCGTTGCGCAGGGCGAGAGGGAAAAGCAGACCTGAAGCCGGCAGCTCCGCGGCATGGTCACCCAGGTATTTCTTGTAGAGATGCAAGGCCGATTTACCGTCCATTTCATAAAGAACATTGCCGCAGGAACGGGTCACGAGCCTTTCCGGACCAAACGGATCCCAGCCGCCGAAGGATCCATAGCCGACATGAAACCTGCTTCCGTAAAAACCGATCGCGGTGACCAGCCTGCTTTCAGCATTGCTTTTGAAGATTATGGAGGTATCTTCAAAACGATCGCCGTCCGCTGCCAGTCCGCCGGTAATAGAGACCCCCTCCGGCAACCCGCTCAGGAGACCCCGGACCAGTCCGCTGCCATTGACATGCAAGCCGTCGGAAAGAACAAAGACATGCTTCAGTCCCTGTTTTTCGAGACGTTCAGCGATTCTCGCACCAACACTCACGCTGTCTTCATCTTTACCCAGCTTTTCTCCGGCTGATTGCAGCCTTGTATGCTGCCACTTGATCGCCGTTGCCGTTATGGTGCCGTCATTGACCTGGGCGCCGATTATTTCCCCGGCGGTGGATGCACCGCATAGTATCGCTTCCGGATAGGCCTCTTTGAGTTCGGCGATCAACCTTTTTTCCCTGATCAGATGGGACGCGCCAAATATTATTAACAGTTGCGCATCGGGGCGGCGTCCCGTATCCAGTTCGGGAACCCAACCTGTGTTTCTTTTCCATTGGTGCTGTTCTATGATCATTGTATCCACCTATATGAACAAGTAGTGATTGTTTGTCAAATGCAATTATCAAGTTAGCAAAAAAAAGGAAATCTCAACAGACCCTACCGATCCAGTTCGCTTCTGACGGCCAGTCCGATTTTTTCCAGCATGTAGGGTTTCCTTACGAATGCCCCGGCCCCCAACAACTGGGCCTGATGGACACGGTCCGTTTCCGAGAAGCCACTGGCGATAATCGCCCTCTGGCCCGGCCGGATGTCAATCATCCCGCGGTAAGTATCCAGGCCGTCCATGCCGGGCTCCATGATCATATCCAGTATGACCAGATCAATCGCTCTGTCCTTGAGGTACAAAAGGGCCTCCTCGCCACTCGCGACGGCCTCGACCCGATAGCCGAGCATTTCCAGCATTTGAGAGGCCAACTCCCGTTGTTCTTTCACATCATCCACGATCAGCAATTGTTCCCCCCTCCCCATATATGAGACCTGGGAGGCCGGACCTTCCTCTCTCACCGCATCCCCAACCGACACGGGGAAGTATAGGGTAAAGGTGCTCCCGCATCCCTTATCGCTCTGCACGTCTATATATCCCCCATGATCCTTTACAGTCCCCCAGACCACCGCCAGTCCCAGGCCTGTACCACTGCGGCCCATTACCTTCTTCGTGTAGAAGGGCTCGAATATGTTCTTCACGTCTTCCGGAGATATCCCAATGCCCGTGTCCGATATTGCCAAAACCGCGTATTCTCCCTCCGAAATCTTGTCATAGCCCCGGATCGGACTATCCAGGTAAGTGTTCCAGGTCTGGATCGTTACCTTTCCCGGCCCGGAAATGGACTCCGCGGCATTCAATATGAGGTTCATAACCGTTTTACTCAAATGCACAGGCGATCCCTTGATACATGACAATCCCGGATCAAGATCTTTGGAGATCACAAGTTGCGGGTATCGAACCTTCATATTTTCGAACTCCGGCGTCTGGAAATAATCCTGGAGTACCTTATTAATGTCAATTGTCTCCTTTACGGTCACGCCCCTCCTGGCCAGAGTAAGCAAATCCTGAACGATTGCGGCTCCCCGCAGACCCGATTGAAGGATGTTGTCTGCATACCGCCGCAAAACGCTGGTCGCCGGCAGTTTATCGGCCAGCAACTCCGAATATCCAACCAGTACGCCCAGGACATTGTTAAGGTCGTGCGCTACACCTCCGGCCAACGACCCCAGCATCTCCATCTTCTCGAAACGCTGAAGACGTTCCTCCATGCGCTTACGTTCGGTGATATCAACGACGATGCCCCTTAGGCCGATCGTCTTTCCATCCCTGTCGATCGGTGTCGCATAGATGATGACAGGGAATTCCTCGCCGTTCGCATTCACCGCCATATATTCCATTCCCGTCTGACTTTCCTGCCGCATCATCATCATCATGCTGGCCGCCGCCCTTTCCCGGTCAGGGTCCGCGATCATATCGAGGGCGCTGAGGCCTCTATCGAACTCGTCCTGCGTATATCCGAACAGGTTAAATGCGTACCTGTTGACATAGGTCAGGCGTCCCTGGCTGTCCAATTCAAAAACAACCGCGGGAAGCAATTCGGCCATATCTCTGAATTTCTTTTCGCTTTCTCGAAGCGCCTCCTCTGCCAGCTTACGTTCCGTGATGTCCCTGGCGACAAACATCACCGCCGTCGGTTTGCCGTTTTCCTTCAAAAGGGTCGAGCGGATATCGATGATGGTCTTCTTCCCGGCGAGATGGTCGATTTCCCATTCAAATGACAGGACATCACTGAAGCCTTCCCGTCGTTTTTGCATTGTAACTTGCTGCATCTCGTGCAGATGAGACGGCGTGTAATCCACTAAGCTGCCGCCGACCGGGCTTATGCCGCCGGTTAGATTGAGAACGGCTTGATTCACATAGAGGATCTTGAAATCAAAATCCACTGTCACGATCAAATCATGAGATGTTTCAGACAGTTGACGATATTTATCTTCACTTTTTCTCAAGCTGTCTGCCATCAGGCGATACTTCGCTTCCGAGGCCTCAAGTCTTTCGATGTTGGCTTCCTGCTCATGCCTGACTTCCTGCAGTTCCTGATTGATCCGCTGTAGATTAGCTGCCAGGGATCTTGCTTCATCATACTTTTCCTGAATCTTCCGATCCGCGGTTAGAAGGTCATCAACGGCTTGCCTGTAGATTCCCAAGTTTAAAATACGGTCCCAGAAGCGAGGCACCTTGCCTGCATTCCAATCAACGCGAAAGAGACACCCCTTGGCTCCCTGTGCAGGTGCATCTTTCCAAGTCCTTTTTCCATAACGCTCGGCGGTCACCTGGCACTCGATTTCCTGGATGCTTGCCGGGGGCATGCCGAACATGGTTGGAATTCCTTCAAGAATGCCCCGGGTATAGTCGCAGTCGCAGCGTGTCTTTTGATCGCCGGAATGATAACGATCTTCCAGAAGTACCCATGTATCCCCGATCTCATGAATAATTACATCCCCGTTGCGCTTTAACAACCGGTTCAGGATCGGTCCCTGTGAATAGATCGGACGGGGATTCCCCAAGAGGCGTCCGATGCGGTTCAGCAGCCCCAATGATTGCAGTCGGTCCGATCTGAGGGCCATATGGTACACGGCACTGTCGTCATCCAGTATGGTGATCATCCGACGATAGAGGATATGCAGGAAGGCATGGGAAATCCAGTTGTTGGGATCCGAAAGATACGCCTCGTCCAATTCCAGCCCGTCCAGGAGATTCCCTAATGAGCCGTTGTTCTTTTCGCGCACGTACAGCAGCAGTGTCCTGGTGATTCTACAACTGATTTCAGGTTCTGTAGCCAAGTTTATGTTGCTTGATGCCATACGTCTTAAGAGAGGGACCGTTTTAAAAGATGGTATTGTAAGAGGACCTTGTCGATGAAATCAAGAAAACTCGCTCATCGATGCGACGGATTGCATGGCCTTTGGATCTGGCGCTCGTTTATCTCTTCGGGTGCCGGTGAAGACAGTTTCCCTTGAAAAGGTTTAGACGCCTTTAAAGCCTGTGTTAAGGAATGCCTGCATAGCATACTTGATGATATGCATCCCCTGCCTGAGGTGGATAACCTCAGGGGTCAAAAAGCCTATCTCTGAATCATAACCAAGATCAAGACAATTACAGTGGGAGGAATTCTGGCAAAATGATTGATAGGCCATTTTTATAGATTTTTTTGGATGGATTGATAAAACATTCCTTTTTATGAACAAAATTATAGGAGGGCAGCTTTTTCATGTCAAGGGGATATTTTTAATTGACAACCTAAATGTAACCATATATATGGTTACACAGAAGAGGCAATTTCATGACCATCGGAAACTCACATCCCAAATACCGTCGGTTCAGATTCGATGCCGGCAGTCTTTCCCTGAACTTTGTGGCGACCGTCAGGCATCGAGGCGCCGAGCCGAGAGACCTGCTGATTGCACCGGAAGCGCTACCGAAGTGGCTGCACCTGGCTGGTCTTTTCCACATTGATACCACTCCTTCCCAAAATGAATACGAGGAGGCTGTTTTGCTTCGCGAATCCATCCACGCCGCCGTCCAATCCATCATCCTGAATGCCCAGCCGGAGAGCGGGGACATCGCACGCATCAACTTGGCGGCCGCGTTCCCGCTAGCCGTCCCGCAACTTCACACCAACGCCGCCTCGGTAGCATGGGAAACGGATAATCCGGTAAAGGCCTGTTTGGCCGTCATTGCCCGGGATGCCATCACGATCATGACCGGGGCCGAACGGAAACGCCTGAAGAGATGCGAAAGCGGCGGATGCCGGATGCTCTTTCTCGACAATTCACCGTCGAACCGGCGCCGGTGGTGCGCCATGTCCATCTGCGGCAACCGGGAAAAGATCCGGAGCCACCGGCAGCGGAAACAACTCCAAAGTCATGATGATCAAACAGGTGCGAAGATTAGAAATTGCTCTAAAGAAGCTCCTTGATACCTTTTCATAAGCAAACAACCTCGGCGGCGGGGGTAATCATTACGCTCTTGGTCGTTAATCATTTAAAATTGCACAAAAGGAGGTATTTTATGGAACTGTCGGAAGCGATAATCGAAGGGCTGATCATGGATCACGTCCGCACTTCGCCAGACAATGCCCTGAGAAACGACTCAAACGACAGGGCCTGGGACGATCCACTGGTGGGCTACGCCCGGGGGGACGACCCGCTCTTTTTGTTCTTTAAGAGCGACATAGGACCTTTTTTCTGGACCCCCGGGGAGATTTTCGCCCTCACGTATCCCGGTTCCGACCCGGTACCGGAAGAACTGACGGTGATCAGTTGGGTCCTGCCCCAGACCGAGGCAACGAAGGCAGATAACAGGAATCAGCGGGACTTGCCGGCGGAGCGTTGGGCGAGGTCACGCAACTACGGAGAAGCATTCAATGCGGAGCTTGCCCGGCATCTGGTCACGTCGCTGCGAGGGGAGGGCATAGATTCCGTTGCGCCCGGACTGTCCCCCCATTGGGCCTGGCGTACATCGGAGCGGTACGGATTCTCCTCCAACTGGTCCGAGCGCCATGCGGCGCACGTGGCCGGTCTCGGCACCTTCAGCCTTTGTGACGGCCTCATCACACCGAAGGGTAAGGCGATGCGCTGCGGCTCCGTGGTGGCCAAAGTCGCTCTTCACCCGACGCCGCGGCCTTACGATGATTACCGCGCCTATTGCCTTTTTTATTCCCAGGGCAAATGCAGAAAATGCATCTCCCGCTGTCCCGTAGGGGCGATCAGCGAAGCGGGCCATGACAAAGAACTCTGCCGGAAGTATCTTTTCGAGACCGTCGCCGCCTACACGAAGAACAACTTTGGAATCGAAAGCTACGGCTGCGGCCTTTGCCAGACGAAGGTCCCCTGCGAGTCACGCATCCCCGTCCAGGAAGACGCGGCGGGAGATGGCAGATAGAATTATCCGGCCCATGCCGCTGTCGCTATCTGCGAACTCCTAGGCTATAGAACCTCTCGCGGTGAGCACTTCGCTGTCTCTTGAAAAAATATTTCCGGAGTAATAAGACTGTACTGATTTTAATTATTTAGATAGTTACGGCAGTGGCCGTGATTTTGCCCCGCCGGAGCGAGGTGATCTAAGCCGCCGCACCTTCCATAATCCCTTCCCGGCCACCCCGTCGCGTTGCCGTGACGCCGGGTGCAGCGGCGTAGTCGCGGCCGGCGAGTGGCCGCCCAAATCCTACCTCATTGCGGCGGGGGTGTGAGTTCCCGTGTGGTCGCGTCTATATAGCCCCCATAATGCTTGTTGGCGATCACCGTGCCGTCGGAAAAGAAGATCCGTCTCTCCCCGCCAAGTTGCAGATAGACCCCCGCAAAGTCGGGGGTTATCCTGCCCTCGGCATCGTGCTTGAAAAATACCTTGAAGTCCGAGATCTGGGCGTTCCTGGCGTTGAAACCCTCTTTGTTTACAAACTCATAATATTCACTCCAGAACTTGGCTTGAAAAAGGTTTGTTTTATCGGAACCTGAATACAAGGGGGCATTCCATGACGATGAGCCATTTGTATAATTTACGACGGGCAGCTTGTTTTCCTTGGCCATCCAAGCGACTAGGTAGTCGGAAAATGATGAATAAATCTCCTTGATGGTGTTATTCATGGCGCCGGCACTAAGGACGATGGAATAATCCTTTTGGTCCACCGCCCGAACGGCGCCGTAATGGAGCGAGCAACCGACGCGGGGATATTCCGCTGTGGCCGGGTCCGCCGCCAACCAGACATAAACGCCCTTCGCAGGGCATTGATAACGGCCGTCAATGGCCAGCGACGCCCGGTTGTGCTGCAAATAGTAGGCTCTTTCCTCCTGTTCGATGTGATAACGGTTGGCAAGACAGTTCGCCTTATGGCCGCGCTCCAAGTAGGCGGCAAACTGGGACAGGGCGAGGGTCAAAAGAATCCCGATCAGCGCGATGACCAACATGAGTTCCAGGAGGGAAAAGCCGGCCGTCCGTGAAGTCCGCGCCTTCCCGGGCCTTGCCTTCGGCGGCGTTACGCGCCGGATTTCGAATTCTCTTTCCAATTCAGCAGCCACTTTCATAATCAATCACCGATAATATATAAACCAGATCGAATCCCTCGGGAAAAATGCCGCCGCCAAAAAGGGGGTGGTGATCCGGTCGTAGACGAATAGTTTGTCCATAAAAAGGCGGCTGGACGCCTCCGAGTCGCCGCCGCTTTGTTTGCTCCAATCCTGAAGGCGGAAATATTTCCTCTTGGCGTTGAACATATATCATGGCACTAATGGCCGGCAGGGCCACATTGACAAGATTCGCCTCAAACTGATACACGAATCCGGCCATTGCCATGCATCCGACGATAGAACGCTGTCTTAAATCCGGGGTTGTTTCTTTAAGATTCAGCCTGTGATCCTCGCTTGAAGAATTTCCACCGGTGAAGACTTCCTATGGGCAACTTTTAATCTTCAGTTATTCGCCTATCTGTAAACCAGCTTATATTCTGACGGTCTTTTCGGGCACAAATCTTCACGGAGGAGGTTCCAGATGAATCACCGGCTCTTCAATATCCGTTGCCAGTTGGCGCACCCCTGGGCATGTCCCATGTCACAGGCCTTCTGGAAATCCGATATTGCCCGTGGATTGCCGATCTGAGCATAGACCATGCCCCTGATGTTATAGGCGTCAGGGCATTTCGGATCCAGTTCGATAGACCTGTTGAGATCCTCGATCGCTTTACTGAACTGGCCCTGGAAGGCCTGGCAGACGCCCCGGCCCAGATAGGCCTTGGCATTGCGCGGCGTCAGTTCGATGACCCGGTTGAAATCATTGGCGGCCTCAGAGAACCGTTTCTCGTCAAGGAGGACCGCCCCACGGTTCATGTAGGCCATAGGTGTCCAAGGGCCGCCAATAGCGATAGCCCGGCTGAAGTCCTCTATGGCCCGGCGGGGATTCTTTCTTTTCTCACGCGTATAAATGAACCCTCGTCCCACATAGGACACCGCTTCGTCGGGATGTGCCGCAATTGCCTTGTCCAGTTCCCCGATGGCTTGATCATACTGTTCCTGAAACAGGTAGATCGCCGCCTGGGCAAAAATAGCTTCCCGGCTTCGGGGTTTCAGGGCGATGACCTTGCGGAAATCATTGGCGGCGAGTTCAAACTGCGCCTTGTCGTTTGTCGTAAGCCCACGGTTGTAATAGGCAATGCCACGATGATGATATGCCTCGGCGTAATCGGGATTCAGGGCGATGACCCGGGTAAATTCCTCAATGGCCAGAGCTTCCTCCCGACTGACCGTATGCTGTAAGCCTTTCTCGAACCATTCATTGGCTTGGAAGCGTTTCTCCTCATCGGATATTCTTGCCTCCAACTGCTTCTTTCCCGCCCCTCCCCTGGCCAGAGACAGTTCCTTCTTCAGGACTTCCATTTCTTTTTGATTCTGGGCGTACTCGCGCTGGATCTTCTTGAAATCCTCGACAATCGATCTTTCTTTCACGTTTCCGGCCATCTCCGTCATCCTGTCAGAGTTTACCCTGGCCTTTATCTTCACCCAGAAATGAAATCCATCACCGACAATCGTTCGCTTCTTGTCCAGGATAGCCACCTCGATGGTGCCCGAGGCCAGAACCTTCACTTCATCTTCCGTCAATTGGAAATTCTTTACCTTGCTGTAACTCTCCACATACGTGCCGGCCTCCTCCAATGCTATTCTCTTGGCGTCAAGAAGGGCCCGGCTTTCCGCTACGCTCGGAGTTTCGCCGTCACCCATGTTATAGTTGCCCTCGGAGATGATCTCCTTGATCTCGGCAACCCCGACGACAGGTAAAAACAGCAACAACAACGTCATAACACCGATCAGCTTTTTCATGTCATTGTCCTTTTTCCCGGATGTAACAGCCGCCACAGCAACGCCGGGAAGAACCTTATGTAAAAATCCCGAAAGAAGAATCGTGGCGGTGATATTTTCCCATATCTCTTCATGGTTTAGACCATGTCAACTATTTTGCGTTACGCACCGGGAGGGCATAGCACTTGAAATCAAAAGACAGTCGCTCCCCTCCCGTTATACCACCGCCAAATCGGAAGCCTCCGGCGACGGAACCATCTGTATCGGATGCCCACAGGACATTACAAGTAAGGCGAATGAATTCGGTTAAATGAACCATATGTCCGCACTCTGTTTTGTAGGCTTCAGATTTGTCATACAAACTCCCCAGTTCATGTTGAGTGGGAAGGCGCCAGTCTTTGTAGCCGCCGCCGCTGTAATTTGCGCAATATTTCTTGGCTCCTTTCCAATTGATTGTGCTCCCGCTGTCACGGGCCGCCCACATCAGGTTTGTCCGGGTGTCCAGAACCGTCCCGTTGTCGTAAGCGATAAACCGCCCGTCTTTCCCGATCTCTTTTGCCGTTGGATCTGAAGATTGAGAGCCCATCGCTATTTTTTTCCTCTTCTCGGCAAGCAATCTCTCTTCTTCCACCAAGGCTTCCTGCTGTTCAAGCAGTTCCCGTTCCTTCCGCACCCTTTCTTTCTCCGCATCAATCTTGCTCTGTTCGGCATTTAAATCCGCTCCCGACGATTTGGTTGCTGAAAGTGATGATTCGTCTTGCCGGAAGGAAAACCGGCCTTCAAGAGATGACAGCTCCCAGGGAACCTGTTGACCTCCCGTCTTCCTCCCCAGGTCCTTCCTGACCTTCTTGAAGACCTCCTCTATTTGAAGCCCCGATATATTCATGTGCCGGATCAAAGATTCGGTATAGGGGCTATTGCGTCCCTTCCCATCCTCCGCAACCTTGCCGGGAGAAGTGGAGTAGGCAATGAATGTTCCTTTAGGAGTGTCGGATATTATCGCCAATCCACGACCTGCTGATCTGAAACCGCGGCCAAAGGGATTATCCCTACAGGCATCGAGGATCACGATATTTAGATTGTTGCCGGCGCTGTCCATCTCTGCCAGTACCAACTCGGCATCTACAGCCTGAAATTTGACATCCGTTTCTTTGTTGATCTTTGCCCCCACGGGCAGCAGGTAGTTTCTGCCGCCGATCTGCGTTCCATGCCCCGCATAGTAGAACAACCCCACCCCACCCTTCTTCAATGTATCTCCAAACGCACGGATCGCATCTTCCATCTCCTGATGTGTTGCATTCGTCTTGAGGGTAACGACAAATCCAAGTATTTTGAGGTTGGCCGCAAAATCCGCGGCGTCATTGACCGGGTTCTTCAGCGGACCGGAAACGTATGAACTGTTGCCGATAACAAGCGCGGTTCGCCGTTCCGCGGCAAAGAGGGGGGAAGGAATGGTTGTGACAAGGACAAACAAGGCCAGAATGATTCCGGCTGTCCGGCGATGCATCGTATATCCTCCTGGATAAATATGGATAATTCATTTACCTGAATTATCGGCAATGTGTAATTATAACTCACCGCTTACCGTTCGTACAGTCGTATTAAAGGTATGTAAGGAAATATTTCCCCATGCCACATCAGCGGTATCTTTTGTCCTACAAATATTAACCTCGAGACCATTTTACGATCACATTTTCTGGCAAAAATATCCTTGACGCAAAAAGGGGCTTTCCCTATATTCCCTGGTCTCACGGTTGTAAATGGGAGGGAAGGAAGAACGCCATGATAACCCTCATAAACAAGTTGTCGCATCTTACCTATCTCCAGGCCTGCCGGCATCTGGGGGAGGAGGGTGAAAAGTTGATCAGACAGGGGGGACGCTTCCAAATCGACATCGCGGAGCATGTTTTCTTTGAATGAAATTTGTTTCGCGTTTTGGTGGATAACGTCGAGGTTGCCGTCAGCCTGGACCGGGAACGTAAAGACCGTCTTTTAATTCGTTGCAGTGCCTGTGGAGAGGTCTGCGTTCAC
>CAZNDG010000002.1:0-2406 GCA_964571695.1 uncultured Syntrophus sp.
CGAAAGACGAGGTCCGGCGTCATGCGATCCTCGTCCCGGAGGGAGTCCAACTCATGACGGATCAGCTTTTCCGGCTTTTTTGACAGAGCCGTCCGCTCGTAGAGCATGGAGCCGATCTTTTCCCTAAGAGTGCGGACGCTCCAGCGCTCGACACGGCACATCTCGGCATAAAAATCACGTTGAAGCTGATCACTGAGGGGAAGCAACTCCCTAAAATGCGACCAGCTCAATTCTCGCGACAAGGCGGCGACAATCTGTTTTTTGGGAAACACCTCGGCTAATTGGATCATCCGCCGCAGGTTCTTCTCTGAAAAACCCGTTCCATATTCCAGAACCAATTGTCGCGACAGCGTGGCGACAATTTCTCCCCCGTATTCGGCCCTTTCTCCTCTGAGGATTTCGTCATGGATGCGCTTGCCGATACGCCAGTAGAGCATCGTCAGAACCACGTTCACGGCCGTTGCCGCGGCTGTCCGTGATTCCATGATCATCCGGCGGATGTCGGGCAGAAGATCGACCGATTTCATTTTTTTCATTTTCGTCCCTCCATCGCCCCGTCCAAGATACCCTTGAGCTGATTCCGCAAATTCGAGATTTCCTCCTGCTGACGGGCATATTTCCGCAGCAGCTCGTCGGGATCATGGCTGATCTGCTCCCCCACATGGGGATTCTTGATATCCAGGTTGTAGTTCCGGGCCTTGACCTCGTCGATGGCAACCTTCCACGCCTGTTCCGTTTCGATCCGGGCGGCAAAGCCGTTTTCCTCCTTCCCCCACCAGTCGATTTCAGTCTGGAACTCCTCGAAACGGATGGGCTTGGTCTTGTTGTAGCTCTTCACGCCCGCCGGATAGGGATGCTCGTAGTACCAGATATGTTCCGTCGGTTGCCCTTTGGTGAAGAAAAGGAGGTTCGTTTTGATGCCCGTATAGGGGTTGAAGACGCCGTTGGGGAGGCGGACGATCGTATGGAGGTTGCATTCCGCCAGTAGCTTTTCCTTGAGGCGGGTTTTCATGCCCTCGCCGAAGAAGAAGCCGTCGGGGAGGACGACGGCGGCGCGTCCCTCATGCTTCAGCAGGTGGATGATCAGGGTGACGAAGAGATCGGCGGTCTCCCGGGTGCGGAAGGTAGCGGGGAAATTGTTCTCGATGCCGTCCTCTTCCATGCCGCCGAAGGGGGGATTGGTCACGATGACGTGGACCCGGTCCTTGTTCGCATAGTCCCGCAAGGGGCGGGCCAGGGTGTTGTCGTGCCGGATGTTGGTGGGCGTGTCGATGCCGTGGAGGATCATGTTGGTGATGCAGAGCATATAGGGCAGGGATTTCTTATCGACGCCGCGGATGGAGGCCTGGAGGATTTCTTCGTCCGCCGGGGAATTGACGAACCGGGAACGCTTGTGTTCGATCACATGGGCGAGAAAGCCGCCGGTGCCGCAGGCCGGGTCCAGGACGGTTTCATGCAGTTGGGGATTCACCCGATCCACGATGAACCGGGTCACGGCCCGGGGGGTGTAGAACTCGCCCGCATTGCCGGCGCTTTGGAGGTCCTTGAGGATCTGTTCGTAGATGTTGCCGAAGGTATGGCGGTCGTTTTTCGTATTGAAATCGATCTCGCAGATCTTGTTGATCACCTGGCGCATCAGGGTGCCGGATTTCATGTAGTTGTAGGCGTCCGCAAAGATGTCCCGGACGACGAGGGCGCGTTTGCCGTGCACCCCCTGGACGTTCAGTTTGTTTTTCAGGGTCGGGAAGAGCTCCAGGTTCACAAAGTCGGCAAGCTCGTCTCCCGTCATGCCTTCCGGATTCTTCGCCCAGTTCCGCCAGCGCACCTTTTCCGGCAGCGGCGAGCGATAGTCCTCTTCGAGAAACTCGATCTCCTCTTCCCGGTCGTCGAGGATCTTCAGAAAGAACATCCAGACCAACTGGCTGATGCGCTGGGCGTCGCCATCGACGCCCACGTCCTTGCGCATAATATCCTGAATGGATTTTATGATTCCTGAAACATTGCTCATGCCGATTCCACCTGTGGAAATAATTCCTGCTCCAGCTCTTTTACGGCCTGTTCGTAAGCTGCCTTGCTGCCGAAGGCGTTCCTGATGATTTCCATGGGCGTGCCCATGTCGCTGAAAGGCTTCAGCTTCAAAACCCGGGCGTTCTCCATGCAGCCGACGCCCTCGTCCTGGTATTTATCGAGGAGGGCGCTCAGGACCGCCCGGGCCTGCTCCCCGTATTTCGTGAAGTAATCGCGCTTTTTGACATTATCGGCCCGCTCTTTGCGGGTCAGGGGCGGCTGGTCGTAGGCGATGTGGCAGATCAAATCGAAGTCGCCGTAGTCTTTGCCTACCAGTTCGGCCAGGTTGTCCAGAACGATGCCGTGTTCCTCGAAAAGATCGATGATGGCCTGCTTTTT
>CAZNDG010000002.1:2506-4854 GCA_964571695.1 uncultured Syntrophus sp.
TTGTTGTATTCCTCCTCGATGCGGGTGCCGCGCCCGATGATCTGCTTGAAGGTCGTCATGGAGTTGATCGTTTTGTCCAGGACGATGACCTTGCAGGTCTTGGCATCGACCCCGGTGGTCAACAGCTCCGAGGTCGTGGCGATGACCGGAAATCTGCTTTCCGGATCGATGAAGTTATCGACTTCCGCCTTCCCTTCCACGCTGTCGCCGGTGATGCGCATGACGTATTTGGGGTTGTCGAGGGCGAGTGGCCCGGCGGCATTGACGATGGCCGCCCGCATCCGTTCCGCATGATCGATGTCTTCACAGAAGATGATCGTCTTGGCGAAGGGATCGGTTGCCTTGAGCAACTCCATGACCCGCCCGGCTACCAGTTTCGTGCGCTGGTTGAGGACGAGGATGCGGTCCATGTCCTTCTGGTTGAAGGTGCGGTCTTCGATCTCCTGCCCGAGGTCGTCCCGCATCCCCGGCGGCGGTGTCCATCCGTAGATGTCTTTGTCGATATCGATACGGACCACTTTATAGGGGGCGAGGAAGCCGTCCTCGATGCCCTGCTTCAGACTGTAGGTGTAAACGGGCTCGCCGAAGTAGTTGATATTGGAGACGTACTTCGTTTCCTTGGGCGTCGCCGTCATGCCGAGCTGAATGGCGCCGGAAAAATAATCGAGGATCTCCCGCCAGGCGGAATCATCGGCGGCGCTGCCCCGGTGGCACTCGTCGATGATGATCATGTCGAAGAAATCCGGGGAGACGTTCCTGAATATCTTGTCTGCCTCGTCCTGTCCCGTAATCGCCTGATAGAGTCCCAGGTGGATTTCATAGGCCGGGTCGATCTTCCGGTTCTTCACCTTGGTCATCACCGCTCCGAAAGGCTTGAAGTCGTTGACCAGGGTTTGATCCGCCAGGATGTTGCGATCGACCAGGAATAGGACGCGCTTGACGAGCCGGGCCTTCCAGAGTCGCCAGATGATCTGAAAGGTGGTGTAAGTCTTGCCCGTACCCGTGGCCATGACGAGGAGCAGCCGTCTCCGGCCGGCGGCAACCGCCTCGACGACCCGGTTGATGGCCTCGACTTGATAGTAACGCGGCTCTTTGCCGGTGTAATCCGAGTGGTAGGGCTGCAAAACGAGCCCCTCCGATTTGTCGGCGATGCCGCGATAGGATTTGTAGCGCTTCCAGAGTTCTTCGGGAGGCGGAAATTCCGCGAGGGGAAACGAGGTCTCGATATCCTCGCCGGCGGCGGCGGTTTTATTATGGGCGGCAAAGGCATCGCCGTTGGAACTGAAGGCGCTGGGAACATTCAGTATGGCCGCATATCCCAGGGCCTGCTGCATCCCGTGGCCGACGGCATAATTGTTGTCCTTGGCCTCCACGACGGCAACGGGGACGCCCGGTTCCCAGGAGAGAACATAGTCGGCGAATTTTTTCTTTTTCCTGTTCCGGGAGGACATGTTGCCCCGCACGATAACGGGGCCGGGGGTGAGCGTCACCTCGCGCCTGATCTGTATGGCGGGGTCCCAGCCGGCATTTTTAATCGCGGGGGTGATGAAGAGATCGCAGATGTCGGTTTCACTGAGAGTTTTTTTGTTGATTTTGTCCACGCTCTGCCTCTGGTTGTATCAACCCCGGTCATGATACAATTTCTTGAAATGATTGCAAGGAAAACGCAACAGTAAAAACGCGGCCGCAATAATTCGGCGAGCACGGCGCCCCGGTTACAGCCGGAGGATCTCGCTGAGGGTCGGGTGGGGGAGTATCCAGGATTGGAGTGTTCGCCGCTCCATGCCGGCGGCGACGGCGAGGGTCAGGGCGGCGATCAGGTCGGGGGCCCCGGCGCCGGCGATGGTGGCCCCCACGAGGCGCTCTTCGTTGAAGATGAACTTGGCGAAGCCCTGACCGGCCAGTTCCGTCCGGGCCATGATGTTGGCTCCGTAGTCGTTCCGGAGGATCTCCACGTCCCAACCCTTTTCCCGGGCCTGGGCCTCCGTCAGACCGACCCGGGCGACGGGGGGGTGGGTGTAGGTGACGGAGGGGACGGCGTCCTCCCGGCAGCCCACGGCGCCGTCGCCGAAAAGGCGGGAGCCCAGGGCCCGGCCCTGCTGCATGGCCCGGTGGGCGAGCATGATCCCCCCCGTGACGTCCCCCACGGCATAGATCCCGGGAATGCTGGTTTCCTGCCCGTCGTTGACGGCGATGCCCCGGCGGTCATGGCGGATTCCCGTCCCGGCCAGGGTTGCTGCGTCGAGGCGGGGCCGCCTCCCCGTGCAGAGAAGGGCGTATTCCGCCTGGAATTCCATTGCTTGCCCATCTTTTACCGCCACGGCGCGTATCCCGTCCCCGTCTTCCCG
>CAZNDG010000002.1:4954-170156 GCA_964571695.1 uncultured Syntrophus sp.
CGCCGGTTCGGAACCCCAGGCAATGACGATGCGGCGGGCCCGGAGGCTTTCGGTTTCGCCGTTGGGCGCCGTGCAGATCACCTCGCCGGGGGCGGCGATCCTTCCCTCCCCGGTCTTTGTCTCCACGCCTGCCCCTTCCAGGGACTTCTCCACCCCCAGAGCGGCGATCCGGACCGTCTGGTCCCGGTGGCGACGGATCGCGGCAAAATCATAGGCCGCCGCGCCGGTGGCGACGCCCATCCGGGAGAGCTTCTTCAGGGCGGCGTAATGCCCGCTGCACGCCAGGAGGGCCTTGGTGGGGATGCAGCCCCGATGGGTGCACGTCCCGCCCCAGCCGTTTCTCTCGATGATGGCCACCCGGGCGCCGTGGCGCGCCGCCTCCTCCGCGACGGCGTGACCGCCGGGGCCGCCGCCGATGACGATAAGGTCAAAACTTTCCAGTGACATGACAAACCCTCTTCTTCATCCGCCGGCGCCAAATGATCTTCCCGGCAGTGTCTCGGGGCGGAGATCAGACCATTGCCGCCCCGGCATGATAGGAACTTCGTACCAGTGGTCCCGCCTCGACGTGGGAAATGCCCAGCGCCAGGGCCTCCTCCCGGATGGCGGCGAACTCCTCGGGGTGGTAGTACTTCCGGACCGGGGCGTGGCGCCGCGTCGGCTGGAGGTACTGTCCCACCGTCACCGCCCCGCACCGGGCGGAAGCCAGATCCGTCAGGAGCTGCCTGATATCCTCCCCGCTTTCCCCGAAGCCGATCATGAAGCCCGATTTTGAGCGTGCCGCCGCCTTTCCCTCGCCGAGGCGCCGGAGGATCGCCAGGGAAACGGCGTAGTTGCCCTGGGGGCGCAGCGCGGCGAACAGGGAGGGGACGACTTCGATATTGTGATTGATCACATCGGGCCGGGCAGCGATCACCTTTTCCAGAGCCTCGCTTCGACCCTGAAAATCGGGGATGAGAACCTCGATGCGGATAGCCGGAAGCGCCGCCCGCAGGGACATGACAGCGCGGGCAAAGACTGCGGCGCCGCCGTCGGGAAGGTCGTCCCGGGTGACGGAGGTGAGGACGGCGTACTTCAGGTTCAGATATTCGACGGCCTCCACAAGGTGAGGGATCTCTCCGGGATCCACCAGGCCGGGGATGCCGTGTTTGACGTTGCAATAACGACAGTCGCGGGTGCAGACATCGCCCATGAGGAGGAAGGTGGCCGTTCCATCCTGGAAACATTCCGCCATGTTCGGGCACCGGGCCTCCTGGCAGATGGAATGGAGCCCGTGGCGGGCCAGGGTGTCCCGGACGCGGCTGAAACCTTTCGTGCCGGGCAGCCTTATCTTCAACCAGGGGGGCTTACGCAGATATTCGCCGCCGTCCGTCTCCGGAAGACTTCTTGCCGCCTTCACCACTGCTCCCTCTCCGGCGGTGGAAACCAGCGGCAGGAGGAGCGGACCAAGCCGAAAAGTCTCTTTTGCGGCCCCATGAGGATCTCCTTATCCCTTAGATTTGCGGCCGCTTGGGGATCACCAGCCACATGGCGAGGTAGGCGATAACGCCGACACCGAAGGAAAACAGGATCAAAAGGATGAAGAGGATCCGGAACAGGGTGGCGTCCTTGCCGAAAAACTCCCCCAGACCGCCGCAGACGCCGCCGATCTTCTTGTCCGTGTCAGACAGATAAAGCTTCTCTCCCATAAAGCGTCTCCCCCTGATCAATTCAATAAACTCTTAAAAAAACAGAGAAATTGGTTATCATTGACGGCTTCGTAAAAGATCCTCAGGCAAGGCCCGTCAATCCTGAGGAATGAGTCGTACTTCTTTGTACGCCGCAGTGACGAAGGATGCAGCGTAGCGCTGCATCCGGGCTTACTACGAAAAATGAAGCGAAATACGCAATAAAATCAACAAAACCTTTTTCATGCTTCGTGGTGCTCCACGGGGCATGAGGGTTTTTACGAAACCGTCAGAAGTAGTACCAGATCGTGCTGTAATCCGCCACGTTCTCCCCGTCGGCATCGAGACGCTTCAGGTAGTCGTAGATGGGGATGTCCGTGTAGAGGTAATCCCGGGCCGTCACCAGACGCACCTCCCAGGAGTAGAAACGATAGACCCGCCGGCCGTCGGGCAGGATCATGATCACCTCATGATCCTGCCAGGCCTTCAGTTGGGACTTCCCCAGCCGGGGGAGGTTGAAGACCGGCTCGTCCGTCCGGATCAGACCGGGGAGGAGCCGGGCCTCCTCGGTCCGTTCCTGCTCGATCCGGGCGATGGGGACCCGGAAATCCACGGTCTCTTCCTTGCCCTTGGTGCTGAAGGAGTAATAGGGGTCCACGCCGCAGAGTTTGAGGACCCGGCGCAGGAGGCAGGTCTCGAACTTCCGGCTGTTGAAGTAGGTGAAGACCTGCTGGTTGTAAACGTTGATGCCTGCGTTCTTGAGCTTCTTGATAGCCTCCAGGGCGTCCTCCGTCATCTCCGTGGGATGCTCGAAATGGGTTACGATGGCGATCTCCCGCTTTCCCCATTCATGGTATTTGGCCAGGACCGCAAGAAACCCGTCGTTGATCCGGAACGGAAGTGTCACCGGGACCCGGGTGCCGATGCGGATCCGGTCCACATGCCTGATGGCGGCGATCTCCCCCAGGAGATTGTCCAGGTAGTCGTTCTTCAGGGTCAGGGGGTCGCCGCCCGTGACCAATACCTCGGTTATGCTTTCATGGTCGGCGATCCAGGCGATGGCTTCCCGGACCTTTTCCCGGCTCATCTGCACCTCATCGTCGATGCTCTTGATCTCCCAGTTTCGCTGGCAGTAAACGCAGATTTGGGGGCAGGCGTTGAATGGTTTGAGAATGACGATCTCCGGATAACGCCGGGTGATCCCGTCGATGGGACTCGTGGACTTCTCTCCCATGAAGTCCATGTCGAAGCCCTTGGCCCGGCTTTCCGCCACGGACCGGCAGTAGGCGGCGCTGGGGATGACCTGTGCCCGGATCTGGCGGTCGTATTCCGTGCGTCCGTCCTTGTTGAACAGTGACAGGTAATAAGGGGTGATCTCTACGGGGATGCCGTATTTCTTCGCCGCCTTCATCCCGGCCTCTTCGTCCTTGTCCAGGGAGACGATGGCGGCCAGCGTCTCCAGGTTCTTGACGATGTGCTTGAGGTGCCACATGTAGTCCCGCCAGTCCTCCTCGGTGGCGCCGAAGTGGGCGAGGATATCCTTCTTCATGCTTTTCCGGCGCTTGACCACGGAGCGGTCGAACCCCGTGCGGTAGCGGCGGAAGTAGCGGCGGATCATCGTGGCGTACTCGTCGAGTTGAGCGGAGCGGAGCAGGGCCGCCTCCCGGCCATCCTTCATCTGGAAAAGGTCCTGGCTCTTGGAATGTTTTCCCGACTTTCCCGTGATGCCCCGGAAGAAGGAGAGGTATTCGCAGAGAAAGGCCTCGCTTGCCCGGGGCAGGGCCGTATCGGGGTCGTGGGCCAGGTCGTAGAGAAGCTGCAGGGGAGAGGCCTGGGTCAGATGCTCGTTCTCCGTGCGGACCGTGTTGGAAAAGACCCGGATGCATTCCCGGGCATTGCGCTTTTCCGTGATGTTCATCTCCGAGTAGTAGGTGTCGGGCTTCATGTTGAACATCGAACGGTTCAGGTAATTGAAATAGTCGAAGAGCAGGTGTCGAGCCTCCTCGATGTGCTTGGAATCCCTGAGGATCTTCTTGATCTGGGGGTCCGCCTGCCAGAGCCGTTCCAGCAGTTCTTCCTTGGATAAAAAGATGACGTTCTTTATCATGTAATCAACCTCTCCAGCATACATTGGGTTCCCGGGCGGCCTTAACCTCGTCGAGGCGCTGCACCGGGGTGGTCAGGGGGGCCGCCTTCACCAGTTCGGGGGTGTCCTTCGCCTCGGCGGCAATGCGGATCATGGTTTCGCAGAAGGCGTCCAGGGTCTCGACGCTTTCCGTTTCATTGGGCTCGATCATAATCGCCTCGGGGGCGATGAGGGGGAAGTAGATCGTCGGGGGGTGGTAGCCGTAATCAAGGAGGCGCTTGGCGATGTCGGAGGTGTGGACGCCGCTTTCCCGGACCTGACGGGTGCCGGAAAAAACGCACTCGTGCATGCAGGGGCGGTCAAAGGCCAGGTCATAATAAGGTTTCAGGCGCGCCTGGATGTAATTGGCGTTCAGGACGGCGATCTCGGCGGCCCGCTTCAGCCCCGCCGGCCCCAGGGTGCGGATGTAGGCATAGGCCTTCACCATGACGTTGAAGTTGCCGAAGAAGGTCCGGACCCGGCCGATGGCGTCGGGATGATTGTAGGACCAGGCGAAGCCCGTATCTGTTTTGACGACCCGGGGGATGGGGAGGAAATCCACGAGCTTTCCACCCACACCCACGGGACCGCTCCCCGGACCGCCGCAGCCGTGAGGGGTGGAGAATGTCTTGTGCAGGTTCAACTGGATGACGTCGAAACCCAGATCGCCGGGTCGGGCTTTTCCCAGAAACGCGTTGGCGTTGGCGCCGTCTCCGTAGAGGAGCCCGCCTTTATTATGAATGATATCGGACACTTTCTCTATGTTCCGCTCGAAGAGGCCCAGGGTGTTGGGATTGGTCAGCATGAGGCCGGCGACGTCCGTTTCCATCAGGGAGGCAAGCTGTTCAATATCCACCCCCCCTTCGGAGTTGGAACGGACCGTGACGGTCTGGAAACCGCACAGGGCGCCCGAGGCCGGATTGGTGCCGTGGGCGGCGTCGGGGATGAGGATCTTCGTTCTTTTTTCCCCAGTCTTCTCAAAGTATTTTTTGAAGATCATGATCCCCGTGAGTTCCCCGTGGGCGCCGGCGGCCGGTTGCAGGGTAAAGTCCGCCATCCCGAAGATCTCGCTCAGGTATTGACGGAGCTCGTACATCAGTTGGAGACTGCCCTGGGAGAAGGCGGCGGGGGCGTAAGGATGCAGACCGGTAAAACCGGGGAGCTTCGCCATGTCTTCATTGATCTTGGGGTTGTATTTCATCGTGCAGGAGCCCAGGGGGTAGAAGCCGACGTCGACGCCGAAGTTCCGCCGCGACAGGGCCGTATAGTGGCGGATCAGGTCCACCTCGGCGACTTCCGGGAGCGGCGGCTCGTCCCGGAGCAGCTCCCGCGGAATGACTTCCTCCGGATTTATGGCGGGGACATCTCCCCGGGGGATTTCGCATCCCTTCCGGCCCGGCCGGCTCTTCTCAAATATCAAATCCATATTCATATCTCCTGTTTATATGAAAATGCATCCGTGCAATTTCCCTTAAACAATCTTCATCGTTCGTGGGTGTTGGAGAAACATGACAATTCACCTGAAAATGCGATACTATATGCTGGACTTCACTCATTAATAATTTCCTCCCCTTCAAGGGGAGGATTAAGGTGGGGATGGGTCTTGCACTTTCATTTTCGTCCGCAAAAAAAGAGAACCGTCCCCATTTTGCCCCTTTTATCGGTAGTCCTCCCGGACCGGGTAGAAGACGTCCAGGATGTAGCAGTCCGCCAGGGCCCGGCCGCTGTGCTTGGCCTCCGGAGGGATCACCGCCACCATCCCCGGCTCCAGGATGCGGGTCTCGCCGGCGACGGTCATCTCGAACTTTCCCTTCAGGAGATTGGCCACCTGCTCATGGGGGTGGCTGTGGTCCGGCAGCACCGCTCCCGCCTTTACCTCCCAATAGGAAAAGGTCATGTATTCCGAATGGACGAATTGGGCGGTGAACCCCGGGACGATTTCCCGGCCGGATTGATCCGCTATTTTAATGAAGGGCATAAGCTATCCTTTCTCTCATGAGGTTGCCGGCCTTAAAATTCTTTGTGTCTCAACTTTTTATCACGGCCATAACCCGGTCCATGTCCTCCTTTGTGAGGAGCTCCGTGGCGCAGAGGAGGAGGCAGTCGGACAGCTCTGGATAAGTCTGGCCCAGTTCGTAGCCGCCGATGATCCCCTCCGCCTGGAGTTTTTGATTGACCGCGGTGGGATCGGGGCAACGAAGGGCAAATTCGTTGTAGAAGGGGCCTTCGAAAGCAGGGGAGAATCCGGGCAGCGCCAAGAGCTGTGAACGGAGATACCGGGCGTTCCGGATGTTCAGCTCGGCCAGGGGTTTGAGGTTCTTCCCCAGGCAGACGAGATAGACGGCGGCGGCGAGGGCGCAGAGGGCCTCGTTGGTGCAGATGTTGGAGGTGGCCCGTTCCCGGCGGATGTGCTGCTCCCGGGTCTGGAGGGTGAGGACGAAACCCCGCTTCCCCTCCTTGTCCACCGTAGCCCCGGCGAGACGGCCGGGGATCTTGCGGAGGAACTTTTCCGCGGCGGCGAAGATCCCCAGATAGGGGCCTCCGTAATTAAGGGGATTGCCGAAGGCCTGGCCCTCGCCGACAACGAAATCGGCCCCCAGGGCACCGGCGGGCCTGAGGATCCCCAGGGAGGTTGACTCGGTGAAGCCGGTAACCAGGAGTGCCCCCGGCGCATGGGCGATGGCCGCGATGGGGGCAATATCCTCGATGACGCCGAAGAAATTGGGACTCTGAATCAGGACGGCGGCGACTTCGCCGCCGGCGGCCCGACGCATGGCCTCGATGTCCGCCTGACCCGTCGGCAGGTATGGCGTTTCGACAACCTCATAACCGTTGGCCCAGGCGTAGGTTCGGACGACCTGCCGGTATTCGGGATGGACGGATTTCGCCACGACCAGCCTGGGCCGGTTCAGCGTCTTGGCGGCGAGGACGGCGGCCTCCGCCATCGCCGTGGCCCCGTCGTACATCGAGGCGTTGGCGACCTGCATCCCCGTCAGACCGGCGATCATGGTCTGGTATTCGTAGATCGCCTGGAGGATCCCCTGGCTGATCTCCGCCTGGTAGGGGGTGTAGGCGGTATAGAATTCCGAACGGGAAATGACGTGACCCACGACGGCGGGGAGCCAGTGCCGGTAGGCCCCGGCCCCCATGAGGGTGAGGGCGGGGAGGCGGTTCCGCGCGCTGAGGTCCGTCATGATCGTCGCCAGCTCCATCTCCGGAACGCCGGCGGGAAGCGCCAGGGCGTCTTTGAGGAGGAAGCGGGAGGGGATGTCCGTAAACAGGTCGTCGAGAGAGGCAATCCCGATTGCCTCTCTCATCCGTTGCTCGTCCGCCGGGGTGTGGGGAACGTAGTCCATCGTGTTATCCCTTATGTTTTTGTGTGGTTAATCCTTCTCTTCTCATCCTCTGAAAAAGGGTGACGTGGAAGCAAGGGGTCATCCCGGCAGGCTTCCCCACCGCGGAGACAGGGACGCCGGGGACTCGGCGCCTATATCAATGCTCCTCCGTGGCGATGAATGCCTCGTAGTCCGCCGCCTCCATAAGCCCCGGCAACTCCTCCGGATTGTCCATTCTCATCCGGACAATCCATCCGTTGCCGTAGGGGTCCTGGTTGATCAACTCGGGGTTCTGCTCCAGTTTTAGATTTGTCTCCGTGACCTCTCCGCTCACCGGTGCGTAAACATCGGAGACCGACTTGACGGATTCCACGACGGCCACCGGTTCCATCTGCTGGACCTGTTTGCCTATCTCCGGCAGCTCCACAAACACGATATCCGTGAGCAACTCCTGGGCATGATCGGTGATGCCAACGGTGGCTGTGCCGTTGCCGTTGTCGATGACCCATTCATGCTCCCGGGAGTATCTCCTGTTCGTGGGATTGATCTTTGACATAACCTTTTCTCTTCCTTTCCTTTCAGATAAAGATATTGAAAAATACTTACTGACGCTCTCTTTTGTGGAACGGCAGGGGGACGACCTGGGCGGCGGCGAAGTTGTTCCGGATCTGGATGTCGAAGGTGTTTACCGGTTTGGCCAGCTCCGGTGGGACAAAGGCCAGCCCGATGGCCTTTCCCAGGGTGGGGGAATAGGTGCCGGAGGTGACGACGCCGACCTCCCGGCCCTCCTTGAAGACCTTGTAGCCATGACGGGCGATGCCCCGCTCCCACATGGTGAATCCCACCAGCTTTCTCTTCACCTCCCGGGCGAACTGCTCCCGGAGGGCCGCGGCGCCGATGAAATCCTTTTCCGTGTCCACGACCCACCCGTAAACCACTTCATAGGGGTTGACCGTCTCGTCCATGTCGTTGCCGTAAAGCATCATCCCCGATTCGAGGCGCAGGGTGTCCCGGGCCCCCAGGCCGACGGGCTTCAATCCGTAGTCCACCCCCACCTGGAGGAGGCGGTCCCATATTTCCCCCACCCGTTCGCTGGGGACATAGATTTCAAAACCGTCCTCACCGGTGTAACCGCTTCGGGACACCACGGCGGGGACACGAGATACCTCCGTTTCCAGGAAGTGATAAAATTTAAGGGGATGGAGATAGACGGGGACAAGGGTTTGGAGGATCTCCTCGGCCCGCGGTCCCTGAAGGTCCAGCTTGCCGATGCCGGCCGTGCGGTCCGCGATTTCCACGTCGCCGAACCCCCCACGCGCCTTTACCGCGAGGAGCCACTGGAGATCCTTGTCCTTTGTGGCGGCGTTGGTGACGAGGCGGTAATGGTTTTCCCCGAAAAGATAGACGGTGAGATCGTCCATGATGCCTCCCGCCTCGTTGGCCAGAACGCTCAACTTCATCTGGCCGGGCTTCTGCCCCGTCAGGTCCCTGGTCAAGACGTCCTGCAGGAAAGCGAAGGCGCCCGGTCCGGAGACGTCGATCTCCCCCATATGGCAGATGTCGAATATTCCCGCTGCCTTGCGTGTGGCCAGATGTTCTTCGATCACATTGGTGTACTGCACCGGCATCGCCCAGCCGCCGAAGTCGATGATGCGGGCTCCCAGGGCGACATGGCGATTGTAAAGGGGTGTTTTGTTCATGGGAACCTCTTAAAAAACTGCGCTGTCGATTTGCTTCTATATCAGCGGTCAGGGTGAATGGTTTTACGGTGACGCCATCGGTCAAAGACTTGGTGGTATGGGTACTATATCGCGGGGGGATTTTCAAGGCGAAAAAAATTACTCTTGCCGGTCATCCTCCCGCGACGGCAAATACCTTCGAAAAAAAAGAAGTTGACAGATCATGACGATCGCACTATATTCCCGACCGCTCTTGAAGATAGAGTCAACAAGGCCTGTCCCGGCGGTGGAGAAAACATCGAGGTCGACTCTGGGAGATCGTTCAACGGCAGGACAACGGACTCTGACTCCGTGAATCGTGGTTCGAATCCACGTCTCCCAGCCAAATAATATCAAGGGGTTAGCCAGGTTAAGGTTAACCCCTTTTGTTTTTTGAATGATTGACGGGGCGAACCATTTTGTCCATAATCCATCCGTGAACAGTGAGGGAGGGGGGCGGCAGCCATGAAGCTTTTTCCCAAGGAAGTGCAGTTTTCCGATAACTTCGAGGAACTGGCGGGAAAGATCCAGGAAGGAAGCGTGCTTTTTGTCGAGATATTGAACGACTACCGGAATTCGAAAGGAAAGATATCCCAACTCAAAGAGATCGAACAGCAGGCGGACGTGATTACCCACCGGATCTACCAGGATCTCCACAAGACCTTCATCACCCCCCTGGACCGGGAGGACATCTATTCCCTGGCCAACAAGATGGACAGCATCGTGGACATGATCGATGAGTCAGCCAGCAAGATGAATCTGTACCGGATCAGGGAGCCCCTTCCCGCCCACATAAAACTTGCGGTCATCCTTAACAGATCGATTGCCCTCCTGAATAAATCGATCCATGCCATGAGAAACCGCAGCATGAACGTCCGGATGATCCTGGATGCCTGCGTGGAAATCAATTCCCTGGAAAACGAGGCGGATCATGTGTTGCGGGAGTCCATGGCGGAGCTTTTCGAACGGGAAAAAGACGCCATCGAATTGATCAAGAGCAAAGAAGTACTCGAAAGAATTGAAGAAGCCACAGATATCTGCGAGGATGTGTCCAACATCCTCGAGGGGTTCATCCTGAAATACGGATAACCGGTCGATACCTATTTGACACTGCCGGCGATCTTGGCCCAGGAGTCCCGGAGGGGGACAATACGGTTCAGAACCGTTTTCCCCGGTTGGGAATCTCGGGTGTCCACGCAGAAATAACCCAGACGTTCGAACTGATACCGCGCCCCCGGTGCCGCGTCCCGGAGGCTCGCCTCCAGATGGCAGCCGGTAAGGGCCACCAGGGATTCGGGATTCAGATCCCGGGTGTAATCTTCGTCCCGAGGTTCGGGGACCCGGAAGAGGCGGTCGTAAAGCCGTACCTCCGCCGGGACGGCCTGCGCCGCCGCCACCCAGTGGATGACCCCGGGGATCTTCCTGCCGTCCGCCGGAGGACCGCTCCGGGTCTCCGGGTCGTAAGTGCAGTGGATCTCTTCTATGGCGCCGGTCCGCTCATCTTTCACCATCCGTTCGAAACGGATCACATAGGCGTTCCGGAGCCGCACCTCGCGACCGGGACCGAGACGGTGGTACTTCTTCGGCGGCTCTTCCAGAAAATCGTCCCGTTCGATATAGATGACCCGGGAGAAGGGCACGGTGCGCGTTCCCATCTCCGGCTTTTGGGGGTGGTTGGGGGCGGTGAACTCCTCCACCTGTCCTTCCGGATAGTTGTCAATGACCACCCGGAGGGGGCGCAGGACCGCCATGGCTCGGGGAGCCCGTTCGTTCAGGTCTTCCCGGACGCAATGTTCCAGCAGGTCCATGTCCACGAGATTGTCGTTCTTGGCCACGCCGATGGCGGCGGCGAAGTTCCTGATTGCCTCCGGCGTGTAACCCCGGCGTCGCATGCCGGCCACCGTGGGCATCCGGGGATCGTCCCAGCCGGAGACGAATTTCTTTTCCACCAGTTCGATAAGGCGGCGCTTGCTCAGGACGGTGTAACTGACGTTGAGCCGGGCGAACTCGATCTGCCGTGGCCGGCGTCCCGTTATCAGTTGTTCCACGAACCAGTCATAAAGCGGGCGGTTGTTCTCGAATTCCAGGGTGCAGATGGAATAGGTGATCCCCTCCAGGGCGTCGGAGAGACAGTGGGCGAAATCATACATGGGGTAGATAACCCAATCGGCGCCGGTCCGGTAGTGGGGTTCCCTCTTGATGCGGTACATGATGGGGTCCCGCATGACGATATTGGCGGCGGCCATGTCGATCTTGGCCCGGAGGACGTGTTCCCCGTCGGCGAATTCCCCGGCCCGCATCCTTGCGAAGAGGTCCAGATTCTCCGCTATGGCGCGGTTGCGGCAGGGGCTTTCCCGGCCCGGTTCGGTGAAGCTGCCCCGGTGTTCCCGGATCTCGTCGGCGCTCATGCTGTCCACGTAAGCCTTGCCGTCCTTGATTAGTTCCACGGCGAACCGGTAGAGCGGTTCGAAGTAATCGGAGGCGTAATAGAGCCGGTCCTGCCAGTCGAAGCCCAGCCAGTGGATGTCGTCGATGATGGACTGGACGAACTCCAGCGATTCACCGGCGGGATCCGTGTCGTCCATGCGGAGATTGCAGGTGCCGCCGTACTGGGCGGCGATGCCGAAGTTAAGGCATACGGACTTGGCGTGGCCGATATGGATGTACCCGTTGGGCTCGGGCGGGAAACGAACGGCGACAACGCCGTCGTTCTTGCCGGTTTTGATGTCGTCCTCGATGACATCGCGGATGAAATCGCTGGGGGGCGGATTCGTTCCTTGGGTCATGATCTTATAACTCCTGAGGATGTATTATGGAAGTCAATCATCTCTTTAGATATGATTTCAGGCGGATTTATTCTGAAAGAGATTTTCGAAGAAACCACGTTTCTTTTTGGGGACGAAAATCGCCCCTTCGTCGTAATCTACGATCAGTTTGCCCTCGAGGTGATCCATCTCGTGCTGGACGATACGGGCGATGAAATCTACATAGCGTTTGCTGACCTTCTGGCCGTGCATGTCGAAGCCCCGGACCTTGATCTCCGGATAGCGGGCGATGTCCACCTTGATGTCGGGACAGGACAGGCAGCCCTCGGAGAGGATTATCTGGTTGCCCCGTTGCTGGGTCAGGCGGGGGTTGATGAGCACCTCCACGTCCTTTTTTGTCCAGGTGCCGTCGGATGCCCCCTCCCTGGTAAAACCCCGGTTGCGGAAGATGATGATTTTCTTGGAGATGCCGATTTGCGGGGCCGCCAGCCCCGAGGCGTCGTTCCTCTCCAGGAATGCATCGACGAGGGTTTTTACGGATTTTCGGGCCTCGCCGTCCAGAGGGATGGGGAGATCCGCGCAGGGTTGTCTCAAAATGCGAGTTTCTTCTTCATTTACATGGTCTTCGGACCAAAGGGTCAGGACTTTTTTCATGGCCGTGCCGCGCCTCTCATTATATATATGTTGCCGCCGGCCGCGTTCGCTCATCGTGAGGGGAGTGGGAAAGGGTAATTAATATGGACGGCTGGGCTATCCACCTATACCACCGGGATGCTATTTATGCAAGACGAACCGCGACGGCGAATAATCTTGAACAAATGCCGCCGATTTGATAGGTGACTCGAGGATATGCAAAAGATTGTCAACCAGACCATTACCGCCATCGTCCGCCGGGAGTTTTCCCGTTCCCTGCGTTTCGAAGCCGGTCGCCCGCCGGCGCTGCCCCAGGCCCGGGGAAAGCTGCCCCGCCTGCTTTACCTCCACGTCCCCTTTTGCGAAAAGCTCTGCCCTTACTGTTCCTTCAATCGATTCCTCTTCGATGCCGCCCGGTGCCGGCGCTACTTTCAGGCCCTGCGGCGGGAAATCCATCTCTACCGGGACCGGGGCTATGATTTTGCCGGCGTTTATGTCGGCGGCGGGACGCCGACGGTGATGATCGATGAATTGGCCGCCACCCTGGAAAGGGCGCGGGAGTGCTTCTCCATTCGGGAAGTATCGGTGGAGACCAATCCCAACCACCTGACGGAAGACCGCCTCGCCATTCTGAAGGCGGCGGGGGTGAACCGCCTGTCCGTAGGGGTACAGAGCTTCGACGATGGTCTCCTGAAGGATGTGGACCGCCTGGAAAAATACGGTTCCGGCGCGGATATCGCCGCCCGTCTGGGTGCGATCGGCGGCCGTTTCGACACCCTCAATGCCGATATGATGTTCAATTTTCCCTCCCAGACCCCGGAGATCCTGGCCCGGGACCTCGATGTCCTGATGGGAATCGGCGTCGATCAGGTGACCTATTATCCCCTCATGGTTTCCGACTCGACGCGACGGCAGGTGACGGCGAAGCTGGGCGAGGTAGATTACGGTCGGGAAGAGGATTACTACGCCCGGATCCTCCGGCGCCTGCTCCCCACCTACCGGCTTTCCTCCGCGTGGTGCTTTTCCCGGCAGAACGGCATGATCGACGAGTATATAGTTGATTACGACGAATATGCAGGCCTGGGTAGCGGTTCCATCGGCTTCTTGGGCGGCGCCTGTTATGCCAATACATTCGATATATCTGAATACATTGAGAAAATTGAAAGAGGGGAAATGCCGCTCATGGCGGCGAGAATCTTCAGCAGGAAGGATCGGCTCCGCTATGATTTTCTGATGAAGCTCTTTGGAACGCGGCTGGACTTGAGGGAGTTGCGGAACAAATACGGAGTGAACCCCTGGGTCTGCCTCTGGTTCGAGATCCTGGCGTTCCTCCTGGCGGGAAGCCTGCGCTATCGGAAGGGGAGGCTGACCCTGACGGATCGGGGATGCTACAGTTGGGTGATCATGATGCGGGAGTTTTTCATCGCTGTAAACAATTTCCGCGACTATTGCCGGTCCCGCCTGAACGGCTGACCGGTACTGATTAAGGAGGAGGCCATGGATGACCGGCAGCGGTTGTGGCTGCAACAGCTTCCCAAGATCGACGAACTTATGCTCCTGCTCGAGGGCCAGGGGGTGGCGGACCGGGTGCCCAAGGCTCTCCTCAAGGAGCTTTGCCGTGCCGTGGTGGAAAAGCGCCGCCAGGGTATCATCGCCGGAAGGGGGGGAAAAGAGGAACCTGCTCCTTCCCTGACGGGGCTTGCCGAAGAAATAACCGGGCAAATAGACCGGCTGCACACCCGCCGCCTGCGGCGGGTGGTCAATGCCACCGGGGTCATCCTCCATACCAACCTGGGCCGGGCGCCCCTGTCCCCGGCGGCCCGGGAATGCCTCCTCGAAGTCGGTTGCGGCTACTCCAACCTCGAGTTCGATCTGGAAAGAGGGACCCGGGGGTTGCGATACGATCACGTCCAGGAACTCCTCCGTCTCCTCACCGGGGCTGAGGACGCCTTGGTGGTCAACAACAACGCAGCGGCGGTCCTGCTGGCCCTGAACTCCCTGGCCCAGGGTGGGGAAGCCGTCGTATCCCGGGGGGAACTTATTGAAATCGGTGGTGAATTCCGTATCCCCGAAGTCATGGAGAAGGGCGGAGTCCGCCTCCGCGAGGTGGGCACCACGAACCGTACCCGCCTCCGGGATTACCGGGAGGCCGTCAATCCCGAAACCCGCCTGCTCATGAAGATCCACACGAGCAATTTCAAAATCGTCGGCTTTACGGAGGAGGTGCCGCTCCGGGACCTCGTGGCCCTGGGCCGGGAATGCGGCCTCCCCGTGCTGAACGATTTGGGCAGCGGCTGCCTCTTCGATCTGGACCGCTATGGACGACAGCGGGAGCCGACGGTGGAAGATGTGGTCACGGCGGGGACGGATGTCGTGACCTTCAGCGGCGACAAGCTCCTGGGCGGTCCCCAGGCGGGGATCATCCTGGGGAAAAGAGCCTTGCTGGAGCGGATAAAGAAAAATCCCCTGAACCGGGCGCTGCGCATCGACAAGCTGACCCTCGCCGCCCTGGAGGGGACGCTGATCGCTTACCTGAACCCGCGGCAGGCCCGCAGCGATCTGCGGGTCCTCAAGGCCCTGACGGAGACCCGCAACGAGGTTCGGGTGCGGGGGAAAAAGCTCCTCCGGAAGCTCCGGACGGCCGAGATGAACGGTGTCGATTTCTCTCTTCGGGAGGGAACGGCGGCGGCGGGAGGGGGCTCCCTGCCCGGCCAGGAAATCCCCACCTTCCTCGTTTCCCTGGCGCCCCGGTCCCTGTCTTCCTCCCGCCTGGAGGAACGCCTCCGGGGTCTGGAGGTCCCCATTATCGCCCGGATCGACGGGGAAGAGGTCCTGCTCGATATGCGCACCGTGGCCGAGGAGGAATTCGTTTTTATTGTCAACGGATTGCGGAGTATATTTTTTTCGGATGGCCGATAATTCCCCTCCCTCCCGCCGCTTTGTTGTGGGTGAAGAAGAAGGGGGCCTGCGCCTCGACGTCTTTCTGGCCCGCCGGCAGGACTTTCTCTCCCGTTCCCAGATCCCCAGGGCCCTGGCGGCGGCGGGCATCCTTCTCAACGGCAAGGCGCCCAAGGCATCCACCCGGGTGCGGGGCGGCGACGAAATCCTTCTGGTGATTCCCCCGCCGTCTCCGAGCGAGGTCGTGCCGGAGGACATACCCCTGAAAATCGTCTATGAGGATTCCTCCCTGCTGGTGATCGACAAGCCGCCCGGGCTGGTAGTCCATCCCGGGGCGGGGAATCCCCGGGGAACCATAGTCAACGCCCTGCTCCATCACTGCCGGGACCTTTCGGGGATTGGCGGCGTACTGCGCCCCGGCATCGTCCATCGTCTGGACAAGGACACCTCGGGATTGATGATTATCGCCAAATCCGATCCGGTCCACCAGGCGCTGGCGGCGGATTTTCAGGCCCGGCGGGTGGAAAAGCTCTACCTGGCCCTGGTGTGCGGGGAGATGAAAGATGACGAGGGGATCGTCGCTCTTCCGGTGGGGCGTCATCCCGTGGAGCGCCGGAAGATGTCCACCCGGAGCCCCCGGGGGAAAGAGGCTGTGACCCGCTGGCAGGTCCGGGAACGGTTCGGAGCGGCCACCCTGGTGGCCGCGGCCATCGAAACGGGGCGGACACATCAGATCCGGGTGCATCTCACCTCCCTGGGGTATCCCATTGTCGGTGACCGCGTGTACGGTAATCCTAAAAAAATCATGGAGATAAAGGATCAGTCGCTGCGGGGGCGCCTCAGGGAGATGAAACGACAGGCCCTCCATGCCTGCCGGATTGCCTTCGTGCATCCCGCCGACGGCCGCCCGCTGTCGTTTTTGTCGCCCCTGCCTCCGGACATGGAGGATCTGTGCCGATTTCTCAGGGAGAGGATGAGCGGCGATCCGGCCGCCGGCGGGTAGGGCCTCGGGAAGAAATGAGAACAATATGGATCGTCCGCGGGCCGCATTAAAGAATGTGCTTTTAATGAATAATTATAGATATATACGAAGATTTATTTGATGTTGGGTGTCTTTTTTGGGGGGTGTCGAGCATGGACAAGCCATTGCCGGAAGAGGGCATGTTCGTATGGAAAAAGAATGGGCCGGTGGAATACTTCACCTCTCCGGCCTGGGAGGCCTATCCCTTTGTGACCCATGCCTTCTGCACCCGCCGGGGCGGAATCAGTTCCGGACGCTTCGCCGCTCTCAATATGAGCGGCCGGGAAGGGGAGGAGGAGGCCAATGTCAGCGCCAACTGGGATATCGCCGCCGCGGCCTTCGGCATTACCCGGCGGCATTTTTTCCGGGTCCATCAGGTCCACGGCGACAAGATTCTCGTCATCGACGGCGCGGATTTTCTCATCCATACCTGCCGCCCCCTGGAGTACGACGCCGTGGTTACAAAGCGACCGGGACTTGCCCTGTGCATCCTGACCGCGGACTGTGCGCCCGTATTGGTGGTGGATCCGCGGCGGCGAATCGTCGCCGCCGTCCATGCGGGCTGGCGGGGAACGGCCCTGAATATCTCCGGGCAGGTAGTGACGCTGCTGCGGGAACGTTTCGGGAGCCGGACCGAGGATCTCCGGGCGGCTGTCGGTCCCGCCATCGGCCCCTGCTGCTACGAGGTGGACGATGCCGTCCGGGCGGCCATGGACCGGCATCCGAACCGGGACGCCATTTTCACGAAACAACCGGAACCGGGTAAATGGCGGCTTGATTTGGCCTTGGCCAACCGCCTCCAGATGGAAGCCGCGGGGTTGACCGGGGACAATATCCATATGGCGAACCTCTGCACCTCCTGCCGGCGGGATCTTTTCTATTCCCACCGCGGCGAGGGGGGGAAGTCGGGCCGACTCCTCAATTTCATCATGATTTCTCCATGAAGAAAAATCCTTGACATTACCGTCACGATCGGATAAAAATACCCGCACTTTCAAAAGGCTCAGGCCAGTACCTACCGTCCGGAGCATATCCGGCGTTCAGATGAGCAGACCTTTTGCAATCCACTAAATCTTTTTATCTGTAGTTGCATGGTAGATTCTCATTTATAACATTCTGATGGATAAGTATAATCAACAATTATAGCTCCAGCCTCGGTCCCGGTTGCCTCCGGCGCCGTCTATATAACCAAATTAGTTAGGATATTCACATATGAACATCGAAGATATCAAAAGGCTTCCCATTAGCGAACTGGCCAATCTGGCCAAGGACCTCAACGTCGCCGGCGCCAGCGGCATGCGTCGCCAGGACCTGATCTTTTCCATCCTCCAGGCCCAGACGGAAAAAAACGGCTTGATCTCCGGTACGGGGGTGCTGGAAATCCTCCCCGACGGATTCGGCTTCCTCCGGGCGGTGGATTACAACTACCTGCCCAGCCCCGACGACATCTATGTCTCGCCTTCCCAGATCCGCCGCTTCAATCTGCGGACCGGCGATACCATTTCCGGCGAGGTGCGACCTCCCAAGGAGGGGGAAAAATATTTTGCCCTCCTCAAGGTCGATACGGTCAACCATGAATTGCCCGACGCCACCCGGGACAAGATCCTCTTCGACAATCTCACGCCGCTGTATCCGGAGGAAAAGTTGAATCTCGAGTTGGATCCCGACAATCTTTCCACCCGGATCATGGACCTCTTTACCCCCATCGGCAAGGGACAGCGGGGCCTGATCGTCTCGCCGCCCCGGGCGGGAAAGACGATGCTCCTCCAGGATATCGCCCGGAGCATCGCCGCCAATCACAAGGAAGTGACGCTGATGGTCCTCCTCATCGATGAACGACCGGAGGAAGTGACGGATATGCAGCGGAGCGTCCAGGGCGAGGTCGTTTCCTCCACCTTCGACGAACCGGCAACCCGGCATGTACAGGTAGCCGAAATGGTTATTGAAAAGGCGAAACGGCTGGTGGAGCACAAAAAGGATGTGGTGATCCTCCTCGACAGCATCACCCGTCTCGCCCGGGCCTACAACACCGTTGTGCCGCCCAGCGGCAAGGTCCTCTCCGGCGGCGTGGATTCCAATGCCCTGCACAAGCCCAAGCGCTTTTTCGGCGCCGCGCGGAATATCGAAAACGGCGGCAGCCTGACCATCATTTCTACGGCGCTCATCGACACCGGGAGTCGTATGGACGAGGTCATCTTCGAGGAGTTCAAGGGGACGGGCAACATGGAACTGCATTTGGACCGCCGCATCGCCGACCGGCGGATCTTCCCCGCCTTTGATCTGGTCCGTTCCGGGACGAGGAAGGAGGAGCTCCTTATACCGAAAAACAACCTCAACCGGATCTGGATCCTCCGGCGGCTCCTTCAGGAAATGAACCCGGTGGATGCCATGGATTTCATCATCGACAAGATCCGGAAGACGGAGAGCAACCAACTCTTCCTCGATTCCATGAATCAGTGAAAGTCCCGATGAAAAATTTTCCTTGAATTTATTTGTGCCGTGATTATAATGCGACCCCATTTTCATCGGGAGAAAGGTTAAAAAAAATGAAAGAAGGCATCCATCCCCCCTATTATGAAACGACCATTACCTGTGTCTGCGGAAACGTGATTCCCACCCGCTCGACGAAAAAGGACATCAAGGTGGAAATCTGTTCCCAGTGTCATCCCTTCATGACGGGGAAACAGAAGATCATCGATACGGCCGGCCGGGTTGAGCGTTTCCACAAGAAATATGCCGGTGTCATAAAAAAGAAAGGCAAATAGAGGCGGGGGTCATTTCCGTTTCTCCCTGTCGAGAGGATTTCCCGTGCTGGCGATGACTGCAAAAACAGCGTGGATTCCGGCGTTTGTGAGGCATCGAAGGCATTGGATTCCGGGGCGGCGCAAGATAGCCGGTGTGTCGCTCGCGTACCATCCCGTCATGCAAAGGCAGGCAAACTGCCCCACCATCCCCGCCGCTGCCGCTGCCGCCGCACCGCTCGGTTACCGTCCGGCGGGAGGGGACATTTTGATTCCTTCCCCCGTTCCCTGTCTTCACCACACCGAAAGCGCGGCTTAATGCTCATCCAATCATGTTTTTGTCCGACCGGGGCGGGGAGGCTCCCGAAAGCGCGGCACAGTGTTTATGCGTCCGTAAAAAGTCGAAAAATGCTCTTTTCCAGAAATTCGCGCCTAATGTTTTCAGCAAGTTACGGCGCTGAATTGGGCAAATTCCGACTTTTGCGAGGTCCGCAATGTTTATAAATCCTTAAAGGGACAGTCCCAGAGTAGATATTTGGGACAATCATTTGGAAATGTACAGTAGATTAAAAGAAATCGTCGGAAGATACGAAGAATTGCAGAGACTGCTGAGCGACGGGGAGATCGTTGCCAAGCAGTCGCTCTATCAGAAATATGCCAAAGAGCATGCCGATCTCCACGACCTCGTCGAGGCTTACCGGGCCTATGAAGAGGTGCGGGGGCGGATCGAGGAAGGCCAGCTCCTCTTGAAGGAAAACGACGAGGAGCTCAAGGAGATCGTCCGGGAAGAAATGCCGCTCCTCAAGGCGCAACTGGAAGAACTGGACGGCCGCCTGAAGGTCCTCCTCCTTCCCCGGGACCCCAACGACGACAAGAACGTCCTGCTCGAGATCCGGGCGGGGACCGGCGGCGATGAAGCGGGGCTCTTTGCCGCCGACCTCTTTCGGATGTACGGCCGCTATGCGGAGCGGTGCGGCTGGAAGATGGAGGTGATCAGCAACTCTCCGGCGGGCGGGGTCGGGGGATTCAAGGAAATCATTGCCCTCATCGAAGGCCGGGGGGCATACAGCCGCCTGAAATTCGAGAGTGGCGTCCATCGAGTCCAGCGGGTCCCCGTAACGGAGGCCCAGGGTCGCATCCACACCTCGGCGGTTACGGTGGCCATCCTTCCCGAGGCGGAAGAAGTGGATGTTACCATAGATCCCAACGACCTGCGCATCGACGTTTTCCACTCCAGCGGCCATGGCGGCCAGTCGGTCAATACCACCGATTCCGCCGTCCGGATCACCCACCTGCCCACGGGCATTGTGGTGTCCTGCCAGGACGAGAAATCGCAGTTAAAAAACAAAAACAAGGCCATGAAGGTGTTGCGGTCCCGACTCCTGGACGGCATAACCCAGCGCCAGAACGCGGAGATCTCCCAGACGCGGAAGAATCAGGTGGGCAGCGGGGACCGCAGCGAGCGGATCCGGACTTATAATTATCCCCAGGGACGGGTGACGGATCACCGCATCGGCCTCACCGTTTACAATATCGAGAATTTTCTGGATGGTGACATCCAGATGTTTATCGATGCCCTGATCGCCCATTTCCAGGCGGCCGCCCTGCAGGGAGGAAGCCAAGGTTGATGATGCCGGCCCCAGGACGGCATGCCGGACCCCGGAGATGGCGACCGGCCCCGCAACCATGACGATCCGGGATTGCCTGGTCCAGGGGACCGCCGCCCTGGCCGAGGCGGGGAGCGCGAGTCCCCGTCTGGATGCCGAGGTCCTGCTGGGGCATGTCCTGCAATGGGAGCGGTCCCGGCTTTTCCTCCATCCCCACCGGGAACTGACGGCGGAGGAAGCGGAGCAATACCGCCGATTGCTGGCCCGGCGCCGGGAGGGTGAACCGGTGGCCTACATCACCGGGGAGAAGGAGTTCTGGTCGATCCCCCTCCAGGTCGATCCCCGGGTCCTCATCCCCCGTCCGGATACGGAGATCCTGGTGGAGGAAGTCTTGACCCTCCTGCCGTCCCCGGGGGAGCGGACGCCCCGGCTTCTGGAGATCGGCGTCGGCAGTGGCGCCGTCAGCATCGCCTTGGCGGCGGACCGGAAAGATGTCCGGCTGATCGCCACGGACGTCTCCGCCGCCGCGGTGGCTCTCGCCAGGAGCAACGCCGTCCGGGCGGGGGTGTCGGGAAGGATCGCCTTTCTTGTCTGTTCCCTTTTTGCCGGTCTGGATGGACTTTTCGACGGCATCGTATCCAATCCCCCTTACATCGCCGATGGTGAATTTGCCGACCTCCCGCCGGAGGTGCGCTGTTATGAACCCCCGGGCGCCCTTCGCGGCGGGCCGGACGGGATCGCTTTTCATCGGGAAATAATCGGCGGCGCCGAACGTCTGCTCCGCCCCGGAGGTTTCCTGGCACTGGAGATAGGGTCGGGCCAGCGATGTATTCTCGAGGAACTATTGCGGAGGTCGGCGGCTTATGATAGTGTTTCCTTCCGCAGGGACTATGCCGGCTGCGACCGGGTGCTCCGGGCAAGGAGGATTCAGTGATGGACAAGATAATCATTACCGGCGGCCGGCGGCTGCATGGAGAGATAGAGAACAGCGGCGCCAAGAACGCCGCGTTGCCCGTAATCACTGCGGCGCTCCTGACGAAGGGCTGGAATTCCTTTGCCAACATCCCGAGCCTCGTCGATATCAAGACCATAAAGAAACTCCTGAAAAGTTTCGGCGTCGTTTTTGCCGAAGAAGGGTCAACCCTCAGGGTCAATGCCGGAGACATCGCCTCGTGCCAGGCGGCCTACGATCTGGTCCGGACGATGCGGGCTTCGGTCCTGGTCCTGGGACCCCTGGTGGCGAGAATGGGGGAGGCGCGGGTCTCCCTGCCCGGCGGGTGCGCCATCGGCGCCCGGCCGGTCAATCTCCATATCCGGGCCCTTCAGGATATGGGAGCGGAGGTGGAGCTGCAAGACGGCTATGTCGTAGCCAAGGCCCGGCGGCTGAAGGGGGCGGAAATATACTTCGATATGGTTACCGTTACGGGGACGGAGAATATCATGATGGCGGCCACCCTGGCGGACGGAACGACCATTTTGAAAAACGCCGCCCGGGAACCGGAGGTGATGAATCTGGCGGAAATCCTCATCGGGATGGGGGCCAGGATCGCCGGCGCCGGTACGGACGTCATTCGCATCGACGGCGTTTCCTCCCTGCACCCGGTGGAGGGAACGGTGATCGCCGACCGGATCGAGGCGGGGACCTTCATGATCGCCGCCGGGATCGCTGGCGGGGATGTCCGGATCAACGGCTGCCGTCCGGGACATCACGATGCCCTCATCGCCAAGCTCCGGGATGCCGGCCTGGAGATCGAGACGGGAGAAGATTTCGTCCGCGCCGTCGGCGAGGGCCGCCCGCGGAGCGTGGACGTCAAGACTCTGGCCTATCCGGGGTTTCCCACGGATCTTCAGGCCCAGTTCATGTCTCTGATGACCGTGGCCGGTGGTCTGAGCGTCATTACGGAGACGATCTTCGAGAACCGTTTCATGCATGTCAGTGAGTTGATGCGTCTGGGGGCGGAGATCGTCATCCAGGGCAGCAGCGCCATCGTCAAGGGAGTGCCGGCCCTGCGGGGCGCCCCGGTCATGGCCACGGACCTCCGGGCCTCGGCCTCGCTGATCCTGGCCGGCCTGGCGGCGGAAGGAATAACGGAATTGTCGCGGGTTTATCATCTCGATCGCGGTTACGAGCGCATCGAAGAAAAATTCTCCCGGCTCGGGGCGGCCATCGAGCGGGTAAAGGCATGACGGAGATTGCTCCCATGAGACTGATCGGTACGGACGAAGCGGGATTTGTGGAGTATTTCCGGGGCATCATGAATCGAGGCGGCGGTGACGAGGTGCTGCGGATGGCGGTGGAAAACATCGTCCGGGAGGTGGCGGCTCGGGGGGATGAAGCGCTCTTCGAATATACTTTGAAATTCGACGGTTATGATCTTAAAGCGGCATCGGTGCAGATGACCAGGGAGGAAATAAGGGCCGCGGCCGCCCTGGTGGCCCCGGCGGACCGGGAGGTGCTGGCCCTGGCCGCGACCCGGGTGGAGAGGTTTCACCGCCAGCAGTTGCCGGCGGACTGGATGGACGAAGAGGAAGACGGGGTGAGGATCGGTCAGCGGTTCACCCCCCTGGAACGGGTGGGTATTTACGTCCCGGGCGGTCTGGCCGCTTATCCTTCCACCGTAATTATGGCCGCCGTTCCGGCCCGGATCGCTGGGGTGGAGGAGATCGTTGCTGTGACGCCCCTCCGGCGGGGGTCCCTCGACCCCCTGGTGGCCCTGGCCATGGAATTGGGCGGCGTGAACCGGGTCTTCAAGATCGGGGGCGCCCAGGCCGTGGCCGCCCTGGCCTACGGTACCGAGTCGGTGCCCCGGGTTGACAAGATCGTCGGGCCGGGAAACGCCTATGTGGCGATGGCCAAACAACTGGTATTCGGAAGGGTGGACATCGATATGATCGCCGGTCCCAGCGAGGTCCTCGTCATCTGCGACCATACGGCGCCGGTTACCTTTGTCGCCGCCGATCTCCTCGCCCAGGCGGAGCATGACGAAATGGCCAGCGCGGTGGTGTTGACCCCCGATAGGGAGATCGCCCGGCGGATCGTCGCGGAGGTGTCGTCTCAGTTGGACGGTCTGCCGCGGGAGGCGATAGCCCGGCGGTCCCTGAACAGCTACGGCGCCGCCGTGGTCACGAAGGATATCGAGGAGGCGGTGGCGCTGGCCAATCTCTTTGCCCCGGAGCATCTGGAATTGATGGTGGCCAACCCCGGTGAGATCGTTCCCCGCCTCCGCCACGCCGGCGCCATCTTCATCGGTCCCTATACCCCGGAGGCCCTGGGAGACTACATGGCCGGTCCCAACCACATCCTGCCCACGGGGGGAACGGCAAGGTTCTCCTCTCCCCTGGGGGTCTATGATTTTGTCAAGCGGACGAGCATCCTCTCCTTTACCGGACCCGCCTTTCGGCGTTACGGTCCCCAGACGGAGCGTTATGCCTCCCTGGAAGGCCTCCACGCCCACGGACGTTCCGTCGCCGTCCGCCTGAACCATAGGGAAGATTGAACGGCGGCGCCGCAAATAGGGCTTGACAAAATGGCGGCTTTAATTATTATTGCCCCTGCGTTTCCACATGGGCGGGCGTAATTCAGCGGTAGAATGTCAGCTTCCCAAGCTGAAAGTCGAGGGTTCGATTCCCTTCGCCCGCTCCATTATTGACATCAAGGGGGCACGGATATGGATCCGGCCCCTTTTTTCGTGGCCGGAGGAGGCGGTGAATGAGTGATGGGGACGGAAACCGTTATCGGGTCGAGGAGATAGTCGCGGCCGTCACGCTCTGCATGGCCCTGTTGTTTGTCGCTACCCCCCTGGGGAGAGAGCATCTCCAGCGGTCACGGGTGCAGGAATGCCAGGCCCAGCGTTATGAGACCGAGCGGGCGGAGGCGGCCTACCTGCTGGAAAAGCGGGCCGCGAGCAGGGACTTCGCCGCTCTGGTCGCGGCCAAACTCCTGCCCCGGGAACCGTCCTGCCCCGCCGGCGGAGCTTACATCTGGCTGCGGCGGCAACCCCGGCCGCTGCTTGGCTGTTCCATCCACTATGCCCCCGCAACGGTTCAGGAAGATGATCATCCCATTTATACAAACGATTTCGATGGCTTGAGTGGTCTTACGATCCTCTCGGGGAGTTGGAATACGGAAAACGGCGTCCTGGCGTCCCGCCCCGGTGGGGAGAACCGCCTCACGTTCGGTGAAACCGTATGGAAGGACTACGAAATTCGGGTGAATGCCCTCCTCACCCGGGGCGACGGCTATGGCATTTATTATCGTGCCGACGGCCGCCCGGACATTTCGGGCTATTGTTTTCAGTACCATCCCGGCGGGGGCAATAAATTCCTCGTCCGCAGGGTTTCCGGCGGCGTCGAGCAGTATCCCCTCCAATACGCCGGCATGCCGGCGGGATTTGCCATATACAATCAGGGCCATGAAATCAGTATCGCCGTCCGGGGCGACCGTCATACCGTCAAGATCGACGACCGGACCGTTCTCGATTTCAGCGACGCCGCCTTTGCTTCCGGCGGCGGCGGTTTTCAGACCCGGGGGAGGTCGGAGGCTTATTTCGATGCGCTGAGCGTGCGGCAGCGGTGAGGGAGCGACGGTGAACGATCCACGGCGGGAATTGTTGTGCCGGGGTTGCGGCAAACCCATTCTGGGGCTCCAGGGCGAGCAACTTGAGGAGGAGGGGCAGTACTACTGTCCGCGCTGTCTCATCGCCCTGGCGGAGAGTTATATCGAGGAGCCGCCGCTGGAGAAATCATGGTGGCGGCTCCTGCGGGAGACCAGGGCCTGGATGGTTTCCATGTACCTGGTGACGGCGGTTTCCCTGGGTGTCGTCGTCTATCAGTTTCCCAGTTTTCTGGCGTCGTGGCGGGAACTGCCGCCCGTTCGTTCCGGCGGGATCTATGCCACCGACACTAAAACAGATAAATGTATCGACAATCTCTGGCGGTCCATCCAGGAGTGGCAGCAACGTAAAAAGGGCGCCGGGGCGCCCCCGGTCTGTCCCGCCAGCGGGAGGCCCTATGTGGTCGTTCCCGGAACGGATCCGGAAATCCACTGTCCCGATCCGGGGCGTCACGGTTTCCGGGATATCGTGGCTTCAACCCGCCGTCCCGTTCCGGAGTTGAAAAGGTAAGGGCGGTCGCATCCTCGGACTTCAGGAGACATTCCGCCAGGAGACGCGCCGGAGTCGCTGCAAGTCGTCGAGATTGCCTATATTGCTTATGGCCTGCCGGCTGAATCGAAAGTCCGTGCCGCTGAAATCGAGGGCCCGGTTCGTATGGCCGATCGTCACAAGGGTCCCGTAGAGGATCGAGGCGCCGCCCAGGCTGATGGTGCTGTTGTTGCCCATCAGGACGACCACCCCTTCGAAAAGCTTGGTGCCGGTGAGGATGAAACTGCCGCCGTCCTGGACGATTACCAGACCGGAGCCGTTGGCGCTTACGGTAAGGCTCGAGCCGCTTCCCACCACGGTGATGCCTGGCTGGGCCCGGGTGCCCGTGCCGCTGGTTTGATAGGTATTGGGGTTGGCCAGGACCTGATTCACGAAGTCCGTCCATTCCTGTTCCGTCTGGATGCCCCCGCCGACCCGCAGGGGCGGGCTTCCGGCGAGGAAGGAAAGATTGCCCGTCACGGTCGGCGCGACCGCCGGCGCGTAGAGGCCGGGCATCGCCCCCGTCGGGGAGGACGCGGTCCGGCAGGCATTGCCGGTGCAGTTGGGATTGGCGGGGAGGAGGTAATTGTTGCCGTCGATATTGGTGCCGCTGCCCCCGCCGCTCTTCAGGTTGACCGTCGCTCCGGCGCCGAATATGGTTACGGCGCCGTCTACGCTGAGGGGTAGGATCCCCGCCCGCTTGAAAAAGACCTCGATGGTCTTGGAGGCATTGCTCCCCGCCGTGCCCGTCATTTCGAACTTATACAGCCGCTGGGCGCTGTCCATGCAGGTGATGTCAACGGAGGAACTGAAGGAAAACCCTGGCGGCGGGGTTATGTCCACGGTGACCGTCCCGCCGTTGCTGGCGGGATAGGTGACGGTCTTGACGGCGGCATTGGCATCGGTGCGCAGATGATCTATGAGGAACTCCACTCCCGCTTCGGCATTGTAGGCCGCCTTGGCATACTCCCGGTAATTGCCGGCGATCTTGAGATCCGTGGAGGTCGTCATCAGGGCCGTGGTCCCCAGGAGGAACAGCACGGCGATAATCGCCAGGGCCACGGGCAGGGCGATGCCGTTTCTCTTGCTCCATATTCCCTGCCGCCCTGTCTCTTTGCTCGTCCGCTGATGAGATGACGGGTTCATACTCTTAAAAATCCTCATATCTTAGGGGCATCATGTTTTACTGCGCCCGCGCCGGGCGCGGGGGTTCTTCCCTCATGCCCCCTTCTTCCGAGTAACTTAACTCGAGTTACTACACGCCAAGGCGCCCCAGGGGGCGTGGGTCGCTATTTACTATGAGGCCTTTGAAAAATGGCTTCGCCGCGCGGCTCAAAAATCTTTTTCGCCTCTGAATGGGTAACGTATAAACCTTATTCATTACCAAGCGTTAAGTTCAATCACGCAACGGCGAAAAACATTTGATTCGCCGCTTGCGAACCATTTTTCCGCAGTTATGCAAAGCTCTCACTATGTGGAAACGACGCCGGTCGCCCCTGTATTCGCCGCCGCGGCATTGTAGGCGCCCAGATTTCTCGGCACCACAAAGGACTCCAACTGGTAGCGCCGGTAGTGATCGCCGGCGGTCGGGTGGGTGTAGAGGGGGTCCGGCCGGGCGGTACGGGTGATGATGCTTATCTTTATCTTCCGGATGGCGGTCAGATCGGCTGTGATATTGCCCTCTCCGTCGTAATAGGCGAAGGACAGGGCGTCCACGTATTCCACCACCGGCAGCTTGGTGCCGTTGCTGGTGCGGTTGAGAGCCGGAACGCCGCTGGAGGAATCGACGTTGAAGGCGATGTTTTCATCCTTGTTGGCCGTTCCGGCCGTGGTATCGCAGTTGGCGTTGAGATCCGCCACAAAACCGATTTCGTCGGCGCCGGCATGGGTGATCCCGGTGCAGGGGGCATTGGCCGCCGTGGTCGTTCCCGTGCAGCGCCGGACGGCCGTCACGGGATCCGGACAGGCGGCGGATATCTGGTTGAATCCGGCCATGCTGATCTCCCGGATCATCATCGCCATGGCCATCCGGGCGTTCTGCTGCATCTCGGTGATCTGTTCCTGGTTGCGGTACTGCCGGTTCTGCATGATGAACAGGGAATAGACCGCGCCTACGACCACCAGGCCGATGACCATGGCGATGAGCAACTCCGGCACGGAAAATCCATCATTCCTCTTGGACATCCCTTCAGTCCCTCGTCCGGATGGTCTTCAATTCCACGGTGCTGGGCTTTCCCTGCCAGGTCCAGTTGACCGTCACCGTGATGATTTTATAGTCGTGGGGGGAAGGCGCGGATTCAAGGCTCCAAATCCTGGTGTAAATGCCGCTGGCATCCGTCCCCTCGGAGAGGCTGTCGTAACTCCTTCCCTTCATTTCTTCGATCTTGTCCCGGGCCAGCGTCGTTGCCGAGGTCATGGTCTTGCTGAAATCGCTGGTCTGGGTGTTCGTGGAGGTCATGGTTGCCAGCCCGATTATCGCCACGGCCACCAGCAGGATGGCGATGATGATCTCGACGATGGAAAACCCCCGCTGCCTTTTCCGCGCTTGGGATGGAGAACCCGTCATGGAGCCGTCTCTTTTACCTAAATAAGCTTGATGTATGTGTTCGACAGGTCGAAAAAAATCTCTCCGGAAGCCGGAACATAAACCATTCCTCCTAAGGGCAACCGGCGGTTTCCTCGACCCTTATCCGCCCGCTTTTATTGAGGCTCAGCCGGTTCGGCTTCAGCCCCGGCGCCCCGTGGATGCAGATCGTTCCCGTACTTGCGGTCCCATCGGGGTAGAAGGTCAAGACCGCACCCGTGGCGCCGGTAAATGTTACATCATAATAGGTGGGGTGGATATCCTTGACGGAGACCGCCTCCACGGAATCCATCACCCCGTTTTTGTTTACGTCCCGGAAGATGGTGAACTGATGATGGCTCCCGATGTTCATGGCAATCCACCGGTTCTCCGTCACCGCTTGCATCCGCATGGCCATGAGACTGTTTTGCAGTTCCCTGACCGCCCCGTTGAGTCGTCGTTGGGCCAGGTAATGGCGGAAGGTGGGAATGGAAATCGCCCCCAAAATCGCGAGGATGGCAATGGCAATAAGCAATTCCACCAGGCTGAAGCCCCGTCTGTTGGATCTTTTGACAATCAAAATTCCGCTTTCCCCTTCCGCCCCGCGGGCGCCTTGCACAGCCGTTGCGAGAAGCCGGGACCTCTGTCCCGGACTTATTGTTTATATAAAAATATCATAATGTCCATGACAAGACAAGGAAATCAAAGACGTTGATTTTTGCTTGCATTTGCCTCGCATTTATGTTAGCGAGCTTCCGACATCATCGTTGCGTTGCAGATGAGTGGGCGGTTGCCCACTTTTTTTTTCCCACGGGATTATGAGTTTGATCAGAAAAGAGATGGAAGAGCGGATCTGGACAATTACCGAGCCGGCGATCGTCGGCGAGGGAATGGAGCTGGTGTGCGTGGAATGCCTCCGGATGAAATCCCGCTGGCTCGTCAGACTATATATCGACAAAGAGGGGGGTGTCACCATCGACGATTGCGCCCTGATTAGCGGGCAGGTGGGAGATCTCCTGGCGGTCCATGATGTGCCCCACGAGGCCTACACCCTGGAGGTCTCTTCTCCCGGTTTGGATCGCCCCCTGGTAAAGGATCGGGATTTTCTGAGATTTCAGGGGCGTAAGGTGGCGGTGCAGACGGAGCAAAAAATTGACGGAGCGCGGAATTTCAAGGGCATTCTGAGGGAGTACCGCATAGGCGAGGACGGGGGGAAGACCCTCGTTATCGAGAGAGAAGGGAAACTCACTGCCATCCCCAGAGAAGCGGTGGCCAGTGCCCGCCTCGAATATGTTTGGAATGATTGAGTAAGTTAGAGAAATCATCATCACCGATGATCACATGGAGGAAGATGGCATGTTGTCGGAGCTGAAACGGCTGATCGAACAGATGTGCAAGGACCGGGGACTCGACAGGACGATCATTATCGAAGCCCTCGAAGCGGCGATGCTGAATGCGGCCCGTAAGAAGATGGGACCCCAAGTGGAGATCGAAGCCCATTACAACGAAGAGGCGGGTGAAATAGAGGTCTTTCAGTTTAAAAGGGTCGAGGAGCTGGTCACGGATCCCGACATGGAGATATCCCTTGCCGAGGCGCGGGAGATGGACGAGGAAGTGGAACTGGGCGACAGCCTGGGCATGAAGGTGGATACGTCCACTTTCGGCCGGATTGCCGTCCAGACCGCCAAACAGATCATCATCCAGCGCGTCAAGGATGCGGAACGGGACAACATCTACGAAGAATTCAAGGACCGCAAGCTGCAGCTCATCAACGGTTTTGTCCAGAGGTTTGAAGGGGGCAGCATCATCGTCAATCTGGGTCGGGCGGAAGGCGTGATCCCGGTTTCGGAGCAGATCTACCGGGAGGTGTACAAGCGCGGGGAAAGAATCAGATCGTTCATATGCGATGTGAAAAGGATTACCAAGGGGCCGCAGATCATCCTCTCCCGCACCCATCCTGGTTTCTTGAAGGCCCTGTTCGATGTGGAGGTTCCGGAGATCTCCGAAGGGCTCATCGAGATCGTCAGCGTGGCGAGAGAGCCGGGGAAGCGGGCGAAGATCGCCGTTCGGAGCAAGGATAAGGACATAGATCCGGTGGGGGCATGCGTCGGCATGCGGGGTTCCCGGGTCCAGAGCGTCGTCCAGGAATTGCGGGGCGAGAAGATCGACATTGTCCCTTACTCCGAAGATCCGGCCAAGTATGTCTATGCCGCCCTGGCCCCCGCCAAGGTGGATCGGGTCCTGATCGATGTGGAGAATCGGAGCATGGAGGTCATCGTTCCCGATGACCAGCTTTCCCTGGCCATCGGTAAGAATGGCCAGAACGTCCGTCTGGCCGTCAAGTTGACGGGTTGGAAGATCGACGTCAAGAGCGAGTCTTCCTCCGCCCAGCAGGAAGAGGACAGCCGCCGGGAGCTCAAAGCCCTTCCCGACATTACGGAACAGCAAATAGGGGGCCTCATCAAGGAAGGGATAAAGAGTCTGGCACTAATTGCCGCCGTGGATGCAGACACCATTATGGCCGTGTCCGGAGTGGACAGAGAACAGGCGGAGGGGTGGATCAAGGCGGCGACGGGGATGATCGAGGAAGCGGCGGCGGAGGCGAGGAAATGAATCGTCGGCGCCGCGGAAACAGGAGCATGAACAGGCTCGGAATATGAGGACGCAGTAGCGGGAGAACCACTATGTCGAAGAAAAGAGTCTACGAACTGGCCAAAGAATTGGGCGTGGATAATAAGGAACTTATTGCCCGTCTGGAAAAAATGGGGATTTCCGTCAAAACCCACTCCAGCACCCTCGAGGACAGCGAGGTAGAGCGGGTTAAAAAGGAGTATCTGGCGGCCGAAACACACGAGATGGTCGAGAAAAGGGTCAAGGCCACGGTCATCAGACGCCGGGCGGTTCGCCCCGTTGTGGAGGAGGCCTCGGAGCCGGAGGCGGAACCGGAGGCCGGAGAAGCGGCGCTGCCCGCCGAAGAGCCGGTCGCGGTGGGTGAGGAAGGAACCGGGGAAAAGGAATCCGCCCCGGCGGGGGAAGTGCCGGCAGCCCCGGCAGCGCCCTCTCCCGTGTCGCCTGTGGATGCGGAAATGACTCCCGTAAAGTCGGAAACTCCTGGAACGACTCCGGCCGTGTCACCCCTGACGGAGACCCCGTCGGTCGCCGCTCCCGTTTTGCCCATAGCCCCTCCACCGTCGGCGCCCCGGCCTCCCAAACCGGAAAAGAAGGATGGAAAGCTTTTGATCACGCCCCGCAGGCCCCAGGATACGGCGGAGATCATTAGAAAACCACTGGTCAAGAAGATTGATGTCGAGCCGGGCAAGGCACCGGCGGCCCCCGGCGCCGTGAAGAAGCCCGTGAAGTGGGAGCCGGAAAAAGACAAGAAAAAAGGTAAAAAACCCGTAGAGGTGGTCATTAGCGACCAGTTCCCCGCCCGCAAGAAGGCCTTGATCAAAAAGGTCGTGGACAAAAAGGTCCGGATCGAAGATCTGGAGCGGGACGACCGGCCGGTCCGGTGGCGGGAGGAGAAAAAGTCTGGAGCGGCGAAGCTCAAAAAGACGGAGATAACTACTCCCAAGGCCATCAAGCGGCGCATCAAGATCGCCGAGACCATCACCGTCGGCGACCTGGCCAAGAAGATGGGGGTCAAAGCGGGAGAAGTAATCAACAAACTCATGGGGCTCGGTTTGATGGTGACGATCAACCAGTCCCTCGATTTCGACACGGCGACGCTCATTTCCGGGGAGTTTGGCTATCAGGTGGAATCCGCCGGCATGGATTTTGAGGAAACCTTCGGATCCGCCGATACGGGAGAACGGAACCTCAAGCCAAGGGCTCCGGTCGTAACGATCATGGGGCACGTGGATCACGGCAAGACGTCACTCCTTGACGCCATCCGGGAAACGAACGTCATCGCCGGGGAGGCGGGGGGGATAACCCAGGCCATCGGCGCCTATCACGTCCATCTCAAGGACCGGGACATCGTATTCCTCGACACGCCCGGCCATGAGGCCTTCACGGCCATGCGGGCCCGGGGCGCTCAGGTGACGGACGTGGTTGTCCTGGTCGTGGCGGCGGATGACGGGGTGATGGGTCAGACCATCGAAGCCATCAACCACTCCCGGGTGGCCGGCGTCCCGATCATTGTGGCCGTCAACAAGATGGACAAGCCGGGAGCGGATCCCCAGCGGATCAAACAGGCCCTGACGGAATACGGCCTCGTCTCCGAGGAGTGGGGGGGCGAGACGATCTTTTGCGAGGTGTCCGCCAAGCAGCGGACGGGGATCGAGTCCCTCCTGGAGATGATCCTCCTCCAGGCCGACATCCTGGAACTCCAGGCGGATCCGGACCGGCCGGCCCGGGGCATCATCATCGAATCGAAGCTCGACAAGGGGCGGGGACCCGTGGCCACGGTCCTCATCCAGGAGGGGACCCTCCGGGAGGGCGACACCTTCGCCTCGAAGACGGAATACGGCCGGGTCCGGGCCATGATCGACGATCAGGGACGGCGGGTAAAGGAAGCAGGCCCCTCCATGCCGGTGGAGGTGATTGGTTTTTCCAGCGTCCCCCAGGTAAGCGCCGAGTTCCTCTGCGTGGAGGATGAAAAGAAGGCGCGGACGATCGCCGATTACTGGACCCGCAAGGAAAGGGAAAAGGAGCTGTCCGCCACCTCGAAGATCACCCTGGAGCAGCTCTATCAGAAGATCAAGGAGGGGGTGAAAGATTTCAACGTCATCGTCAAAGCGGACGTTCAGGGATCCATGGAGGCCATCACCGAGGCCCTGAACAAACTGAGCACCGCCGACGTGAAACTCCGGATCATCCACAGCTCCACGGGGGCCATTACGGAGACGGATGTCATGCTGGCCTCTTCCGCCAATGCCATCATCATCGGTTTCAACGTCCGGCCGGACAGCCGCGTGGTGGAGGTGGCGGAGCAGGAAGGCGTGGAAATCAAACTCTACGACATCATCTACAACCTTCTCGAGGACGTCCGGGCGGCCATGGAAGGGCTGTTGGAGCCGGTTTACAGGGAGGTTGTCCAGGGGCGCGCCGAGGTGCGCCAACTGTTCAAGATTCCCAAAGTGGGAACGATTGCCGGTTGTTACGTTACGGACGGCAAGATTTCCCGGGCCGCCAATCTCAAGCTGGTACGGGAAGGAGTGGTTGTTTACGACGGTCGGATCGCCTCGCTGAAACGGCAGAAGGACGATGCCCGGGAAGTGGCGACCGGTTACGAGTGCGGCATCGGCATCGAGAACTTCAACGACCTCCACGAGGGGGACGTGATCGAGGCCTATATCAACGAACAAGTGGAACGCAAACTATAAGCCATCTATGATCGTGGGCGTGGGAATGGTGGAACTGTGGCTGCCGGAGTGCCGGTCCCTTAAGGAGAAGCGCTCCGTCCTGACGAAGCTCATAAAGCGGACGCAGAACGCCTTCAACGTCTCCATTGCCGAGGTCGGGGACAACGACGCCTGGAAAAAGGCCCGGGTGGGGTTTTGCGTGGTGGGAAACGACCGGCGGTACATCAACGCCAAGATAGATCATATCTTCAACTATATGGAAGGGATGGAGATCGCCCAGGTGATCGGTACGAATCTGGAGATAACCAGTTATTCGGAGTGGATGGAAGAAAAATCCGGGCTGGGGGAAACCGCGGAAAAATATGACGACTTTTAAACGGGCCCAGCGGGTGGCCGAACGGATCATGGCCGAGCTGTCCGAGATCCTGGCCCGGGAAGTGAGCGACCCGCGGATGAAGAGTCTTACCATCACCGGGGTTAAGGTAACCGACGATCTGCGGTTGGCGCGGATCTATTTTGTAGAGATGGGACAGGACGTATGCCGTCCCGAGATCCGGCAGGCCCTGCAGAAGGCGAACGGCTTTCTGCGCCGGGAATTGGGAAAACGGCTGGAACTCCGTTACGTTCCCGAAGTCGTCTTTTCTTTCGATCCGTCCTTTGCTTACGGAAGCCGCATCGAAAGTATATTGGCCGGGATTCGTGCCGGACGGGAGGAAAATGATTCAACGGATAATTGACCTGATCGATCGTTATCACAAGTTTCTGATTACGGCCCACGTCAAGCTGGACGGCGATGCCCTGGGTTCGGAGCTGGCTCTTTGCCGGCTGCTCGGAAATCTCGGTAAGGAGGCGGTTGTTTACAATCAGGACTCGACGCCCCGTAACTACCGTTTTCTTCCCGGTGCCGGGGACATCGTCCATGTCCTGCCGGCGCCGGCGGCCTTCGAGGCCGCCTTCATCCTCGATTGCAGCGAACTTGAGCGGGTAGGCGATGCCGCCCCCGACATCGGCAACGTTCGGCAACTGGTCAATATCGATCACCATGTTTCCAACCACGGCTTCTGCGAGATCCGGCTCATCGATCCGGCGGCAAGTTCGACCGGGGAGTTGGTTTTCCGCCTCTTCACGGCGATGGGGGCGGACATCGACCGGGAAATGGCGACCAACCTCTATACGGCCATTCTTACCGATACGGGCGGATTCCGCTACGGCAATACGGGTCGGGAAGCCTTGGCGGCGGCAGGGTCTCTCGTCGGCCGGGGCGCCGATCCCCAGTGGATATCGGAAAATATCTATGAAAAATTCCCCCGGGCCAAAATAATGCTCATGGCCCGGGTGATGCAGAGTCTCAGCTTTGATTGCGGGGACCGGGTCGGATCGCTGACGGTCCTGCTCCGTGATTTCGAGGAAACCGGCGCCCTTCCCGAAGATACGGAAGGACTGGTGGATCTGCCCCGGACCATCGACGGCGTCTCCGTATCAGCTCTCTTCACGGAGATTGGGGATCAGCGCTTCAAGATCAGCCTCCGTTCCAAGGGGACCACGGATGTGGCCCAAGTTGCCGCCTTTTTCGGCGGCGGGGGGCATGTCAATGCGGCGGCCTGCCGGATCGCGGGAGACATCGCCACGGTGAAGCGGCGGCTTTTTTCCGCCCTGTGCCGGCCGGAATGACGATGCACGGGGTGGTCGTTATCGACAAACCCCCGGGCCGGACTTCCCATGACGTGGTCCGGGCGGTGAGAAAGATCCTGGGCGGCGTCCGGGCCGGTCATACGGGAACTTTGGATCCCCTGGCCACGGGGGTGCTGCCCGTGTGCATCGGTGAGGCGACCAAACTCGTCCCCTTTCTTATCGGGGCGACCAAGGAATACCGGGTGTCCATGCTCCTGGGGGTCCGCACGGATACCCTGGATATCGAGGGACAGGTGATGCAGCGGCGGTCGCCGGAGGTTGCCGTTGATGCCGTTCATGAGGTTTTGAAACGCTTTGTGGGGCGAAGCGAGCAGACGCCCCCTCGCTATTCGGCGGTGAAGGTGCGGGGCCAGGCCCTGTACAAATGGGCGCGCCGGGGAATCGAGATGGAAGCGCCGCCCCGTCCGGTGGAGATTTACGAGTTGGACATCGAGGAAGTGTCCCTGCCCCATGTGCGGTTTCGCCTGATCTGTTCGGCTGGGACCTATGTCCGTTCGCTCTGTGGCGATGCCGGCGAACTTCTTGGCTGCGGGGCCTGCGTGGTGGAATTGCGGCGCACCCGGAGCGGCGCCTTTTTCGAAGCGGCGGCGGTGCAGATGGGGCCGGCGGACCGTCCGGAAGAGCTCGAGCGGCTTTGCGAGCGCCTCATACCTTTGGCGGCGGCGCTTCCGGAGCTGCCGGCGATCACCCTGCCGGAGGCCTGGCGCCAGAGGATCCGGGACGGCTGGCAGCCCGGTGCGGAAATGGTAAATAATCGTGATGATATTCCTTTTCTTGCTCCGGGAGATATGGTAAAGCTGACCGGAAGGGATGGAGAACTGACGGCGATTGCCCGGACGCTCTACGGCAGTCCGGACCTTCCGGGCCTGACCGGCGATGTCCCCGTGATGAAACTGCTGCGGGTTTTTAACGAAAATTGAATAAATTGATATAACCAGTTAAAGAGGGAGGAACAAAAGTGTTAGATTCAGAAAGAAGGCAAGGAATCATTGCCCAATACAAATTGCATGAAAAGGACACCGGTTCTCCGGAGGTCCAGATTGCGCTCCTCAGTGCGCGGATCGAGTATCTCACGGAGCATTTCAAGGTCCACAAGAAGGATCACCATTCCCGGCGAGGCCTGTTGAAACTGGTCGGCCAGAGGCGGCGCCTGCTGGATTACGTAAAGAAAAAGGATGTCGAACGTTACCGGGCCGTAATCTCACGGCTGGGACTGAGAAAATAGCGAAAGCAATTAGAGAGGATATGAAATTTTGATGAAAGAAATATTCGAGGGCGAATTTGCGGGCAGAACTCTGTCGATAAAGGCCCGTTATTTGGCGGAACAGGCCGACGGGGCCGCACTTGTAACCTATGGAGAGACGATGGTACTCGTGACGGTCGTCTCCTTGAAAACCGGGAGAGATGGTATCGACTTTCTTCCCCTGACGGTTGATTATCAGGAAATGACCTATGCCGCGGGGAAAATCCCCGGCGGTTTTTTTAAACGGGAGGGGAGGCCGAATGAACGGGAGATCCTGACCTCCCGCATGATCGATCGTTCGATCCGCCCGCTCATCCCCAAAGGTTATAATTTTGAGACCCAGGTTGTGGCCAATGTCCTTTCCCTGGATACGGACAACGATCCGGCGGTGGCGGCCATGATAGGCGCCTCGGCGGCCCTGGAGATGTCCAATGTCCCCTTCAAGGGGCCGGTTGCCGGCGTCCGCGTGGGCAGAGTGGACGGCCGACCGGTCTGCAATCCCGGGGCCGAAGCCTTGAAGGAAAGCGACTTCAACATCTTTCTCACGGGGAGAAAAATCGCCCCCGGGTCCCAGGGCCGGGATTTCGATATAAACCTGGTCATGCTGGAAGGGGAGGCGAACGAGGTTGCCGAAGATGATCTGGTTGCCGCCATCAATGCCGGTCTGGAGGCCATGCGCCCAATCATCGAACTCCAGGATCAACTGCGCAGGAAAATAGGGAAGGAAAAGAGGGCCCTGGCGGAAGCAGCGGTGGATGAAAAGTTGGAAAGGCTCGTGGCCGATACGGTGACCTCAGGCCTGCAGGAGGCTTACCGGACCCCGCGGAAACAGGAGCGCTATGCCATGATCGACGCGCTCCGGGATAAGGCCGTGAAGACCTGTGCCGTGAAGACCCCCACTGACGGTGATTCCGCACCGGTTCCCGATCCGGCCCTGGTTCCCCAGGTTTTACGCAGCTTCGATAGCCTGGACCGCGGTATCCTGCGCGAGAAGATCCTCCGGGAAAAACGACGCATCGATGGTCGTTCCTTTACGGAAATCCGGCCCATATCTTCGGAGGTCGGCCTGCTGCCCAGAGTCCATGGATCCGCCCTTTTCAACCGGGGCGAGACCCAGGCCCTGGCGGCCATGACCCTGGGGACGTCTTCCGATGAGCAGCGGATCGATTTCATCGGCGGCGAGGAGCGTCGGGCCTTTATCCTCCATTACAATTTCCCCCCCTACTCAGTGGGTGAGGCGAAGCGGCTCGGCAGCCCCGGCCGGCGGGAGATCGGGCACGGCAACCTGGCCCGCCGGGCATTGTCCCCGGTATTGCCGCCGGCGGAGACATTTCCCTATACGATCCGCATCGTTTCCGAAATCCTGTCCTCCAACGGCTCATCTTCCATGGCGACGGTCTGCGGCGGCTGTCTGTCCCTTATGGACGGCGGGGTGCCCATCAAGTCCCCCGTGGGCGGCATCGCCATGGGTCTCCTCCAGGAGGGGGGCGAGGTGGTCATCCTTTCCGACATCCTGGGCGATGAGGACCATGCCGGGGATATGGACTTCAAGGTGTGCGGTACTAAGAACGGCATCACGGCCGTGCAGATGGATATCAAGATTGACAATCTTACGGAAGACATCCTGCGGCGGGCGCTGCAACAGGCCCGGGAGGGAAGAATTCATATCATCGACCGGATGCTCGAGACGCTGACCGAGCCCCGGGCCGACATCTCCCTCTATGCGCCCCGGATCACTACCGTCAAGGTGAAGCCGGAGAAGGTCCGGGACGTCATCGGCAGCGGCGGCAAGAACATCCGCCAGATCGTCAGCGAGACCGGGGTGACCATCGATGTGGAGGACGACGGCACGGTCACCATTGCTTCCGCCGATGCGGATGCGGCGGCCCGGGCCGTGGCCATGGTCCGCTGGCTCACGGAAGAGGCGGAGATCGGCAGGATCTACACCGGGACGGTGAAAAAGGTAGTGGACTTCGGCGCCTTCGTGGAGATCCTGCCCGGGACGGAAGGTCTGGTGCATATCTCCCAGTTGGCCAAGAACCGGGTCAACAAGGTGACGGACGTCGTCAACGAGGGCGACGAAATCATGGTCAAAGTCATCGAGATCGACAAGCAGGGCAAGATTCGCCTGAGCAGGAAGGAAGCTTTGGAGGCGGATGTATCGTAAGACGATTCTGGACAACGGACTGCGCATCATCTCGGAGGAGATCGAACATGTCCGTTCCATTTCCATCGGCATCTGGGTGGAGTGCGGTTCCCGTTACGAAGACGAACAGTCCAACGGGACCGCCCATTTTATCGAGCACATGCTCTTCAAGGGCACGGAGCGGCGGAGCGCCTTCGATATCGCGGCGGACATCGATTCCGTCGGCGGCGTCATGAACGCCTTCACCAGCAAGGAGCTGACATCTTTTTATATCAAAATCCCGGATTACCATCTGGAACTGGCGATCGATTTACTGGCCGATATCTTCAACAATTCCCGATTCGACGAGGGGGAAATCCTCAAAGAGAAGTCGGTAGTTCTCCAGGAGATCAGCATGCTGGAGGATTCTCCCGACGATTACATCCATGACTTTTTCGAAGCCAATTTCTGGCGGGCTGACCGGCTGGGGATGCCGGTCTTGGGGACCAGGGAACGGGTCGAACGCTTTACCAGGGATTCCCTGCGGGGTTTTTTCCGCGGTCGTTATCGAGGCCGGAAAGTCATCCTGACGGCGGCGGGACATTTGCGGCACGACCGCCTCGTGGCGCTCGCCGGCCGTGCCTTCGGGAAAATGGACGGCGAGGCGGAACCGATCGGCTTTACAACGCCCACCGTGTCCGCCAATATTTCCGTTCTGGAAAAGGATCTCGAACAGGTCCACCTCATGATCGGGACCATCGCCCCCTCGTCGCGGAGCGAACGGCGCCATGCGGGCTTTCTCATGAACGCCGTCCTGGGGGGGAGCATGAGTTCCCGCCTCTTTCAGGAAATCCGGGAAAAGAGGGGCCTCGCTTATGCAGTGCACTCCTACATTACCCCATACATGGATACGGGGATGCTGGCCGTCTATGTGGGGACGGGCAAAGAAGAGGTCCCGGAGGTATTGGGATTGATCCTCAACGAGCTGATGCGTCTGACCGGAGAGAGTCTGACCGGCAGGGAACTCCAGGGGGCGAAGGAGCTCATCAAGGGCAATTTCCTCCTGTCCATGGAAAGCACGGACAACCGGATGACCCGACTGGCGAAAAACGAAATCTGTTTCGGCCGCCACGTACCGCCGGAAGATGTGACGGCGGCCATCGACGCCGTCACCGACGGGGATGTCCTGACCCTGGCGCGGGAACTTTTCAACCCCAGCACGATCTCCATCTCCGCCATCGGTCCGGTGTCGGAGCGGGATCTGACGCTCCATGTCCTGAACGGATAGGCGGCGGGTAGGCAGCAGGGCGAAGGGCGGCAGACAATATTGAATGAGATAGAAATAGAGATCGTTCAGTTACCGGGATGCTCGGATCTGCCCCTGCCCAGGTACATGACGGAGCAGGCCGCCGGGATGGACATCTGTGCCGCCGTTGCGGAGGAAACGACTATTGCGCCCGGATGCCGGGCGGTGATTGCCACCGGTTTGGCCATCGCCCTTCCCCCGGGTTACGAGGCCCAGATCCGACCCCGGAGCGGCTTGGCGATGAAGCACGGCGTGACCCTCGTCAACGCCCCCGGCACCATCGACGCCGATTACCGAGGCGAGATCAAACTCCTGCTGGTAAATCTCGGCGACAAACCCTTTACGGTGCGGCGCGGGGACCGGGTGGCCCAGATGGTGATCCAGCGGGTGAGCCGCGGACGGTGGCGTCGCCGGGAAGAACTGCCTCCCACGCCGCGGGGCGGCGGGGGATTCGGACATACTTGAATTGTTGCCGTTACCGTCGTGAAAGGTTATGGGAGAGCTTTGCATAACCGCGAAAAAATGATTCGCAAGCAGCGAATCAAATGTTTTTCGCCATTTCGTGGTTGAGCTTAATACCTTGTATTGAACAAGATTTATACGTTACCCATTGAGAAGCGAAAAAGATTTCTGAGCTGCGGCGAAGCCATTTTTCAAAGATCTCTATGGGTAAAAGGTAAAGAGTGAGTGCGTTGAGCATCGCTAAAGCGGCGCTAAATAAAGGGGCATGAACCCGTAAACGGCGTCTTTTTAGAGGTTTACATTATGAAGAAAAACAGGGTGAGCAAGACCTATCAGGAAATCAACGAGAAGATCCGTCAGGGCAAGGCGGTGGTGTTGACCGCCGAAGAGATGATCGACGTGGTGGAACGCCACGGCGAGGCGGAGGCAGCCCGACGGGTGGATGTGGTGACCACCGGGACCTTCAGCCCCATGTGCTCCTCCGGCGCCTTCCTCAATTTCGGTCATACCTCCCCGAAGATCAAGGCGGCCCGGGTGTGGCTCAACGACGTCCCGGCTTACGGCGGCCTGGCGGCAGTGGACTGTTACCTCGGCGCGACGGAGGTGGCGGAGGGGGACCCCCTGAACAGCGTCTATCCCGGCGAGTTCAACTACGGCGGCGGGCATGTCATCGAAGACCTCGTGGCGGGCAATGTCGTCCGGCTTCGTCTGGAAGGCTACGGCACGGACTGCTATCCCGCCCGGAAGCAGGAGCGGAACATGACCCTTTCGGACATGCGGGACGCCATCCTCTTCAATCCCCGCAATGCCTACCAGAACTACAGTTGCGCCGTAAACGTGTCGGACAAGACAATCTACACCTACATGGGGATGCTCCGTCCCCGCCTGGCCAACGCCAACTATGCCACCTCGGGGCAGTTGAGCCCCCTGTTCAACGATCCGTACTACCGCACGATCGGTCTGGGGACGAGGATCTTTCTGGGAGGCGCCCAGGGATACGTGGCCTGGCACGGGACACAGCACAATCCCCATGTCCAGCGGGGGAAAAACGGCGTACCCCGGGAGGGCGCCGGCACCCTGGCGACCATCGGCAACCTCAAGGAAATGTCGCCGCGATGGCTGGTGGGGGCCAGCATGCTGGGTTACGGGGTCTCGTTGTATGTGGGGATCGGGATCCCCATTCCCATCCTCAACGAGGAGATGGCCAGGTTTACGGGCGTCCGGGACGACGATATCTATGTTCAGATATATGATTATAGCATGGATTATCCCAAGGGCGATACCAAGAGCCTGGGAGAGGTAAGTTATGGCGATTTGCGGACGGGGGAAATCGTCCTCAACGGTAAAAAAATTTCCACCGCTCCCCTGTCCAGTTATTACAAGGCCAGAGAAATAGCAGTGATATTGAAGGAGTGGATCGAGCAGGGAGATTTTCTCCTGGGCGAGCCCCAGCATCTTTTGCCTTCGGTTTGAGGGGAAGATAAAAATTTTTCGCTGGAACATATTATTTTTATTGCGAAGAGAGGATTTTTATTTTACAATAAGCAAAATTTGATCATTAAAAGCAGGCATCATGAAAATCGGGCGTTACGTGTTAGCGTTGGCTCTATTCATAGGCGCCATGATGGTGTTCGGCAACCGGGGCCTGATCGATAATTATGTGATGCGGGAGCAATTGCAGACCCTGAGCAGGGCAAACCAGGAAATAGATAATGAAAACAGTGAGTTGCGGAAGATAGTGTATTGCTTGCGGACCGATCTTCATTATATAGAAATGGTTGCCCGCAACGATCTCGAGATGGTCAAGAAGGGGGATCTGGTTTACAGAAGCGCCCGATAGACAAGTAACTCTGCGAGAACAATGATCGACTTCAAATCACTATTTGCCAGAAAGAAGGATCCCGCGGCGGCAGTGGCGCCCGCGGCGCCGGCCAAGGAAAACAAATTCAGCAAAAGCCTGCAGGGCCTCACCCAGTTCGATCTCAAAAGCCTCTTTTCCGGAAAAAAACAATTCGTCGGTCTTGATGTCGGTTCCAGCTCCCTGAAACTCGTCGAAATCCTGGGTGACAAGGGGGCGTACACGATGAACCGCTTCCTCATGACCCCCCTGGCGCGGGGAGTAATCGTCGATGGGGCCGTCACGGATGTGGATGCCCTCGCCGAGGCGATCAAGGGGCTTTTCCAGAATTCCAGCTGTCAGAAGAAGGAAATCGTCGCCTCTCTCTCCGGCCATAACGTCATCATCAAGAAGGCCCCCTTTCCGCAGATGGAAGACAAGGAACTGCAGGAAACCATCCGGGATGAAGCGGGGAAATACCTCCCCTTCGACAATATGGATGACGTCAATTTCGATTTTCAGGTCCTGGGGCCCGCGGCGGGGAATCCCAACCTCAACGAAGTCATCATTGTGGCTGCGAAGAAAGAAGTCATGGATGGATATGTGGAGGCAGTTGAATTGGCGGGTCTTTCCCTGGCGATCATGGATGTCGACTCCTTCGCCCTGGAGACGATGTACATGGAAAATTATGATTACGAAGAGAACGACGTCGTCGTCATTGCCAATATCGGAGCCGGCATCACCAACCTCAACGTCCTGCGGAACGCCACCTCCATCTTCACCCGTGATTTCACCATGGGCGGCAACATGATCACCGAGGCCATCGAGTCCCAGTTCGGGGTCACCCCGGAGGAAGCGGAAAAGATCAAGATTTTCGGTCCCGAGGGGGATGAGTTTGCCAAAAGCGAATTCTTCCGGAATACCCTCATGTACCTGGCCGATCCCCTCTGCGGGGAGATCGAACGCTCCATCGATTATTTTCGCTCCACCTACAGCGATGAGGACATAAAGATGATCCTCCTGGCCGGCGGTGGCGCCAATATCCCCGGCATCGCCAACGATCTTGCCCAGCGGATGTCCGTACCGGTGGAGATCATCAATCCGTTCCGGAAAATCAACTACAACCGCAAGCTCCTGGATGACGAATACGTCAAGGAGATCGCCCCCATTGCCGCCGTCGGGGTGGGGCTGGCGTTGAGAAAGCTGGGGGACAAATGATCCGGATCAACCTTCTCCCCTACCATGAAAAGGCGAAAAAGGAGACCCAGACCCGGCAGATCGTCATCATCGCCGGCGCCTTTATCGTCTTCCTGCTAATTGTCGGGGCTGTGCATCTGTGGATCACCATGTCGGTCAGCGGCCTGGAAAAGGACGTCAAAACCAAGGAAGAGCGGATTGTCGTCCTCAACAAGCTCATCGGGGAGGTGGAGCAGATCCGCAACGAGAAGAGGATCCTCGAGAGGAAGCTGGGGGTCATTCAGAATCTTGAAAAGAATCGCAATTATCCGGTGCGTCTTTTTGCCGATGTGGCCTCTCAGGTGCCGAACAAAGACGTCTGGCTGGAGAAGCTCTCCCAGAAAGGCCAGTCCCTGGCGTTGGAAGGCAAGGCCCGGGACAACTTCGCACTCGTCCGGTTTATAAAGAATATGGAAGGTTCCATGTATATCCAGTCGGTGGAATTGGTATCCTCCAAGCAGACGGAGGTTTCCGGGATGAAGCTCCAGCAGTTTGTCCTGGCCTGCGTCCTGAAAAGTGGTGTGTAAATCATGGCAATCACCGCGGAAGATCTGAAAAAAATCTCACCCAGGATGCTGGCCTTGCTTTTGGCGGTGGTCTTTCTGCTCTTGGGCTATTTCTACTGGTTCTTCCTCTTCCAGGCCGCCTGGGAGAAACGCACGGCCCTGCGGACCAAGACGGAGGAACTGGCCCAGCAAATCGCGGACAAGGAACGGATTGCCGCCCAAAAAGACAAATATCTCAAAGAAGTAGCGATGTTGAAAGAGGCCTTCGTCATCGCCCTGACCAAGCTGCCGGACCAGCGGGAGATACCGGGACTGCTTCAGTCCGTCTCCCTGGCCGGGAAGGCCGCGGGGGTGGAATTTCTCCTTTTCGAGCCGAAGCCGCCGGAGATACCCGCGGCGCAACCGGCGGGGAAGGGGGCGGAAGTCCGGGCCAACTTGAAACCTTCGGACCAGCGGGTCGAACAAAAGCCTGGGGAACAGGCCAAGGGCGGGCCGAAACCACCCTCCCTTCCGGACAGGTTTTATGAAGAAATACCCGTAAAGGTGAACCTTTCCGGTAAGTTCAACGGCATGATCTATTTCTTCGAAAAGGTCTCCAAGTTGCCGCGGATCGTCAATATCGAGGATATCTCCTTTGGCGATGCCAAGGATGTGCCGAGACGGGGCCGGATCGTCAATGCGAACTGCACCGTCAAGACCTATATGTTTACGGAAAAAGTAGAAAAAAAAGGCGGAAAACCGGATGAGACAAAAAAATGACCTGCTGATGTGGCCATTGATCCTGGCGGGACTTTTTCTTGTCGTCGGGATTGGATGGTCCGCTCCGCCGCCCGACACCAAACCCGGCCCGGCGTCGCCCGCGGCGCCGACTGCCTTCTCCTACGATCCCGCCGGAAAGCCGGATCCCTTCCAGCCCTTTGTTGAGGCGGAGTTGGCAGCCCGCAAGCGCCTGGAGATGGCGAAACAGAAAAATCTTCCCCTTTCCCCCTTGCAACGGGCGGGGGTGGAGAGCTTCAGACTTCTTGGCATCGCGGGAAATCAGAACAAACGAACGGCCCTGATCCAGGATGTCTCCGGCCGACCTTACTATATCTCGGTAGGCACGCACATCGGACTCCATAACGGCAGGGTGGTGGAAATACGCGGCGACCGGGTGGTGGTCGCGGAGCCGGTCCCGACCGGTGGCAAAAAGGATAAAACACGGATAATAGAAATGAAGCTTCGTAAAGAAGAAGAAAAGGGGAGACCATGAACGGATACTTATCATGGACTTGCTGGGCCTTGGTCGGCGTCTTGCTTTTCGGAGGCATCGGAGTCGCCGCAGGGGCATCGGCGCCGGGCGGCGGGCAGGCCGGACCGGTGAAGGTGACGGCAAAGGCGGACAGCCAGACGGGTTATCTGGAAGACATCCTGTTCGAGAAGGAATCCGGCCGGGAAAAAGTGGTCCTGGTCCTCTCCCGCCAGGCCGGCGTCCAGATCGACGGCAAGGCCGAACCGGCGCTGCTGGTGCGGATACCCAATACCTTCGTGCCTGATGACCTCCGCAAGACCCTGGGGCAGGGCGCCTTGACCAGCGTCCTCCGGGCGGTTCCCAGTCAGGGAATGGAGCAGGGCAAACCCCTGGCCATGATCACCATCGAGTTGCAGCAGCGGCGTCCCTACCTGGTGAAACAGCAGGGAAACAACGTCATTATCGATTTCAACCTGGGCGCCCAGGCGGCTGCTATGGAAGACGGGAAGAGTACGGTCGCCGCCGCATCCTCCCGGAATCAGACGGCCCCGGCGGCGACAGGCAAGACCGACGCCGCCGTCTCCGCGGCCGCCGCGAAGGATGCGGGCAAGAAAGATAACGGCAAGGCCCGGGGGCCATCCCCGGATGGGGAAATGAAATATACCGGGCAGAAGATCAGCATCGATTTCCATGAGGCTGATCTCCGCGCTGTGCTGCGGCTTTTGGGCGAGCAGGCGGGAAAAAGCATCGTCACCAGTCCCGAGGTCAAGGGGGTGACGACCATAAGCATGCAGCAGGTGCCCTGGGATCAAGTCCTCGATACGCTTCTTGGTCTGCACGGCCTTACCAAGCGGGAAGAAGGCAACGTGATCACCGTCCTCACCCTGACCCGGGCCAAGCAGGACGAATCGGACCGGGCGGCGGCGGTGGAGGCGCGCAAGAAGGCGGAAGAAGCAGCCAAGGAGGCCGCCAACAAGATGGATCTGGAGAAGGGCAAACTCAGGCAGCTACTGATCGAGGCGAAGATTCTCGAGGTCAACGAATCCTTTCTCCGGCAGATCGGTGTGCGGTGGGGCGCCGGCGCTCAGACCAATCTGGGGAACAACGATTACTCCATGGGCATGCTGGGCGGCACCGGCAACTTGACGACGCCCATCACCAAGCTCAACACCGGCGTATCCCTGACCAGGGACGCCCTGGCGCTGGGGTTTGCCACCACTGCCTTTGCCCCGACCCTGGGCATTATCCTGGGTGGATCGAATGCGGTCCTCAACGCCCAGATCGCCGCCCTGGATACCACGACTAACGGCAGACTCCTGTCCTCGCCCCGGGTTCTTACCCAAGACACACAGAAAGCGGTTATCGAACAGGGCGAGGAGGTACCCGTGGTGACGCCGGGAACGGCCAATAATCCCCCGACCACGACCTACAAACAGGCCACCCTGAAACTGGAGGTGACGCCGGAAATCAAGTCGGATGATCATGTCCTGATGACCATCAAGGCGAAGAACGACCGGCCCAACAAGGCGGAAAAGGATCTCAACACGGGGAATATGCCCATCTACACCAACAGCGTCGATTCCAAGGTAGTTGTCAAAGACGGCGATACCATCGTCATCGGCGGCATCCTCAAGACGGAAGATTCAAAGGTTACTTATGGCGTTCCCTGGCTCTCCCAGATCCCGGTACTCGGCTGGCTGTTCAAATACGACGACATCACCAAGACCAAGCGGGAATTGCTGATTTTTGTCACACCGAGGATCATCAAGGCGGAAGACGCGGCCTTCACCAGGATGTAGATCGTAATTACGGCGGGCACGGCGACAAATAACATCGAGATTATCAGACATGGTCCGCCGGGGCGCGAGTTCTGCCGCTCCCCGGCGGGTTATGGGAAACATCTTGAATCGGCTTAGAATTTATACCCTACCTGACCCGTGACGATCCAGCCATAGAGGTTCACCCCCACATCGTTTCCCTCGAAGCCCATATTGGGTCTGGTCCAGAGGTATTTCCCCTCCGCCCCCACGTACCATTTATTGGGGAAGTTATAGTTGGCGCCCACCCCGGCGAAACCTCCGAACGCCGCCGTGTTGGAACTGGGCGAACCGCTGGCGGTGGCCGTTTTGCCGCCGATCTTGGCATTGACGGCATAATCCAGCTTGTAATTGACAAAATAGGCGCCCGCGCCGCCGAGGGCATAAACCTCGAACTGATATATGGGATAGATGACCTTGACGGTGGCTGTTACCGGAATGATCCAGAGATCCAATTTTGCGTTGCCGCTAAGATAATCATCGGCGGAGGAGCCGGCCAGAGTTGAGGAGTTGCTGGTCTGAAAATATCCCACCCCCAACTCCAGGGCAAAATTGTCGTTCAGATAGCGGCCGTATCCGATCTCGCCGTTGAAGCCAGTGCTGAAGCCCTTCAAATCCGTTGATCCCGGGGTGAAGATTCCTCCCTTCAGGACGAAATAATTTTTACCCAAAGAAACGCCTGCGGTATCCGAACAGGCCGGCGATCCCAGGGCGAGGAGAGCTAAGGCGGTGAAAAAAGTGATGATAACCGATTTCCAACCAATCTTCCGTGCAGCGTCTTTTTTTATTTTCATCATTCCGGCCTCCTTGGATATAGGTTTGTCCTAACTGCATATCATCTTATGGCGGTAATTTCCGATCATGAATTTGGCATCATTATGCCGTAATTTGTCAAGCGATATTTCCGGCGCTACACCTCTATTGTAAAAGGATAATAGGACGCTTGATTTTTCCTTCGCGGTTCATTATAGTATATCGTCAGGTCAAGATCTTCAGGAGGGAAAGATATTCTTGCGTATCCGCGGACCCGATAACAGGGGCTTCACACTGGTGGAATTGATCATCGCCGTGGCCATCTTCGCCATCCTCGGGGCGATCTCCATCCCCACCTTCCAGGGTTTCCTGGCCCAGCGCCGGCTCAACGGGGCGGTTCGGGAACTCCACAGCAACCTGATGTCCATGCGCATGCAGGCGGTAGCAGAAAACAGGTGGATCGCCCTGAATGTTGACAACAACCACCAATATACCATCTTTCGAGATACGAACCAAAACGGCGCCATAGATACGGGGGAGACCTTGCTTATCAAGGACCTGCACCCCACTTATTACGACGTAACCATAGATACCGCTTCCAGCGCGTCAGGGGTGACCTTCAGACCGAATGGCACAGGCAGCACGGCCACCCTGCGCCTGAACGGATCCACCGGGACCAAGACGATTACGGTAACCAGCAATGGACGCGTCAAGACCAGTTGAGAGCGGTTCCATGAAAGCAGATGGCAGGCACAGCGGCTTCACTCTCATCGAGATCATGATTGCCATCTTGGTCCTGGCGGTGGCGTTGATTGGACTGGCGGCGGTGACGACGACGACGATCAAGGGCAACTCCTTCAGCAAGGCGATGACCTCGGCGACGACCCTGGCCAACGACAAACTCCAGGACCTGAAGGCAAGGACCTTCACCGGCACATCCGTGGACACGGATCTGACCGGCGGCAGCCATTCCGATACCGGCAATCCCCTGCTGGGGATATACAACCGGACCTGGACCGTTGCTGATACCATGGGGAGCGGCGGCAGCATCCGTTACAAAACGATTACCGTCACCGTGGCCTGGACTTGGCAGGGCTTGAGTCACAGCGTCCAGCTCCGGACCATTCGCGCCCGGGATTGAAAGATGAAGATCAACGGCTTGAATGATATGAAAAGATGGGGTAATCGCCACAGTCGGGATGGGAGGGAGAATCCGGTTCAGGCCATTTATCGCCGGGGCTTCACCCTCCTGGAATTACTCATCGCCATGGTGGTGGGCCTCGTGGTTTTGGGCGCCGTTTACGCCGTTTTCACCATGCAGAACACCCAGTTCAGCAATCAGGAGAGCCAGACGGAGATGCAGCAGAACGCCCGGATCGCCATCGAGATGATGACCCGGGAGATCGGCCTGGCGGGTTATCGCGATATTACCTTGACGATGACCGATGCGGACTGCTCCGGTTCCGGGGGAGGCTTGCCGAATTGCTCCGGAGCGACACCCTGGGCATCGGGTTACTGCCTGGGGATCATGACGGCGGCGGCCGACTCCATAAAGTTTACCCTCGATATCACCGACAGCGCGGGGACGAACAATGCCCCCAATGGCACGGTGTGCAATGCCAATGAAATCATCACCTATGATCTCTATACCCCCTCCAGCGGCGTTCAGTCGCTGGGGCGAAAATCTTCCGCGTCGGCGACAAGACAGCAGGTGGTGGAAAACATCGATGCCCTGACCTTCCAATATTACAACAGCGCCGGAACGGAACTCAGCCAGCCGGTGGCGGATCTGGGGACTATAGCCAAAGTCAAGGTCACCGTGCGGATGAAAGCCGCCAAGGAGGACCCTGCTTATAACGATCCTACCTATGGGGACCACTACCGCCGCTACGAACTGACCTCCTTTGCCGTTCCCCGGAACCTCCTGATCAATATCGGCGCCACGACCAGCACCGGGACTACTTCCGGATCCACGACCACGGCGGCCTCCAGTTCGACCACCGCGGCAAGTACGGCGGCTTCCACCGCGGCAAGTACGGCGGCTTCCACCGCGGCAAGTACGGCGGCTTCCACGGCGGCCAGTACGGTGGAAACCACCACTACGACCACCGTCAGCGGTTCACCCATCACCAACGTCACCCAGGATCCCGCCGGCGGCTCGGTGGCAAAAAATACAAGCGTGGAGATTTGCGCCGATATCAGCGGCACCTACAACAGCAGAAAACTGAAGACAAACAAGGGCGACAACCTCACGATGACGCTGGCAGGCGGCAGCACCTATTGTGCCACCATCCCCAAACACAACAACCAGACGGTGAATTATTGGATAGAACTTACGGACACCGGCGGTTTCGTCACCAACGGTTCCACCTATACCTACGAACAGGAAAATTGAACCATGAGAAGGATAAATCAAAATGCCATCTGGAGGAACGAGCAGGGCATGGTCCTGGCGGTGGCCCTGATTCTTATCGCCGTCCTCGTCCTGCTGGGGACGACGTCCGTCATGACCATCACCACGGATCTGAAGATCGCCAGCAATTACCGGGAAAGCACCAAGGCCATCTACAATGCCGACGCCGGGGTGGAATATGTGGTGGATTACCTTCGCAACAACGCCGTTACCTATCCCGCCGCCAATGCCAACCGCGCCCAGATCGAGGCGGGGACCTGCGCATCGAGCTACTGCACCCAGATCGCCGTTACCCCCCCGGGCGGATTTGCCTTCTCTTCCACGGTCAGATTATATACCCTGGATGTCGCCAATAGAAGGTATCTCTACCGGATGACGGGGACCGGGGCGAACGAGGCGACCAAGACCGTGGAACTCGTGATCAGCCGCACTTCCCTGGTCCCCGCGGGGGCCGACGGGGCCGTGGCCATGTACGGAGGGGGGCCGACGGTCGCCCTGAAGACCGGCGGAGGCGGCGGGACGAACCTCGACGGGAACGACTATGCCCTTCCGGCCAACCCGAACTGCAACGGAAGCGCCTGCCGGACCACCGGTTCCGCGACGGGGGCGAAGCCGGGCCTGTACACCCCCTCGGTTGTGCCTACCGTAACGGGGGATACAAGCCACATCGACGGGAACCCGCCGCAACAGGTGGGGGGCGGTTCCCATACCGAGGCGGAATGGCAGGCCTTCGTGAACATGGTCCTCGCCGACCCCTCGCTCTACGTCACCGGGACCCTGGGGACCCGGGCAAATCCCCTGGTCACGGTAGTGCCCAGCGGCTCCACCCTCAACGGCACCGCCAATGGAGCGGGAATCCTCATCGTGAACAACGGCGGCGGCTTCCACATGGGAGGAAACTCCTGCTACGAGGGGATCGTCATCCTCCTGGGGAACGCCACCCTGACCGCCACGGGGACGGCCATCGTCTATGGCTCCGTCGTCACGATCGGCCACACCTCCAAGACGGTGGACGCCAACGGCACGACGGATCTTTATTACAGCAGCGCCGCCCTTACCAACGCAGCCAACAGCAGCGGCATGACCCGCATCCAGCGCAGCTCCTGGCTCGACGTTCATACCCGATAGCCCGATCATCCCGGGGCACGGGAATGCGATTGGCGATGGCCCTGCTTGTGTTGTTGTTTTTTCCGTTCCTCGACGGTCCCGCCACCGCATCCCATCTCCGCATCCGCGGGGGAGGGGATGCGAACCCTGATGCAAAGTGGCATCCTCAAGGTCGTCAGCGGCGATACGGAGTTCGTGAAAGTCCTCAGCGTCTGTATGCGCTGATGTAAAATTTTGTATTTACTCGCCTTATCATTATGCCAACCTCGCTGTTGACTTTTCCCGTTTAGTTTGAGATAACATAGGCGTACGTCAGAGATGAAATCCGTTTTATTTTGTGCCGCGAGGGAAGTTGGTGAACTTCAGGAGGGCAACATGACTTCGATGGTCAACAACACCGATAAAAAGGGCTTCTCCCTGGTGGAAATCATGATCGTTATCGCCATCATGGCGATTCTGGCCGGAATCGCCGCCCCCTTCATGCAACCATACATGGCGCAACGCCGCCTCAGCGGCGCCGCGCGGCAGGTCCATACGGACCTCCTGGCGATGCGCATGCAGGCGGCCGGGGAGAACAAATGGATCGCCCTCAACGTGGACGATGCCCAGCAGTACACCATCTTTCGCGACCATGCGAAGACCGGCGTCAAATCTTCCCCGGGCAATGAAATATTGGCCGTGAAGGATCTCCATCCCACTTATCACGACGTGACATTTACTTCCGCGGCCAATACGGTGGTGCCCTTCGCTCCCAACGGAACGGCCTGCTTTTCCGACGGATCGTGTGTTTTGGCGACTTTGGGTTTCTCCTCGCCCGGGGGAACGAAATCGATAACGGTCACTCCGGCGGGGGCGGCCAAGATCAACTGACGGATGTAAGTCATGACCAGGAAATCCACGGCCACGCCATCTCGAAATCGCGACGGCTTTACCCTCATCGAGAATGTGATTGCCATCTTCATGATCACGGTGGCCGTCATCGGGATCATCTCGGTGACGATCATGATCATCAACGGAAACGACTTCAGCAAACGCATGACCACGGCGGCGACGCTGGCGAAAGGCAAACTCGAAGAGGTCAAAAGGAAAGCCCAGGGCTCTTACAGCGGCATCGTCGCCGGAACGACCACGGATTATTTCAACGAGGATTCTTCGACCGGGGCTTCCGGCGCCTTTTTTACCCGGATAACCACGGTATGGGCCGACACGCCGGCGACCAACATGAAGACGGTGGAGGTCGAGGTGAACTGGCATTGGGGCGGTCTGAGTAAGGTGAGGCTCAGAACGATCGTGGGCCAATGAAGGTACTTGCGGGTATGGTTTTCCAGGGCTTGCGCCACCTAAGGATATACGGCCGTTACGGCCGCGGCGGGAGGCGACGGCCGTTATGGCGCCCCCGGTCCTCGGGGGAAGGCTTCACGCTGGTGGAGTTGATCATCGCCGTGGCGGTCGGACTGGTGGTCATCGGGGCGGCTTATATGCTCTTCACCGTTCAGAACAAACAGTTGGGCAATCAGGAAGTCATCGCGGAGATGCAGCAGAACGCCCGGGCGGCCATGGACATCGTTACCCGGGAGATACGCATGGCCGGATACAATCCGCACAAAACGGCGCCGTTGACCAGGTGCACGGGAACTACAACCACGGCGGCTACATGTGTCGGCATCAAGAATGCCGGCGCCAACACGATCAGCTTTACCGCCGACCTGAACGGCAATGGCGATCTGACGGCCGGGACGGCCAATCCCAACGAGAACATCATTTATGACCGCTACCTCAATTCCGGGGTCTATAGCCTGGGAAGGGAAGCCAATGGCACCAAATATCCTTTGATCGCCAACCTCGATTCCTTGGGCTTTGTTTATCGTGACGCCACGGGCGCCGTCACATCGACTCTGGAGGACATCTACGAGATTGATGTCACGATCCGTACGATTGCCGCGAAAATGGATCCGTCTTATCCGGCGAACGGCGGTTACCGTACCTATACGCTGACCTCCAAGGTGAACCCGAGAAACTTGGCCTATTGAAAATGACTCGACAAACAGCCATGAAAACAAAAAGATGGGCACAGACCCCGATCAATGAACACGGCATATCGCTGGTTGTGGTTATCCTGATCATATCCGCGCTCGTCCTGCTGGGATCGACGATGGCGATGATGACCGCGACGGACCTGAATATATCCGGCAACTACAAGCTTAGCGAGCAGGCCTTCTATGCCGCCGAGGCCGGCGTGGAAGAGGCCCGGGCCCGGATGCGGTCCAACGCGGCCAACCCCATTACGGACAACCATCCGACGCAAACCGGCTGGACGGCATACATCGGCAGCGAGACCAAGGCGCAGGGCAAGGGATTCAGCAGCGGCAACGCCCTGCATGTACGCGCGGCGAGCATCCAGTCGGCGCTGGATTACACGGTGAAGATCGTGCATCTTACCGACGGCGCCGGCAATATCCTCACGACCTCCGACGGCAGCATCATTTATCGCGTGACGAGTTACGGCACGGCGGCCAACGCCAGCAAGACCGTGGAGGCCGAGATCGCCAAACCCACCCCCATACCCGCGCCGGCGGCCCTCTACGTGAAGGCCCCGACCACCATTCAGGGAACCAGCACCAATGTCATCGGCACTGATCAATGCGGGGGGGCGAATAAACCCGGCGTCGTGACCACCCTGGCCGCCGGCACGGTTACCGCCACCGGGGGACCCTCAGTCTGCGGCGTCAATGCCGCCTGCGGGACGGCCGGCGCCTGGGACGTCGTCGGCGGGGGGCCGGACATCAACGTCCAGTCGCTTATCAATCAGTACAAAGGTTCGGCAACCCATAATTACAGCGAATCCGCCGCCACCCACACGGGGATGAACTGGGGGACGCCGACGTTGGGGGCAACCCTTCAAAACGCTTCCTCATGCAGCACGTTCAACATCGTCCACTACAACACCCTGGGAACGGATATCAAACTGGCCGGCGGTACATCGGGCTGCGGCCTGCTCCTGGTCGAGGGGGACCTGGAGGTCAACGGCGGCTTCAGTTGGTATGGGATGGTGCTCGTTTCAGGGTCGGTGCGCTATCTCGGCGGGGGCGACAAGAACGTGACCGGGGCCATCCTCGCGGGCAGTTCCATGGATGCGGACCTCGTGGGCGGCAATGCCAATGTCGTCTATTGCAGCTCCGCCATCAACAACATGACGGCAAACTCACCCTGGCGCGTCTTGAACTGGATCGAAAAGAACTGACCGTCTTTTTTTCCTTTCAGGGGCGGTCCCACCACCCCGCGGGCAGTTTTCCCTTGTTCTTTTTCGTAACTTCATCGGTCAGATCGTAGATCTGCGCCGACTTTTGCCGCAACTCTTCCAGTGCCTTGGTTTTGGCTTCCTGATCCTTCTGCCGCGTTGCCTGGCGGACTTTTTCGGAGAGTTGGTCAAGTTCCGCCGTCATTTGATCTTTCTTGCGCTTGTAAGCCGGAATGTCAACCTTCTCTTCCCCCGCCGTTTCCGCGGCGGCAGGCTTTGACTTTCCGGTGGCGCCGCCGGGTGACGGGGTGGAGCTTCCCATCGGTAAAGAGGACGAAGATTCATCAGGGGGCAATGCTTCTTCCCGGAAGGGGGGCTGGAGGGAGACGATCTTTTTAATCGTGCTCCTGTTCAATCCCACCGTTCCCCCCAGGTAATAGAAGCGCAACTCCTCATAGGTGTGCCAGTATTCCGGTGTGGTGAATTCGCTGCCGTTCTTGAGAATAATGAGGAAATCGGCGGCGGCCGCCCCCGGCAACAGGAAAAGGCACAAGGCAACGATGATTTCCACCCGGCGCTTCATAAATAAATTCCCGATGACAAGATATTCTCCCTCCTTACTTTGTACCTATATACGGTCTCGTTTCCCCGGTGTCAATATCAATACCGTCCCCGGCCGTCGTTGGATTTCTTGCTTGACTCTCTCCTGGGGCTGTGTTAGCGTGACACATCATTAAATATATATTGTAAAAACAATAATATATGTAGGTTTGTCCCTCCGGAGGAGTCTTGGATTTTTATCGACAGGCCCGAAGTTTACTCGATGAAGAGAAATATGCCCGATCCTTGCATCTGGCGCAGGAACGGTTGCGGGGCGCTCCGGAGGACGTGCCGGCGACGCTGGTCCTGTGCCGATCCTGGTTGGGGTTGGGTCAACTGGACGAGGCGGCGGCGGCCTTCGCGGCGATCGAACCTATGAACGAGGAAATCGCCCGACTTTTGAAGCTGCTCGGTGACGCCTTCCGGGGACGGGGCGACCACGGGCGGGCGGTGAAGTGCTATCAGCGGAGCATGGCCCTCCTTCCCGGCGTCGAGGAGCTGCGGGAGGTGCAGAGCTCCCTGGCGGAGCTCATGGAGGATGATGAGGAGCCGACGGCCGGACCCGCCGGCGGGGAAGGATTCCAGACCCTCACCATGGCGGAACTCCACATCCGTCAGGGTCACTACGAAGGGGCCCGGGAGATCCTCACGGCGGTCCTGCTCCGGGAGCCGGAGCACCGGGACGCCCGGCGGCGCCTTGCCGAGGTCCTGGAACTGATAAACAAAAAAAACCGTGATCTTCCTATTGACAAAAAAACCACGGTTGTGCATGAACTGTCGCGGTGGTTGATCAAACTCGGCGGGAAGGGACAATGACAAACGACACGGCGGCGATAGACGGAAAGAGGATCGAACGGATCTATGAAAGGATCGATCCGAAGGAATTCGACGCGCTCCTCTTTTTTGACATGAAGAATATCCGTTATTTGACTGGTTTTACCGGCAGCGACGGGGTCTTGATCCTCCAACCCGACCGGGGGATGCTGCTGGTGGACGGGCGCTATGTCACCCAGGCCGCGGAGCAATCCTCCCATTGCGACGTTGTCCGGTACCACGACAAGGTCAGCGGCATCGTGGCGGCGCTGGCGGAACGGGAGGCGGGGCGCGTAGGCTTCGAGGCTTCCGCCCTGACCGTGGAACTTTACGAAAAACTCCGGGAACGGATCCGGACGGTGCGGCTGGCGCCTCTCGACGGGGAAATTTCCTGCCTGCGGAGCCGCAAGGATGCCGGAGAGACATCCCTTCTCCGCCGGGCCGTCGACATCGCCACGGAGGCCCTCACGGCCATCCTGCCGCTCCTGCGTCCGGGACGGACGGAAAGAGAAATGGCCCTGGAGTTGGATTACCGAATGCGGGCGCTGGGTTCCGAGGAGAATTCCTTTCCCACCATCGTCGCCTCCGGGCCGAACGCCGCCCTGCCCCACGCCCGGCCGGGGGACAGGAAACTGACCGCCGGTGACCCCGTCATCATGGATTTCGGCGCCGTTTACCGCGGTTATCACTCCGACGAGACATGCACCTTTGTGGTGGGCCGACCCGAAGAAGAGTTCCAAAAGGTTTACGGTATCGTGAAGGAGGCCCATGACCGGGCGATCGCCGCCATCAGGGCGGGGGTTTCGGGCCGGGAGATCGACGGTATCGCCCGGCGGCATATCGAGGAGCAGGGATACGGGTCGCACTTTTCCCATGGGACGGGTCACGGCGTCGGTTTGGATGTCCATGAGGACCCGCGGCTGTCGCCGCTTTCCGATCAGGTCCTTGCCGCGGGCATGGTGGTGACGGTGGAGCCGGGGATTTACCTGCCGGGCCGGTGGGGAGTCCGGATCGAAGACATGGTGCTGGTGGGCGAGGACGGCTGCGAGGTGTTGACCAGAATGCCGAAAGAGCTGAAAATCATGGACTTATAATAATCTATTGCGAAGGATACACTGACTATGAAGGTATTCCCAGACGATTTGCTTTACAGTCGCGAGCATGTATGGGTCCGGGTCGAAGGAGACCTGGCCACCATCGGTATTACCGATTACGCCCAGGAGAAGCTTGGGGAGGTGCTGGCGGTGGATTTTCCCGAGGTGGATACGGAGGTGGAACGGGATGAACCCTTCGGCGCGGTCGAATCCTCCAAGGGCGCCGTCGAACTGATTTCCCCCCTGTCCGGGAATGTGCTGAACGTCAACGAGGATCTCATCGACGATATCGGCATCGTGAACAGCGACCCTCATGATACCGGCTGGATGATCGTCGTGGAGATGCATGACCTCGATGAACTGGACGATCTTCTCGACGCCCGGGGGTATCACGACTTCATTCTCCAGGAAACGGAAGGGGACTGATCCGGGTGAAGAATTGGCGGCTCCTCCCGTTTGGCCGGTACCCCGCCGGGGAAAACATGGCCATCGACGAGGCCGTCTTCCGGGAAGTGGGGCGCAACGGGGGGCCGCCGACGCTCCGCTTCTACGGGTGGTCCGCCCCGGCCGTTTCCATCGGATACTTTCAATCCGCCGCGGCGGAGATAGATCTGGAGGCCTGCCGGAAGGCGGGCGTGGCGTTGGTCCGCCGCCCCACGGGAGGCAAGGCGGTTTACCATGACGGCGATCTGACCTACGCCGTAATCGCCCCGGAAACAAATCCCCTTTTCCCTCCCACGATTACCGGGACCTATGAGGCGATCGGCCGCTGTCTGGTCCGGGGTCTGGACCGGCTTGGTCTTGAGGCCGTGCTGGCGGCCGGGGACGGGGCGTCCCCCCGTGGCGTGCCGGGGGCCGGGACTTTCGATCATGGGCATGAATCACCTGCGCGCAATATGCCGCCCGGGGGTGATGGTGAGCGGAGAGATACGACCCCGGCGGCCTGTTTTGCCGTTCCCTCCCGTCATGAGCTCCTCGTCACCGGCCGGAAGATCTGCGGCAGCGCCCAGGTGCGTTCCCGGCGGGCTTTTTTGCAGCAGGGATCGTTGCTCATGGATTTTGATCCCGACAAAACCGCCGCGGTCCTCACGGGCCGGGGGGGGACCTGGGAGGGGCAGGCCCGGATCCTCCGGGGCAGGGCGACGGCCGTTTATGAACACCTGCCCCGCGCCGTGACGGCGGAGATGGTTATCGCCACCCTGCGGGAGGCGTTTCAGGAGCTCTGGAAGGTTTCGTTCGTCCCGGAGGCGTTGACGCCGGCGGAGGAGATGCTGTCCGGGCGTCTGCTGGCGACCAAATACGGTCAGGAAAGCTGGAATCTAAAAGGCCGGGCGGAAACGATCATTGCGGATCGTTGACGGTTTGACGGATGACGGTCCCCTGGCGGGTCGGAAAACGCACTTTTCGTTTTGTGATCATCAATCAGCTCCCAAGAACCGCATGCCCATGCCAGGCACGACGAAAAGTATAACGATCCGGCTGATTGAGGATGTTTTTATATAAGCTGAGAGAGCTTTGCATAACTGCGGAAAAATGGTTCGCAAGCGGCGAATCAAATGTTTTTCGCCGTTGCGTGATTGAACTTAACGCTCGGTAATGAATAAGGTTTATACGTTACCCATTCAGAGGCGAAAAAGATTTCTGAGCCGCGGCGAAGCCATTTTTCAAAGGTCTCGCTGATTTGAGGCCTGCATGCGGGCGAATGACGGCAATCTGGAGGAGGAGAGAGAAGAGTGGACCTCGAAAGTCTGATCAGGAAGGAGATCCGGGGGCAGCGGGCCTATGCCGTGGAGGAGACGTTTTGTCCCATCAAGCTCGACGCCAATGAAAATCCCTATAACCTGCCGGCGGACCTCCGGCGGCAATTTTGTGAGCGGTTGGCAAACGTGGAATTCAACCGTTATCCCGAAGCGGGCTCCCCCTCGCTGCGCAGGCGCCTGGCGGAGCAGCTTGGCGTCGCGGCGGAGGAGATAATGGTGGGCAACGGTTCGGACGAACTTATCCAGATCCTCTGTACCGCCGTGGCCGGTCCGGCCGCCACGGTCCTCCTCCCTTTCCCGACGTTCGTCATGTACCGCATCACTGCGATCAACAGCGGCTGCCGGGTACGGGAGATCCCCCTGGACGGGGAATGCGATCTGGATCTCGCGGCCATGCTGGCGGCAATCCGTTCCGACCGGCCGGCGCTGGCCTTCCTGAGCTATCCCAACAATCCCACCGGCAATTGCTTCAGCGAAGAAAAGATCGCGTCGATCATCGCCGCCTTTCCCGGCATCGTCGTCGTGGACGAGGCCTATTTCCCCTTTTCCGGCCGGACCCTCCTGCCGTGGCGGGAGCAGCATCCCAACCTGGCGATCCTCAGGACCGTATCCAAGGCGGGGTTGGCCGCGTTGCGGGTGGGGTTTCTCATCGCCCGCCCGGAATTGATCCGGGAGCTTGACAAGATCAGGCTTCCCTATAATGTCAACACCTTGTCTCAGCAATTGGCCTTGGCGTGCCTGGATGCCGGGGAGGCGCTCGACCGGCATGCCCGGGAGGTCGTCGCCGGCAGGGAATTTCTGGCCGCCCGCCTCAGCGCCTTACCGGGAATCCGCCTTGTAAAATCCTCGGCAAATTTCTTATTTTTTTATTGCGCTTTCGATGCAAATCATATATGCAACTACCTCCTTGAACGGGGAATCCTCATCAAAGGCTTTCCCACCCTCGGCAGCCTGCGGAACTGCCTCCGGGTTACCGTCGGAACTGCCAAAGAAAACGAGGAGTTTTTGAGGGTAGTTCAGGAATTTATCGCAAAGCAAGGGGTGTGATTCAATATCTGCAACAACACAGGGTAGGTCACGGCACAGAAATGTTCGCAGGCGCCGTACCGCCCTTTTTTTGCGCCTGGCGACCTTGTCTCGGTCGTCGTTCCGGCGCGGTAATCAGGTAATTTAGATTCAGGGATGGATTCCCAGTCCATCCCGAAACGGCGGGTCCAGGGGAATGTCTGGAGCCGGTTGGGCGTCTGGTATGAGGTAGATGCGATTTTAACATGTAAAGCGAAAAAGATATAGAAAGGATTGGAGATTTTGGAAGTAAAGGTATTCGATAACGATGTTGAGAAGGCACTGAAGATCCTCAAGAACAAGCTTTCCAAAAGCGGTTTGTTCAAGGAGTTGAAATTGCGGCGCGCTTACGAGAAACCTTCGGTGCGAAAGAAGAGAAAGGCGATCGAAGCCCGGCGGCGCTTTGCCAAGGTACAGAGAAGGAAATCTTCATAAGCTTTGGAAGAAAAACAGTATCTCGTCGATGCCCTGACGATTCAGGAGTCGTGGCGAATCTTCCGCATCATGGCGGAGTTTGTCGATGCCATCGAGACCCTGTCGGGGATCAATCATGCGGTGAGCATCTTTGGCTCGGCCCGGGTCAAGGCGGGGGAGTCCTATTACGAAAAAACGGTAGTTCTGGCCCGGCTCCTGGCTAAGGAAGGCTTCAGCGTCATCACCGGGGGCGGCCCGGGGATCATGGAGGCCGCCAACAAAGGGGCCGCCGAAGGGGGCGGCAAGTCCGTGGGCATGAACATCCGCCTGCCCTTTGAACAAAAACCCAATCCCTACGCAAATATCCATATCGATTACAAGTATTTCTTCATCCGCAAGGTCATGTTCGTCAAGTACGCCCTGGCCTATATCATCCTTCCCGGCGGATTCGGCACCCTCGACGAGCTTTTTGAGGCCCTGACGCTGATCCAGACCAAGAGGATCAGAAGCTTCCCCGTGATCCTCATGGGGAGCGAATACTGGAAAGGCCTCCTCGACTGGTTGAAAAAGAGCATGCTCCGGGAAGAAATGATTCTGTCCGAAGATCTCCATTATTTCCAGGTCATCGATGACCCGGAAGAGGTGGTCAGGCACATCAAGAGATTCGTTATCGTTTGACAAGGAACAACCCTCCCCGCCGGCAAACGTTTTTTCTCGGAAAAGATAACGCAGGCGTAAAATGAGCGGCTGATATTATTAGCGCTTAGGTTGATGATGGTGACTGGTTAATGGTAAAGGGCGCATCGACACCTTCCCGCATCGACTGGCCAAGGATCGGCGGGCCCGGTAAGAAATCGAGCGGATCGACGGGGAGCGCTGATGAATACGGACAATAAGGGTCTCCAAGCCGACGTTGACAGGATTCTCCGGGAAATTCAGGGGGGAAGGATCGCCCCGGCCTATCTCCTCTGGGGGGAGGCGTTCCTCGTCCGCGAGGCCCTGGACGGGATCGTCAACGCCCTGGTTCCCGAGGCAGATCGGGCGTTCAATCTCTTTTTCATGGCGCCGGAGCAGGTGGACGTGGACCGGCTCTGCGCGGAGCTTAGCGTCGCGTCCCTTCTCCCCGGAACCAAGGTCGTCGTGGTCCGTCAGGCGCCGTTTCTCCTTGCCGGCCGCCAATCTCCTGCGCAGATTGTCGAAAAGGTCCGGGAATGCCTGGAAGGGGAGCCCCGGCGGGCGGCCAGGGAATTCATGACCTTTCTGGGGATGGCGGGCTGGAGTCTGTCCGATCTCCATGAGGACGGCTGGCGGCGGATCGACGCGGCGGAGTGGTCCCGCCTCCTGCCGGGCGACGGGAGCGATGACCTGGAAAAATGGCTGCCCCGCATCCTGGAGATCTGCGCCGGCCAGGAGGGCCTCTCCCCGGGACGGAAAACGGACACGGAACGTTTGGAGGAACTCCTTATGTCGGGGCTGCCGGCGGGGAACGTCTTGATCCTTACCGCCCCGAACATCGACAAACGCAAGCGCCTGGTTAAGATTCTCACCGAGAAGGGCCGGGTGGTTCAGTTTTCCGCCGTCCGGGGCGAGGCCCGCCAACAGAGCCTGGTCATGGCGAAAACAAGAGCGTTGCTGGAGCGATATGGGAAGACCCTCATTCCGGAGGCGTGGCAGGCACTGGGCCGGAGGACGGGTTTCGACCTGTCCGCTTCCACCCAGGCCCTGGAGAAACTGGCGGTTTTCACGGGGGAGCGGCGGGAGATCCGGCCGGAAGATGTAAAGGAGGTCATCGGCAAGACGAAGGAGGAGAGCGTCTTCGATCTGACCGCCGCCCTGGGGGAAAGGGCCGCCGCCCGGGCCCTGCGGATTCTCCGGGAACTCCTTGCCGACCAGGGCGTGCAGCCCCTAATTGTGATGGCCATGCTGGTCCGGGAGGTCCGTTTTCTTCTCCATGCCCGGATATTCATCCATGGCGGCCGCCTGCCGTCCTGGAGGCCGGGGATGGATTACGGACAGTTTCAGGCCGGAATTATGCCGGAGATCAAGGCATTGGCCGCCGGCCGGGAGGAAAAGGGCGAAGCCGGCGATCTGGCCGACGAAAATCCCTATGTCATCTTCCAGGCCTGCCGGCGGGCCCGGGACTTCTCCGAAGACACATTGATCGCCTGTCTGCGGGAGCTGGCCCGACTGGATGTGCAGATGAAAACCACCGGCCGGAATCCCCATCTCCTGCTCGAAAACTTCATCCTGAATTTCTGTGCCGACAGGAACGCCGGCGTCAGAGTTTGACAAGGCGTTTTAGGTACTCCCGCTCCCGGCGGGATATTTTTCTTGCCGGCCCTTTCTTCTTCGTTCCTCTTTTACCGGCCGCCGGCTCTTCGTCCCGGCCGTCGAGGCCGCTTTCCGGCTTGTGCGCCGCAGAAGGCCCATGATCGCCGGTGACGATGGCGGCGAAAGTGGGTGATGCCACCACCGTGCCGCCGCACCGTTCCACAAAATTGCCGATGTCCCGGTCCGAGGTGACCACCACGAGCTCATCGCTCGATCTCTCCGCCAGGCGCTTGATGACTTCGTCGGCCTTCTCCCCCCGGCGGGAATAGAGGATATCTATGCCCCCGGCCCGATCCCTTTCTTCCTGCGCGGAACCACCTTCCCAGCCGTCGAAGACCACCGTCAGGCGGTGTCCTTTTCGTTCCCGGTAGGGGATGAGGAAGCGAAGCAAGGCCTGGCGGCCCTCTTCGAGGGTGAGACGCTCCGCCCGCCGGAGCTGCTCCGACTGGCGGATGAGATTGTAACCATCGATGATTATGTGCATGAGAGCTTGCTTTTCTATTGTCTTGACCGATCGAGTTATGCTAAAATTCCCGCCTATGCACGATGTCAACTTCCTTGTGAGCAAGTGCGTGCGTTTCCAGGCCTCGAAGGGACCGACGAGGGTCCGGATGGCTTGGCAGCCTAATCCTTTGTTATTACTATTCACCGTTTCTAATCAAGTCCTAAAATGGCCGGCAGCCTTTATCTTTGGGGGGAACAAAAAGAAAAGATAAAAGTAACCGGATAGTTGCATTTTTATGTACAACCTAAAAAAAAGAGGAGGGAATTTTATGGCAGAAAAAGTTTATGCACCCGGAGAACCTTACAAGTATCAACTGTTGATCAAGCACATCCTCGAAATGCCACTGTCTTTTGCCCCGAACCAGGAAATCGTTTACCGGGACAAGGTGCGTCTTACCTACCGGACCCTCAACGAACGGATTCATCGCCTGGCCAACGGCCTGGAAAAGATCGGCGTTGGGCCCGGAGACAGGGTATGCATCTTCGATTACGACAGCCACCGCTATCTGGAGTGTTTCTTTGCCGTACCCATGATGGGCGCCATCATGCATACCCAGAACTGGCGGCTTTCTCCCGAGCAGATCCTCTATACGATGAATCATGCGGAAGACAAGATCGTCCTGATCCATCAGGATTTTGTGCCCCTCCTCGATGCGATCTGGGACAAGCTTACGACGGTCAAAAAGGTCATCCTGATTACCGACGACGGGAACAAACCGACATCGAAAGTGCCTTTCGATATGGAGTACGAGGAAATGCTGGCGGCGTCGCCGTCGGCGTATGATTTCCCCGACCTGGACGAGAACACCCAGGCTACGATCTTCTACACCACCGGCACCACCGGCCTGCCCAAAGGGGTTTATTTCTCCCACCGCCAGTTGGTCCTCCACGCCCAGGCACTTCTCTTGGCCACCGGTTCGTATGCCTCCATTGGCCGCTGCCAATCCAATGACGTCTATATGCCCATCACCCCTATGTTCCACGTCCATGCCTGGGGCTTTCCCTGGGCGGCCACCATGCTGGGGGTAAAGCAGGTCTATCCGGGACGTTACGAACCGGCTATGCTCCTGAAACTCATCCTTACGGAGCGGGTCACCTTCTCTCACTGCGTCCCGACAATCATTCAGATGCTGGTATCCAGCCCGGCGGCGAAGCAATACGACCTTTCCTTCTGGAAGGTTATCATCGGCGGCGCCCGCCTCACCAAGGCTCTGGCCCAGGAGGCCATGAAACTGGGCATTCAGATCTTTGCCGCCTACGGGATGTCGGAGACCTGCCCATTGCTTACGGCGGCCAATCTCAAACCCTGGATGCTGAAGAATTCCATGGAAGAGAACGCCGACACCCTGGTCAAGACCGGTCTCCCGGCGCCCCTGGTATATGTGCGCCTCAAGGATCCCCTGGGGAAGGATGTGCCTCATGACGGCGTGGCCACTGGGGAAGTATGTGTGCGGTCCCCCTGGCTGACCGAGAGCTATTACAAGGATCCGGAACGGTCCAAGGAGCTCTGGACGGATGGCTGGCTCCATACCGGTGATGTGGGCTTGATCGATGCCGAGGGCTACCTCCAGGTCACGGATCGCATCAAGGACGTCATCAAGACCGGCGGCGAATGGATCTCCTCCCTGGAGCTGGAAAACATCATGTCCAACCACGAGGCGGTCATGGAGGCGGCGGCCATCGGTCTCCCCGATGCCAAATGGGGAGAGCGGCCCTTCCTGGTGGTGGTTTTGAAACCGGATTACGCCGGCAAAGTCACGGGTGAAGAACTGCGCCAGTTCGTCCTGAAGGCCTCTGAGGCGGGAAAGATCCCCAAATACGGCGTTCCCGATCGGGTGGAGATCGCGGCGGCCATCCCCAAAACCAGCGTCGGCAAGATCAACAAAGTGGAACTGCGCAAAACATATATCATTTGAGAAACGGGAAACTACCGGGCTTCGAAAAGATTTGTGAAACGTAAAGAGCGGGGAGCGGCCCGGGCGCCGCTCCCCGCTCTCAACTGAAAATCCGTTCCTGTATGGTTGAATCTCTCGGGGTTAGATACCCCGAAGCTTGCCGCGAGGTAGTTCATTTCATTAGCTAATAATTTTCCTTCCCTTCAAGGGGAGGATCGATGTCGGGATGGGCCCGGCATTTTATGAACATTAAGCTTCGCTTTCATCGCGCCTTGCCCACGGATCTTTTTACTTCATCGTCTAAATGATGACTTTTTTCGGGTTCATAAAAAAATTTGCGGGATATCTCCGCGGTGAATATGCTTGACCGCGGGGCGGAAGGGATGTAAGTGAACACCGGCAAAAAGTAACCGTCTGACAGACTCATCTTGGCGGTTGGTTCAAAATTGAGTCAGGTGAGGCAGTAAGGCAGGAGTCAGTCGGCGGGGAGGGGCGCCGATCCTTATGAATACAATATCAGGAGTAGGGATGTGAAAACAAGAATTACGGAGCTTTTGGGAATCAAATACCCCATTTTCCTCTCGGGAATGAGCTGGATCAGCGTTCCGAAGATGGTGGCCGCCGTGTCCAATGCGGGCGGACTGGGCATCCTGGCGACGGGGCCCATGGATCCTGAAGAAACGCGGAAGGCCATTCGGGAAATTCGCTCGCTTACGGACAAACCTTTCGGCTGCAATGCCACCCTGCTGATGCCGGGGGCGACGGATAACGCGAAGATCCTCCTCCAGGAGCAGGTGCCGGTGATCAATTTCGCCCTGGGCAAGGGCGACTGGCTGGTTCGGGAGGCCCACAAGTACGGCGGCAAGGTATTGGCCACGGTGGTCAACGCCCGGCACGCCCGGCGGGCCCAGGATTACGGCGCCGACGGCGTCATCGCCACAGGCAACGAGGCGGCGGCCCACGGAGAGGCGGTGACGACCATGGTTCTTATCCCCAGCCTGGCCAATGTCCTGGAGATACCCGTGGTGGCGGCGGGCGGCATTGCCGACGGCCGGGGGCTGGCGGCGGCCCTGGCCCTGGGGGCGGAAGGAGTGGCCATGGGCACCCGGTTCATGACGACGAAAGAGAGCCCTCTCCACAGAAATTACAAGGAACTTTCCATCCGGATGGAGGTAACGGATACCCTCTACTCCAAACGGTTCGATGGGATCTGGTGCCGTGTCCTCAAGACCAAGGCGGCGGAAAAGGCCCTCAGGAAGGGAGTTGATCTTCCCGCCGCCTTTGTCAACTCCCGGGATGTGGCCCGGCAGATGAAGATGCCCTATTGGAAACTCTTTATCGGCATTCTTGCCTCGGGATATGAAAACGCCATGAAAATGGCAAATATGGCCAATGGATTCAAGGCCTTTCAACTGGCCACGGAGGAAGGGGATCTGGAAAAGGGTCTCCTGCCCGTCGGACAGGCCACCGGCCTCATCCACGACGAGCCCACGGTCGCCGAGGTGATGGAAAGGATTGTCGCCGAGGCCCGTCAGGTACAGGAGCGATTGGCGGCCAAGCTTGCTTAGGGGATCTTGACCCGGCCGCATAATTACAACAAGTTACGGGATCTGATTTTTTACGGCATCGTAAAAAATCATTTTTCCCTCCCCCTGAAGGGGAGGATGATTTGCGGCTTTTTGCCGGGGTATCATTTTTAAGTAATCTAATTTTTTACGTATTCGTCACATTGATGAGATAAAAAAGGAGAACCAGCTCTATTTATTCTTTCAGGGTGGCGATGGTCCGCCGGTAATCCGGGCTGGAGAATACGGCGTTGCCGGCAACGAAGGCCACCGCCCCGGCGGCGGCGACAGCGCCGATGTTGGCGGTGGTGATGCCTCCGTCAACCTCGAGAAGTACGTGGGGGGCCGTTTCGTCGATCATCCTTCTTGCCGCCTTTATCTTGGGAATCATGGTCGGAATGAATTTCTGGCCGCCGAAACCGGGGTTGACGGTCATGACGAGGAGCAGATCGAGATCGGCCAGCACCGGCTCGATCATGGCAGGCGGCGTGGCCGGGTTCAGCGACACGCCGGCCTTGCACCCCTTCTCCTTGATGTAGGCGATGGTGCGGTGGAGATGGACGGCCGCCTCCACATGGATGGTGAGGAAGTCGCTGCCGGCCTCCAGAAAGGCGTCGAGATAGCGGTCAGGTTCGGCGATCATGAGGTGGACGTCGAAGGGCAGCCGGGTGATCTTCCGCAGGGAGGCGACCACTCCCGGCCCGATGGTAAGATTCGGAACGAAATGTCCGTCCATGACGTCGATGTGGATCCAGTCCGCCCCGGCCGCCTCGACGGCGCGGATCTCCTCCCCCAGGCGGCTGAAGTCGGCGGATAGGATGGACGGGGCAATGATGCGCATGGGTATCCTATACCTTAACGGCGCCGCGGAGTCAATGCCGTACCGTCACGGTAGCGATGATTCGGCGCGACGGGAAATGCGTCCGGGAAATGCCCCGGGAGCCACGATTGAAATTGCCCGCGGCAGCTGCTCGGATGCGTGGGATAGGTTGCGGCCGTGATCGCCGACAGGCCATTTATCAGCGCCCCCAGACAAGGATCAAAAGAATTCGGGATGCATTTTTTTCTCTACAATATCGTTCTTGGCGCCGCGGCTTTCGTCGCCCTTCCCTACTACGGATTGAAGATGGCGCTCACGGGGAAGTACCGGCGCAGCCTGGGGGCCAAACTGGGGAGGACGCCGTCGGAGGAGTATGAACGGATGCGGGGGACGCCGCGGATCTGGATTCATGCCGTTTCCGTCGGCGAGGTGACGGCGGCGGCCCCCATCGTGACGGCGCTGCGGGACCTGCGACCCGAGGCGTGCATCGTAATGTCCACCAGTACTGAAACCGGACACGACATGGCCCGCGGACTCGTGACGGACGCCACGGCAATCATCTATTATCCCCTCGACATTCCCCCGGTGGTGGAAAAGGTCCTGGATCGGGTCCGGCCCGATGTCTTTGTCATGACGGAGACGGAAATCTGGCCCAATTTTCTCCGTGCCTGCGGTCAGCGGGGCGTCCGTATCGTGATGGTCAACGGCCGGATCTCCCCCCGCTCCTTTCGCCGGTACCGCCGGACCCGCTACTTCTGGGAAAGAGTCCTCGTCTTGGTGGATCGTGTCGGCGTCATCTCCGCCGTGGACGGTGATCGCCTCCTGTCCCTGGGGCTGCCCCCCGATCGGATGGATATCCTGGGAAACGCCAAATACGATGGGCTGGCGGCCAAGGTGTCCCCGGGGCTCCGGGAGGAGATCTCCCGGCGGCTCAATTTATATCCCCGGGATGAAGGGCCGGTTTTTGTGGCGGGGAGCACCCATGAAGGTGAGGAGACGGTGGTGCTAGAGGTTTACCGGGAACTCCTACGGGAATTTCCCGCCCTCAAGCTGATCCTGATCCCCCGCCACGCGGAGCGGGGAGCGGCGGTCCGGGACCTGTGCCGCCGCTATGGCTGCGAGGACATCATCACCCTCCGGGAGATCGCCGGGGGAAAAGAACGCGGCGCGGAACGGCTGATCGTGGTGGATGTCATCGGGGAGCTCTTCAAGATCTACAGCCTGGCGACAGTGGTGTTCTGCGGCGGCAGCCTCGTCCCCCGGGGGGGCCAGAACATCCTCGAACCGGCGGCCTGGGGGAAAGTGGTCTGCTACGGACCGTCCATGGAGGATTTCCTCAAGGAGAAGGAACTGCTGGAAAAGGTGGGAGCGGGGGTGCCCGTCGCCGACGGCCGGGAACTCCTGGTGTCCCTCCGCGGGCTTCTGTCCCGGCCCGACGTGCTGGCCGCTCGCGGGGAAGCCGCCCGGGCGGCCGTCGTCGCCAACCAGGGGGCGTCGAGAAGGTATGCGGACCTCATCATGAGGGCGCTTGGCGGCACTCCATCCCCCCGGCCTCGGTGAGGACGCCCGCCGCCGGGCAGCGATAATGATTCGTCGATAATTATGCTCGCGAGGTCTGGAAGAGACGGTTGAGCTTTTCGGGAAGCTATGCCTGAAAGCAGCCAAGTAACCGATTAAGGTGCCTATGGACATTATCCAAGCATTGACAAATACTACATACGCGAATCAGAGTTGCTACATCGACAAATAGTTGAATCGATACGATTAACGTTGGGAGAGCGGTTGTCCTGTATCGAAAACAAAGCCCACCAGATCGGAACTGGTTAAAGGGGGATGTCCATGATGATTCATGGAAGGGAATTTCAAATTGCGTCACTCAATGAAATTCATTTCAAGATGGTCGATATATTAAAGACTTTTCCGAGGGGAAAGGTGTTGGATTTTCCCGCCGGGACGGGGCGTCTTGCATGGATGCTGTACAACGAGGGCTTTGATGTAACAGCGGCAGACATCGGTACAGACGAATTCCGCAACCCGGAAATTCCCATTGTCAAGGGCGACCTCGATATCAGGTTTCCTTTTAACGATGGGACCTTCGATTATGCTTGCTGTGTTGACGGGCCAGAACATGCAGAGAATATATACCATACATTCCGCGAATTTTCCCGAGTACTGAAAAAAGGCGGGCTTTTTACAATGAGCTACCCGAATTATTCCAATATCGAATCAAGAATGCGCAACATTTTCTACGGAGTTTTGGAACCGGTCGAGCCTTATAACGCCAAAAGCTACAAGAACAACGGTCATATCAGCCGGCCGCCTTACGCGCTTTTGAAAATGGCTCTTAATTACGCTGGTCTGGAAATTGAGAGAATCGAGGGCGAGAAGACAAAGTACAACCAGTTTTTTTTATTGCCAATGGCAATGATTATCCTCTTATTCACGAAGATTAAAGGAAACAAGGGACGGCAAAAATACTGGCTTGATGAATCCAACTCCTGGAAAATTTTAATGGGAGGCAACGCTATGATCCTCAGCACACGGAAGTTACGCTGACATCAAACCAATGCCATTAATTTAACGCCATATCGAAGGCCGGCAACTACCGGTATCTGGGTTTACCAACCCCCTGGATCAAAAATAATAAATGCAACTTCATGAGCGGACATTACTTAACGAATGGGAACTCTTTCCCAATCTTCAGATTACTGTTCCTGGGCCCGCCGTAGGTACTCCTGCCATTTGCCGTCCACCCAGCGCTGCATCTGGTGGAGCTGTTCGATGTTCATCTTCCGGAATCTACCCTGTTTTTCCAGATAATTGATCACCGGCAGGCGGTTGCCCTTCTCGGCCATGGACTTGCTGCGACCGGTGAAGCGGAAACGCCCGTTTTCGATCTCGAAGAGGGGGGAGACGCCGGTCTCCACGGCCAGGCGTCCCATCTTCACCGTGTCCTTGGGAGGATAGGCCCAGCCTGGGGGGCAGGGGACGTAGAGGTGGATGTAGCGGGTGCCCCGGATCTTCTTGGCCTTGACGAACTTGTCGTAGAGGTCGATGGGATAGGCCGGCGACGCCGTGGCCAGATAGGCGATGTCGTGGGCCTCCATGATCTTGATGAAGTCCTTTTTGTGCTGCTGCTTCGTGGCGATGGGGGTCGTGGTCGTCAGGGCGCCCAGGGGGGTGGCGCTGGAACGCTGGGTCCCCGTGTTCATGTAGCCCTCGTTGTCGTAGCATACGTAGATGAAGTCCGTGCCCCGTTCGGCGGCCCCGCTCAAGGCCTGGATCCCCATGTCGAAGGTGCCGCCGTCACCGGCGATGGCCATGACGGTGATGTCCGTCCGGTTCATCGCCTGGAGTCCCGCCACCAGGCCGGACGCCGAGGCGGCGGTGCTGGCGAAGGAATTGTTGAGGCAGGGGATCATCACCGGCGTGCTGGGATAGATGCCGTGGAGGACGCAGAGACAGCTCGCGGGCAGGGTGACGATGGTGTTTTCCCGCAGGGCCTTGAGGGCATAGCGGTAGGCCAGGGAAAGGCCGCAGCCCTGACAGGCCCGGGTTCCCGGGAGGATGTACTCTCTCGCATTGATTTTGAATAGATTTTCCGGCATTTTTTCACCCCGTAAAGCAGTTGAGCCATGATGTAGGCTGTTCGAATATTCCCTTTTCCATTGCCTGCCAGGACGCCCGGGCGGCGTCGGCGATCTCCCGGGCCTTGACGTCCCGGCCGCCGAGGCCGGCGATGTAGTTATGGATCGGCGCCTGGCGCTCCGCCCGGTAAAGGGCGGCCTTCAGGTCGGAGCATAGTGCCCCCTCGTATCCGTAACTGATCCCCTTTTCGAAGATCACGATTCCCCGGGCCTTCTGAAATGCCTCCCGCAGGGCCTGGGCCGGGAAGGGACGGAAGACGCGGACGCCCACTACCCCGGCCTTGATGCCCTCCTCCCGCAACATGTCGGCGGCCGTTGTCGCCTCGCTGGCCATGGACCCCATCCCGACCAGATATACTTCCGCGTCCTCGGTGAGATATTCCCAGTGCAATCCCCCGTGGTCCCGGCCGAAGACCTCGGCGTAGTCCCTATTCGTCTCTTGGATGACGGCGGACGCCTTCTCCAGGGCGGCCTGGAGCTTGTAGCGCATCTCCATGTAGCCGTCGCAGAGAATCCCGGCGCTGTTTTCCCGCCGCCAGGGGAACAGGACGGGGTTGAGGTTCCGGGGATCTTCAGGGGAGAGGATGGTATGAGCCTGGTACGGAGGGAGGAATTCCCGGACCCGGTCGGCCGCCGGGACGGCGACGGGCATCATGGTGTGGGACAGTACGAAGCCGTCGTAGCAGACCATCACCGGGACATATGCCGCCTCGGCGATCCGGTAGGCCTGGATCACCGTGTCGAGGATCTCCTGGTTGTTCCGGCAATAGATCTGGATCCAGCCGGTGTCGCGCTGGGCGAGGGAGTCCTGCTGGTCGTTGAAGATCGTCCAGGGCGCCCCGACGCCGCGGTTGACGCAGCACATGACGATGGGAAGCCGGGAGCCGGCGGCCCAGTGGAGTTGCTCGTGCATGTAGAGGAGGCCGTTGGCGCTGGTGGCGGTGAAGACCCGGGCACCTACCGTGGAGGCGGAGATACATACGGTCAGGGCCGTATGTTCCCCTTCGACCCGGACGTATTCGGCCTTCAACTCGCCGCCTTCGATGTATTGGGAGAGGATCTCCGCCAACTGTGACTGGGGGGTGATGGGATAGGCGGCGACGACCTGCACGGCGCTTAGTTTTGCCCCGATGGCCGCCGCTGAGTTGCCGGTCATGATCTGGACGTTATTCATCGTCTTCGCCCTCCCTAACCATAGTGATGGCCTTGGCCGGGCATTCTTCGGCACAGACTCCGCAGCCCTTGCAGTAATCCAGATCGATTTCCACCGGCATCGTCGCCTTGACCACCCCTTCGGGACAGTAGAGCCAGCAGAGGAAGCAGGCCGCCTTCTTCTTTACGGTGGGGATGCAGCGGTTGTGGTCGATGACGGGGCGTAAACTCCGCCAGTCCCCCGTCTTTCCCCCTTCGCCGATGGCCACTGTGCACATGGCCGAGATACTGTCGTCTCTTTTTGCGTTCATGGTTTGTCTCCGAGATTGGTTTCTTCGTACGCCGCCTTCACGGTGGCGAAATTCCGCGCCCCCTGTCCCGGCGGAAGTTTGTGGTTCAGGGCCTTTTCGAGATTATCCAGGGAGACAAGACCCGTGGCACGGGCAAAGGCCCCCAGCATGGGGGTGTTGACCACCGGCGCCCCCTCCTTGCTCAGGTGGTGCCTGAGGGCGATGCCGGCGGCATCCACTACGGCCAGACGACAGCCTCCCTTTACCTCCCATTTCTCCAGCGGCTTCCGTGTGTTGATGATGAGCACGCCGTCTTTCCGGAGCCGGCTGTAGATATCCACGACCCGAAAGAGGCTCTCATCGAGAACCACGGCGATATCCGCCGCCTCGATCTGCGAGAAGATCCGGATCGCCTCCTGGGCGATACGGGTGGAGGCGGCAACCGGCGCCCCCCGCCTTTCCGGGCCGAAGGTCGGTGCCGAAGTCACGCCCCGGAAATCCTGGAGATAGGCTGCCTCGGCCAGCATCTGGGCGGCGATCACCACCCCCTGTCCCCCTCTTCCATGCCAGATGATTTCGTACATGCTTGTCCCGTCCCCTTTTTGTGAAATGAAATAAAAGAGGCCACGGATTTTCCACCCGTGGCCTCTTAGGAATTTTCATTTGTAATGCTGGCTTAAGTCCTAAAAACGCCGGGCGGTGGGTACAGGCCCACCAGAAGAAGAGCGAGGCGCAATAACCCGAAGCGGTTGTTCAACATCTCAAAAGCCCTTCTTTCTTTACCCGTCATCTTCCTTGTTGCCTTGAAAAAAAGTTTACACAACGTAAAATAAAAATCCGGGCTTGTCAATAGGAAAAATAATGGAAATTATTCCCCCATTGACCTGGGGGGGCGTTTTTTGTTAAGGTCCCAAGCAAAAAAAGGAGGGTGTCATGGAGCTCGGATTGAAGAATAAGGTGGCCCTGGTGGCCGGAGGAAGTATGGGACTGGGAAGGGCGGTAGCCCTGGAGATGGCCCGGGAGGGGGCGAAAGTGGCCATTTGTGCCCTCGACGATCCTTCCCTGCCGGCGGCGGAGAAACTCATTCACGGTGAAACAGGGGCGGAGGTGTTGGCGGTGGCGGCGGATGTGTCGGATCCTCTCCAGGCCACCCAGTTTGTCCGCAAGGCCCTGGCCCATTTCGGGACGGTGGATATTCTGGTCAACAACGCCGGCGGACCGCCGTCGATGAATTTCCTGGAGATCGACGACACCATGTGGAGCAACGGATTTCGCCTGAACCTCCTGAGCACCATCGTCATGACCCGGGAGGTCGTCCCGGTGATGAAGGAAAAGCGCTGGGGGCGGATCATCAACATGACGTCCATCTCGGTGAAACAGCCCATCGACGGCCTGATCCTGTCCAATACCGTCCGCTCCGGAGTCATTGGATTGGCCAAGACCCTCTCCACCGAACTGGCCCCGTTCAACGTCACGGTGAACAGCGTCTGTCCCGGCTACACCCTGACGGACCGGGTGCGGAATCTGGCCAAAGTGGTGGGGGAAAAGGAAAAGGTCGCCCCCGAGGCGGTCATCAAGCGCTGGGAGGCGACGATCCCCATGGGCCGCCTGGGAACTCCGGAGGAATTCGCGGCCCTGGTGACCTTCCTGGCCTCGGAGCAGGCGGGGTACATCACCGGGGCGGCGATTCAGATCGACGGTGGCTGGTACCGGGGCGTGATGTAAAAAGGGATCGTTATTTGCCGCCGGCGGCGCTGGCTTCCCGCAGGCCGCCGGCGGCGTCGGGAGCGCCGGGGCGCAGGGCCAGGGATTCCCGGAAGGCCGCCGCGGCCTCTTCGTGGCGTCGAAGCTTCAGCAACACCGCCCCCCGGGTATAATGAAGCTCCGGATTCCCTGGCTGTACCTTGAGGGCCGTCGCCAGAAAGGGGAGGGCGGCGGCGTATTCCCCCTTTTTGTACATAGCGACGGCCATGTTCCGGTTGGCGCCGGGATAGGCGGGCATGATCGCCAGCGATTTCATGAACAGGTCCTCGGCTTCCTCCATCTGCCCCCGGGCCGCCAGGGCGGCCCCCAGGTTGTTATAGGCCCAGTAATTGTCCGGGACGACCCGGATGGCGTGTTCGTAAAGGGTTACATTGTCCCGCCAGTACCCCGTCTGTTTCCAGGTCAAAAAACTCAGGGCCAGCACCACCGTAAGGGCCAGTCCGCCGGCGATTCTACTGGACGGCGAACGCTGGACTATGCGTGTTTGGGATCGCTCCGGGAACGGGGTGTCCCTTTTTGACTTTTCACGCCCCGAGATTGATCCCCCTTGAGACCCTATGGAAGCATTCTCGGCCGCTGAAACTCCATTAATCCTTCGGGTGAGATCCCACCCTCCCCAGGCGACCATGATGAAGATGCCGATTAACGGGATGTAGGTGTAACGGTCCGCCATGGCCTGGACCCCCACCTGGATGAGGCCGATCACCGGGATGAGGGTGCCCAGATACCAGAACCAGCCCACCGGGAGGTAGGGATGCCGCTTCCCCAGCCGGAGGACGGCGGTGGAGACGGCCAAAAGCAAACCCCCGGCGCCGACGGCCTTCCACAAAGGCAGGGTGTGGAGGGGATGGGGATAGAAAACCGCCAGATTTAAGGGCCAAAAGGTCTTGCCCAGGTAAGCGACATAAGAGACGAGGGCATTTTCCAGGCGGACGGCCAGGGGGAATTGGGGCAGGTTGTAAAGGACTCCCGATTTCAACTGCACGGTGAAGACGATGATGCTGGCCGCCGTCGCCAGGATCAGCAGCGGGATCTTTTCAATGATCAGACGGCGAACCGGCGCCGTCGGCGCCGCCACAATCCACGGCGGAGGGGTGGGAGCCCTCAATGCCTTGTCTGCCGCTCCCGTCGATGTTTCGGATGCTCCTTTCCGTCCGCCGTGTCTTTCCCCCCATCCGGCTATCCTCTTGTCCTCCGGAGTTAAGTTTGCAGGTATTCCTTTTCTGCCGCCGTGTCTTTTCGCCGTCGGCGTTGCCCCCGTTTTGTCGTCAAGAGAGCCCGCATGCTCAGACGGGTGCCGCTTCGCTCCATTCTTTCCCCCCGGACCGCCGGCAAGGGGTCCCGGCTTCTTGTCCTTGCCGGTTCCTGCCCGGAAAGAAAGCCGGGTCATCCTCCCGAGGGGCCAGAAGTCGAGGAGCAGCAGAACGAAGGGCAGGGTGACCAGCATCTGTTTGGCCGTCAGCCCCAGGGCAAAGACCGCGGTCATGGACAGATAGCGCCGCCAGTCCGGCCGGCGGACATAACGGATATACATAAATATGGTCAAAAGCCAGAAGAAGCAGCTCAGGACATCCTTACGTTCGGCGGCCCAGGCCACTGATTCCACATGGAGGGGGTGCAGGGCGAAAAGGGCGGCCGTGAAGGCGCTCGGCCAGAGGGCGCCGGTGAGGAGCCGAAGCAGCGCCATGAGCAACAGGGAATTGACAACATGGAAGGCGACGTTGACCAGATGGTGCCCCCCCGGATTCAGGCCGAAGATCTCTACGTCCACCATATGGGAGATCCAGGTGAGGGGGTGCCAGTTGTTGGAATGATGGGAGGTAAAGGCCCAGGCGATATTGTCGAACGTGAGGCCGGTCCTTACATGGGGGTTTTCCGTGATGTATTCGTAGTCGTCGAAGTCGATGAAGGCGTGATGGCCGACCTGCCCGTAAACCGCTATGGTCAGGAGGACAATCCCCAGGGAGATCCAGAGGGATTTCTTTTGGGGCCGAAAAAAATTGTGGTTTCCAGTGGGAGAGCTCATCGCTGCTCCAGTTTTTTGACTACCCTCGCCAGCCTGGCGATCAGGGACGGCAGCGTGTTTTTGTCCAGGGCGGAAACGGCCACGGCCCCGTAACGCCGGCAGAGGGTGGCAAGGAGTTCCCGGTCGGCCACGCGGTCCTCCTTGTTGAAAACCATTACGCTGGGCTTGTCGTTGATCGCCAGTTCCGCGAGGATCTTTTCCACCGCGGCGATGTGGTTCTCGCAATCCGGATTGGCGGCGTCCACGACGTGCAGCAGGACGTGGGCTTCCTGGAGTTCGTCCAGGGTGGCCCGAAAGGCGGCGAAGAGGTCCGGGGGGAGATCACGGATGAAGCCTACGGTATCGGTGATCACCGCCTCCGTGTCCCTGGGGAAGCGGAGGCGGGAACTTTTCGGATCGAGGGTGGCGAAGAGGCGGTCCTCGGTGAAGACATCGCTCTGGGTCAGGCTGTTGAGGAGGGTCGATTTGCCGGCATTGGTATAGCCGACGATAGAGATGACCGGCAGGCCGGTCTTTTCACGCTTGACCCGCCGTTGTCCCCGTGCCTTTTCGATGTCCCTTCGGGCCTTCTCCAGGAAATGGATCCGCTCCCGGATCCGGCGGCGGTTGATTTCCAGCTTCGTCTCTCCCGGCCCCCGGGCGCCGATGCCGCCGGTAAGACGGGACATGGCGGTATGCTTGGTGGCGAGGCGCGGCAGAAGGTATTTCAACTGGGCCAACTCCACCTGGATCTTGCCCTCCCGGCTGTGGGCACGTTGCGCGAAGATATCGAGAATCACCTGGGTCCGGTCGATAATTTTCATTTCCGTGAAATCCGCCAGGGAACGGACCTGTCCCGGGGTCAGCTCGTGATCGAAGATGAGGAGATTCGCTCCCATCTGGAGGGCCTTGATGACCACGTCCGCCAGCTTGCCCCGGCCCAGGACGTAGCGGGGGTCCCGGACGTTCCGATACTGGATCACGGTGTCGAAGACCTCGACGCCGCTGGAACGGGCCAGTTCCTTCAGCTCCGCCAGAGAGAGGGGGGCGTCGGCCATGGGATCGGTTTCGACGCGGATCAGGATTCCCCGGTCGGCGGCTTCGACCTTGCGGGTCTTCTGGCGGCGGACGAATTCCCCTTCCAGGGCGGCAATGAAGGAGGGGAATTCGATGCCTATCTCAGTGGGGCGGCGGGATTCCAGACAGTTCCAGAACGTGCCCTCGCTGTTTTCCGGGATGAGATGGGCGCTGTGGACGACGCCGGGGAGGCCGTCGGGGAGGACCTCCAGGGCGGAGATCATGTCGAGGCGCAGGAGGGCCAGGTCCGTAAAGTCTTCATCAGTAAGCTTCTCGCCATGGAGATGGGTGTGGACCAGACGCAATCCCTTGAAACGCACCGAGGAGGCGCGGAAACCGTCGAGATTGGGGATGACGATCCCCTGGTGATCGCCGACGATGACATAGGCGATCTCGCCGCGGCGGGTGATCAGGAGGCCGAGCTGACGGTTGACATGCCGCGACAGTTCCGTCAACTGCCTGGCCAGCTCCTGGGTCAGGACCGCATCCGGGGGGAGACGTCGCCGGTAGAAGAGACCGATGCGCCTAAGCTGCTCAGCCCCGAGTCCGTTCAGGTTGCCGTATATCTTCTGGATGGCGGCGCCTCCTCGATGTTGCTTGTCCTTTGCCCACCTGATCCGCGCCGCCGCCCGCCGCCGCCCTGACTCATGTGTCCGTTCCCGGCGGGAAAGGGGCGGGGATTGGACACTCCGCGCCTCCTAATCTACACGCCGCCGCGGATGACATCGGTCTGCTTTCAGGATTTGTTCTATTTGAATTTCTGGGGGTTGACCTGCTTTTCCATATTATCGAGGAAACTGGACCAGGTGTTGGTCTGGAAGGCGGTGACGAGTTTCCGGGGGTTGCCGGCGCCGCATTCCGGGCAGGTCAAATCGTCCGCCGCCTCCCGCATCTTACGGAAGGCCTCGAATTTGTGTCCGCATTTTCGACATTCAAAATCGTACAGGGGCATTTTATAACCTCTTGAAAATATTTTATGTTACGATGCAAGGGAGCTTTAGAGAAGTTTTACCAGGGCGGCGATAACGGCGGCCTGGGCAACAAGGAGCCCGGCAACCCTTTTGATTGTTTCTGATTTCATAGCGACCCACGCCCCATAAGGAGCCTTATCATGAATCAACTTGAGCGAAGTTACTCAGAAGGAGACGTTCGATTTTCAAGGTAAGGCTCATTTCGAGATCTTTCAGATCCTGCTTCGTGGCAAGTCGCTCCGCGCTGATTTCCCGCAACGCCTCCGCCTGAGATTCCGTGCAGCCTGCCGCCCGCATCTTTTTCACAAAGGCGAGGGTAGCGAAGGTTATAAAAGTTGCCCTGGTCTTTTCCTCTGCATCTTTACAATTATTGCAATTTACACGAAAAATAAAGGCTTGGCAAATCCTTTTTGATGCTGAGGGGGATAGCTTTGTCAAGATCATGAGTTGCGTAAAGAAAACCCCGCTGTATATACGAAGCGAAAAAAGGCCCCGGAGAGTTGATCTCCGGGGCCGGTACTGCTGATAGTTGTCGGTAATACGACTTAGAAGTTTAAGGTTATCCGATGGGTAAGGAGGTAGTTGTCCTTCACGGTCGCGTTGGAATCGTAACCCTTGAAGTAGTCGCCCGTCCACAGGTAGCCGAAGCCCACCATGTAGGTGAGATTGTCATAGATCTTGTAGGAACCGGTGAGGTCGAGTTCAGTACCGTACTTGCTGGAGGTGAATTCCCGAACAGCAGCGCCGGTGTACCATCCGAGGGTGCCGGTGGCGCCCACGTCGCTCTTCGGCTTCTTGTCGGCGTTAGCCATGGAGATGGCAACCTTGAAGTCCATCTTCGGGGTCGGTTTGAACCCCGCATAGAGCTGATAGAACCAGACGTTGTCCATGAACACGTAACTCGTGGTGAAGCTGCCGGTTCTGGGGTTTCTCGCGCTTGCCGGCGCGATATTCCCGTACATCTGGCCGAGGTTGTCGCCGTAGTCGCTGTTCCAGAGGATCAGGGCGCGGTTGAAGCCGTAGTTGGCCTGCAGGGCGCCGGCAATGGAACCGGAAACCTTGTCGGAATCGGACATATCGTCGCCGCTCAGATAGACGAACTGGGCGCCGAAATAGGCGGGTTTCCAGTCGTACTTCGCATGGACGAAGGCGCCTAAGGCGCTGACGCTTACATTCTGGGCCGGGGCGTTAATATTTACTCCCCCCGTGGGCTGGCCGACCGAGGCCGTTGCGGCGGTGCTCTCATAGGAACGGAGATCGCCCCAGCCATAGACACCTTCGGCCTCGATGAAGAACTTGCCGAAGGTGAGTTTGGTGTAAGGAAACACACCCATGAGTTGGGTCAGATAACCGTTTCTCTCTTGCCATTTGCTCGCCGAGTTGCGGTTGTACTGATAGAGGAGGCCGACTTCGCCGTTCTTCAGTTTGTAGGTGACGCCCAGATCATAGACGTCCTTGTCGGCGTCATTGGCGATGCCGATGTTGGCCTTGTTGAGTCCGACATATTCGGCCCGTTTTTCAACGGCCGCCACCGCCATCCAGGGACCCTGGCTGTAGAAGTACCGGATGCCGCCGGCGGACAGGGGGGTATTCAGGAAGTCCGTACCCCACATGAGGAACTGCATGTAGCCGATCTGGAACTTGCCGAAGGGGACGTTGAAGTCCAGATAGGCCCGTTCCCATTCGAGGTTTTCCTGGGCCTTGGCGGTAGCGCCGCCAACACCGGCCGGAGTCTGGGTGCGGGACTGGGTCTCGCCCGTGCCGCCCGCCCAGGACTGATCGCCCCAGTGCTTTTCCAGGGCGTCGAAGCGGGTGACGAGTTTCAGACCTTCCACGACCTGGAACTCGATGTTCGTCCGGAGCCGCTGGGCATACCAGGCGTAAGGACCGCGCATCGACCGGCTGTCACGGGTCGTCCCGTTCGTTCCGTCCGGACCCCAGGCGCCCGCGTTAGCAAAACCACCCGCATTGGCGCTTACCGGTGCGGGCTGCTCACCTTTATCCAGCAGCGAGGGGTTGTCCACGTACGCACCGAAGGCGTAGTACTGGCCGCTGAACTTAACATCTACCGCCGCGGCGGGCATGGCGAAGGCCACGATCAGCCCGAGGGACAGTAAAATTACCCATAATTTTCTCATTTGTTTCCTCCTGATGAGAGAGTTTGTCGATTTTCTTCCTCCCGAAGAAACGGGCATTTCCCGGGAGTTTCCCTTACGTTGTTTTCCATGTTCCTGTTTTATCATGGTTTGTTTCTTTGCCGTGCATCCCTCCCCTCCTTGAATTTTTGGGCACCCTAACACCCCCGGATGAGGATGTCAAGACCTTTTCGACAAAAATTGCCGCCACCGGCCGGCGGATTCGACAAAAATGTCGTTTGTGGATCGTAAAGCAATTAATATGCCCTCTCCTCCAAAAAGAATATGGACAGCTAAGGAGCAGCGCGATGAAGCGGCGGCTGAGGACCGCCGTGGCACTTTCCGCTGGCGGACGGTTGTGGACCGACGGAATAAAAAACAGGGCATAATGGTCTTTTAAAACTCTCCATCCCGGCGGGAGCCGGGGGTCATGGCGTATGTAACTAACAGATATTGCATCATACTTGTTTTTGACCATGTGACGGGGATGGATGGCTTGGCGACTTTATCTTTGCGGTCGTCGGAATGTGATTCGGGGGGCTGTTTCTGGGGGACGGGGTGCCGCGACCCTCCAGGGGTTGCTTATGGTGATGCCATATGGGGAGGAGGATCACGGGTGATCGGCATCGTCTCCGGTGGGGTAAAATTGACACATCGCCGGCCCGGATCGGGAGAATGAGTTGTGATTTTGACACGCGGGGCGGGAAGGGGAAAAGATCGGGACCGTTGCCGTCCGAGAGCGCCAAAACGCCAAAATATCTCTTGACATGAGGTACATATTGATATACTGCAAGTCGCGTCAAGTCGGGACCTCATGGTCACCTCGACTTATGCCTTGTCAACGCCGTTTAATTAGGGTTCCCGCCCCGCCGGTCATGTTTTCGCAAGCTCTTAACCGTAATTGCCGGCGGACATAATCCCGTCCGGGACCGGGGCGCCCGAAGCAGTATCCTGACAAGCTCATCCAATAAATTAGGGAGGTAACAAAACAGTATGGCAGAAGAGAAGGTTCAGTTGAAAGAGGTTTATCCCGTACCGGAGAAGGTCAAGAAGATGGCCTTCATCAGCGGCCGGGAAGCCTACGACAAGCTCTGGAAGCGTTCCATTGAAGATCCGAACGGCTTCTGGTCAGAGATTGCCAAAGAGTATGTAGAATGGTTCAAGCCCTTCGACAAGGTCATGGACTACAACTTCGATATCAAGAAGGGCGATATCTATGTGAAGTTCTTCGAGGGCGGGAAGCTGAACGTTTCCTACAACTGCCTCGACAAGAACCTCAAGACCCGGGCCAACAAGGTCGCCATCCAGTGGGAAGGCAACGAACCCGGCGAAGACCGGGCCCTCACCTATCAGCAGATGTACGAGGAAGTCTGCAAATTCGCCAATGTCCTCAAGAGTCTGGGAGTCCAGAAGGGCGACCGCGTCTGCCTCTATCTTCCCATGATCCCCGAACTGGCCATCAGCATGCTGGCCTGCACCCGCATCGGCGCCATCCACAGCATCGTCTTCGGTGGTTTCAGCTCCGACTCCTTAAGAGACAGGCTCCAGGATTCTACCGCCAAGGTGCTGGTCACCTGCGACGGGACCTTCCGGGGCGCCAAGGCCGTTCCCCAGAAGGACAGCGCCGACGCCGCCGTCGCCGAGAGCCCCTCGGTGGAAAAGATGATCGTCGTGCGGCGCGTGGGCGACAAGATCAAGTGTAACTTCAAGGCCGGGCGCGACCTCTGGTGGGATGAAGCGATGGCCAAGGCCTCCGCGGATTGCCCCCCCGAATGGATGGACGCGGAAGACCCCCTCTTTATCCTCTATACCTCCGGCTCCACGGGCAAACCCAAGGGCGTTGTCCATACCACCGGCGGCTATCTCACCTTTGTCGCCTACACCCACAAGATGATCTTCGATTACCATGAAGAGGACATCTACTGGTGTACCGCCGACATCGGCTGGGTAACGGGACATTCCTACATCGTCTATGGTCCGCTTTGCAACGGCGCCACTTCGGTCATGTTTGAAGGCGTGCCCAACTATCCCGATATGAGCCGCTTCTGGAAGACCGTGGAGAAGTACAAGGTCAACATCTTCTACACAGCCCCCACGGCCATCCGCGCCATCGCCAAAGAGGGCAACGAATGGGTGAAGAAGGCGGACATCTCCACGCTCCGCATCCTTGGCACCGTCGGCGAGCCCATCAACCCCGAAGCCTGGAACTGGTACTACAACGTCATCGGCCGCGGCGAATGCCCCATCGTCGATACGTGGTGGCAGACCGAAACGGGCGGCATCCTCATTACCCCCCTGCCCGGCGCCATCGACATCAAACCCGGCATGGCGACCGTGCCCTTCATGGGCGTCTGGCCCGTCCTCGTCGATGACGAAGGCAAGGAATTCACCGAGACGGTGGCCTCCGGCGCCCTCTGCATCAAGGTTCCCTGGCCGGGCATCATGCGAGGCGTCTATGGCGATCCCAAGCGTTTCCAGGAGACCTACTTCGAGCAGTTCCCCGGCTACTATGTAACGGGCGACGGCTGCCGCAGAGACAAGGACGGTTACTATCAGATCACCGGCCGTATCGACGACGTCATCAACGTCTCCGGTCACCGCATGGGAACGGCGGAAGTGGAAAGCGCCCTCGTGGCCCATGCCAAGGTCGCGGAAGCCGCCGTCGTCGGTTATCCCCACGAAGTTAAAGGCCAGTCGATTTACGCCTATGTCACCCTGAAGAGCGGCATCGCCAAGAGCGACGACCTGAAGAAGGAACTCGTCGCCCATGTCCGGACCCTCATCGGGCCCATCGCCACCCCGGAGAAGATCCAGTGGGCCGACGGTCTGCCCAAGACCCGGAGCGGCAAGATCATGCGCAGGATCCTGAAGAAGGTGGCCGCGGGCGACATTGGCGACCTCGGCGACACCACCACCCTGGCCGATCCTTCCGTGGTTGACGACATCGTGAAGAACCGGCAGTAAAAACTTTATAAAGTAAAGGCTTTAGTTTCCCCGCCTCCGACCCCGGTGGTCAGGGGGCGGGGAAATTCGGTTGCCGCGATCCTAATAAATCTGACATCAATTATCTGACCGATGTGCCCGGCGACGCCGGGCGTCGGTTCGGGAAGGAGGACAATGTGAATATTGTTGCATGTGTAAAGCAGGTTCCGGATACGGAAGCCCAGATCAAGGTCAAAGGTGACGGATCTGGCATCGAAGAGGGCGGCATCAAATGGGTCATGAACCCCTATGATGAATTTGGCGTCGAAGAGGCCCTGAAGCTGAAAGAGAAACTCGGCGGCGACGTGACTATCGTTTCCGTAGGTCCGGCCCGGTCCATGGAAACGGTGCGCACCGCTCTGGCCATGGGGGCCGAAAAGGGCATCCAGATAGATGATCCCGCCCTCAACAACGCCGATGCCTATGCCACGGCCGAAGCCCTGGCGGCGGCCATCAAAGGCATCCCCCACGACATCATCTTCTGTGGTCAGCGGGCCATCGACGATGACTCCGCCCAGGTAGGTTCCATCCTGGCCGAACTCCTCGGCATCCCCCAAGTGACCTTCGTGACGAAGTTGGAGATAAACGGGACCGCTGTGAAGGCCACCCGGCCCATCGAAGGGGCGTCCGTGGTCATCGAGACCTCCCTGCCCTGCGTCATTACGGCCACCAAGGGTTTGAACGAACCCCGCTATGCATCGCTGCCCGGCATCATGAAGGCTAAGAAGAAACCCGTGGACATCAAGAAGGCGGCCGATCTCGGCGTCTCCGGCGCCTCGAAATCCAAAGTGGCCAAGTTCGCTCCGCCCCCCGCGCGTCCCCCCGGAAAGATTCTCTGTGCGGACGACACGCCGGAAGGAAAAGCGGCCGAGCTGGCGAAACTCCTTCGGGAAGAGGCGAAGGTTATCTAAATTATCTAATGAACACGGAGGAATGAGAAGATGGCAAAAGGTGTATGGATAGTAGCAGAACAGAGAGACGGCGCCCTGAGGAAGGTCAGCTTCGAACTGGCGAGCACGGCCAGGAAACTGGCGGATCAGCTTGGCGAAGAAGTCGGCGCCGTCCTGTGTGGTTCCGGTGTCGAGGCCATGGCCGCGGAGCTGGGAAAATACGGTGTGGATAAAGTCTATGTGGCGGATAATCCCGCCCTGGAACCCTATACGACGGACGCCCATGCCGCGGCGGTGGCGAAGGTCGTGAAAGAGAACGATCCGGCCATCCTGCTTTTGGCGGCTTCCGCGCAGGGCAAGGATCTGGCCCCGAGCGTAGTAGGCAAACTGGCGACGGGAATGGCCACGGATTGTACCGACGTCAAGATCGACGGCGGCAAGCTGGTGGCCGTACGTCCCATGTATGCCGGCAAGTGCTTTGGCGAAGTGGTAGTCGATACGTTCCCCCAGATGGCCTCCCTGCGTCCTAACGTCTTCACGATCGTGGAGTGCGCCAAGGCGGGCGAGGTCGTAAAATTCGATGCCGGGTTGGGTGAAGCCAAGACCAAGGTGGTGGAAGTCCAGAAAGAGGCCTCCGGTAAGATCGACGTCGCCGAGGCGAACATCATCGTCTCCGGCGGGCGTGGTATGAAGGGTCCGGAAGGTTACGGAATCCTCGAGGAGCTGGCCGGGCTTCTTGGCGCCGCCGTCGGCGCATCCCGCGCGGCCGTGGATGCCGGTTGGCGTCCCCAGTCCGATCAGGTCGGCCAGACCGGCAAGGTCGTTTCCCCGAACCTCTATATAGCCTGTGGTATTTCCGGGGCCATCCAGCATCTCGCCGGGATGAGTTCCTCGAAGTACATCGTGGCCATCAACAAGGATGCCGAGGCGCCCATATTTGCCCGGGCCGATTACGGTGTCGTGGATGACCTCTTCAAGGTTGTGCCCGCGCTGACCCAGGAAGTGAAAAAGCTGTTGGCTTAAGAATCAAAACCGGGGACGCCCCCAAGGCGTTCCCGGTTTTTTCATGGTTGTACAACATATAAATGTCGCGAGACTCTCGAATGCCGGTGGCGGGAAAAACGCTCGGGCCTTCCGGTCTCGAGTCAGGGAGGATATATGGAGCTATCTAATTTTTCGATCGGCCATGAAGGGCGGGAGGTGTTCTGGAATGCCGAGCATTTCGAACCCATCCTCTTCGCCTTGACCTTTGTCGCCTTGGCCATCTTTGCCTATGGAGTGTATCGGCGATGGCTGATGTGGACGGCCATCGGCAAACCGGAAGACCGGTCGGACGACCGCAACGAACGAATCAAAACGCTTTTGAAGAACGGGTTGCTACAGCTAAAGACCTTGGCCGATCCTTATCCCGGCATCATGCATGCTTTGATATTTTTTGGATTCGTCGTGCTATTTTTCGGCGCTGCCTTCGATGCCACGGAATTTCATGTGGCCGAGCCTTTAGGGGTCCCGTTCCTGGTCGGCAAGTTTTATCTGGTCTTTTCCTTCCTTATGGATCTCTTCGGACTGGCGGTGCTGGCCGGGGTCCTGATGGCTCTCGACCGCCGTTATCTGACCAAACCGGACCGCCTCGGCTACCGGGGAACGCCCGATAACACCGCGGATGACGCCATCGTCCTGCTTATAATTGCCGGGATCATCGTTACGGGATTCATCATCGAGGCCCTGCGCATCCATGTTACCTGGCAGCAGACCCCTTGGGAGGTCTGGTCCTTTGCCGGCTGGACCATCGCGAAGGCCTTCTCCGGCGTCGATGTCGGCGCCGCCAAGGCGATGCACAAGTGGACCTGGTGGATCCATACCGCCTTTGCCCTGAGCTTCATTGCCTACATCCCTTTTTCACGGCTCATGCATATCATTACCACCCCGGCGAATTACTTCATGGCGACCAGGAAACCTACAGGCTTTCTGGAGCCGATCAAGGATTTCGAAAATGCCGAATCCTTCGGGGTGGGAACGATAGAGGAGTTTACCTGGAAGCAGATCTTCGATTCCGATGCCTGCACCCGGTGCGGGCGCTGCCAGGACGGATGCCCGGCCTACCTGACCGGCAAGCCCCTGTCGCCTAAGAAACTGGTCCAGGACCTCAAGACCTACTGGCTGGAAAAGGCCCCCGCGGCCGTTGCCGCAAGGAAGGAACAACTGCTGGCCGACGGCGAGGACGGAGCGAAGATCCACCCGAAGCTGAAGGCCCTGTTCGGCTGGCTGAACAAACTGGACAAGGTGGTGGATGAAAACCTTCCCAAAGGTCCGGAACCGACGGAAAAGGCCATGGTCGGAGAGGTCATCGATCTCGACGAACTGTGGGCCTGCACCAACTGCATGTACTGTATGGAGAACTGCTCCTCGTCTATCGAGCATGTGCCGAAGATCATCGGCATGCGGCAGTACAAGGTCCTCATGGAGGCCGATTTCGCCCCCGAACTGCAGTTGACATACAGGAACATGGAAAACAACTCCAACCCCTGGGGCGTTGGTTCTCATCTCCGCGCCGACTGGGCGAAGGAACTGGGAGTGAAGACCCTGGCGGAGGATCCCAACGTGGAGTATATGTTCTACGTTGGTTGCGCCGGTTCCTTCGACGACCGGGGGAAGAAGATATCCGTGGCCCTGGCCAAGATCCTCAAGACCGCTGGAGTCAGCTTCGGAATCCTCGGTACGGAGGAGAGCTGCTGTGGCGATTCAGCCATGCGGGGCGGTAACGAGTATCTCTATCAGACCATGGCCCAGGCCAATATCGAGGTGATGAACGGCTATGGGGTGAAGAAGGTCATTTGCACCTGTCCCCACGGCTATAACGCCCTGAAGAAGGATTACCCGAATTTCGGCGGCAATTTCGAGGTTTATCACCATACCGAGATCATTGCGGATCTCATTGACAAGGGAAAGATCAAGATCAAGGTTCCCGTGGATGATGTCCGCTTTACCTATCACGATTCCTGCTTCCTGGGCCGTTACAATCAGGTCTATGACCAGCCCCGGAAGATCATCAAGGCCATCCCCGGGGCACGCCTCGTCGAAATGGAACGGAATCATGAGAAGAGCTTCTGCTGCGGCGCCGGCGGCGCCCGCATGTGGATGGAAGAGCACGGCGACCGAATCAACGACGCCCGGGCCAAGCAGGCCATTGCCGTGGGAGCCAAGACCATTGCCGTCGGCTGTCCCTTCTGCCTGACCATGATGAGCGACGGCTTGAAGTTCCACGGCAAGGAAGAGGAAATCGTGGCCCTGGATCTGGCGGAAATCGTCTGGAAGGCCATGGGCCTCGAAGCGGAGCCCGAGCCGGTTGAAGTCTGCCAGGCCTAAACGGCGGGAAAAAAACGTTGTCCGTCCTTCGTTTGGCGACGGTTATAATTTGAAGCAAAGGAGCCCCGGATCGTTATGATCAAATGATCCGGGGCTCTTCTTTTATCCATGCCGTGGGATGTTTAGTTTTAGCCGTTATGATATGGCTAAAACAGCTTTACCAGGGCCGCGATCCACTTGATAATTTCCGCCTTGGCATCGGCAAGGGCAATCTTTACTTCATCGATATCTGCTTTTGTGGCCAGACCAACCCCACGTATCTCTTTCATAATCTCTACCTGAGCTTCCGCCTGTTCTTCCGTGAAGCCCACCGCCTTCATCTTTATTACGAAGGCAAGGGTGTCAAACGTTATTGACGATGACATATTTACCCCTTTTCAAGTTAGTGTAAGCGAAAAGTGCATTACACGAATATAAATGCGGTTTCAATAATAATTCCCATTTCCACCATTTCTGTGTTATAAACAAGTTCACGAACAATGATGACATCATAAAGAGGCAACAATGAAGGATGAAAGTGTAAACACGGGAGTTTGGCAGGGACAAAAAATTTTCCTGAAAGGAGTGTGAAGTATATGGCGGATGAAAGCATCTATATGAAAAAACCATGGTTGAAGTCCTACGAAAAGGGCGTGCCGGAAACGTTGAATTACGAAGATATCTGCATGTCCGAAATCCTCGACCGGACGGCAAAACAGTTTTCGGAGCGGCCGGCCTTGATATTTCAGGGGACAACGATCAAGTTCCGGGAATTGAAGGACATGGTGGACAGATTCGCGACCTGCCTTAACGACTTCGGCGTCAAAAAGGGGGATGCAGTAGCCATTCTCCTACCCAATATCATCCCCTGCGTAGCGGCCTATTTCGCCATTCTGAAGATCGGCGCCCTGGCCGTCATGAACAACCCCCTCTATTCCGATCCTGAGCTGGAACACCAGTTCAACGATTCCGGATCAAAGGTATTGATTACTCTCGACGTATTGGCGCCCAGGATGATCGCCCTCCGCCCGAAGACCAAGATCAAGCAGATCGTTTATACCTGTATCGGCGATTATCTGCCGGCACTGAAGAGGGTCCTGGGGCGATGGCTGAAGAAATATCCTTTTGCCGATGTCCCGGCCACGGCCGATGTCTATGCCTGGAAGGATTGTCTGGCCAAGTATCCCCCGAATCCACCGGCGGTAAAGAACAACTTCGACGACGTGGCCATGTACCAGTACACGGGCGGAACGACCGGGGTCTCCAAGGGCGTTATGCTGACCCATGCCAACCTGAGCAAGCAGGTCCAGCAGGCCTGCGCCTGGTTCCCCAAGTTTGCCAAAGGCGAGGAGATCATGCTGGGGGCGCTGCCCTATTTTCATGTCTTCGGTCTCTCCGTCTCCATGAATTTTGCCATTTTTATGGGCTGGTCGCAGGTTCTCATCCCCCGTCCCCAGCCTGAGCCACTCCTCGAGGCGATCCGCAATTTCCGCCCCACCTTCGCCCCGCTGGTGCCGACGATGTACATCGGGATGCTCAACCATCCGGACCTGAAGAAGACCGACATGAGCTGCATCAAGGGGGCCTTCTCCGGGAGCGCGCCGCTGCCCGTGGAGGTGATACACTCCTTTGAAAAGGCCACCGGTGCCGTTATCGTCGAAGGCTTCGGCATGACGGAAACGACGCCGGTCACCCACGTGAATCCCTTTGCCGGCGGCGCCCGCAAGGTGGGGAGCATCGGTGTCCCCATCTCGGATACCCTGTGCCGCATCGTCGATCTGGATAACGGGACCACGGACATGCCCATCGGACAGCCGGGAGAGTTGATCGTGAAGGGTCCCCAGGTCATGAAGGGCTACAAGGGCAAGCCGGAGGAAACCGCCGCCTGTCTGAAAGACGGTTGGATGTACACCGGCGACATCGCCACCATGGACGAAGATGGATACTTCTACATTGTGGACCGCAAAAAGGACATGATAATATCCGGCGGCTACAATGTCTATCCTCGCGATATAGATGAGGTTTACTATGAGCATCCCAAAGTTCAGGAGGCCTGCTCCATCGGTATCCCCGATGCCAAGCGCGGAGAAAACGTCAAACTTTTCGTGGTCTTGAAGGAAGGGGAGACGGCTACCCAGGAAGAGCTGATCGAATACGGGAAGACAAAGCTTGCCGCCTACAAGCTGCCGTCTGAAGTGGAATTCCGCAAGGAACTGCCCAAGACCAATGTGGGCAAGATCCTCCGGAAGCAGCTCCGGGCCGAGGAGATGGAGAAAAGGAAGAAACAATGAAGGGTGGATGATGAACGGTTGGAAGTGAAAGATTGAAAAGTTAAGGGGGGCAGACCTGATAAGGGCCGCGCCCCCCTTATTGTTTTACAGGGCGGCTACGAACACCACCTCCCGGGGGAGCTTGTAGGAGGATAGATAGATCCGGCAATGGCGGAGGATCTCCTTCTCGTCGGCTTCCACGCCCTGTTTCCTGACGATCAGGGCCTTGACGATCTCTCCCCGCATCATGTCCTCCTTGCTTTCCACCCGGGCCGCCGCCACGGCGGGGTGCATCTCCAGGACGATCTCCACCTCCCGGGGATAGACATTGAAGCCGCTGGTAATTACCATCCTCTTCTTTCTTCCCGTGAGGAAGATATATCCGTCTGCGTCCATCCTCCCCAGGTCGCCGGTATGGAGCCAGCCGTCCCGGATGACCTCCGCGGTCGCCCGCTCGTCTTTGTAGTAGCCCTTCATGACGTTCTTTCCCCGGACAATCAACTCGCCTGTTTCCCCGCGGGTCACTTCTGTATTGTCGACGGCGACGATCCGGGCCTCGACGCCGGCGATGGGCGTGCCGATGGCGCCGGGTTTGTTTTCCTGTTCCAGCCGGGTGATGGTGCAGATGGGCGATGCCTCCGTCAGGCCGTAGCCTTCCACCAGCGGCGCGCCGAATTTTTCCCTGAAGAGGGGGATGAAATCGGCCGGTATGGTGGAACCGCCGGTGATGCATAACCGCAGGGAGCTCAGGTCATACTTTTCCCCGCCCTGGTGAAAGAGCATCCCGAGAAACATCCGGGGCACGGAGCAGGTGAAGGTGATCCGCTCCCTTTCAATGGTGGCGAAGATGCTCTCCAGGGTAAAGCGCTCCATAAGTACGATGCGGGCTCCGGTGCGGATCGCGGCGAGCATGTTCGCCGCCGCTCCGAAGGAGTGGAAGAAGGGAATCACCGCCAGCCCGCGGTCGGCGGGCGTTCCGTCATAAGCCTCGTCCAGGAGCACCGCCTGGGTCATCAGATTCGCGTGGGTCAACTGCGCCCCCAGCGGGCGTCCGGTGAGCCCGGAGGTGTAAATCATTACCGCCGGATCGTCTGGATCTATCGCCGGCATCTCCCAGGTTTGGGGATGGTCGCGGAGGACCCGGGTGAAGGGACAGTCCGTATCCATGCCGCCGGTGATCAGGGCGTGCCGGCAGAGGGGCAGCTCTTCCTTGATTTCCTCGTAACGCCGGATGGCGACATTCTGGGCGATGAAGAGCTTGGCGTCGCTGTTGCCCAGAAGATGCCGCAGTTCATAGGGAGTGGACATGACGTTGAGGGTTACGGCCACGGCGCCCAGCTTCTGGGCCGCGAAGTAGGAGATGATGAATTCCGGACAGTTGGGAAGCATCAGGGCGATCTTGTCGCCCCGGCTGATCCCCAGGCCGCGCAGGTAATGGGCCAGGGCGTTGGCGGCGCTGTTGAGCTCCGCAAACGTCATCCGGCATTTTTCATGGATGACGGCGATATTGCCGGGATATTTGTTCGCGGTCTCCTCTACCATCCTTCCCAGGTTCATAATTGTCTTTGCGCCCCCCTTTATCATTGATTGCGGATCGGACTCCGGATCGGCAAATAACGGCGCCCCGTCGGGCATCAGATTTACTAACCCGGTGCCCGGAGACCTCCTCGCCTCTTTTGTCGCGGCTTTTGCTTAGCACATGCCCCCGGCCTTTTCAATGCTGGAGATGGTCTTTTTTCTTGATCACGGCGGTGTTTTCATATAGGAATGAACTGCCTGCGGGCGTGCTCAATAAACTTCAAGGAGGTTGCAGCGATGAAAAAAACGATGTTGATGGCCGGGGTGGTTTTCTTCTTTTCCGTTTCTCTGGCCCTGGCCGCCGGATCGCCGGTGGGGAAGTGGAAGACCATCGACGATGAAACGAAGAAAGAAAAATCGATTGTCGAGGTTTACGAAGTAAACGGCAAGATCTATGGTAAGATTGTCCAATTGCTCCAGGAGAAGGATGGTGGGGCCAGCAAGCTGTGCACGAAGTGTCCGGGCAGTGACAAAAACAAGCCCATGCTGGGCCTGGTCTTCCTGAAGGACCTCAAGGCGGACGGCGGTGAATACACCGGCGGCACCATCATGGATCCCAACAACGGCAAGGTTTACAAGTGCAAACTGGAAGTCGTGGAAGGGGGCGGCAAGATGAAGGTCAGGGGTTTTCTCGGGTTTTCGCTGCTGGGACGCACCCAGATCTGGCATAAGGTGAAATGAGTGATCTTGAATGATATACTAAGGTTGCATAGTAAATATACGCAAGATTCTTATGCCCGAGATTATTAACGGTAATGAAATCGCCCGGGTGATCCGGGAGGAGATCCGCAAGGAAACCGCAGTGATGCGGGAGATAACGGGGGTGACTCCCGGTCTGGCCGTGGTTCTCGTTGGGGAGGACCCGGCCTCGCGGATCTATGTCCGGCGCAAGGGTCAGGCCTGCGCGGAGGTAGGCTTCCTGTCCCGGGAGATAAGGCTGCCGGCGGCGACGTCGGAAGGGGAGCTTTTGGATGTTATCACGCAACTGAACGGGGATCCCGCCATTCACGGCGTCCTCGTTCAGTTGCCCCTGCCCCGCCAGATCGGCACCCAGATGATCATCGAGGCCATCGCTCCGGCCAAGGATGTGGACGGCTTCCATCCCGTGAACGTGGGCCGCCTCATGGCCGGGAATCCCGGTCCGGTATCCTGCACGCCCCGGGGCGTCATGGAACTTCTGGACCGTACCGGTATTGCCATCGCCGGGCGGGAGGCGGTGATCGTCGGCCGGAGCAACATCGTCGGGAAGCCCCTCGCCCTGCTCCTGCTCGCCCGTCATGCCACGGTTACCATTTGTCATACCCGGACGCAGCGGCTGCCCGATGTTACCCGCCGGGCCGACATACTGGTTGCGGCGGCGGGGAGCCCCGAGATGATCCGGGGGGAGATGATCAAGGAGGGGGCCGTGGTCATCGATGTAGGGATTAACCGCCGGGAGGACGGCCGGCTGGTGGGGGATGTGGCCTTCGCGGAGGCGGAGCGCCGGGCTGCCTATATTACCCCCGTACCCGGTGGCGTCGGTCCCATGACCATTGCCATGCTCCTGCGCAACACCCTCGATGCGGCAAGGCGGATCACCGCTTCGGTTTGAAGAACGCCAATAAAGAAGAACACGTAAAAAACGATGTCCCGAATTTCGATTTGCTTTCGCATCGCGTCGTCGCTTCTCTCAACGTCTCTTTCGGAGCGCGGTTCCGCGCCCGGGAGCGGATCAGATTATGCCGCTGATCGCGAATATTTTTTGGAAGCGGCTTTCCCAGGAATGGTCCCGGAGCGCCCGTTCCCTCCCCCGGCGCCGGACTTCCTCCGCCAGCGCGGGCCGTGAAAGGAGCCGGCGGATCTTGGCCAGCAGGTCGTCGAAATCCCGGTAAGTCACTATTTCCCTGCCTATATCATAAACCCTTTCCAGTTCCGGATGATGCTCCGTGAGGTAGAGACCGCCGCTCATGGGGATCTCGAAGTCCCGGCCCTTTAGGCAGAAAGTGTCCGAATGGCCGCTGACGCCGCCGAAGCCGAGGTTGATCCGGCTTTGGGAATAGAGGCGCACCATGTCTTCCGTGGTCAGGGGGCCGTCGGGCCATCCCGGTCCCCGGGCGACGACCCTGATTCCCGCGGCGGCGATCCGGCTGATGACTTCCGGACGATTGCCGTAGCACTGCCCCACGAAGGACACGTCGATGGTCTTTTCCAACTCCCAGGGTCGGTGCAGCTCCGGATTGGCCCCTTCGGGCAGGTAGATGGGCAAGGCCCCTTCCACGACGTATTTTTTCCGGGCATCCTCCGTGCTGGTCCAGCAAAGGGTGAAGAAGCGACAGATGTCCCGGATCCCCAGGGCCTGGCCGCCCCGGATCTTGCCGACGAAGTTCTCCTTGTCGTTCAGGGCGAGGTTGATGACCGGCACTCCCAGGGCGTGCAGGGAGGCCATGGCGGCGGGCGTGATCTGCTCGCCAAAAAGATAGGTGAAGATTACATCGAGATCCCCGCCGCGTTTCAAGTCCCAAGCATAGGCCAATAGTTCCCGGTTCATCGGGGGGCGTCCGGAACGGCGCCATTCACCCGCCGCGGCGCCAGGTCCGCGGAACCAGTCGAAATGATAAACGGTCCCGAATTTCTTCAAGGCAGGATTCAAGGCCGTTTCTTCCCAGTTGTAATCGTGATAAACGGCCAGGATCTTCAACGTCCCACGGGGTTTGGGGCGGAGGGAGGGAAAGCGCTCCCGGCAGGCGGCGCGGAGGGCTTCCTCATCGGGAATGCTCAGGCGCCGGGAGGTAAAAAGCCCTTCATAATGATGGCGTTCCGCTTTTAGGCGCCGGTCGTTGCTCCATATCCGGATACGCTGTCGGTATCTCTTCAACGGATCCATGGGGAGGTCCTTCTCGCTGGTGTTCCTGATCTCGGTTGAGTCCTGTCGGGGTATATTCCCCGAAGCGTGCTTCGTTCCTTGAAGTCACGATGCCTCGCGGTCTGCCGCGAGTAGATTCGTTGGGCTGACCGCCGGCGCCCCGGGCGACGAACCGTTGGCCGTGGGGAACAAAGCCGGGGGCGCTTACCGGCGATAACGGGTGTAAAGCCGGTCTCCGTTCGATTTGTCGATCCGGTCGTTCATCATGTTGAAGACATGCCCCGCGTCCAGAACAGGGATGGAAAGGGCCGCGGAGACGTCAACACAGACGGGAAGTGCCCCGATGCCCGCCCCGGTGAGACAGAGATCCGTATCGGCGGGTACCTGCCCGACGACGACGTCTTTCATTTCCGGCCACCGGGTGGCGACGAATTCGGCGGGAATCTTGACGAAACCGAGCCGTGGCCCGCTGTCGCGGCGGGCGAACCAATCCCGGCAGGCCTGCTCGTTCCAGTCCGAACCGATGAGGCAAAGTTTTTTCCCGTCCGTCAAGCGGGTAAACGCGGGAGAGGAAAGCCAGGCATAGACGGCGTAGAAGGGGAGATAGTTGCCGCCGTTAAGGGACACGCCGTGGCGGTGCAGAAAATCGAGAAAAGTCGTGGCCGACGGACGCCTCCGAAAACCCGAAAACAGGGAGAAAATACCCCGGCGGGGTGGGGCGATGTTGCCGGGAAACACCAGGGGGGCCAGCAGGCCCGTTCGGGAGAGGCTGGTGAGGGCTTCAACATGAAAGGGCAGGGCCGCCCTGATGGCCGTCCGGGATTCCGCCTGCCGGTAAAGACCGTTGCATTCCAGGTTCCGGGCGTAAAAGGCGTATTCGCCGTCGGCAAAACGAACGACAGGGAAGGGGGCGTGCTGGGCCATCGCGGCCTCCACTCGTTCCTGAAGGCTTTGCAGGCAGGTGTTTCCGTCCGCCAGATCGGGGTGAAAGAGGCATATTTCCTCGGCGGCCATCTCCGGCTTGTTGGCCGCCAGCACGGCGAGGTTGTCGATCCCGTCTATTTCCAGGCGCTGAAAAGAGAAATCTCCGGAGATCGTCTTAAGCCCCATCTCTGCCGCCGGGATCTTTACCATGACTTTTCAAAATCCCCGGGGACGTATTTTTTGTTCAGATCTTCAAAATAACTCTTACGCTTGTTGACCAGGAAATGCTCCACGAGGTGGCGGTTGAAAATCCGGTAAAGGAAGGCCAGGGGGGTGAGGATCAGATAAAAAGTCAGCGTTAGGATGATCCGGGAATTGAAGGCCCCGAGCCGCTCGGAGAACTTAAGCCAGCCCCGGGCCAGGGCCGCGGTGATCCGGCTTTCCAGGGCGTTGCCCAAGGTTAGCAGGGCCGCCCCCCATACCAGCCAGACGGCGCCGAAGATCAGATAGGCGATAAGGACTGCCAGGATCAGTATGCTTACCGTTTTGACGGTTCCTAAGCGATCGAGTTCCACGGCGGTTTAGAACAGGGTGTAGATAAAGGGCGCCACGGCGGAGCCGCTCGACATGATCAGGAGGCCCATCAGCAGCAGCATGATGATCATGGGCAGGAGCCACCATTTTTTCCGTTCCTTCAAAAAGCCCCAAAAATCTTTCAGAATCTCCATATCGGCAAGTCTTTCCTATCCTTTGCTTTTCGTTGGCTTGAAGGTCGGGCCGGACAAAATCGTCGACCATCAAGATCCGGCCTCTCTTGGTCAGGCGGGCCCGGACGCAATGACCGCGCCCCCTTCATATTGCGAAAGCCTTTTCGTTTCGGCCTGTTCGTATAGCAATGAGTTTTTGATTATGCAAGGGAAAATAATTTCAGGGTCGTTGCCGGCCGGCGATGACCCGGGCCAGTTCGGCGGCGATGACGGCGTGACCGGTGGCGTTGAGATGATCGTCCAGGACATAGAAGTGTTCCGGACCCAACTGCCTGGAGAAATCGAGGACCAGCATGTCTTTCAAATACGGCGGGTAATCGCCCTCGGCCAGCTTTCTTTTCAGCGCCGCCGGAAACTCTCTGTTATCGTCGGGATTACGGCCGTTCATGACGAAGACGATGAGGGTCGCTTTATCGAGGTCCAGGCCGCTGTTTTGCAGGGCATACAGAAACAGATCGATCTCGTCCCGGTCAAGCTTCGGCGCCTGGGCCTGCCGCCGTTTCTGTTCCATCTCCTCCCAGCGCTTCCCGATCTTCATCCACAAATATTTCCCCGGGTAGTAACGCTGTGACTCCCGGTATATTTCTCTGTATTCTTCATATTTTTCCGCCGTCATGACGGGGAGGCTCCGGTTCTGGAGATAATACTCCCGGTTCTCCTCCAGGTCGTTGCCGCAGTATTGAATGATAAGGTATTTCAGGCGGTCCCTGGGGACGCTCCGTAGGATCCCCAGTTCCCGAACCGTCCCGTAAGAGGAAACGGCGGCATTGAGGACCTTGAGACCGGTCCGGCGCCGCAGGAGGGCGGCGAAGGTTTCATCCTGTTCCACCCCCCAGCCCATGGCGAAGGAGTCGCCGGTGACGATGATCTCGGGATGACTGAGGACCGCCTCGCCGTCCCGGACGCCCAGGCTGTTGATATCGTAGCGATTGGTGAATTCCCGCCCGCCGAAGGTGCAGGACCCGGGCTTGAGGGTGTAGCCCAGGACGGGGTCATGACGGGCGCAGGCCGCCTCGAACTGGATGGTTGGACGTTCTCGGGCGTAGAGGTAGCCGATCATATTGCCGATCCGCTGGGGGCAGTGTTTGAGGATGCCCGGGTTGCGGACGAGGAGGAGCAGCATCCCCTCCAGGAGAGACAGGATAATCATGATCAGGACGATATTAACGATGATCAACTTGCCGGCTTTTTTCAACTTTGCTTCCCCGGTAAACCCCCATGACAGTCGGCTCGCATGTTTCATCACCGCCGGGAGACCTTTAAAAAATGACTTCACCGCGGCTCAGAAATCTTTTTCGCTTCTGAAATGGGTAACGTATAAATCTTATTCATAACCAGGCATTAAGTTCAATCACAAAACGGCGAAAAACATTTGATTCGCCGCTTGCGAACCATTTTTCCGCGTTTATGCAAAACTACTCTCGCCGGGAGAAAACCTGCCCCGGGAGAAGTGGGGATAAATAGGGCGCTGTAGCTGATTTGTCAGTCGAGGCCGTACTCTTCCTGCCAGTTGTCTTTTTCCTGCCAGGGCGGCTGTTCGGTCTTGGCGAAGACGAAGTCTCCCACTACCAGGTAATCCATGTCCGTCCGCATGAAGCAGCGGTAGGCGTCCTCGGGGGTGCAGACGATGGGTTCCCCCCGGACGTTGAAACTCGTGTTGACAATCACCCCGTAGCCGGTCCGTTCCTTGAAGGCCTTGAGCAACTCCCAGAAGCGGGGATTGGTTTCACGGTGTACCGTCTGGAGGCGGGCGGTGAAGTCGAGATGGGTGATGGCGGGGATGTCGGAGCGCACATAGTAGAGCTTGTCCCGGATGGGCCGACGGTGGTAGTCCGGCGGCAGGGGGTTCCGGCGTTCCTTTCTTACATCGGCGATAAGGAGCATATACGGCGAAGGAGTTTCCGTCTCGAAGTACTCCGCGGCGTCTTCGGCAAGGACGGAAGGGGCAAAGGGACGGAAGCTTTCCCGGAATTTTATCTTCAGATTGAGGCGTTTCTGCATCTCCTTGTTCCTGGCGTCTCCCAGGATGCTCCGATTTCCCAACGCCCGGGGGCCCCATTCCATTCGTCCCTGGAACCAGCCCACGGCCTTGCCATCGGCGAGATAGCCCGCCACGGCGGCGCTCAGCCCCCCGCCGTCTTTCATCCGGTGACAGGGGGCCCGGTATTTTTTCGCCGTGGCGAGGATATCCAGGTCATCGAAATCCGGGCCCAGGTAGGCCCCGTTCATCCGGTCTCCGCCGTCCGCCCGGGGCCGGGGTTTCTGGTGGTACATGTGATGGATGGCATAGGCCGCCCCCAACGCCCCGCCGGCGTCTCCGGCGGCGGATTGGATCCAGATGCCGGCGAAGTCGCCGCTCCGCAGGAGTTTGCCGTTAGCCACGCAGTTCAGGGCCACCCCGCCGGAGAGACAGAGATTCTCGGCCCCGGTAAGCCGCCGCGCCGTTCGGGCCATCTTCATGACGATCTCCTCAGTCACCTGTTGAATGGCATAGGCCAGATCACCGTGGCGTTGTTCGATGGCCGTTTCGGGGGTCCGGCGGGGGAATCCGAAAATTGCCGCCCACTTGTCGTCCTTCACCATGCTGAGCCCCGTGGCGTAGTCGAAGTAATCCTGATTCAGCCAGATCGATCCATCTTCTTTGACATCTACCAGATGGTTGAGGATGGCCTCCCGGTAGCGCCGGACCTGCTCGGAATCGGGATCGCCGTAAGGGGCCAGCCCCATGAGCTTGTATTCCCCGGAATTGACCCGGAAGCCCAGATAGTGGGTGAAGGCGGAGTAGAGCAGCCCGACGGAGTGGGGGAAGCGCATCTCCTTGAGGATGGTGATTTCGTTGTCCCGTCCGTGGCCGATGGAGGCTGTAGCCCATTCTCCGACGCCGTCGATGGTCAGAATCGCCGCTTCGGGAAAGGGCGAGGGGAAAAAGGCGCTGGCGGCGTGGGCCAGGTGGTGATCAGTGAAGAGGAGCTTGACTCCTTTGGAAGTGCCCTTGCCGATCCGCTTCAACTCGTCGCGGATCAGTTTCTTGAGGAACACCTTCTCCTTGATCCACACGGGAATGGCGGAGAGAAAGGACTTAAGTCCCCGGGGGGCGAAGGCGTAATAGGTCTCCAAAAGCCGTTCGAATTTCAGCAGCGGCTTGTCATAGAAAACCACGGCGTCCAGATCCTCCACGCCGATCCCGGCCCTCTGCAGGCAGAAGGCTGCGGCATGGGCCGGGAAGGATGGGTCGTGCTTCTTCCGGGTGAAGCGCTCCTCCTGGGCGGCGGCGACGATCTCGCCGTCCTTCAGGAGGGCGGCGGCGGAATCATGATAAAAAGCGGAGATACCTAAGATATGCATGACGCTCCCGATGTTGTCCTTCGATAAATGTCCAGCCTTATAGGCATAATAGGTTATTCTGTCAACAGCTTCTTTGTCTCCAGCCATGGCGCCAGCTCCCGGGCGACGGCGCGGTGTCCGGCGGCGTTCCAGTGGCGATTCTTGTAGTAGTACAATTCGGCCCCCCGGTCGGCTTCGGCCCGCAGGGCCGGGGTCAGATCCAGAACGGGGATGCCGAGGTCGCCGGCGATGCCGGTGAGGATTTTATTGGGGAGCAGGAGATCGTAATCCTCTTCCCGGAGGTTATAGACCTTTTTGATCTTTTGCCAGTAAATCTCTTCGTGGATCTGGGTGACGGTGGGGGCGAGGACCAGGGCAAACCGGCTGCCCTGACGCCGGCAGCGGGCATCCGTTTCCCTGAGGATCCCCCGGAGCAGAGTCCGGGCCTCCTGCAGCGATGGATCCAGGTCTTTACGGCACAGCCGCACCTCCGGTGGCAGGACGTCCAGGGCGTATTTGTCCCGTCGCTGGTGGATGATCCGGTCGAAGAAATCGATGAGGTGAGAGCGGGGAAGGCTGCACGTCCGCCGGCGCTCGTTCCGGGGAAGGGAGGTTTTCGGGACGGGGATATTCGCGAAGGAGATCCGGCCCCGGTCGTCCAGAACGGCCCGGGGACGCTGGTAGCCGTCGATCCAGGCGGTGAGATTCGTAGTGTCGTCGAAATCGTTGCCGATATAGAAGATCATCAAGACGAGATCGGGGTGGTAGGGAAAGACCCTGGTCGTGAGGAGGAGATATTCCTGGGTGGGACCGAAGCCGTTGACGCCGAAATTGAGGACCTCCGCCGCCCCCGGGCGGGTCGCCTCCAGGACGGCGGTGAACACCTCTGTGTCCTTGACACCCAGGCCGGCCGTGAAGGAATCGCCGATCACCGCGATCCTTTTTGTTCCGGAGGCCTTGGCAAGCGGGCGTTCCCGATCCCGAAAACCCGCGGCATTGATGGTGATGGTATGCTCATATTCATGTTTGGAAACGAGGAGGCCCGACTTTCCCGGGATGAACTGCCAGCCCAGGGTATCGTCATAGGCGAAAAAGATCTCCTGTTCAGACCTTCCCCCGATCTGGGGATGGAAATTCCGCATCAGGATCTCTCCCAGGGAGAAACAGACCAGGATCGTAGCGGCAAAAAGGAGGATGTTGACGGTGAGCGCCTTCCTCCGGAAGAGGAGCAGTAATATCCCGCCAAGAAAGCACAGCCCCTGAAAGGTGGCGATCCGCAGGCGGTCGTCCGGTTCGAAATATCCGTTCGGACAGCTCCACCAGGCCAGGGTCCATTCATTGATCGCCAGGGCGGCGGCCATCATCAGGATCGCGGCGATGACGACGATGCGTCCGATATTTGTCGGCGCTGTGGCCGCGTATTTTTCCTTCATGAACAATCCCGTAGATTGATTTTAAGCAGCTTGCCCCGGATATGGATAGAAACTTACTATGAACACGTCATTTTCATACTTCATGGCACTCACCGGGGCATGGGGGCTTTTTATCACGGCGGGGCCGATAATGCCACGATTTTAGGCCTGGTTACGCAAATCGCTCGATTTATGTATCTTGCCGGTGGTGAAACCGGTTCATCTGCATATTTTTTGACGTCTTTGGTCGGACCTGCTATGAATAGCTCCATGCATAATCAGTTCAAGAACATCGCGGCCCTTGCCTTTGTCATGCTCTTGGGCCTGTATTTTGCCGAGTGGCTCCTGGGCTTTTATATGGTCCGGGCGATTCCCCGCTATCCCCTTCCTCCCTTTGCCGTTCAGAGCCATGCGTCGGTGGATTACGATGTCGTTTATCGCTATAACAACCATGGCCTCCGGGGACCGGATTTTCAGCCCGGCGAGGAATATGACGCCGTTCTTTTCGGTGATTCCTTCTTTTTCGGACAGGGCGTCGCGGAGGGGAAAACTCTCACCGATATTTTGCGGGGAAAGGGCCTCAAGGTCCTGAACGTCTCCGAGATTGCCACCAACCCCAGCGATTATTTCCACAAGCTCAACGTCATGAAGTCACAGGGGCTCCGGAGCCGGACCGTGGTCATCGGCCTGTGCATGGACAACGATTTTCAGGACATCGCGGACAAGGACATCGGTCCGGCGCTGGCCCATCGATATCGCACCCCTTTTCTAGCCTACGACGCCCGTTCCTTCCTGACCCTGGAGCGCCTGCGGTATCAACTGGGCAGAAAAACCCGGCAGATCAAGGACTGGTTCAACCACCGGTTTTTCGGCGCCCCCGATCGCGAGACCTTGATGGTGCATGAATTCGAGCACCGGCGGAAATTCTATTCCGACTGGCTGCGCTTCTTTGCGGACAACCGTCCGGAGATCATGGCGGCCATGACGGGTTACCCGGCCCGGCCTCTGAATAGGGAAACGCTTTCCGAACCGGAGTATCTGGAAAAGATCCAATTGTGGCCGGCATCCCTGGAAAAGACGACGCGGATCCTTTTGGCCATGCCGGACCGGCTGCCCGGAACGAGATTTTTAGTGGTCCTTATCCCCGGCCCCCATTACGTGTGGGGTTTCCGTTCCGGGTTATATGACGGCTATGTGGCGCAATTAAAAAAGTCGCTGTCGCCTGCCTTTGAAATTATCGATCTCCACGGCCGGACGACGCCCCGGATGCATTTCCTCCATGACGGGCACTGGAACGAGGCGGGACACCAGCTCGTGGCGTCGACGCAGTTTCCCTTTTTATCGGCGGCGCCGCCGCAACGGTCTCCGCAATAGCGATCCACGCCTTCTGGGACGCTTTATCATTTAGTGACTTGATGAGTTAAGTTACTCAGAAGTCAAGTCGAAAGGTATGAATGGCGCGCGAAGGGAAACCGATTGTAACCATTTAACCGGCTACAAAGCGCCTGTTTTAATCTCTTCTAAAAGTACCTTGTATTTATTGATTTTTTCTTCCGTTGCCTGTTTGTCTTTCACAAAAGGAAGTTCAAATCGGAGCGTGATGATGCGCCACTTTGCCTTGAGCCATTCGGCCCGGCGGATCCGGACGATGGTTTCCGGATGGTAGTGCTTGCGGTAGAAGAGCCATTCGGCCCGGATCTTTCGGCGCCATACGTCAGCCGGGGGAGAGAGGCGTTCGCTCTGTCCGTGGTGGTGAAGCACCCGGGCGGCGGGTATATAGCCGACCCGGAAGCCCCGGCGGCGGAGGCGCAGACAGAGGTCTTCATCCTCGCCGTAGAGAAAGAATTCCTCGTCGAAGCCGCCCACTGCCTCTATGGCCCCCCTTGGGGCGATCATGGCGGCCCCGAGGACGGCGGCGATCTCCCCCGGCAGTTCCGCCAGTTCCCCGGTGGTGTAACGCTCGCTGAGATAACGGTAGGAAACAGATTCCTGGTCGGAGCCGTCGGGGTTAAGGATCCGGAGCCCCGCCAGCCCCAGCTCGGGATGGCCGTCCATGTGCGCGGCGGCCGCGGCCAGAGCGCCCTCCTGGAGGACCGTGTCGGGATTGAGGAACAGGATGTGCCGGCCCCGGCACTGGGGAAGGACCTGGTTGTTGGCGGCGCCGAAGCCCCGGTTCTCCTCATTGGCGGTGATGTTAACCGTCGGGAACCGGTTGGCGACAACGGTGGCGCTCCCGTCGGTGGAGGCGTTGTCAACCACGAAGATCTCCGTGGTCACATCCCGCTGGCTCAGGACGGAGGTGAGGCAGGGACCGATGAGATCGGCGGTCTGGTAGGAGACAATGATCACGGATACATCAATATTCATGTTTGTTCCTGAAATAATATTTAAAACCGCCCCTTTGACGATATGATTTTATCGTATATCGCCGCTACTCGACCGGCCGTCTTTTCCCAGGAATGCTCCTGCGCCGTCGCCAGGGCCGCGGTCCTCATGGCGGTCCGCCGCTCCGGCCGGAGGGCCTGAAAAATGGTTTCGGCGACCCGTTCGACATCATCGGGCCGGGGAACGACAAAACCGTTTTCCCCTTCCCGGATAAGATCCTTGGCGCCCACATTGCCGCTGACGACGGCGGGCAGCCCTTTGGCCATGGCCTCCAGGACCACCATCCCGAAGGTGTCGAATTTGGAGAGCATGGCATAGAGATCGCCGGCGGCGTAAATGCGCGTCAGCTCCTCCCGGGAGACGGCGCCCGTGAAGGTTACGCGGTCGCCGATCCTGGCCGCCCTGGCCTCCTCTTCGTATTTCTGCCGGTCGTCGCCGCCGACGACCAGCAGATGAAAATCCTGCTCGGGGTGGAGGGACTTGATCCTGCCGAGACCTGCCAGGAGGAACGCCAGGCCTTTGATGTCGAAGTTCATGGAGGCGAAGACGATCAGCGGCGCGGCTTCCGGCAGGCCGTATCGCCGGCTTGTCTCCCGCCTTTCCGTTTTGCCGCCCCGTTCCGTGACCGCGCCGGGGTCGATGCCGGGGTGGATGACGGGGACCCGGTCGGGATCCACCGGGTATTCCCGGAGGAAGATCTCCCGGGCCAGGTGGGATACGGCAAGAAAATACCGGCAGTCTCCCCCCGTGACCATTTCCTTTTCCACCCGGATGGTGGCCAGATCGAAGAGGCTCGGACGGCGCTTCTTCCTGACCTCCCGCACCCAGAACCGGTGGGGGATTCCGTGCATGGTGAAGAGGTCCGGATGGAACATCCGGTCATGGGCGTGGATGATGTGGACGCCGGTCCGGGTGACGGCCCGCTGGGCCAAAACGGCGAAGCCGGGCGTCCGGAGACACCTGGGGAAGAGGATGACGGGGACGTGATGAAAGCGGATAGATCCGGTGTCTTTATCCGTCCGGCGGCGGTTGGCGAAGACGTGGATTTCCAGGGCGGGATCGACCGCCAGCCGTTCCGTCAGGGCGGCGGCGAAGCCTTCGGCCCCGCCCACCAGGCCGTACTTGGGGATGACGACGGCGATCCTCCTGGGTCTCAATATACTTTCCTCACTTTCGGCTCGTTGGTGCCTGGGGTTGTTTCCATCTTTCACCTGAAAATGTGTTCCTATATGGTTGAGTTCCTTAACCAATTAATTTCCTCCCCTTCAAGGGGATGATTAAGGTGGGGATGGGTCTGTTTTCCATCCCCTTTATGACGGCGTATCGTCATGTGTGTTTCATCGCTCCCCCCGGGGCGTGATGGTGGGTGATCTTCCGGTAAGCCTCTCTTACCGCCGCTGCCTGGCACCAGAGGGATTCATTCCATTCCATGGGGATCCCCTGGGCATCCGTCCGGCCCACGGCGTAAGGGTGGTATTTCTTCGGTTGCAATTCCGGATACTCGGCGGCCAGGTCATGAAGGAAAGCGTATCCCTGCTGTCTCATCAACGCGGTTAGTTCGTTTCCGAAACGGGCTTCCGTGGATAGATTGCCGTCGAAGGTTTGGAGGTCTCTCCCGTCGCCGGGGGGATAAATCCTTATTGTCAACTCCTTCTCTTCGTCATTATGGGACGGACGGTGAAAGAGACGGCGCACCATGTCGCCGAGCCGTGCCTTGCCCGCGTCTTTACTCCGCCCGTGAGAGCATCCATTGTCGTCCGTTAACGGGGGGGTGTTCCAGCGCCGCACCCGGCCGCTGCGGGGGAGGATGTCGTGGATGTGGAAAAGGGCGTCGATTCTTTCCGCGGGCATGATATGCTCCTCGATGAACCACCTGAGGAAGGACTCCGTGTGGGCGCTGTCGAGGAAATATATCCCGTAGTCCGAAGGGGCATGGCGGGAAGTTTTCCTGGCATCGCCGATTTGTAGATTGACGAATCCCTCCAGTCCATATCCGGCAAAGAGGCTTTTTGCTGCCCGCGATGTTTTGGGATCGATTTCGTGGGTGTCGATCACTCCCCAACGGTTTTCTTTCAAGGCCAGGGCCATGAACATGGTGGCGTAGCCGCAGGAGGTCGAAATTTCCAGGATCCGGCGCGGTCGCAGGTAGCGGACGAGACAGTAGAGCACCTGTCCGGAAAACCAGTCGTATTGGCCCGTGGCGGGAAAGAGTTTTTTATTGTAACGGTTCTCCGGCAGGAACTCCAGCTTTACCGTCTCGTGACCGTAGACGCGGACGGCTTTGCGAATGATATTTCTCATGTTCATGGCGGCCGGGAAATCCTTTCTTCAAGCCTGCTCAGGCGTGGAGGACGCCGGTCCGGGCGGCTGGTCCAATTGCCGTAGGATAACCGTCACGGCCATGATCAAGATGAGAACTACCGCGGGAGGACCGCTCAGGGTATTTTCGAACATGCTTTGGACGATCCAAGAGGAAGAGGCGGCCAGCATGGCGAGACTCCAGTTTCTCACAAAGGAGGAATGCCCCCGGAAGGCCAGGCGCCCGGCGGTCCAGAGCATGCGGAGCATTATGAACAGGAAGAGGGCCAGGCCCACAAAACCCGTGCGCACCGCTGTATCGACGATGAAATTATGGGGGGCCTTGTCGGCGACGGGCCGGCGGTAACGTTCCGGGACCCGGGCGTTGTATTTTGCGAGCAGGTCGTCGTCCTGGTAGGTCTCGAAGCCGAAGCCGACCCCGGTGAGGGGATGATCCTTAGCCAGCTCGTAAAAGATATACCAGGTATTGATCCGGTCGTCGGTCCTGATTTTGTTGAGCAACGATCCGGGTTCCAGGCGATTCTTCACCGGCATGACAAACACCATGAGAAGGATCAGGGGCAAAAAGAGGAGGAGGACCTTTTTCAACCGGGGGGCGGCAACGATCAGTCCGATGGTCATGGCCCCCATGGCGCTACGGGTTTGGGTGGCCAGGGTGGCGGCGGTGAGGATGAACAGCGCCGCGGCGAGGATGATTCGCTCCGGCGCCGTCTGTTTTTCCAGGAATGAGAACAGGCAAAAGATCAGGGCGGCGATGGTGAGGACGCCGATGACGTTGGTGGGTATCTCCCAGGGCAGGCGATAGCCGAGTTTTACCGTCAAGGGGTTGCCGAGGATCAGGTAGAAATGGCTCAAAGTTACTACGGCATAGACCGTTGTGGATGCAATGACGATGAGGATCAATTGATATAGACGTTTCTCCGTGGCGAAGACATTGACGATGAGGCAAAAAATTACCAGGTACTTGAAGAGATGGGCATAGACGTCGTGACTGCTGTTGCCCGCGTCGAGGGCAAAGGGCAAACCGATACAGGCCCACGCGAGAAACATGCCCAGGGGCAGGGTGAGGGGATTGGCCATGCGGGTCCCCCCTTTTAACGCCGCCATCATGAGAAAAAGTAAAAACGCGCCGTAGAAGGAGATCTCTTCCACGGCCGTGAGTTTCGGGAAGGGGTTGAAAAAAATCAGTACGCCCGTAAGGGCGTAAACGGCCTTGCCGATGATTTCCCCGTAAAGGGAAATTCGGGGGTGGGATAGAAAGCGTTGGTAACGGGCACGAAATGAGGGCGTCAATTTTCAATCCGATAAGGGTGTAAATGGAAAGACTTGTCCCGCTACTAACACAGTCGCCGTTAAATTTCATTATTTTAATACCCAGACGATTGTGATATGGCGGAAGCATGCTGCCTGATGTCTCTTATCTGATCCTGAATTACAACCCCGCCGGCGAGGCCGTGGCCCGGGATGTCCTGGCGGCCACCCTGAAGGCGTTCTACGAACGGAAGAGCAAAAACCTGCGTGCCGAGGTCTTTTTATGCGATCAGGGATCGCCGGATTTTCACCGGTCCTGGCTTCTGGAGCGGCAAAAACAGTACGGTTTTTCCTCGCTCCTCCTGAACCGCAATATCGGCATCAGCCGGGCCCTCAACCTCTTTATCCGGATCTGCAAGTCTCCCGTGGTCGCCCTGATCACCTCCGATGTCCTCATTACCACGGGGATGGATGAGGACCTGTACGAAATCGTTCAGATTCCGGAGGTCTATCAGGCCACGCCCTATACGGACAAGAGTGATGTGGACTATCAGATCTGGCGGCCCGAAAGGGAATACGGCGGGGACAACCTGGATTTCGAGTCCTTGAAAAGGGTGAAAGATTCCCTGCTCAGACGATTTCTGGGTGGACGGGAGCGAAGGTACCTCCGCTATATCGGCGCGGAGTTCAACGTCATGTTCTGGCGGCGGTCGATTTTCGAGAAGGTCGGTTATTTCGACGAGTCCTGGAAGGCGGCTTACGAGAACAATGATTTTTCTCTCCGGTGTTTCCTGGCCGGCGGCTGCACCGCCCTGAGTTTGGGTTCTTTCGTCTGGCATTACCACAAGGTGACGGAAAAAAACCAATCCCGGGAACAGACCTATTTGGGGTATGTGGATAACTGGCGGGAAGAAATGAAGAGGCTCTGGGACGAGAAATGGCCCAAGCTGAGAGATTATGTGGACATCTACAAGCCCCTGGGCAATAAGACGATCACCGATTTTCCGGATCTCCGGGCCCGCTTCCAGGACAATATTTATCTGCCCTTTGAGCAGCCCATTGAGTACGATTGAAACGATGCGAAAGCGAGGGACAAGCCGATGCTGAAAGGTAGCTGGGAGCTGCGGGATACGGCCAAGGGCGCCCTGGAGAAGTCTCTGGCGGCGGTGCGCCGCCGGGCCTTGAACCGGACGGATATCTGTGACCATTTGGAGACGCTCTTTGTCGAATGTCTCGCCATTCGTCCGGCGTTGATCGTGGAGCTGGGTTCCGGGGACGGAGAATCCACTTTTGTCCTGGAACGGATCGCCAAGCTCTGGGACGCCCCATTGGTGAGCGTGGACATCGATGATCGGGCCGAGGTGGGCAGCTATTCCCGGCGCCGGTTCGTGCGGATGGACGATATCGCCTTCGCGGCGCAATTCCCAGCCTGGTGCGCCGCCCAGGGGCTGCCGGCGGCGATCGATATCCTCTTTGTCGATACCAGCCATCTCTACGGGCATACGGGGGCGGAGATAAAGGGCTGGTTCCCCTATCTTGCCGACCGGTGCAAGGTCGTTTTTCATGACACCAATCTCCGGGAGGTTTTTACCCGCAAGGACGGCAGTGAGGGCCGGGGCTGGGACAACGAGCGGGGGGTGATCAGGTCCATCGAGGATTGGTTCGGCATGGACTTCGATGAAACGAAGGATTTCGTCCTGGAAAAAAACGGCTGGCTGATCCGCCATTGGCGGCACTGCAACGGTCTGATGATCATGGACCGATACTTTTGAAACTCCGGCAGGGAGTTCGGGGGAGGCCGTGTGGATGGGAGGGGTTGGAGTTATGACGCCGGAGAATGCTAAGGCGCCCCTTTCCGTGGCCATTATCACCAAGGACGAGGAGGATAACCTGCCCCGCTGTCTGAGCAGTGTTGCCTTTGCCGCCCAGATCGTTGTCGTGGATTCGGGCAGCGGGGACAACACGGTGCGCATCGCCCGGGACTTCGGCTGCGAAGTCTATGAGGAACCGTGGCGGGGGGGATTCGGCGCCCAGAAACAGTTTGCCATAGACCGGTGCCGCCAGCCCTGGATCCTTGTTCTCGATGCCGATGAGAGGCTTCCGGCGGCTACGGCGGCGGCGATCGGCGGGATAGCAGCCGCCGGAGGAACGGCGGCTACCCTCGGGTGGGAGGCTGACGGGGACAATGAAGAATGCCTTTCCGAAAAAACAAACGGTGATCGGGGTGGGGAAGGAGACGGCCCAAGGCCCGGTTTTATGCCGCCCGAAATGGTGGCCATAGGGAACGGCGGCGCTTGCGGCTGCGCCGGGACCCCCGGCGGCGGGAGTTACGGTTCCCCGGCCGGATTCAGCTTTCCCAGGAAAAACTTTTTTCAAGGCCGGTGGATCCGTCATGCCGGCTGGTGGCCCGACCGCCTGATCCGCCTTTTCCGACGGGGATGCGGGAGGATGTCGGCGGCGGCGGTCCATGAAGGGGTGGAGGTGACGGGGCCCGTGGCCGCTCTGGACTATCCCATCGAGCATTACACGGAAAGCGACCTGGGCGAGATTTTGCGAAAGATAGACCGCTATTCAACTCTGGGTGCCCGGGAGGCCCATGCCGCCGGTCGTCGGGCAACGGTGGCCGGGGCGGTAGGCCGGGCGGGACTGACATTCCTTCAGGGCTATCTCCTCCGCGGGGGCTTTCTCGACGGTCCGCCGGGACTGACCCTTGCCGTTACCGACGCCGTCAACAAGTTCTTCAAGTACGCGAAGTTAGCTGAGATAAGCAGGGCGCATGTCCATGGTGAGCCGTGAAGAATGAACCTGAAAAGATCCAAAGTGGCACGACAAGTACGGACCTTACGATCGTCATTGTCAACTGGAACACCCGGAAGCTCCTCGCGGATTGCCTGGATTCCGTAGCCGGGACGGTGCAGGGCCCGACCTATGAGGTCATAGTCGTCGATAACGCCTCCACCGACGGGAGCATCGGAATGCTCAGGGATGAATATCCCGAGGTCAGGGTTATCGCCAATGATGTCAACCGGGGCTTCGGCGCGGCGAACAACCAGGCCTTTGCCGTCATGGCGGGGAGATACGCCCTCCTCCTCAACACCGACACGGTGCTTACCGATAAAGCCGTGAAGGAACTTTATGCTTTTATGGAAGGACATCCCGAGGCGGGGATGTGTTGTGGACAGCTTCTCAATGGCGACGGGAGCAAACAGAATTCCATCGCGTCTTTTCCCACCCTTCTGACCTTGCTGACCAACATGTCCCTCCTGGAGTATCTTTTACCTGGTAGATATCCCAGCAAACGTTATGATCATGCCGGCCCAGTTGAGGTCGATTCAGGTGTCGGAGCATGTCTTATGGTGCGCAAGAAGGCTATGGATGTGGTCGGTTGGTTCGATGAGCGGTACTTCTTCTTTTTCGAAGAAACTGACTGGGCCTATCGGATGCGTCAAGAGGGTTGGAAGGTTTATCATGTCCCGACGGCCTACATCTATCATTTACAGGGCCAAAGCATCGGTCCCGATATCCGTTCGCGAATAGAATTCTACCGTTCTAGAAACCAGTTTTTTCAAAAATGGCATTCCCCCATCTATTATGTTCTGATCCGGACCGTCGTGTTCGGGCGGCTGTTGATAAACTGGCTGCTTACGATCCTCGCCAATGCCCTGTGCCTGGGACTCTACCGCCACCAGCGTCGGAAGCTGGCAGTTTATACCTGCTTGATCCGCTGGCATTTTAAAGATTTGATTATTTCTTACCCAAAGTCTGCTTGAAGAACAATCCCCCTCCAGTATTCCCCCAGGCATGGGAAACAATTCTCTACCGATGGCCACCATTGATGACCACATATTTCTGAAAAATATACTTGACTTTGTTGCGACCCTGGTTTAGAAGCTGCGCATGTTCATCAATTGAACGCAAAGGAGAGCCCCATAGATTTGCCGTCCCCGGAATTGTCACCACCGGACAACGAAGACGTCCTGAAAATCCTCAAGGTTATCAAAGATGAACCGGCCCTGAGCCAGCGTGAGTTGTCATCTCGCTTAGGCATTAGTTTGGGGAAGGTGAACTATCTGATCAAGGCTCTGATCGAAAAGGGCTTGGTCAAGGTGGACAGCTTCAAGAGCGCCAGTAATAAGATATCTTATCTCTATAAGTTAACTCCCCGCGGCATTGAAGAGAAGGCGCGAACGACTTATTACTTCCTTAGACGCAAACTGGAGGAGTACGAGCGCCTGGAGCTGGAAATAAGGGATTTGCAACGGGAAATCTCCATTCTGGAAGTGCAGAAAGAAAACCGTGCCGGCAATGATACCATCAGGCAGTAGCCGGCTGCAGCCTTAGTTATGGTGAAGCAAACCGTCGTCAAAGGCGGATAGAAAGTCCTTCTGGGAATCCAGAGGGCGGAGCTGTATCTACGAAGAATATAATGAAGGGATGGGAAAGCGAATTTGAATTTCATTGATTTGGTGGGACAACAACGGCGTATAAAGAGCGAAATCGACGCCGCGATCCAAAAGGTTCTTAGTCACGGAAAATACATAATGGGTCCGGAAGTCGAAGAGCTGGAAAGAGAAATGGCGGCTTATGTAAGTGTTAGGCACGCCGTTGGCTGCGCCTCCGGGACGGATGCCCTCCTCATGGCGCTCATGGCCTTCGATGTGGGACCTGGAGATGCGATCTTTACAACACCTTTTACCTTCTTTGCTACGGCGGAGGTGATCGGTCTTCTGGGGGCAACTCCGGTTTTCGTTGATATCGATCCGGTTACCTTCAATATCGATCCCGGCAAATTGGAGAAGGCAATCATCGCTTTGAAGGCAGGAAATGCTTCTGATCATCCTCTGCCAACCCGCGCTTTTTTTCCACGCCGCGGCTGTCCGATCAAAAGTCGGCCTGCGTCGGGTACAGTCGTACCGGCTGCGCTCAATCCGAAGGGAATCATTTCCGTCGATCTTTTTGGTTTGCCGGCAGATTATGATGCCATCGGGGCAATTGCTGAAAAGCACAGCCTTATTGTCATCGAGGATGCCGCCCAATCCTTCGGAGGAGAGTATAAAGGGCACAAGGCCTGCTCTTTTGGAGACATCGCCTGTACATCCTTCTTCCCCGCTAAACCTCTCGGTTGTTATGGTGACGGGGGAATGTGTTTTACAAACAATGACGATCTGGTAAAAATCCTGCGCTCACTGCGGGTCCATGGACAGGGAAGCGATAAATATGAAAATGTACGGATTGGTATCAATGGTCGCCTTGATACTTTTCAAGCTGCAATTCTGATGGCTAAATTCGCTATTTTTCCGGAGGAGTTAGAATTGCGCCAGGAGGTGGCGGTACGTTACGAACAACTGCTTGGGGGTGAGAAATCAAGAAATTTGTTGACGGTCCCAATGATCCCGGCGAGCTATAAAAGCGTCTGGGCTCAGTATTCTGTCCTCGCCAGGAATGAAGAGGTACGGGAACAGCTTCTAAAAGAACTGAAGCAAGCCCAAATTCCCACGGCCATCTATTACCCTCGTCCCCTCCATCTTCAAGAGGCCTTTGCCGGTTTGGGTTATCAGGCCGGGGATTTTCCGATAAGCGAAGCAACAGCCAACCGCATCTTCAGCCTCCCCATGCATCCGTATCTGCGGCAGAAGGAACAAGAGATGATCTGTTCAATTATATGTTAAACTTAATACTGTGGATGAGAATGCGTCGACTTTTTTCGTGACCCAGGAAGCACGGAACCTATATCCCAATGGGGTAAATAGAATTGAATGCTTTAGATAAGTACATATAAGACCAAGAATAATGATATTTAGGAAGAAGATATTAATCACTGGAGCTGACGGATTTATAGGGTCCCATCTTGTTGAGGAGCTAGTTCTTCGTGGTTGTGACGTCCGAGCTTTTGTTTATTACAATTCCTTTAATAGTTGGGGTTGGTTGGATCACGTAGATCCAGTGGTCAAAAAGAACCTGGATTTTTTTGCCGGGGACGTTCGTGATCCTCATGGTGTCAAGGAAGCCATGAAGGGCTGCGATGTGGTGTTCCATCTGGCAGCACTAATCGGCATTCCCTATTCGTACCATTCCCCCGACACTTATATCGACACCAACATAAAGGGTACCCTCAATGTTCTCCAGGCGGCCCGTGAACTCGGTCTCTCAAGGGTGGTTCACACATCAACAAGCGAGGTATATGGAACAGCCCGTTTTGTCCCTATTACGGAGAATCATCCTTTGCAGGGTCAGTCTCCTTATGCAGCCAGTAAAATAGGAGCCGATCAATTAGCCCTTTCTTTTTACAGATCCTTCGGTACACCCGTTAGTATCGCCCGGCCTTTCAATACCTATGGACCTCGGCAGTCGGCGCGAGCGGTGATTCCCGCTATTATTACTCCGTTGCTTGCTGGTATTACAGAAATCAAATTGGGTAGCGTTCATCCCACGCGAGACTTCAATTTTGTTAAGGATACAGTAAATGGTTTTATCGCCGTTGCCGAGCATGAGACTACTATCGGCAAGGAAGTCAACATAGCTTCCCAGAAGGAAATATCAATCGGACATTTGGCCACTGAAATAATTACGCAGATCAACCCTAACGCCACAATAGTCTCCGACTCCATAAGAATTCGTCCTGAAAAAAGCGAAGTGGAGAGATTATTGGGCAGTAATGAATTAATTCATAAATTGACAGGGTGGAAAGCCACATACAGCTTAAAAGCAGGCATTCGTGAAACCATCGCTTGGTTTCGAAACGAGAACAACTTAAAACATTATAAGTGGAATCGATATAATGTTTAAAAAAATATTCGATTTTATTAAATACTTGTATCCTGGTGAAGACCCGGTACCACTCCATGCCCCGAGATTTTGCGGAAATGAAAAAAAATATCTTGGTGAGTGCATAGATTCAAGTTACGTTTCTTATGTAGGATCTTTTGTAACGCGTTTTGAAAAAGAAATTGCCGATTTTACTGGGGCAAAGCATGCCATTGCCACTGTCAGCGGTACGGCGGCGCTTCATTTGGCGCTGCTTATTGCGGATGTCCGACCCGGAGATGAAGTGATAACTCAACCACTGACCTTCGTTGCCACCGCAAATGCCATCTCTTACTGTCAGGCACAACCGGTATTCGTGGATGTCGAACCGGAAACATTAGGTCTCGACCCGGAAAAGTTGGATGATTTTCTTGCGAAGAGTTGTATTGTAAAAGAGGATGGTCAATGCTGGCATGTTGCCACCGGAAGGAGAATATCGGCTTGCGTGCCCATGCATACTTTTGGTCATCCGGTGCGAATTGATAAAATAGTAGAGATTTGCAACAAATTCAATATCACGGTGATCGAAGATGCAGCAGAAGCTCTGGGGAGCCTTTTCAGATGCCGTCATTTAGGAACGTTTGGAAAGTTAGGCATATTTAGTTTTAACGGAAACAAACCAGTAACTACAGGGGGAGGAGGTATGATCATCACCGATGATGACCACTTCGCCGAAAGAACAAGACATCTCTCAACCACGGCAAAAATACCGCATCCATTTGAGTTCACCCACGATTATATCGGATATAATTACCGTATGCCAAATATTAATGCAGCTGTAGGTTGTGCGCAGATAGAGTGTCTGACCCGGTTCCTGGATAACAAAAGGAAAACATCTCAAATATATAGTGATTTTTTCAGTGATATAGGTCTGCCATTCTTCATGGAACCTCCAGATGCATTATCCAATTATTGGCTCAATGCAATTCAATTTAAAGATAGAAGTGAGAGAGATCTTTTCTTGATCCATGCTCAGAAAGCGGGGATCCAGGCAAGGCCGGTATGGACGCTCATGAACCACCTGCCCATGTATAGATTTTCTCATTATGCCAGCCTGGAAACCGCTGAATGGCTGGAAGACCGACTCGTTAACATACCTAGCAGCGTGAGATGGTAACGTTATGATTAAGATTGTCGCCGTCATTACTGCAAGAGGTGGATCAAAAGCGATTCCAGGTAAGAACATCAAGCCTTTTGCGGGCAAGCCATTAATTGCTTGGACCATAGAAGTTGCTCAGGCTTGCGGGGAACTGGATCGGGTTATTGTATCAACGGATGATGAAAAGATCGCCGCTGTTTCCCGCCAGTGGGGTGCGGAGGTTCCGTTTCTCCGCCCAGCAGAGCTATCAAAGGACGATTCTTCTCATATTTCTGTAATTCTACACGCTCTTAACTGGCTGGAAGCTACCGGATACTATCCGGATTATGTAATGCTGCTTCAACCAACTTCACCATTCCGAACTGTGGCAGATTTAAAGAGGGCGATAAGAATGGCTGAGGAGTATAAAGCAAAGGCGGTTGTTAGTGTTAGAGAGACGCATCATCATCCTTATTTGTGTAAACGCTTGATGGATAATGGAATTCTGGCAGATTTTGTAAGCACCGAAATCGGTTATCTGCGCCGCCAGGATTTACCCAAAGCTTACGCATTGAATGGGGCAATATATCTTAATAAGCCGGATTCGCTTTTAAAGGACCAAACTTTTCTTCCCGAAGGAACCTTCGCTTATGTAATGCCGGAAGAACGATCGATTGATGTCGATACCCCATGGGATTGGTATATAGGAGAACTGATCATAAAGGATCATCAAGAACATGATCAAAATAGCAAATAGATACGTTAGTTTCAACAAGCCATGCTTTATCATTGCTGAAGCCGGAGTGAATCACAATGGAAGGCTTGATCTTGCCTTCAAGTTAGTGGATGCTGCTGTAGCGTCCGGCACGAATGCCGTGAAATTTCAAACATTTAAAGCGGAATCTCTCGTGGTTCATAATGCGGTCAAAGCCGAATACCAGCAATTGAGCACAGGAGATAATGAATCTCAATTAGAGATGATAAGGAGACTGGAACTTACTTATGAGGAATTTGACAAAATCAAAGCTTATTGCCGGAAAAAGAAGATAGTTTTTTTATCAACCCCGTTCGACCGTGACAGTGCGGATTTTCTGGATGATCTGGGAGTATCGGCCTTTAAGATATCCTCTGGTGAGATAACAAATTATCCGTTATTGCAGCACATTGCGAGCAAAGGTAAACCGATCATATTGTCCACTGGTATGTCTTACTTGGGAGAGGTTGAGAAGGCCTTGGAAATGATATATAAGTGCAATAATAGAAAAATAATTTTATTGCATTGTGTGTCTAATTATCCAGCGGCTCCGATGGATGTGAATCTACGGGCAATGAAGACCATGTCGGAGGCTTTCAGGGTTCCAGTTGGATATTCCGATCATACATTAGGCATCGAGGTTTCACTGGCGGCGGTCGCTTTAGGGGCTTGTGTCTTGGAGAAGCACCTTACTCTGGATCGTAAACTTATTGGTCCAGATCATGAAGCCTCTTTGGAGCCCAATGAATTAAGATCCCTCGTTAAAGGTGTTCGGATGATAGAATCGGCTATGGGCAATGGATGTAAAATACCGTCGCCAAGGGAAGAAAATATATTAATGACGGCTCGCCGCAGTCTCGTCGCCGCCAGTGACATTCCGGCCGGGGCGCTGATAAGCAATGAACATATCGCAATCAAACGCCCGGGTACGGGTTTGCCTCCTGTCATGATTAGCCATCTTATTGGCAGGAAAGTCCGTCAGGCGATTAAAGCGGACACATTATTGGAGTTGGATATGTTTTCATGAGAAAGATAGGCTTGGTTAGCGTAGGCCGTTCGGACTATGGAATTTACCTGCCCGTTCTCAAGGCGATTCATGCCGATCCGGACTTGGAACTGCTATTGTTTGTTTCGGGCATGCATCTCGCGCCTGGATTTGGTTTAACGGTAGACGCGATTGTAAGTGATGGTTTCAAAATAGCGGCAAAAGTGGAGATGCTGCTGGCGTCAAACACACCGGAGGGTATGGCCAAATCCATAGGACTGGGCATTATAGGCTATGCCCAGTCTTTCGTCGAGAATCGTCCCGACATATTGGTTGTTTTGGGAGACAGATTTGAAATGTATGCCGCTGTGGTTGCCGCACTTCCGTTACGGATTCCAGTGGCTCATATTCATGGCGGCGAGGTCACTGAGGGGGCTATTGACGATGCGCTTCGTCATTCCATGACAAAGATGAGTCACTTGCATTTTGTGTCTAATCGGGAATATGCCAGGCGAGTCGAACAAATGGGGGAGGAAGAATGGCGTATAACCGTATCCGGCGCTCCCAGTTTGGATAATCTGAACTCCGTGCCTCTTCTCTCTCTGAAGGAGATCGAAGAACGTTATAATATCCGATTCGATCACCCGCCGCTTTTAGTCACCTTTCATCCAGTGACACTTGAAATCGATCAAGTTGAATACCAGATCGATGAACTGCTGGCGGCTTTGCATGAATGTGGCATGCCGACGATCTTTACCATGCCGAACGCTGATGCCGGCAATGCGATAATTCGTCGGAAGGTAGTTGAATATGAAAAAGAGCATCCAAAAACCTGGATGCTGGAAAATCTTGGCACCCAGGCATACTTCAGTCTGATGCGTTATTCGGCTTTAATGGTAGGAAATTCATCCAGTGGGATTATTGAAGCACCGTCTTTTATTCTGCCGGTGGTGAATATAGGAACACGCCAAAAGGGACGAGCAAGGGCGGCTAATGTCATCGATGTAGGTTATTCCCGGAATGAGATCATCTCTGGCATTTATAAAGGTTTGTCTGGTTTTTTTCGGGATAGTTTGAGTGGGTTGAAAAATCCGTATGGAGAAGGCCTTGCCGCGGAAAAGATCGTCACGAGGCTTAAGACCGTAAACATAGACAGCGCTTTGGTAAGGAAGCATTTTTGTGATTTGCCGGCGTCCTTCCCGGGTGTAAAACGACAATGAATGACTCATGTGTGATCATTGGTGGAGGCGGCCATGCCAAAGTATTGATCGACTGCCTCACATTGATTAACGAAGTTCGTATAGAGGGCGTATTAGAGAAAAATGAGATTCAGTGGGGCAGAAAGATACTCGATGTGCCGGTACTCGGGGGAGATGACCTGATAGATGAAATGCTTATAAGAGGTGTACGCTACTTTGTCGTGGGCGTTGGCGGTACGGGTGACAACAGAATTAGGCAGCGTCTTTTTGAGTTTGGTTTACATAAAGGTCTCGAACCGATGACAATAATCCATCCGGCGGCGATAGTATCTTCCTGGGCCATGCTTAAATCCGGATGTCAAATTCTTTCCGGAGCAATTATCAATCCAGGAGCATTATTGGAGCGTAATGCAATTGTCAATAGTGGTGCTATTGTGGAGCATGATTGTGTCATCGGGGAGCACGCCCATATAGCCACCGGTGCGAAGCTGGGAGGAGGGGTTCGCATAGGAGCTTATGCACATGTGGGGCTGGGCGCCTCCATCCGGCAATATATAAATGTGGGAGAATATGCTCTTATCGGTGCCGGCGCCGTTGTAACCAGAGATGTGCCAAAGAGTCAAACAGTGACCGGATCTCCTGCCCGTCCATTGCAAAAGAAGTCAGCATGAATGTCCGCATAATTCCTCGCCTCGACATCAAGGGGCCTAATCTTGTCAAAGGCATTCATTTTGAAGGTCTACGCGTTTTAGGTAAGCCTGAGTATTTTGCCCGTTATTATTATGAAAATGGCGCTGATGAATTGATATATTTGGATGCGGTGGCAAGCTTGTATGGGCGTAACAGTCTGATCGACATCATTGAAAAAACGGCACGAGAAATATTCATCCCCCTGACGGTTGGGGGTGGTTTACGCAGTGTCGACGATATTCGCACCGTTCTACGTGCAGGCGCCGACAAAGTAGCCATTAATACCGCGGCCCTTGCATGTCCTGATTTGATCCGGGATGCATCACGTGCCTTTGGATCGTCCACGATCGTCGTTTCGATAGAGGCCATTCGCAAGCCCGACGGTACTTACGAATCATATGTTAACTACGGTCGTGATTGTACCAATGTTAATGCATTTGAGTGGGCTTTGCAGGCTGTGGATTTAGGTGCTGGTGAATTGATGGTTACATCTATTGATAAAGATGGGACCGGCTCCGGCTTTGATATCGAGTTGACAAGACATATTGCGGAAGCCGTCAATGTTCCTGTTATCGCCGGTGGTGGCGCGGGTAGTATAAGAGACATCCATGAGGTCATAACAAATGGATGTGCTGATGCTGTAGCGTTGGCATCTATTCTTCATTATAGTGTCGTTCGTCAGCACCCAGATGTTAACGAAGAATACGTATGGGAAGGAAATACCGAATTCTTGAGACGAGGGAGGGGATTTACAAGAATAAAAGACTCTTCTCTGTCGGAGATAAAGGATTATTTGGTTTCTTGTGGTATTGGCTGTCGCAATCTTTTGGACACTGGTGCAACCAACGATGCACTGAGGAAGGATTGATTTGGATATCCAACATCCGTTTGCCGCCATTGTTGACTACGGTTTGGGAAACCTGCACAGCGTACAGCAGGCTTGTACATATGTGGGCCTTACTTCGGTCATCACCAACTCCAAACAGGTTTTATTGAGCGCCGACGCGGTAATTTTACCGGGGGTTGGCGCCTATGGTGACGCAATGCAGGAGTTGCATCGTTTGGATCTGGCGGAAGTCTTACTTGATCTGGCAAGGTCAGAGAAACCTCTGGTCGGTATATGCCTTGGTTTGCAGTTATTGATGACGGAAAGTTATGAGTTCGGACATCATCGTGGGCTGGGAATTATTGAAGGGCCCGTGGTGCGGTTTGATATGCCGAAAGAAGATGGTAAGATCTTAAAAATACCACATGTTAATTGGAATAGTATTCTCCATACCCCTCACAATGCCTGTTGGGATAAAACCCTGTTGAGCAGGGTAAAAAGCGGAACATTTATGTATTTTGTACATTCATATACGGTTCAGCCTCGAGATGCCAAGATTATTCTTTCCACTACAGAATATGGAGATGCCCAATTCTGTTCCAGCATTGGTTATGAAAATATATTTGCTTGTCAGTTTCACCCGGAACGAAGCGGTCCCGAAGGCATTAAAATATATCATAATCTAAAGAAACTAATACAGGAACAAGGCTGCCGAAATCATGAGGAAAGATAGAAGGAAATGAAAAAAGTGCCAATACCCAAATATGGATTGCCGACAGAGGTGGTTTATTGCAAGAGATGCGTGATGTCAAATCAGCGACCTGCATCGATACCCGAGTTTAGGCATCTGCCCAATAGACATGGCGCCAAGTATATGCATATCGAAGATGATGGAATATGCGATGCATGTCGTCAAGCAGAAAAAAAAGAGCAAATAGATTGGAACCAAAGGGAAAAAGAACTGCTTAAACTCCTTGATAAATACCGCCGCAACGATGGTCGATATGATTGTATTGTTCCAGGGAGCGGTGGAAAAGACAGTGCCTTTCAGTCTCATATCCTTAAATATAAATATGGGATGCATCCGCTCACCATTACCTGGCCGCCCATTCTCTATACTGAATACGGCTACAAGAATTTCAGGAATTGGATTGAAGTGGGTGGTTTCGATAATCTTACTTTTAAGCCAAACGGGGAGGTACATAAACTCCTTACCAGGCTTGCCATCCAGAACCTTTTGCATCCATTTCAGACCTTCATCTTAGGACAAAAAAACCTTGCGCCCAAAATAGCCATCAACTTCAAAGTGCCATTGATCTTTTATGGCGAAAACGAGGCCGAATATGGGAACCCAATAGCTGACAATGCCTCTTCACTCCGGGATAGGTCGTTTTATGAGTTACGAGATTTGTCAGAGGTCTATCTCGCCGGTTGTTCCATTCCTGAACTGATCGAAAAATATGGTTTATCCCTCAATGATTTGATGGCATACCTGCCGCCGCCCGGGGAGGAACTGGAAAAAGCAAAAATCGAGGTTCATTATCTTGGTTATTACCTGAAATGGACTCCCCAGGAGGTATATTACTATGCGGTTGAAAATACTGGTTTTGAAGCGAGACCTTACCGTACGGAGGGGACATATAGCAAATACAATAGTATTGACGACAAGATAGATGACCTGCACTATTATACGACCTGGATTAAATTTGGATTAGGCCGGGCCAGCTACGATGCATCTCAGGAAATACGTAACCGGCATCTTACCAGGGAAGAAGGGATAACGCTTGTAAAGCAGTTCGATGGAGAAATGCCGTCACGTTATTTCCAAGAGGTTATGGATTACATCGGGATGGAGACGGAAGAGTTCATGGATCTGTGCGATCGTTTTAGGTCTCCGCATCTTTGGGAACGACTCAGTGGATGTTGGCGATTGAGACACCCAATCTGGGAAGATATTTGAAGTTTATAAATATGCGTCGACGGATGAAATTATCGGAGGGGTGTAAAAGATGAAATTCTGCAAGCGATGTGTAATGCCTGATACACGACCGGGCATAGTCTTTGATGACGAAGGGATTTGCAGAGCCTGCGTGGCCTATGAAAACAGAAAAAACATAGATTATGTTAGACGTTCTGAAGAATTGAAGGCATTATGCGCCAAATATCGGGGCATTAATGGGGAAAACGAGTATGATTGCATGATTGCCGTGAGTGGCGGCAAGGACAGTCATTTCCAAGTACATGTAATAAAGGAGCTTATGGGGATGAATCCACTATTGGTGACAGTGGAGGACAATTTTCCCATGACCGATGCAGGCCTTAACAATCTCAAGAATATATCGGAAGCTTTTGGGTGTGATATCATCAGTATGAAACCCAACATAAGAGCCCAAAAGACCGTTATGCGTAAAACCTTTGAGAAATACGGAAAACCGACATATTTCATTGATCGCTACATCTATACCTATCCACTTCATATGGCGGTTAAATTCAAGACACCACTGCTTGTTTACGGAGAGAACATCAGTTATGAATATGGAGGCGACCAGCGGGAGGAAACATATTCGGCCAAGGAACAGATTGACAATGGCGTGGCTTCCGGCATCCCATTTGAGGATATATTGGGGGAGAAAGTAACGAAAAAAGACTTGGCTTTTTTCGATGCTCCCTCACCATCCGCTCTGGCGGAACTGGATCCTATATATCTGAGTTATTTTATTCCTTGGAACAGTTACCACAATTATATATTCGCTAAAAGCAGAGGATTCCATGATTTGACCCACGAATGGGAGAGAACCCACCATATCGAACAGTATGATCAGGTGGACAGCCGGGCCTATCTTATCCATCCGTGGTTGAAATATCCCAAATTCGGTCACGCCTCGGCTACTGATTATGCATCACGGCTCGTCCGTTATGGACTGCTGACCAGGGAAGAGGCTAAAAGTCTGGTTAAAAACCACGACCACAAGTTGGATGTACGTGCCGTCAGGGACTTCTGCCATTTTCTTGGATACAGTGAGACAGAGTTCTGGCAAGTAGTGGATAGACTATACAATATTGATTTATTTGAGAAAAATAGTTTTGGGGAATGGGTGCTGAAAACACCCGTGTGGGAAGACAATTGATTTATATATGGATAAGAAGATACTAAAATCTCTTTACGTTAGTCCCGCGCAGACGATCCGGGTGGCGATGTCATGTGTGGATCAAGGTGGTTGTGGCATTGCCCTTATTGTGGACCGGGAAGATCATTTGATGGGTACGATAACCGATGGTGATGTGCGGAGGGCTGTACTGGCTGGCACTGATCTCAATGCGCCGGTAAGTATGCTTCTGGAGAAGAAAGTCGGGTCATCTTATCCAAAGCCTATAACGGCCGCTCCGGAAGCGGATCGAAAACATCTAATCAGACTGATGCAGCAGCATGTCCTCCGACAGATACCGATCGTCGATGGAAACGGCAGAATCGTTGATCTGGTGATGTTGGACGACTTGATTCCCAGCCAGGATCTGCCACTGCAGGCGGTAATAATGGCGGGTGGATTGGGGTCGAGACTGCGTCCGCTCACGGAAGATTTGCCGAAACCGATGCTTCCTGTAGGTGGGAAACCGTTGATGGAATTGGTCATCGAGAAATTGCGACAAGTCGGTATCAGGCGCGTCAATGTGACCACTCACTATAAACCAGAGAAAATTTCCGAACATTTTGGAGATGGAAGCAGTTTCGGGGTTTCATTGAACTATGTCAATGAAGAAAAGCCTCTCGGAACTGGTGGCGCTTTAGGTTTGATCGATGAACCCAATGAGACGATGCTGGTCATCAACGGAGATGTCCTTACCCAGGTTGATTTCCGGGCAATGCTCCTATTTCACCAGGAGCATCAAGCTGATATGACAGTCGCTGTAAGGCAATATGATATAAAAGTGCCTTATGGAGTAATAGAGTGCATAGGAGCGAAAGTGTGCTCCTTGAAAGAGAAACCAGAAATAAATCTTCTGGTCAATGCCGGTGTCTATCTGCTGGAACCGACAGTATATAGGTTCATTCCCAATGGCAAACATTTCAACATGACCGATTTGATTCAGTGGTTGCTGGATGCCGGCCGGACCGTTGCCAGCTTCCCAATAATTGAATACTGGCTGGATATCGGGCAGGTCGTGGATTATGAAAAAGCGCAAACTGATGTTATGCATCTAAATCCTATGAAGTAAAAATATGATTATAGAGGCAGATAAAATAATAAAATTTATACGACTACAATCCTCTGAATCGAAAAAGATTGTATTCGTTTCGGGTAACTTCAATATAATACATCCGGGACACTTACGTTTGCTCAGATTTGCCAAAGAATGCGGTGATTATTTAGTAGTAGCCGTGCTTGATAACATTTTCCCCGGATCTTTTGTGGATGAAAAGCTAAGGTTGGAAAGCATCCAAGCTATTGCATGGGTTGATTATTCGTTTATTCTTCACGATACAGTAAATGACTTCATTGAAAAGCTTCGACCAGCATATGTAGTTAAAGGAAAGGAACACGAGGATAGAGAAAATCCGGAAAAGGATATTTTAAGACAATACGGGGGGAAACTAATTTTTGGCTCCGGCGAGATCAGCTTCTCGTCAGTAGATTTGATGAATACAGAATGGAAAGAGCTATCCATTTCTTCTATTAAAAAACCCCCTGACTACCCCCGACGACATGGTTTCAATTTTCAGGACTTGATATCCATTACCGAGGGAATGTTCAATCTGAAGATCTGCGTTCTAGGAGACATGATCGTCGATGAATATATAACCTGTGATGCTTTGGGCATGTCACAGGAAGATCCCACCATCGTTGTTACACCCGTTGCCAAGGAAAGATTTATTGGAGGTGCCGGAATCGTTGCCCTGCATGCTCGGGGATTGGGTGCCGATGTCCATTTCTTTTCTACGGTGGGTAAAGATGATACCGCTGACTATATAAAGGAACAAATGAACTTGTATAGTGTAAATGCCCATTTGTTTCAGGATGAAAGCCGACCCACAACATTGAAACAACGCTTTCGCGCTCGCCAGAAGACTTTATTGCGGGTAAGCCACTTGCGGCAACATTCTATATCATTTGAAATAAGAGAGAAATTTATTGCCGACTTTCTTGAGATAGCAGGGGAGATGGACCTGATTATTTTTGCCGATTTCAATTATGGGTGCCTGCCTCAGACATTGGTGGATCGTCTCATTCCTTTTTGTGCAGAAAGAGGGATCATGATGGTTGCTGATAGTCAATCCTCCTCCCAGGTAGGCGATGTCTCTCGCTTTAAGGGGATGACATTGGTAACGCCGACAGAGCGGGAGGCACGATTTTCTGTCCATGACTTTGAATCGGGTTTGGTGGTTCTGGCGGAAAAGTTGAGGAAAAAAGGTCAAGCGAAGAATGTTATCATTACTCTTGCGGAGGAGGGGATTTTGATCCATGCGGAAGGAAAAGAGAAAACGGATTGGCTGACGGACCGTCTTCCCGCCTTCAATATGGCCCCAAAGGATGTCTCCGGCGCCGGCGATTCCTTTTTGACCTGCACGGCCATGTCCATGGCGGCCGGCGCCGACATCTGGAAGAGTTCCTATCTCGGTTCACTGGCTGCGGCATGTCAAGTTGGACGAATCGGCAATATCCCCCTGAGCCCCTTTGATCTGAAAATGGAGATCAACGGAGAGGCGGGAATCTGATGCGTGCGCTGCTTTTGGCCGCCGGTCTGGGCACGCGTTTGCGGCCGCTGACGCGGGACATCCCCAAATGCCTGATCCCCATTGATGGGAAACCCCTTCTGGAATACTGGTTTGCCATGTTGTCCCTGGCGGGGGTGTCGCCTTTGCTGGTCAATATCCACCACCACAGCGATAAAGTGAGGCAGTATATTGACCGGAGCCCCTACGGTCGGATCGTGACTACAGTCTATGAGGAAAAACTACTCGGCACGGGAGGGACTCTGCTGAAAAACAGGGAATTCTTCGGGTCGGAGCCGCTGATGCTGGTTCATGCCGACAATCTCTCCCTGTTCGACGTGCGGGCCTTCCTGGACAGCCATCACGAACGGCCGCCGGGATGCGAGATCACCATGATGACCTTCCATAGCCCCACTCCACAAACTTGCGGCATCATTGAAAAAGACGCCCGCGGTTGCGTACGGGCCTTTCACGAAAAGGTTCCCCATCCCCCCGGAGATCTGGCCAACGGCGCCGTGTATATCCTCGAGCCGTCGATATTCACCTATCTGGAAAGTTTAGGAAAAGAATACATAGATTTCAGCACCGAAGTTATCACCAATTATCTGGGACGCATCTGGGTTTTTCACAACGATGTTTATCATCGGGATATCGGCAATCCGGAAAGCTATGCCTCGGCCTGCCGGGAATTTCCGCAATGGAGAAGAAAGTATGGGCCAGATCGAGTTTTATCATGATTATCAACGGAGGCTGGAACGATCGATCCAGGGTCTCGACTTGGTGAAACTCAGTCGGTTGGCCGATGCCCTCTGGGAGGCATGGAAGGACAAAAGGCAGGTTTTCCTGTGCGGCAACGGCGGCAGCGCCGTGAACGCCATGCACATGGCAAACGATTTCCTTTATGGCATCGGCAAGGGGAGCGGCAAGGCGATCCGGGTCCATGCCCTGACGGCAAATCAATCCGTCCTGACGTGCCTGGCCAATGACCTGTCCTATGCCGAAATCTTTTCCTATCAATTAGGGGTGCTGGCGCAGCGAAACGACATCCTCATCGCCCTCTCCGGCAGCGGCAACTCCCCGAACATTGTCCGGGCCGTTGAAAAGGCGAAAGAGCTGGGGATGACAACCTTCGCCGTGCTGGGATACGACGGCGGCCGGTGCCTTGAGATCGCCGGGGAGGCCGTCCACGTGCCGGTCAACGACATGCAGGTTGCGGAAGACATGCAATTGGTGGTCGGGCATATGGTCATGCAGTGGCTTAATTGCCGTCTGTCTCTGGAAGGGGAGACGGCGGCGGATATATAATCCTTTTGTGAGGTGTTCAGAATGAAATGTCTGGTAACCGGGGCGGCGGGATTCATCGGCAGCCACCTGACGGATCTGTTGTTGGCGGAAGGACATAAGGTGATCGCCGTGGACGACCTCTCAACGGGGCGGCCGGCGAATCTCGAAGGCGCACGGAGACACAGGGGCTTCACCTGGATTGAGGCGGATATTGCTGATCCGCGGGCAATAGCGGACCTGCCTGCGGCGGACTGGGTGTTTCACATCGCTGGCCGGGCGGATCTGGTCCCCTCCATAGAGAAGCCCGACGACTACTTCCGGGTGAACGTCAACGGCACCTTTCTGGTCCTGGAATACGCCCGGAAAACTGCGGCGAGCCGTTTTATCTATACGGCCAGCTCCACCTGCTACGGGATCGCTATACAGGTTCCCACTCCGGAAGAATATCCCTGCCTTCCCCGTCATCCTTACGGCTTGACCAAGTACCTCGGGGAACAACTGGTGATGCACTGGGCGCAGGTCTATAAACTGCCGGCAGTATCCCTGCGTCTGTTCAACGTTTACGGACCGCGGAGCAGGACGACGGGGACCTACGGGGCGGTATTCGGAGTCTTTCTCCGGCAGAAACTGGCGGGGGTCCCGTTCACCGTTGTGGGAGACGGGAATCAGACTCGGGATTTCACATACGTAAGCGACATCGCCCGGGCGTTTCTGGCCGCCGCCGCCGCCGATATGTCCGGGGAGACATTCAATGTCGGTTCCGGTGCCACCTACAGTGTCAACCGCCTTGTGGAGCTGTTGGGAGGGGAAAGGATATTTATTCCCAAACGTCCCGGGGAGCCGGATTGCACGTTTGCGGATATTCGGAAAATCACTTCCGGCCTGACATGGAAGCCGCAAGTCACCTTCGAGGAAGGCGTCGCAAGGATGCTCGCCGTCATCGACGACTGGAGGGAGGCGCCCCTCTGGGATAAGGAAAAGATTACCGAAGCGACCAAAGACTGGTTTAAATATTTGCAATAGGGAGGAAAATCCATTGGCTGTTCAAAAGGTTATGGTTACCGGCGGGGCCGGATACGTGGGATCGGCCCTGGTGCCAAAATTATTGAATCATGGTTATGACGTCCGGGTCCTCGACTTGTTCATTTACGGCGACGACGTGTTTCCCGGCGCAGGGGATCATCCCGGTCTGGAACTGATCCGGGGCGACATCCGCGATCAGGAACTTCTGAGAAAATCACTGCCCGGTTGTGATGCCGTGATCCATCTGGCCTGTATCTCCAACGACCCCAGTTTCGAGTTGGATCCGGACCTGGGCAAGTCGATAAACTATGACGCCTTTGCACCGCTGGTGGATATCGCCAAGTCAAGCGGGGTGAAGCGATTCATTTATGCATCGTCATCCAGCGTTTATGGGATCAAGGAGGAAAAGAACGTCACGGAGGACCTCCCGCTGTTGCCCCTGACCGATTACTCCAAATACAAGGCCCTTTGTGAAGAGGTCCTGCTGGAGAAACGGTCCCCCGGTTTCGTCGTCCTCATCCTGCGTCCCTCGACGGTCTGCGGATATTCTCCCCGGCTTCGCCTGGATCTGACGGTCAACATCCTCACCAACCATGCCGTCAACAATCGCCGCATTACCGTTTTCGGCGGGCAACAGATGCGTCCGAATATCCACATCAAGGACATGGCCCAGGTTTATATCAAATCACTGGAATGGCCGGATGCGGCCATCGACGGCAAGATATTCAACGTCGGTTACGACAACTTCACCGTGGCGGAGATCGCCGAGAAGGTCCGCGGGGTCATAGGCGACGAGATCGAGATCGTGACGACGCCGACGGATGATAACCGTTCGTACCATGTCTCCTCGGCCAAGATCAAAAGCGAACTCGGCTTCGTGGCGGAACACAGCGTGGAAGAGGCGATCCATGACCTGGCGGCTTCCTTTCAGGCCGGGAAGATCCCCAACCCCATGACGGACGCCCGCTACTACAACATCAAGACCATGCAGAAGGTAAACCTCAGATAAGGGGGAGGAAAATGCGGGTACCGTTTTCTTATTTGCACCGGCAGTTCAAGGCGAGGGTGTCCGGGGAGAAGGAGCAACTTCTCGATGCCATCTTGACGGATATCAAGGAATTTGTCCAGACCGGAGATTTCACGCTGGGAAAAAAAGGAGAAGAATTTGAAAGAGAGTTCGCATCTTTTGTCGGCGCCAGGAACGCCATCGGCGTAAATTCCGGAACGGATGCCCTTTTCCTGAGTATGAAAGCCTTGGGAATCGGCGCCGGAGATGAAGTTATAACCTGCGCCGAGACCTTCATCGCCACGGCGGCGGCTATCGCCGCGGCCGGCGCCCGGCCGGTGTTCGTGGACGTCAACGATGAATTCACCGTTGATGCAGCATTGATCGAAAGGGCGATAACGACACGAACCAAGGCGATCATGCCGGTGTGGTTCACCGGTAACGCTCCGGATATGGACGCGATCATGGCCATTGCGGTCCGTCACGGCCTCGTGTTGGTGGAGGATTCATGTACGGCCATCAATGCCTCCTTCCGGGGAAGGCATGCCGGTACGTTCGGAGCTGCCGGGGCCTTCAGTTTTCATCCCCTAAAGAATCTTAATGTATGGTCTGATGGCGGGATGATCGTGACGGATGACGACCTGTTGACCGATAAATTGCGGATGTTGAGAAACTACGGTTTGAAGTCCCGTGACGAAGTGGAAATTTTCGGGTACAACAGCCGCCTGGATACCCTGCAGGCAGTGGTTGCTTTGCGTCTTCTTGCAGATGTCAAGGCCTATACGGACAGACGCATTGCCATTGCGAAGACATATGACCAAGCCTTTGCAAATATCGACCAGATAGAGGTTCCCCCGCGGCATGGGTACATACGCCATGTCTTTCATCTATACATGATCAGAACGGAGAACCGGGATGCGTTGCTTAGATACTGCCAGGAACGTGGCGTGGAAGCGAAGATACATTACCCCCTTCCCCTGCCTTATCAGAACTGCTGTAAGGATTTGGGATACAAGCATGGTGATTTCCCGCAGACCGAACGGGACTGCCGGACGATTATAACCTTGCCGGCTCATCCCTATTTAACGAATGAAGAGGTGGATTATACAATCGAAACCGTGAGTTCGTTTTACAGGAGTGAGAGGGAGTGATTGAGACGAGAAGGGGGAACGCAGGAGTGAAAATCCCTTATGTGGATATCGGCGCCCAGAACAGGGCGTTGAAGAAAGAACTGTTGTCTGCCATGGAGACGGTTCTCGATCATGGCAATTTCATACTGGGACAAGAACTTGAGACCTTCGAAAAACAGTTTGCCGAGTATTGTGGGGTTGCTTATGCCGTGGGGGTCAACTCCGGTACAGATGCCTTGTTCCTTAGCCTAAAAGCCCTGGGTGTGGGACCAGGTGACGAAGTGATTACGGCGCCGAATTCATTTATCGCTACGGCATCCGTCATTGTTGCCGCTGGGGCCCGACCGGTATTCGTCGATGTAAGAAACGATTATAACATCGATCCCAATCGCATCGAGATGGCGATTACTCCTAAAACTAAGGCGATCATCCCCGTGCACCTGACCGGACGCCCGGCGGACATGGATCCTATTATGGATATCGCCGTCAACGGGGACATTTTTGTAATCGAGGACGCTGCCCAGGCAGCGGGGGCGCTTTACCAGGATAGGCGGACCGGCGCCCTAGGCAACATCGGCTGTTTCAGCTTGCATCCCCTGAAAACCTTGAACGCATGTGGCGATGGCGGAATCATTACGACCAACGATCCGGAAATGTCTGAAAAGATCAAACGGCTGCGAAATTTCGGGTTGATAAATCGCGATGAAACGACCATGTGGGGGTATAATTCGCGTCTGGATTCCCTGCAGTGCGCGACGCTCCTGGTAAAATTGCCGTTTCTGGATGCTTGGAATGCCAGAAGAAGGGCTAACGCCGAGGTGTACAGATCGATGCTGGCGGAGGTTGTGGCAGTACCCCAGGAACTGCCGTATGAATATTCCGTATATCACACCTTTGTTGTTCAGACTGAAAAGAGGGATGCATTGCAGGGCTATCTCGAAAGTAAAGGAATAGGAACCAGGGTTCACTATCCTCTTCCAATCCATCTGCAACCGGCGGCCCAGCACTTTGGTTATCATAAAGGGGATTTCCCTGAATGCGAGTCTCAGGCGGAAAGGATTTTGAGCCTTCCGGTTCATCAAGGGCTTTCGGAGTCTCAGATTGGTTATGTGGCGGAAACGATAAAAAAATATTTCAAGGGATGAGGGGTGTCTATGAATCGGCAAATGATGGGCTTTTTAACCATGGGGAAACTGGCGGAGAAGGCCGATGAGATAAGAAGGGATGTCGTTGCCGTGGCGGTCCGGAACGGCGCCGGGCACATCGCCCCTTCCCTGTCCTGCGTCGATATACTGGCGCTGCTATATTACCGCATCATGAATAGATCAATCGATCCGCAATGGGAAGAACGGGATCGGCTTGTTTTTTCCAAGGCTCATGGTTGCTATGCCCTGTATGCAATCCTTGCCGACATCGGTTATGTAGAAAGATCTTCCTGGGATAATTTCTACCAGGGCAGCTTCCTCACCGGATGCGTGGAAAGAAGTGTTGCTCATGGCCTGGAAGCGGGATGCGGATCTCTCGGTCACGGGTTACCCCAGGCGGTGGGCATCGCCTATGGGGCAAAGCTTCAAGGTCGGCAATGGCGGGTTTATTGCGTACTAGGTGATGGAGAACTCCAGGAAGGATCGAACTGGGAAGCCCTGCAATTCGCCGTCAAACAAGAATTGGTGCATCTTACTGTCCTGGTGGATGCCAACCGTCTTCAGGCCATGGATTTTTTGGAGAACATCCTTACGGTTAAAGGACGGAAGAACGACATAGAAAGAAAAATGAGGGCATTTGGATGTGAAGTCAGGAGCTGTAACGGCCATTCCCTCGAAGCGATGAACAGGATTCTGAGGAGTTGGCTGACAAGAGGGGAGACGCTGCATGCACCGCAGGTGCTGGTTGCCAGGACAATCAAGGGTTATGGGTTGAAATGTATGGAGAATGTTCCAAAATTCCATTTTCGTCTGCCAACGGAGGACGAAATGAAGGAAGGCAGTCGCTATGAAAAATGCCAAACTATATAACTACCGCAGTACGGTGATCGAAACAATGATGCCTTTTGCCAGAAAGGACAAGCGAATACATCTCCTGGTGTGTGATATGGGCTTTGGTGTGACGGATGTTTTTCGGGATGAATTCCCCGACCGTATTCTCAATGTCGGCATGATGGAACAGGCGACGGTAGGTATCGCCGCCGGCATGGCCATGACCGGTTTACGACCTGTCGTGTATTCCATAGTCAATTTCATGGCCTTTCGGGCGCTTGAACAGATTCGCAACGACGTGGTTCTCCAGGACCTGAATGTCAAGTTCATCGCTACTGGGGTAAACAATTATTTCTCTTTTTTGGGCAAGTCCCACTGTTGCGGCGAGGATGACATGAAAATTATGGAGTTGATAGGCATGAAGGTATTCGACCCCTACACGGATACCGCCGGGGATTTCGAAAAACTGGTTTCCGACTGGATTAACAATGATAAGCCTGGTTATCTTAGGGTATAATTGTGCAAAGAGAAGATTATAATAATAGATTGATTTTGGATGGTCATAAGCTAATGTGGCACGAGGACCGTGTCGAGGCTTGGCTTGCTGGCGAACGGATAGCCCCAATTACGATTGATTGTGCTTTGACCCGCCGCTGTACCTATCGTTGCGTATATTGTTACGGTCAGCTACAGGCCAACGATGAGATGAAAATGACCCGCGATGTAATATTCAGATTCCTCGATGACGCAGCGGAAATTGGTGTCAAGGCCATCAGCTTTGTCAGTGATGGTGAAAGTACATGCAGCCCGCACCTTTACGAAGCAATAAAGCGAGGGAAAACAAATGGCTTAGACATGGCTTTGGGTACCAACGGTTATTTACTTGCAATGGATCGATTGGTGGAGATACTTCCTTACCTTACTTATATCCGTTACAATATATCGGCAGCCAATGCCGCCAGATATGGTCAAATCCACGGCTGTAGCGAGAAGTGTTTTGAAAGGGTTATCGAAACAATTAGAGAGAGCGTTAGAATAAAGCGAACGGAGCGTCTAACGGTTACTATCGGGCTTCAGATGGTACTAATGCCAGAGTTTGCGGACCAGATACTTCCCCTTGCGTTTTTAGGAAAGTCTCTTGGAGTGGATTACTTTGTTATCAAGCATTGCAGCGATGACGAAAACGGAACTCTTGGTATTGACTATAAAAAATATGAAGACATGATCGATATTCTCCGGGAAGCAGAAGCGCACTCTACGAATGAATACCTTGTGAAGGCAAAATGGTCGAAGATCCTGAGTGGTGGCAAACGCCGTTATACCCGCTGTTATGGTCCACCTTTCATTACGCAGTTTTCCGGGTCGGGCCTAGTTGCTCCTTGTGGGATGCTTTTCAACAGCAGGTACAAGGATTTTCATATAGGAAACATTGCAGAAACGTCCTTCAAAGAAATTTGGAAAGGGGACCGATACTGGGATGTTATGGCTAAGATCGCTTCTGATCGTTTTAATCCTCAAAATCACTGTGGAACTTTATGCTTACAGCATAAAGTGAATGAGTTCTTGTGGGACCTGCTACAAGATCAAACGAAACTTTCAGATACAAGAAACTTAGTTCGCCCGCAGCACATTAACTTTATATGATGGAATGCTACGTATGCAATTACCCCGCGAGTGCTTATCATCAATTCGTTGGTAAAGGATATAGTATTATTAAATGTTCCAAGTGTGGTTTAGAATATACAAATCCGATACCTGATTCGGATATTATCCTTTCATTTTATCAAAACTACAAAGATGTTCGTGCGGATGAAAATATATTAAGGCTAAATGCTACAAAAAATTTGAAAACACTCTCGAAATATGGTTGGACACCAGAATCTGCAACTCTAGATTTTGGGACAGGTAGGGGGATTTTTTTGGAAGCCGCAGGCGAAAACTGCCATGGTGTTGATTGTGGATGTAAATCGAGTAAGCGCATCAAAAATTCATTAGATGAATTAGAGCATATTAAATATGAATTCATAACATTATGGGGCGTACTAGAACATCTTACAGATCCAAAATCAATCATTAGTAGGCTTGATAGTATATTGATACCTGGAGGGATTATTGCGCTAACCACAGTGGATGCAGAAGGAATGATTCCATATTATTATAAACCGCCAGAGCATCTCACTTACTGGACGCGGTCGGCTTTCGACATCCTTGCTAAGGAAAACAAATTAGAAATAGTAGAATATCATACATATTACATGTATCAAAAGGGCTCAATCTATCTGCAGAGACTACTGAGCCGAACTCCTGTGGAATATGTTGGCCACATAGTGAATAATCTGCCGGACGTAATTTATGTGCCTACAAACGAGGTATTTGTCGTCTTAAAGAAATAGGACTCATCCGACTAACCAACATTCCCGGAGCGGGCACAACGAAAAATGAAAATATCCAGCTATTTATGTGTATTTTCATGTCAATTAAACTTGTTTAATGGAAATAACTGAAAAACAACCGTGACTATCTCTATCATCGGAAAAGAAAATTGGTAGCGGTGAGAGACGCTAATCGAGAGCTTTGCATAACTGCGAAAATGGTTCGCAAGCGGCGAATCAAATGTTTTTCGCCGTTGCGTGATTGAACTTAACGCTTGGTAATGAATAAGGATTATACGTTACCCATTCAGAGGCGAAAAAGATTTCTGAGCCGCGGCGAAGCCATTTTTCAAAGGTCTCTAATCATGTATTGTTGAATGGTTACCCTATTCAATTTCTCAAATCTACTGTGAAGTATAGAATTTTCGGTTTTTTTACAAATATAATAGTAATTCCTTTCATAATTATTCTCCGCCTGATTCGTCCCTGGCTACTGATTCGTTTTGGTGGGATGATCAGCTCACAAATTGGTCATTTCGCTGCGAATACAGAGATTTACCTTTGTGAAAAGGATGCGGGAGTTAATGTTCCCAAACAAAGATACATTGATATTCTTTTCTTTGCCTATAAGCCCTTATGCAACAGGGAACTTGCAAAAATGTGGAAACGAGTGCTGCCACATGTATGGCCATACTGGATATCTGCACCCATTGTTAAGGGAAACAGGTTAATTCCCCACGGTGAACTGCATGAAATCGGCAATAACACACAAAATGACAGGGATGTTCTTAATCTTTTGGATCGGTTTCCTCCCCATCTGCAATTTACTCCCGAGGAAGAAATCCGTGGCAAGCAGGGCATGCGCGTCATGGGAATAAAGCATGAAGATCCTTTTGTATGCCTTACGGTGCGCGATCGTGCTTATCTGCGCAGTCATCTGCCGGAGGGCAATTGGGATTATCACAACTACCGTGACACCGACATAAAAAATTATGTCCTCGCGTGTGAAGAACTCGCGGACCGGGGATACTTTGTGATCAGAATGGGCGCCAAGGTTCATGACGCTATGATGGCAAGACATCCAAGGGTGATTGACTATGCTACAAATGGTATGCGTAGTGAGTTCATGGATCTGTATCTTGGGGCAAAGTGTGCATTTTGCCTCTCCACGGGAACAGGTTTTGATGCCATTCCGCTAATTTTTCGACGGCCCATAGCCTACGTAAACCTGGTACCGCTGGGATATTTGTTCACCTTCAGAAAACAATTTCTCGGTATCACTAAACATCATGTTTCCATAATCGAAAATAGGGAACTCACGTTAAAAGAAATTTTTGATCGTGGTGTCGGATTTGCACTTTCGGCTGATGAGTATGATTCCAGAGGAATCCGATTGATAGAAAACAGTTCCGAGGAGATCCGCGATTTGGTTGTTGAGATGGACGAGCGCTTGAAAGGGACCTGGCGATCTCAAGAGGGGGATGACTCCCTGCAGAAACGATTTTGGGAGGTCTTCCCCATCAAGGCGGTGGATCCCTTTCGAGGAAGACCTCTTCATGGCGAAATTCGCGGCCGCTTTGGATCTGATTATCTTCGGAATAACCCCGCCTGGCTTGCGAATGACTCTAAATGAATCATCATAATATCTAAGAAATGATATTGGTATATTTCCATGAATGTTCTCATCGTAGTTCCGCGGTTTAAGGAAACAGACGAACTGACGCGCATTTACACCCCCATATTTATACCCGTGGGCTTGGCCTACATATCTGCTGCGCTTAAAGAGGCAGGAATAAAGTCAGCGTTTTTAAACCTGAATCTGTGCCGGGATGATGTAGAAGAAAAGATCAAAAAGGTTTTGTCTCAGGAAGATTATGGCTACGTGCTCACGGGTGGGTTGTCGGTCCATTACAAAGCAGTTAAAAGATGTATTCAGACTGTCAGAAAGTATGCCCCTCCTGCAAGAGTCGTGTTGGGAGGGGGGATGATATCCAGCCAACCTGAATTGATGTGGAAGCATTTACGTCCCGACTATTTGGTGATTGGCGAGGGAGAGGAAACTATAGTTGATTTAGTGAAATGCTCGGAACAAAATGACGACCTGTCGTTAATTGCCGGAATTGGATATTCTTCTCGAGAAGGGGAACTGGTCCTGACAAGATCAAGATATCCCATCGAAAACATCAATGCCCTTCCCTGGCCGGACTACGAAGGTGTTGGTTTGGATGCCGTATTAAATCAAATGCTTCCCAGTCAATCTAATATATACGATGTTCTGGATCATCCAAGGGCCTATCCGCTTATAGCAAGTCGCTCCTGTCCATACCAGTGTACCTTTTGCTTTCATCCCATCGGTAATAAATACCGTCAACGCTCCATCGCAAATATTATGGAAGAACTTAGACATGCTCATAATCGTTATCGCTTTAACATTATTGATGTGTTTGATGAGCTTTTCTCCCATGATAAACAGAGGGTGTTGGAGTTCTGCAAATCTATCAAGGAGTTATCTATAGAACTCAAGACAGACATAAAATGGAATTGCCAAATGAGGGTAGATACAACTGATGAAGAGTTGATGGAATCTATGAAAGATGCCGGTTTGCATTGTTTGAGCTTGGGGTTGGAGAGCTACAGTCAGACGGTACTGACGAGTATGAGAAAAAGAATAAAACCTAGCCAGATAGACAAGTCAATAAATATTGCGCGACGATCCGGTATGGCAATAACCGGCAATTTTATCTTTGGAGACCGGGCAGAAACACTTGAAACGGCCAATGAGACTTTGGATTACTGGAAAAAAAATCACGATTTATTTGGAACCTCCATTTCACTTGGATTTATAGAGCCATATCCAGGTACCGCCCTATATAAGCACTGCTTGTCCAAAGGTCTTATAACGGATGAGATTGACTTCGTGGAAAATCACATTTTTGACTACATCAATATGAGCGAAACCATGACGGCGGCGGAATTTGAACAATTGAAGCGGGAGATCCACAAGGCATATCTTGGCTTCGAAAAAAAGGATTCAGCTTGGCCATCCGATATATCGTTCAATAACGGTGAATGGGAAGTGCGAGTGCGGTGTCCGTACTGCGGTAAGGAATCTCTCTATCGCAATTATATCCCCCCTTCAGAAAAAGAGGGACGGCGGCACATTTATTGCCGTCACTGCAAAATCCGTTTCTTCTTGCTGCCCCATTTATCCCGCAGGGAAAAAATGCGAAGGTCGTTGGTTAGGATAGGACACAATGTGCTTGGTGATTCGGGGATTTCGTATCTAAGAAAAATATATAAAACAATTAAGATGTTATGAATGAATATTTAACAGAGACAATTGTGACATGATTGTTAAATAATCCGCGCCGGCCATATTAAATTTTATGAAATCCAATGCAGACATTAATTGGGATTACATTATTCGTCCTCAACGTCGATGGCTTGACCTCAGACTGGGTGAACTGTGGCGGGCGCGCAACCTGATCATGCTCTTTGTCTGGCGCGACTTTGTTACCTATTATAAGCAAACTATTTTAGGTCCCCTTTGGTATCTTATTCAACCGCTCATTACATCTTTGACCTTTACGGTTGTATTTGGAAATTTCGCGAAACTGTCAACGGATGGACTTCCTCAATTTTTATTCTATTTGGCCGGCACTGTCGTTTGGGGTTATTTCTCTGCGTGTCTGACCAAAACGTCCAATGTCTTTACCTCGCATGCAAACATATTTGGGAAGGTATATTTCCCCCGACTCACAGTGCCTATCTCTATCTTGTTGTCGAATCTGATTACGTTGCTTATACAGTTTCTTCTCTTCCTTGCTTTCATGATCTATTTCAGTTCTTCCGGCGCCGATGTCCATCCCAATGCAACCATTCTTCTATTGCCAATACTTCTCATCCTCATGGCAGGGCTCGGTCTCGGCTTTGGCATTATAATATCGGCACTTACCACTCGTTACAGGGACCTGCAGTTCCTTGTGACATTCGGTGCCCAATTGTGGATGTACATTACCCCGGTTGTCTATCCTCTATCCTCGGTTCCGGAAACGTATAGATGGCTTGTGCTGGCCAACCCGATGACTTCCATTGTGGAAACGTTTCGGTTTGCTTTTCTCGGTGCCGGGATCGTGGAGACCACCCACCTGCTGTACAGCTTGGTATGTATGATTGTGGTTATGCTCATCGGAATTCTGATCTTCAACCGGGTCGAGAGAACCTTCATGGATACGGTATAATATGTCTTCTGTTATCGTATTTGATGGGGTTAGCAAGTGTTACAGATTGGGAAGCATCGGCAATCAAACACTGTATCAAGATCTGAATCGCTGGTGGGCTAAGGTTCGGCGCAAACCCGATCCCCTACTAAAGATCATGGATGCAAGGGACGGCAAGGATGGAGATCAATTTATATGGGCATTGCGTAATATCAACCTTGAAATACAGCATGGTGAGGTTGTTGGAGTCATCGGTAGAAATGGCGCCGGGAAAAGCACCCTGCTCAAGATCCTTTCTCAAATAACCGCTCCTACAACCGGAGAAATAAAGATCAAAGGGCGAATCGCGAGTTTATTGGAAGTTGGCACCGGGTTTCATCCGGAATTGACGGGAAGAGAGAATATCTATCTCAACGGTGCCTTACTTGGCATGTCAAAGGAGGAGATTCAACGCAAGTTTGATGAAATAGTCGATTTCTCTGATGTGGAGCAATTTATCGATACGCCGGTTAAACGCTATTCAAGCGGCATGTATGTGCGGCTGGCTTTTGCAGTTGCCGCCCACATTGAACCAGATATCCTATTGGTCGATGAGGTTCTGGCTGTTGGTGATGCTCAATTTCAAAAAAAATGTTTGGGTAAAATCAGCGATGTATCGCAGAAGGAAGGACGTACAGTATTGTTTGTCAGTCATAATATGGGGATGATTACCTCCTTGTGTAAAAAGGCAGTACTCCTCGATAATGGCTGTATTTTGGTGGAAGGTAATGTCACGGATGTCGTGACAAGATATTATAACGCAGGCATAAGTTCTCCATATGCGGTTGATTTTAGAAAGCAGGGGAAAAAAGTGGGGGATCAATACGCAACCCTTCTTGAAGTGCATATAGAGGACATGGAGGGAAATCTCATTGGGGAAGTGGACATTCGGGCGCCCTTCAAACTCAAAATGACCTATGACCTTCATGGCGCACCCGTTGCCCCGCGGCCCAATTTTTATGTCATCAGCCCCCAGGGCCAATATGTCTTTGTGACCGGGGGAGGGGAGAAAGGCAAAGCAATAGACGGAACTTATGAGGCAACCTGCATTGTCCCAGGTAATTTGCTCAATAATGAAACATATACAATCGATGCCGCCCTTCTCTATACGGACAGCATTTTTCATTACAGTTTCCATGAAAGAGGGGCAGTCATGATCACGGTAATCGATCCCATAGATGAAACAATTGAAGAGACTACCAGGTACGGGATGAGTGGACCGTTGCCGGGGGCCGTTCGCCCAAAGCTCCCGTGGGAAGTGAGAAAAATAGCATGAATATAAGTATTAAGGCACAAAAATAAATTGCAAGGTGAATGTTGATGATCGAAACAATTAGGAATGATGGAGCGATAGTTGCGATAGTTATCTATAGTGACTATTCGGTGGAGGGAATAAAATTTATATCTCCCAACGACTTTTCATTACAACTTGGCACCATGAGCCGCCCAGCCGGTTACAAGGTATTACCTCATATTCATAACCCTGTCGAGCGGCATTGTGTGGGAACTCAAGAAGTGCTTTTTATAAAGAGTGGAAAAATAAGGATTGATTTCTATTCCTTTGACAAAGTTTACCTTGAGAGCCGTGAGTTGGCAGCGGGGGATATCATATTGCTGGCGGGAGCCGGTCACGGCATAGAAGTTTTGGAAGAAACCACTCTGGTAGAAGTCAAGAACGGACCTTATATCGATGGCTTTGACAAAGGGCGATTCGAAGGTAAGCGGAGTTGAACAATGATACCTGTTAATCAGCCCCTGTTGAATGGTCGTGAACGGGAATTGGTGACCCACTGCATTGACACGGGATGGATTTCTTCCGATGGCCCGTTTGTTCAAGAATTTGAAAAACTGTTTTCCAACTACATAGGCGTTGATTACGGAGTCGCGGTATGCAACGGTACAGCGGCGCTGGAGACAGCTCTCTATGCTGCCGGTGTAAGCAAAGGCGATGAAGTGATAATGCCCGCTTTTACCATCATTTCCTGTGCGTTGGCGGTGATTCGATTGGGAGCCGTGCCGGTTTTGTTGGATGCAGAGCCGGATACTTGGAATATGGATGTTAGCCAGATCGAATCACGGATCACACCAAGGACTAAAGTAATTATGCCGGTTCACATTTATGGACATCCTGTGGATATGGATCCTCTGTTGGCGATTGCAAAACGTTACAATCTCATCGTCGTTGAGGATGCCGCCGAGGCGCATGGCGCCGAATGTCGAGGAAGGAAATGCGGGTCGCTGGGCCACATCAGCGCCTGGTCGTTTTATGCAAATAAGATCCTCACAACGGGGGAGGGGGGGATGGTTCTGACAGCGGATAAAAAGATGGCTGAACGGGCGTCATCTTACCGAAATCTCTGCTTTCATCCATCCCGGAGGTTTTACCATACGGAACTCGGCCATAACTTTCGGATGACAAATCTGCAAGCCGCCATTGGAGTCGCACAAATGGAACGGATTGAGGAATTTGTTCAAATTAAGAGACGGCTTGGTGTCTATTATCGGGAAGGATTATCTCAGATTGAGGGGATAAAGTATCAAATCGAGAAGCCTTGGGCAAAAATGGTTTACTGGATGTACTGCATAGAGCTTGACCCGCTGCTGGGTATGGATGCGGAACAGATGATGATCGAATTAGGGAAAAGGGGCATTGGCACGCGGCCTTTCTTTATCGGCATGCATGAGCAGCCGGTCCTACGAGATCTTGGACTCTTTGCTGGAGAATGTTATCCGGTAACGGAACGTATCGCCAGACAAGGTTTATATTTACCTTCCGGGTTATCCCTTACGGAAAGAGAAATTGACGAGGTTGTTGAATCTGTGAGCGAAGTTGTTAACTCGCGAAGAAGAAAGAACTGAGTGGGAGGCTTTGGTGAAGCTGCTTAAAAGAGCGGTATGCTCGTTATTTAGTCGATTGGGACTGGAGATATCTCTTCGCAAAAAAAATGAGGCATTTAAAGAATTATACCCTCAGTGTTGGCACGGTGCCGGTTTTGTTTATAATATCTTTGGTCATTTACTTTATCAAAATGTCACGGACCTTATAAATTATAGCGGTCTAATGGATATCGATCTTAATGATTATGCGCAGATGCATACGGACGAGATGGCTGTGATTATCAAGAATGTCAAGCCCGGACAGAGAGTTATCGATATCGGTGCCAATATTGGATTATACACGCTTTTGCTGGCAAAGTTGGTTGGGGCTGACGGACGGGTTATCGCCTTTGAGCCGGGGCCGGTCAGCTTTGGCCTGCTGACGGTGAATACCCATCTGAATCGATACAGGAATGTTACCTTGGAGAACAGGGCCGTAACTGACATTAGTCGGACGGAATATTATTTCACCAATCAAGCAGAAGAAAGGACTAATGAGAGCGGCGGTGTGGTTTTTTCCTCTAAGCCGAATTTCGACCATTCACGGGAGATGATACCTGTGGAAGCTGTAAGCCTGGATGATTATTTTGCCGGGAGGGACTGTAATGTCGATTATATCAAGATGGATGTAGAAGGAGGAGAATATGCGGCCCTGAAGGGCATGAAGAATTTGCTGAATGCAAATCCTTCCATCATACTGACAATAGAATTTGCACCATACCTGCCTCTATGGGCTGATATAGATATTCAGGAGTTTCTTGATTATATTAGATCTTATGGTTTCGAAATCTTCGATTTACGGAAGGATGATCGTGATCCGGTAAGCGATGAATATTTAATGGAGTCGTATCCAAAGCAGTCCGTTGGCAAGTACGCCAATCTGCTTTTGAAACGATCCTGAGTACTACGAATGTAAATATAAGGAGAGGCAAATGGAAACCATAGCCCGTAATACCTGTAGATTGTGCGGCGGAAGTGCTTTGCACGACGTGTTTTCTCTTGGGGAACAATTCATTAACGATTTTGTTCCCGAAGAAAAGATCGGGCAAGGACTGAAAGCGCCTCTCGATTTAGTTATGTGTGATCAATGTTCACTTTTACAGCTCCGCCACACGGCGCCTCAGGAGCTTTTATACTCACGTCATTATTGGTACCGGTCGGGTGTTACAGATACAATGAGGCGGGCCTTGAGGGATATTACTGAAGAAATCGAAGCGATGGTCGCCTTGAAACCCGGCGATGTAGTCCTGGATATCGGAGCGAATGATGGGACGATGCTGGCTACATATACTGCACCGGGGATCCGTCGCGTGGGCTGTGAGCCCGCCAACAACCTGGTGGACAGCCTAAACAAAAATGCCGATTATGTGATGCATGATTTCTGGAACTATGAGCGCTATATGGAACTTGCCCACAAATGGGGTTTTGGCAAGGCAAAGGTAATTACTGCGATTGGCATGTTTTATGACCTTGAGGACCCGAATCAATTCATAAAAGATGCGCAGCTTGCCTTGGCTGATGGAGGAGTCTTTGTGGCCCAACTCATGTGTCTGGCGCCGATGATCGAAAAGAACGATTTGGGGAACATATGCCATGAACATCTGGAATATTATTCTCTTGATTCATTGAAATATTTGTTTGAATCAAATGGTTTCGAAATGTTCAAAATCGAAGAAAACGATGTCAATGGAGGCAGTTACAGGATTTTTGCCCGTCATTACGACGGTATGGGAATGGCGTATCGTGAGAAATACACATTGAATGACATTTTAGCCTTTGCGAAACGCATCGAAGAAAATCGCACCCGTTGTGTTGATTTTATTAAAAATGAAGTCAGTAAAGGAAAGAAGATTTATGTTTATGGAGCATCAACGAAAGGGAATGTGATTCTCCAATATTATGGCCTTGATTACCGCTTGATTACTGCGGCTGCGGAACGTAGCCCTGAGAAGTGGGGTAAATATACTATCGGCTCATGGATCCCTATCGTTTCTGAGGAGGAAGCGAGAAGAGCCAATCCAGACTATTTTCTTGTGCTGCCTTGGGCTTTCTTTAGTGAATTTTACGAACGAGAGGTGGAATGGCGTTCCCGGGGGGGGCAGTTTATCGTCCCTTTGCCGGAATTTAGGGTGGTGCCATGATCCCCAGTGATAAATACGAAAGCATAATGAGGGTATTGCCCATATTGTGTGTGGATATAATCGTAAAAACGGAGAGCGGCAAGTATATATTGATTAAAAGAAAGAACAGACCACTCAGTGGTAGGTGGTGGGTTATCGGGGGTAGGGTGCTCAAGGATGAGACACTGGAACAGGCAGCGAAAAGAAAGGTTAAGGAAGAGACGGATCTAAACATCAAGGAGATCAGACCAATAGGATACTATGAAGATACCTTCGTCGCGAATCCGTTTGGCACAAGATTCCGCCAACATTCGGTCAGTTTGGTATTCCTGGCCATCGTGAAGGAAAATCAGGATGTGAAATTGGACTACCAGAGCTTGGCGTGGAAGTACTCGAAGGTACTCCCCCGGCGGTTCCAGGTCAAACCTTTTGGCTGTCTGCAACCATGATATGAAGCGCATAGCGCAGGGAAGGATAATTAGATGAAAAAAGCCCTGATCCTCGGTGTAACCGGTCAGGACGGCAGTTACCTCGCGGACATATTGTTGAATAAAGGTTACGCCGTTTATGGAATGATCAGACGTTCAGCCACGGGGAATACACGCAATATCGATCATTTGCTCCAGAACCCCGACATTTTCAATAAGTGCTTTTTCCTTTGCCGTGGTGATTTAGCCGATCCTACTTCACTGTATCGCATCATTCAAAGCATTCATCCCCAAGAGATATACAATGAAGCAGACCAGGACCATGTCGGTTGGAGCTATGACATGGTAGGTTTCTCAGTGGATATAACCGGCGCCGCCGTCGGCCGCATTTTAGAGATAGTAAGGCAGGTTGATCCCGCTATTCGCTATTTTCAACCCTGCACATCCAATATGTTCGGAAAGACGGACTGCCCGGTGCAGAACGAGAACACAATCTTCAACCCGCAGAGTCCCTATGCCTGTGCCAAAACCATGGCCTATTATCTCTCGCGCTATTATCGAGATACCTTTGGCATCTTTGCATCCAATGCGATCTTGTATAACCATGAATCTCCAAGACGAACCCCGGAATATGTAACACGCAAGGTTACCCAATCAGTTGCAAGGATAGCTCTTGGTCAACAGGAAAAGCTTATCCTTGGGGATTTAAGTGCCATGATTGATTGGGGATACGCAAGAGAATACATGGAAGCTGCCTGGCAGATCATGCAGTGCAAAGAACCGGACGATTTTATCATCGCCACCGGTGAGGCTCATTCTGTGAAAGAATGGGTTCAAGAAGCTTTTTCCGCCGTCGGTCTGAAGGCGGATGAACATTTAGTGACCGACAGCAAGCTGTTTCGGCCATCAAATACGAGCACGTTGATTGGAGATATATCTAAGGCCAGAAAAGTCTTCGGGTTCGAACCAAAAATCAAGTTTCACAAATTGGTAGGGTTGATGGTTGACGCCGATCTGGAAACGGAAAGAACGAGATTGCATAAATGATTATTGTTTCAGTAGCAATGGCGATGGCGTGAGAAGGATCCTTTTAATTGCCAATCATGATGCCTTTGGCCGACAAATGGCCAGATGGGCGATCCTGATTAACAAACATTCAGGGTGGGAGCCGATTATTTATATAAGTTATGATTATATAAATAGACATATGGACTTGTGCCGTGCCGATGGAATAAGGATCATGGGGCCTCTGCACGGGGAAGCGACAACTGGTCATGGAGATTCGACTTCCAGCACATCAGGGGCGTCGTGTTGGACAATCCCTAAGGCCATTCTACGAAGGCTGTCTTTTCTACAAATGATTTCGAGGAAATATCATTATTCCCTTTCGCTTTTGAAATTTCCTCTGATTATGAAGTCAATGAAGAGAAACTTGAATACCATCCGGACTTTGTTGAAGAATGAACGTATAGATGTCGCCATGATATGTGAGAGCAGTCCGGCCTACGAAGCCCCCCTTTTTATCGCGGCTGCAAATATGGAAGGAATACCGATCGCAACCGCCCCGATTGAAAAATCTACCGCCCGCCATTATGCCGAAAATTATCTTTACGATCCCTCAATGAGTATGAAACGATTATGCAACAAGCTCATTGGGAAACTTTACCCACGCTGGACGATAAGCCATAGAGGATACAGTATGCTACGTGTCCAGCCGGAACTGCTCATGTCCTTGGAGCTTTTAGAAATTGCACCGCTAAAGCCTTGGGAGTTGGTGGGAAATCAGGAAGATATAGTAGCGGTGGACAGTCAGTCAACCTTCAATCATTTTGCCAAAGAGGGCGTAGCGCCGGAACAAATGGCGATCGTCGGACGGGCAGAATATGACATCATGGCCAATATCAAGACAGATGCAAAGCGATTGAAGAGTGAATTATACGAGCGACTGGGTTTTGAAAATAACTATCCCATGATATTGTCTCCTTTGGTTCCCGATCATTATATATCTGGGCGCCCGGAATGTGACTTTCAGGATTATCAGAAACTTGTCGAGTTTTGGGTGAGGTCGCTGGGCAAAATCAAGGGCCATAATGCGGTGATCAGCTTACATCCGGGGCAGACTTACCAAAAGAAAGCCGATGCCTGGGACTACATCGAACAATGGGGAGTGAAAATATCCCGGGATGATCTGCCGACCTTGATTCCTCTTTGCGACATATATGTGGCGACGGGTTACTCGACAACTGTGCAGTGGGCGATTGCCTGTGGTAAGCCGGTAGTCAATTACGACGTCTATCGATACGGGCTTACAATTTATAGATCTTTCTCCGGTGTGTTAGATGTCCAAGAGCAACGGGATTTTCTTGAAGCATTGGAGAGATTATCCAGTGATTCAGATTATTATTCGAAGATCGCTGCATATCAGCAAGAGGACGCGGAGCAATGGGGCAAATTGGACGGCAGAGCAACGGACAGGTTAATAGACATGTTTGATCAATTAATATCTCGGAAAATCGGCAAGAGCGGTCAACGAAAATTGATGACCCAGAGGCAATAGCACGGTACCATATGTCGTCAGATTGGCTCGATAGGTGGAACAGGGCGTTACGGGAGCAGCATAAACTATTGTTTGATTACAGTAACAAGAGGATGAAGGATGAATTCGCCCATTATGCTGACTGCCCGGTTTGTGGTGAGAAAGACGCAAAACTGCATTATGAAAAGGATTGGTTTAAATATTACAAATGCCGTAATTGTTCCATGGTTTACATGAACCCCCGGATGAATGATGCGGCTACGCACTCCTTTTACAACAGCAGTGCCAACGCCATTTATAACGAGAGCAAGTTCGATAACCCTTCGGTGACCAGCGATTTCGATAATGATGAAAATATTTCCAATTTGGATGCTATCGAGAGACACAGAAGCGCGGGGAAAAAAGGCGGCTTTCTCGAAATTGGCAGTGCAACAGGACATTTACTGAAAAAGGCAAAAGAATATGGATACGATGTATATGGTATCGAACTCAACAAGAAGATGTGCATACAGTCACGCTCAATCCTTGGAGATACTATATATGATGTCGATTTACAGGATGTGCGCTTTCCTGCCGAAATGTTTGACGTAATCTACATGCGGGATCTGATACAACACATACCCGAACCGAAAGGTTTTTTGCTGGAGTGTAATCGTATAGCAAAACCCGGCGCAACGATTTTTATTGGAACACACAATATTGAAGGATTGATTCAAAAAGTAGTCAAAGAAAAGTACACTGCGGTCTTCGGTTTCATGGAACCCAATCATTTTTCCCCCTTGACGATCAGGAAGATCCTTGACATTGCCGGTTTTGAAGTAAAAGAAATTCACTTCCGGTCCATTGATGTTACTCTGGGAACTATGATCAGCTACTTTGGCACATCATCCTTTACGTATGTTTACCCGCCGGAGCTTGGAAAGTTGCGTCGTTTCGGTGTCAAAATGTTATATGCCCCGTTTTTTTGCCAGCCCCTCCGCTATATGGACACCCATATAACCCCATCTATTGCCAACTGGTTAAAACAGGGAAGCTGGATGAATGTTATTGCCGAAAAAAGGTAGTTCCCATCACCGTAATAGTTTCATTGCTTCCATCAACAAAAGAGGTTACAGGTATGAACGATAAACAGCACAATATTTCCATATTTCAGGAATACTATGAAGATAAACCTTTCGTAGATCGCTATCTATCCACACCGGATCATGCAATAGATGTCATTATCCCTATAATACATGCAAACGAGCTTTGGAAAGCTAATCTTATGTCATTCTACCGGGAGATTCCCATTCACAAACTACTAATCGGAGATGGGGGCTGTATCGATGATTCCATGAGTATAGCCGAGGGATTTCCCCGTGCGCAGATATTTGACCACCGAAGCTATAAATCGCTGGGTTACAGCATCCGGAAACTTATAGAAGCAGTGGAGACGGAGTGGTTTGCCTATATACATGCGGATGCATATCTGCCCGCGGGATGGTTTGACGCGATGGAGAAGCACCAGCAGGAATACGACTGGTTCGGATGCCCGATGCAACATACCGTAATGATTGAATACAACGTGAGTTATGGAGAGCGTCCCTGGGCGGGAACCCAGATGGGGCGCAAAAAAGCGTTTGATTCGGGCCTGTCCCGGGTAGATGACGATTATGTTTACAGGCAGGAAGATTACGTATTTTCAGATATTGTTGCCAAGGCGGGATACAGGGAAGGAAAGATTTCGGATACCTTCCATTATCACCAGACCATGCAGAAACAAACACCTTGGTCGCGCCATATTAAATCAGTCAATTTCGATTTGGAGATAAGTCCGGAAGAGGAGATTCGTACCTGTATGACCATGGCTAAGGGGATAGTCAAATATCTCGATCCGCCGGTTCTTGCAGAGGCGGCGGTGCTGAATATCGATCGCTTGGTGGAAATGGGCGTGTTCAGTTGGAGGGATTTTATGGGCTGGGTCAAGGCAGAAAACCCGGACTGGGTACCGGTGCTGAAACGTCAGCGTTTGGCCATGCTTCCTTACAAGCTCAAGCCGGTATTGCGCACTATTCGTAATATCCTTGGGAAATGAGAAAAAATGTCCTGATTGCGGTCAGTATTGGAACTCACTTCATAGAGTTATCCCGTGTCGCACGCCTGCTGAAAGAATCTGACAGATATAATCCAGTTATCTTTTTTCAATACGGGTATAATTCACTTGATCGCGATGTCAGAGTTTGTTCTGAAGAAGGTTGGCAGTACTTGGCGCCGCCGAAGAAAGGCAAGAGCCAGAAGCGATTTAGAAGAATCCTTTTACGTTTTACACCTCCCACCCTGCTGTTTCCTCTGCTCTTGTCATGGAAGCTTGTCGAATACCGATATCAAAGCTATCAGGCTGACCGCTTGCTAGACGAATACAAGCCCGCATTGATGGTGTCATCCGAAGATGTCTATTTGTACATTCTGATAAAAACGGCAAGCGCCCGGATGATTCCCTCCGTAATCATTCCGTTTACAATCGCCAACGCCCGAGAACCCGCCGAGGCCTACTTTGACAGGCAGGACCACATCGTTTCCGCAAGTGTGATAAATAAACTGGTTGCCTGGAAATATCCCCAGTGGGTTTATAATCACCGAGGCAGGAAGCTGCTGCGCAATCCGGCTTATGATATCGTTGCCATCGAATATTTGGGTTTTGCACCGAACAGCCCCTGGACCTATAATTCTGAAGGTACAGTCATCGCGGCAGAAAATGATTTTATGTTACAATATTATAGAAAAGAGGGCTTGGCTCCGGAACGGATGGTTATGACGGGGGCGCTTTATGACGATCTGCTCGTGAAAGTCTGCAAGGATGCGGACAGACGCCGAAAGGTCCTTTACAGGGAGCTTGAACTACCCTCAGACCGCCCTCTCCTCTTGTGTGCCCTGCCTCCGAGTCAGTTCCCGAGGAAATGCGAGTTTCGCGATTATGAACAACTGGTTGGTTTCTGGATGCAGGCATTGGCCTCGCTTTCTGGATGGAACATTGTCGTGCGTCCTCATCCCCGGATGACTGACGAGGAAATCGAGCCTCTGAGAAAATTCGGTCTGGCAATAACCAAGCGTGATACCGCTTCTTTGGTTCCCCTTTGCAGCATCTATGTGGCCAGCGTTTCGGCTACCATTCGCTGGGCCATCGCCTGCGGTATCCCGGTGGTGAATTACGATGTGTATCGGATGAATTACGAGGATTATAACGAAGTCGGAGGCGTTGTCACGGTTGATGATAGGATGTCTTTCTTGTCGGCGATGCGTCGTTTGACAACAGATACTGATTACTATGAAACCGTAGCTGATTTGCAGCGAAGATCTATGGATCAATGGGGAAAACTTGATGGTAGGTCGGGAGAACGGATGCTGAAACTATTCGATAGCATTATCCAAGAGAACCGCTAATTGGCTTGAGCAAGATTTTAAACAAAAAAGATTTTCAAAAGCAATGATATTTATAATTGTATGCAATGCAACATTTTTATCATTATATTTTTTATTGGAAAAATTTTCCTTTTCTCCAATAATTATATCCTCTTACATTGGTGGTTTGATAATTATTGCATTAGGTTTAGCTTCATTAAACAAGAACCATCCTGTTGCTAAGATATTCGTAAATTTTCAACTTTCCCTGTTTATTTTTTCTATCCTGTGTATTTTACTTGATGTATTCTTTTATTTTTCTCCGGGTGTATTTCCCGTAACTATTCGTAATCTAAAGGATACAGCTTCTATTGAAGAACTGCGGCAACAGGTTGTAGAATATCTGCCTTATAGCCCTTATGCGAAGCTCAAGCCAAATGTTTCCGTGAAAGTGCCTGGATACTATGGTCCTGATACAGATTTTGTTTATGAATGGAAAACGGATTCCCGTGGATTTAAAAATATGGCGAATGTTGCTCAACTTGATCAGGTTCATATTGTAGCTGTTGGTGACAGTTTTACCGAAGGATTGGGTGTCCGAACAGAAGATACTTGGTCGTCGTTATTGACAAAAAAAGGACTTGTGACCTATTCTTTAGGTGTTCAGGGATATGCGCCTACACAAATGGCAGGTGCATATGACCATTACGGCGTCCCTCTGAAACCAAACTGGGTTGTTATTGGTTACTTGGGGGGAGTGTACCAACGGGAAGCTTTCTTTCTGAAAAATGAGGAACAGATAATAAATGAGAAGAAATTTCCAAGCGCAATCGGTAGGCTTGTCGACCAGGACATAACGACTGCTCGTTCGAGAGAGATCAAAAAGCAATATAAATTCGTAATTACAGCGGTTATGGCATTTATGAGGTGGCAGTGGTCGGGCGGGTTAAAGGGAGGAGTTGCCAATCCAGATGAAGATGCTCGCTTCATGTCGGAATCCGAATTGAAACCAAATGAATTAATCCGCATAGGGGCGATGCAGAGATATAGGAATGAGATTTTTAGCGTACGACAGGTAAAACAATCTTCCGCGAAGCTGGAGAATGAGCCTGAATGGAAACAAACATTAACCAAATTCTCTAATATTATTAATGAGGCTCATTCAACCGGAGCCAAAGTTGTAATCGTCATGTTTAGATTTCGAGGAGGCATGTATTACGAAAAAGCTACAGGTCAGCAAGTACCTTCAGATTATCTTGAGAATATAGAGAAATCGCATTTAGAGGAATTCTGCAAGAAAAATGGGGTCATGTTCCTCGATACAGCAATAAAAATTAGACCATATGTGGCGAAATTAGATGAAAGCACCCCTATTAGTGAATACCCGTATTTACGATATGATGGCCACCCGAGTCCTAAAGGACATGAAATAATAGCGGAACAATTAGTTGAGTTTTTTCAGGCGCAGAAAAATCATTCAAAAACATCTAATAATTAGTTCTACTTAAAAACATCATGCATTCAGGTGAAAAAATGAAAACAGTGATAATCGGCGCCGGGCGGATGGGCCGTCGGCATATTCAGGTCGTCCGTGATTTGAGACTGAATCTGGCCGGCATCTGCGATCTGAATCCGGAAGCCTTGAACCTGGCGAAGGCGGAGTACAGCCTTTCGGATGAACTGTTGTTTACCGACGTGCAATCGATGTTTAAAAAAATATCGCCGGAATGTGTGATCGTGGCAACGACAGCACCTACACATTCCAAGTACACCTGCCTGGCCGCGGCGGCTGGCGCCGGATATGTTTTTTGTGAAAAGCCGATGGCCGTGTCCCTTGCGGAATGCGATCGGATGATAGATCTGTGCGCCCGCAAAGGTGTGAAACTGGCGGTGAATCACCAGATGCGTTTCATGGAGCAGTACCGGGAGCCCAAGCGGATTGTCCAATCGGAAGCATTCGGCGGGTTGTCCAGTATTACCGTTATTGCAGGAAATTTCGGTCTGGCCATGAACGGTACACACTATTTTGAAATGTTCCGCTTCCTGTGCGAGGAACCTCCCGTGGAAGTGGCTGCCTGGTTCTCTCCCGGAAAGGTGCCGAATCCCCGAGGGGCGCAGTTTGAAGACCGGGCTGGTTCGGTGCGCCTGGCGTCGGCGCGGGGAAAACGTTTTTACATGGAAGCCGGCGCCGACCAGGGCCACGGTGTTCAGGTCATATATGCCGGGTCCTACGGACAGTTGATGGTTGATGAGTTAGCGGGAAAGATGAGACTCATCATGCGTGAAGATCAGTACCGGGATTTGCCCACCACCCGTTACGGTATGCCGGCAGGGGAGAAGAATTCCCTCATTGCGCCGGCGGATGTCATTGCCCCCTCACGTTCCGTTCTGGATGCCCTGATAAGGAACGAGGGCTACCCGAGCGGCGAAGACGGCCGGTTGGCCTTATCCGTGCTGGTCGGAGCTTATATTTCCCATGAAGAAGGCCATCGTCCGGTCCGGATACACGATGAGGCGCTGCCGCGCACACGGGTTTTCCCCTGGGCATGAAATGAAGCGGATAGACTTTGCGGCGTCCCACTTGACCTGGCTTACGAAAAGGGAAAGAAGCTATGGCCGCTTTCAGATTGAGGGCGTGTGTACTGTCCGTGCAGACCATCCGGATGCGGAGGAGACATTTTGCCTGGCGCCGGCGGTTGTGGCGGGAAATGTCTATGCGGAAAATGATCTCATAAAGAGTCCTCCTTACCTTTTTCAGATTGTCGCATCAAAAAATCGGCATGTGATATTCCGGACCTATGTTCCCCAAGGCGTCCCTCATGGGAACGCCGGCACGAACGCGGAACTCTTCACTGAGATGATGATATGTCTCAAGGAGAGGGAATCTGTTGTCCTGGATGATTTTGATGATATCGAGGCGGCGGTAAGGAAAGGGGCGGTCCTGTCGGCCCGTATGCGTTATGAAAAGCGTTATGGCGGTAAAATTGACGTTGAATTCCCCATCAAGCACATCAATATCAAAAAGGAAGCGAGGATGTTCCAGGTGGAAACCGGGCCGATTCCAGTCATCGACGCTGGATCCGAAGCCGACGCCCCGTCTTTCGGTCCGGGATGGGTTTTCCAAACGACGTTTGTGCACTTCAATCGCTTGGATAGGGCGGAATTGACGCTCCATGCACCCGTAAAAGTCGGCAAGGAAGATGTCTTCGCTTATACAGAAATTCAAAAGATCGATGCCGATATCCAATTAATGGCGGATATGGATTGACAATGAAGATATTTTCGGAAAGGACGTGTAACCCTCATGAAGGTAGAAAAGATATGTCAGGTGGCGATTATCGGGGCCGGATATATGGCAGGCGAACATATCCGGGTGTTTCAGGACATTCCCGGAGTGTGCATCGCAGGGATTCACAGCCGGACAAAGGCGCGGGCAGAACAAATAGCCGCGCAATTCGGGATAGCTAAGGTCTGCAACTCCATAGAAGAATTGTACCAGGCAACTCAGGCCGATCTCGTTATCGTTACGGTGCCGGAGCTGGAGATGAACGGGGTAAGCCGCGCCTGTTTTAACTACCCCTGGGTGGCGCTGCTGGAGAAGCCGGCCGGATACAACTATGCCGACGCCCTGGAAATAGAAGCGGCGGCAAGATCCAATCACAGTAGAGTTTTCGTGGCGCTGAACCGTCGCCATTATTCGAGTACCCAGGCCGTAACAAAGGACCTGCAGGGGTTGTCGGGCCTACGCTTCATTCGCGTGGAAGATCAGGAGGATCAGATCCGCGCCCTGGATGCGGGCCAGCCGCGGCTTGTGGTTGATAACTGGATGTACGCAAATTCCATCCATGTGATAGATTATTTTTTACTGATGGGCCGGGGGCAGATAACCGCCGTGGAGGCTATCGTCCCCTGGCTTCCTGAGATGCCCCATTTCGTAGCGGCGAAAATAACTTTTGATTCCGGCGATGTCGGTCTGTATGAAGCCGTTTGGAACAGGCCGGGGCCGTGGGCCGTAACCGTGAGTGCCCCGGAAAGGCGCTGGGAGATGAGGCCCCTGGAACAGGCCGCTTATCAGGAAGCGGGGCAACGAAAAATGGCAGGAGTCGAACCCCACCCTTGGGATGTCCAATTTAAGCCGGGCCTACGCTTACAGGCGGAGAAGGCAGTCGCGGCAACTCGGGGAGAGGTTGTAGATTTACCGACCCTTCAGGAGTCTCTGAAAGTGATGCGCTTGGTGAGGGATATTTACACCCCCCGGTGAATCTTTTGGAAATGTCGGCCAAACGGTCTTACCTATCCGAACAGGAAGTTTCATCCCTCCTGCGGGAACTGGAACTTAAGTATGATTTGTTCCGCCATGAAGTCGATGGCTACAGCGCCTGGCGACTGCTGAGATTCTGGTTTGCCGATAGCCTGCAAAATCTTCCGCTTCAAAATGCGCTTCCGCAGTGGCGTCTTTTAGGATGGTTTGCTTATTACTGCGCAAAGGATTTACCCAAAATCATTTTTCCCAAGCAGGCGCGTTATGTCGTAAAGACATGTGCCTCCGCCCTCAATGAAAACCGGGATGGCTATTGGAAGGACATCTATTTCGATGATGTCCTTGAGGAGATCGGTGATTGCTTCAAAATGGATGTCCTCAACAGCCCCCTTTTCTTTGACAGACGTAAGCACGCCCTCATCCCTATATCGATATCAACTTCTCTGCCCGATCTTCTTTCTTCCCTTCTCGCTGCCACCGGGATGCCCGGTGGCATTTCGCAAGTTACCCGCACCATAAAGAAAGATTTGTCATCTGCTCCGGGACTGCCTCCATTCAACGATGTTGCCGCTGCCTTCCGTTTGCGCCGTTTTTACTGGGCGAAACGGGTTTATCGATGGCTGCTCAAGTGCATACGTCCAAAATTCGTGCTGTACGAGGATACGGGGTCGTTTTCCCTGTGTGCGGCGGCACAGGAACTGGGCATCAAGGCTATAGAATTTCAACATGGCGTATTCGGCCGGCACCACCCCGCCGTAATGCACGCCTGGGCATTGCCGTATAAAGACAAACTCATCGTTCAGGACAAGTTGTTTCTTTATGGCGAATACTGGAAATCAGAAATCGCCGCCAACGATTTTTACGGAGATAAACTGTGCGTTGTCGGCAGCGCCAGGATAGATAGATACCGGATTAAAAGGAGGGAATGCAAGTCAAAAGGCAGCGATGGCGGGCCATACAAGCTCCTCGTTACTACCCAGGGCTTTGCCGTTTCCGAGCTTGTCGGTATGCTTTCCCGCTTTCTTTCCCTGATCCCTAAGGAATTGGATTACCGGTTGTTCATCAAACTTCACCCAATAAATGAGCGGGATATTTCCCTCTATGAAACTCTTTATCGGGGTAATGACCGTGTAAGGGTATTTTTGGGTACGGAATCGCCTTCCACATTCGATCTGCTTGCCGAAGCGGATTTGCATCTCAGCATATCCTCCGCTTGTCATTATGATGCCCTGGGTTTGGGAGTGCCTACTGTCGTACTGGCCCTGCCAAATCATGAAATTGTTTTGCATCTGGTTGCGTCCCGCCAGGCGAGAATCGCGGTAACTCCTGAGGATATTGTTGATATTGTTAAAGAATGCCGTGTAATAACTATCCCTCCAGAGGTTAGCGGCTATTATTTCCTTCCGGACGCCTTGCCAAGAATCAAAAAAGAGCTTGCCGCCTGACCTATCCGTGAGAATATGCATATCTGGGTTATAACGGTTGGAGAGCCGGTGCCTGTGGATGAAAACCACCGTGATCGGCTGCACCGGTCCGGTTTGCTGACCAGAAGCCTGGAAAAGCGGGGGATAAGAACAACATGGTGGACGTCAACTTTCGATCACTTTCGCAAGAAACATCTTGCCTCTGATCATTCCGTTATCGAGGCTGGTCCGCTGCTGACCATAAGAATGCTTCACGGCTGCGGATATAGTACCAACATTTCCTTGGCCCGACTTCGCGACCACCGTCAACTTGCCGCACATTTCTCCCGGGAAGCGGAGAAGTCCGACCCGCCAGGAGTCATCATCTCCGCCTGGCCCACGATCGAACTGAGCGCCGCAGCGGTACAGTACGGCCGGAGGCACGGAGTGCCCGTCATTCTCGACATGAGAGATATGTGGCCGGATATATTCATTGAATCTTTACCGCCGGGTTTCCGTTATCCGGGGAGGATATTGCTGACGAAGATGTTCAGGGATGCCCGGCGTACCTGTTCCGCCGCCATCGCCATTACAGGCATTACGGAAGCGTTTGTTGACTGGGGAGTAAAAAAAGCAAGAAGAACAAGAACATTACAGGACATTTCTTTCCCCATGGGTTATCCTAAAGCTGATTTTCCCGCTGATAAAATAAGGGCGGCGGAATCGTTTTGGGATGGTCTTGGAATTTACGCCGGGAAAGGATTCGTGGCCTGTTTTTTGGGGAGTTTCGGGAGACAGCTGGATGTCGAATGTCTGATCGGGGCGGCTCGTATCCTTAAGAACCGGAGGCAGTCCGTTAAGTTTGTTCTCTGTGGGGCAGGTGACTATCTGGAGAGGTATCGTCAGATGGCGGATGATGTTCCCGAAGTCATTTTCCCGGGATGGATAGACGCCGTGACAATGCATGTTCTGATGCGGCGGTCCTCCGTTGGATTGGACCCTTTGCCGAACCGGTATGATTTCCTCGCGACTATAAACAACAAGGCCATTGAATATATGAGTGCGGGGCTGCCCGTGATTTCCAGTCCCCGACACGGTGTGTTGCACGATTTATTGAAAAGAAATGACTGTGGAGCCGGATATGCTTCCGGAAACGCCGAGGAACTGGCAGCCTTATTAAGTACTCTCAGCGACGCACCTGACCAACTGAAAACATGGTCGCGCAATGCCGCGGCCCTTTTTGAAGAAACGTTTGTTGCGGAAAAGGTTTACGATCGTATGTCCGCATATCTGGAGGGCTTTGCCACATCGGCGCATCCGTGACCGATAAATGAAGATGAAGGCGGATTATTTTTCCACGTCTTGAAAAGGTTGCTTGACATATGTGTCTCCTTTGGCGGCCTATTGCTTCTGAGTCCAATGATCGCCGCTATCGCCTGGATTATCAGGAGGGACGGCGGTGCCATTTTCTATCGTGGAGAGCGCACCGGCTTGCGGGGGGCGCCATTTCGGATTTACAAGTTCCGGACCATGGTGGTCGATGCGGAGAGAATCGGCGGCGCTTCCACGGCGGATGACGATGCCCGCATCACGACGGTCGGTAGATTTCTTCGCAAATATAAACTCGATGAACTGCCGCAACTCATAAACGTTCTCAAGGGCGAGATGAGCATTGTCGGCCCGCGTCCGGAAGTAAAACATTATACAGACATGTTTTCGGCTGAGGAAATGGCCATTTTGAGTGTCCGTCCCGGGATTACCGATTGGGCCTCCATCTGGAATGCCGACGAGGGGGCGGTCCTGGCCGGCGCCGCGGACCCGGATCTGGCCTATCAGAAGCTTATCCGGCCAATGAAATTGAAATTGCAGTTGAAGTATGTTAGGGAGCGATCTTTCTGGGTGGATCTGAAGATCATTTTCCTGACCCTGCTGGCGATCGTTCAACCGGAAAGCCAGGCGGTGCGGGAAATGAGAAGGGGCCTGAGATGAAGATTTCAATGGGCATTACGGGGGAGATGTGAAATATACGCGCGAACTCTTGAAAGATTTTTACCTGCGGATGCTGAGGATTCGCCTCTGTGAGGAGGCCTTCGTGGCGCCGATCCTCAGTGGCGAAGTTCGCTGTCCCTGCCATCTGTACAGCGGGGAGGAAGGGGTCGCCGTTGGTGTTTGCGCGGCCCTGACCGATGGGGATTATGTCTTCGGGAACCACCGCTCCCACGGGCATTATCTGGCCAAGGGCGGTTCCATGCAGAAGATGGCGGCGGAGATCTTCTGCCGGGAGGCGGGATGTTCCCGGGGACGCGGGGGGTCCATGCACCTCATCGCCCCGGAAGTGGGCATGCTGGGGGCGGCGCCCATCGTCGCGGGGACAATCTCCCTGGCCCTGGGAGCGGCCCTGGCGTCGGTCATCAGGAGAGACGGCCGTGTGGCCGTGACGTTTTTCGGCGACGGGGCCACGGGGGAAGGGGTGCTTTACGAAAGCATGAACTTCGCGGCCCTGAAGAAGCTGCCGATTATTTTCGTTTGTGAAAACAATTACTATGCCACCCACATGCCGGTCAGGGAATGTAGAGTGGATCGGCATATCTTTGAGATCGCGGCTCCTTTCGGCATCGAAAGCCGGCAGGTGGAAGGAAACGACGTGCTGGCCGTTTATGACGCGGCTCTCGAGGCGGCGGAAAAATGCCGTCGTGGCGCCGGTCCCGTGTTTCTGGAGTTTTTGACGTACCGTTATCGAGGTCATGTCGGCCCGGATGACAATATCCAGGGGGAACATACCGACATCCGTCCCCAGGAGGAAATAGACGTCTGGATGAAAAAGGATCCACTGGCGGTGCTGCGCGATTATCTTCTGGCGCCGGGGCTTTTTTCTTCCGGGGAATTGGACGGTATAAGGGCGGAAGTTGAAGCGGAGGTAGAAGAGGCGTTCGTTTTTGCCAGAGCCGGCGCCCATCCCAAGACAGAGGAGCTGGAAAGATATGTCTTCGCATAGAATACTGAGTTACAGCCTGGCGATCAATGAAGCCCTCCATCAGACGATGGCGGCGGACCCCGCGGTATTCCTCATCGGCCAGGGGGTGAAAAGCCCCTGGTACGTGGGCAACACCGCTCAGGGCTTGCGGGAGCGTTTCGGCGACGAACGGATAATTGACACGCCGGTGTCCGAAAACGCCATGACCGGCGCCGCGGTCGGGGCGGCCCTGGCGGGGATGCGGCCCGTTGTCGTCCATCCCCGCATGGATTTCATGTTTTATGCCTTCGATCCCATCATCAACGAAGCGGCGAACTGGTATTACATGAACGGCGGCAGCCTGCCCGTACCCGTTGTCTTCTGGGGGATCATCAACCGGGGCGGCGAACAGGCGGCCCAGCACTCCCAGGCCCTTCACGGCATGTTCGCCCAGGTGCCGGGTTTGAAGGTGGTTATGCCCGCAACCCCTTATGACGCCAAGGGATTGATGGTGGCGGCGATCCGGGAACCGAATCCGGTGGTCTTCATCGATGACCGCTGGCTGTATCGGCTTGAGGAACCGGTACCGGAAGAGATCTATGACGTGGAGATCGGCCGGGCCAGAATTGCCCGGGAGGGAACGGATGTAACCGTGGCGGCTTCGTCGTTTATGGTCCAGGAGGCCCTCATGGCGTCGGAACTGCTGGCCGAGGCCGGGATCGCGGCGGAAATAATCGATCTCCGGACGATAAAGCCCCTGGATGGAGAAACCCTGGTTGCCTCGGTGAAGAAGACCGGCCGGATGGTCGTGGCCGACGGCGGCTGGCGGTCCTTCGGCGTGGCGGCGGAGGTTTCCGCCCTCGTGGCGGAGAGGGCCTTCGGCGCCCTGCGGGCGCCCGTGGCACGGGTCGCCCTGCCCGATTGTCCGGCCCCCGCCAGCGCCGCCCTGGAGAATGTTTATTACCGTAACAGCACGGACATCATCCAGGCCGTTCGGAGTCTTTTCTAATACCGTCATTGTTTCATAACGGGAAAGCATTTAGTGAGAATCTTTGAATTATTCCTTCTTGTCGCAGGTCCCGTAAAGGTCTCAACCGATGAAAAACAGCAAGAGGCAAGAGGTTATTGAATGGATAGAAAAGTGAAGTTTGTGGAGCCGGCGAAGCTTTACGGGATGATCAAGGAAGAGCTGGATGCCGCTTATTTCGAAGTCATGAGCAAGGGCGATCTGATCGACCGGGGGCAGTTGAAACGGTTCGAGGAAAATCTCGCGGCCTTCGTGGGTACGAAATACGCCGTGGGTCTGAACAGCGGCTATGACGCCCTCCACATGTCCCTGCGGGCGGCGGGGATCGGCGCCGGCGACGCGGTGATCGTGCCGGCCCATACCTTTGTGGCCACGGCTTCGGCGGTGGTCAATGTCGGCGCCCGGCCGGTCCTGGTGGATGTGGGGAAGGATTTCAACATCGACTGCGACCGGGTTGAGGAACTGCTGGCGACGGAAGCCCGGAGTGGCGGAGGACGGATCAAGGCCATAATTCCCGTCCATCTCAGCGGCTACATGGCCGATATGGCGCGGATCATGGAACTGGCGGAGCGATATCGCCTCGTGGTCGTCGAGGACGCCTGCCAGAGCCTGGGGGCCGGTATGGAAAGGACGAATACAGTCAACAGGCAACAGCAGGCAGGAGGAGACAGGCGGGAGGAAACAGGAGCGCATCACGAAACGAGGCGGGGAAGGAAGAAATTGGCAAAACAGAGTGGGGACCTTTTTGGAGAAGAAATGGATGCGGCGGCGATCGGTGCGGCAGCTCCAAAGGAGACTGCCACTGGGTCGGTGTCCCCGGCGCCGGAAGATGTCAGCGGCGGATGGGGCCGGGCGGGATCCTGGGGCCTTACGGGCTGCTGGAGTTTCTATCCCTTCAAGATCCTCGGTGGTTACGGCGACGGGGGGGCCATCACCACCGACGATCCCGATGTCGCCCTGTTTGCCACCCGGATGCGCTACAACGGTGAAGACCGGCAGACCGGGGAATACCACGGCCACGGTTTTACCTGTCTGCTGGACAACCTGCAGGCGGCCTTTCTCGATGTGAAGCTGCGCTATCTCCCCCAATGGATAATCCGGCGCCAGGCCATCGCCGCGAGATACCGCGCCGCCCTGTCCGACCTTACCGATCTCCTCCTTCCCCATTACGACGATCCCCGCCGGGATCATGTCTATCAAAACTATACGGTGCGCTCCCTGCAGGGGAACGATTTTTCCGAGTACCTCAAGGCCCGGGGCGTCGAGGTGCTGACCCAGTTTCGCAAGCCTTATTACCGTCACGAGGCACTGAAACTGGAGGATCGGGGCTTCCCCGAAACGGAGGCCTTGAGCCGGGAGGTCTGCTCCCTGCCCATGAACGTGGAGATGACCGACGACGAGGTGGATTACGTCATCACGGTGGTCCGGTCGTTCTATGGCAAGACTTAATAAACATGTTGAATGAGGGGAATTTGCAGGGAATCTCTCCCTGTCGACAAACGACGAGGGAATAGCGGCGTTGCTGAATAAGCGACGAACAATTCGTGGCGATCTGCAATTCCATTTATGGCATTGAGAGCTTTGCATAACTGCGGAAAAATGGTTCGCAAGCGGCGAATCAAATGTTTTTCGCCGTTGCGTGATTGAACTTAACGCTTGGTAATGAAGAAGGTTTATACGTTACCCATTCAGAGGCGAAAAAGGTTTCTGAGCCGCGGCGAAGCCATTTTTCAAAGGTCTCGGCATTTAATCACTTCGGGATAAGATTAATTTGATGAAACTGCAATTAAGTGAACGCCACGCCTGGGTTCTCCAGTCGGAGATCCGCAATATGTCCATCGAATGCGATCGCGTCGGCGGGATAAACCTCTCCCAGGGCGTCTGCGATACGGAGGTTCCTCCGGTGGTTCGTCAGGGCGCCCGGGAGGCAATGGAACAGGGAATCAACACCTATACCCGCTACGACGGCCTGTCGGAGTTGCGCCAGGCCATCGCGGACAAGCAGCGCCGTTTCACCGGCATGGCGGTGGACCCCGAAGGGGAGATCGTCGTCAGCGCCGGCGCGACGGGGGCCCTGTACTGCACCTGCCTTGCCCTTTTGAATCCCGGCGATGAGGTCATCATATTCGAACCCTTTTACGGGTACCACATCAGCACGCTGGTGGCGACGGGGGCGACGCCGGTCTATGTCCCCCTGCGCCCCCCGGACTGGTCCTTTCATCGGGAATCCCTGGAGCGGGCATGGACTTCCCGCACCCGGGCCATAATCGTCAATACGCCCGCCAACCCCTCGGGCAAGGTCTTTACCGCCGAGGAGCTGCAAACAATCGCCGCCTTTGCCGTCCATCACGATCTGTTTGTCTTTACCGACGAGATCTACGAGCATTTTCTCTACGACGGCCGCCGCCATCTGCCGCCGGCCCTCCTGCCGGGAATGGAGGAACGGACGATCACGATCTCGGGGCTGTCGAAGACCTTCAGCATTACCGGCTGGCGCGTCGGCTACGCCCTGGGAGATGCCCGCTGGATGCAGACCATCGGCCATTTCAACGATCTGGTTTATGTCTGCGCGCCGGCGCCCCTGCAGATCGGGGTGGCCCGGGGTCTCGACGCCCTGGGCGATGATTATTACGAAGGCTTGGCCCGGCAGTATCTCCATAAACGGGATACGATCTGCCGGGCCCTGACCGATGCTGGCCTGCCGCCCCTCATCCCTCAGGGGGCCTATTATGTCCTGGCGGACGTCTCCCGGCTTCCCGGGGGAAACGGCAAAGAGCGGGCCATGCATCTCCTGGAGAAAACCGGCGTGGCCGCCGTTCCCGGCAGCGCCTTCTATCATGACGGCGGCGGAGAGGACCTGGCCCGTTTCTGCTTTGCCAAAGACGATCCCGTTCTCGCAGAAGCCGCGGCCCGACTCCGGACCTCGAAATGAAGAAGCTCATCCATAACAAGCATTTTTATTACATGCTTATCATCGATGCCGCCCTCGTGGCGGCATCCTACATCTGTGCCTATCTCCTGCGTTACGACGGGCAGTTGCCGGACTTTGAATGGCGGCGGATCATTCATATCCTGCCCTATCTGGTGGCTATGAAGCTGTTATGTTTTTCCCTTTTCGGCCTCTACCGGGGAATGTGGCGTTACACCAGCCTGGCGGATATGAAAAATGTCCTCAAGGCCACGGTGGTTTCCTCCCTGATCCTCGTTTTGGCCGTCCTGTACATCTATAATTTTCGGGGATACTCCCGGGCCGCCTTCATCATCGACTGGCTCATCACCCTACTTTTCATCGGCGGCATCCGGATCGGCGTCCGGCTGGTGTTGACGAACAATATCGGTTCATTCTTGCTTTTGGCGAAAAAAGGGGCGCAAGACAAGCGCCTCCTCATCATTGGCGCCGGCGCCGCGGGGGAAAAGGCCGTCCGGGAAATATTGGAAAACCCGGGTTTGAAATTGAATCCCGTGGGATTCCTCGATGACGATCCCATCAAGCAGGGAAAGGCCATCCATGGCGTCGTGGTATTGGGCAAGGTGGAGGATATCGGCGGCCTTCCGGAGGATTTCGATGAGATCCTCATCGCCATTCCCTCGGCCCGGGGGGAGCAGATGCGCCAGATCGTACGATTTTGCGAAGGAACGGGCAAGCGTTTCCGGACCATGCCCAGCATCGGCGAGTTGATCGATGGCAAGGTATCGGTGAAGGCCTTACGGGAAGTGCGGATCGAGGATATCCTCGGGAGGGACGAGGTGCGACTCGAAAGGGATCTGCTGAAAAGATCCTATGAAGGTAAACGGGTTCTGATCACCGGGGCCGGTGGATCCATCGGCAGCGAGCTGGTCCGGCAGGTATGCCAGATTCGACCGGCCGCCGTCGGTCTCCTGGATTTCAGCGAATTCAACCTCTTCCAGATCGAGATGACACAGCGCCAGTATTTCCCCCACATCCCCATCGAGACCTATCTGACGGACATCCGCGACCTGCCGGCGGTCCGGATAACCATGGAGTCCTTCCGTCCCGAGGTGGTTTTTCACGCGGCGGCCTACAAACATGTCCCCCTTCAGGAACTACACCCCCGGGAGACGATTTACAACAATGTCGCCGGCACTCGCAATCTTGCCTCAACGGCCATAGCGGCAGGTGTGGAACGCTTTGTCCTGGTATCTACGGACAAGGCGGTGCGTCCCACCAATGTCATGGGGGCGGCCAAGCGCGTGGCGGAGATGTATTTGGCCTCGCTCACGGGACATTCGATGACCTGTTTCGTTTCGGTACGGTTCGGAAACGTCCTGGGCAGTTCCGGATCCGTCGTTCCGATTTTTCAGCAGCAGATCAGCCAGGGGAAACCGGTGACGGTTACCCACCCGGAGGTGACCCGCTATTTCATGAGCATTCCCGAGGCGGCCCAGTTGATTCTCCAGGCCGGGGCCATGGGACAGGGCGGGGAAATCTTCATTCTCGATATGGGCAAACCGGTGAAGATTGTTGATATGGCCCGGGAAGTGATACGCCTCCACGGCTTGGAGCCGGACCGGGACATACCCATCGAGTACATAGGCCTCCGCCCCGGCGAGAAGCTTTACGAGGAACTGATAACGGTTGGAGAAGGGATCATGCCGACGTCTCATGAAAAGATCAAGGTTATCAAGGGAGGTCAGGGTGATTTTAAGCTTCTCAATGATCAGATCACCGCCTTGATTACCGTGGCCGACTCTTACAACGATAAGGCCATTAAGGAGAAACTCCACGGAATCGTCCCCGAGTACACACCGCAATGATAACCGGAGAAAGTTTTTCGCTTCCGGACCAACTCCGGAATGTCCTCATCATCCAGTTAGGGGATATCGGCGATGTCGTCTGGTCCCTCCCCGCCTTTCAGTCGGTGAGCGCCGCCCTGCCCCGGGCACAAATATTTCTTTTGGTCCGGGAAGGCATCGGGTCTCTTTTGGAGGTCGATCCGGCCATTGCGGGGATTTTCGAGGTCGAGAGATACCCGGGAAATATTGTGGACCGCCTGATGAGTCAGATCGCTTTTCTCGCCCGGGTCCGCAAGTTCCGCTTCGATGTCGTTTTCGACCTTCGTTCCGACGAGCGGGGGGCCTTCATGGCCCGGTGGACGGGCGCTCCTTACCGGGCGTCGCTGTGGGCCGCGGCCGGACCCTGGCATCGCAACTGCTTGTTTACCCATCTGGTCTATCCCACCAATGAAAACATCCGCCTCCGCCTGGGTGCGAGTGAGCAAACGCTTCGGATCGTCAGGCAATTCGGCATTCCCACCCCGGAGACGACGCCGCGGCTTGCTGTTTCACCGGCGGCTGTCAATAACATGAGGAATGCCCTTGCCGCCCGGAGTATACCCGTGGACGGCAAAGAAAAAAGCAGCAATCACCGGGGTTTTATCACCATAAGCCCCTTCTCCCGCTGGGCTTATAAAGAATGGCCGCGGGAGCGCTGGCGGGAAATCTCCGCGTGGCTGTGGCGGGATTACGGCCTGATTTCCGTCCTTGTAGGTGCGGCGGGGGAGCGCGCCCGGGCGGAGGAACTGGTGAAGACGACTTCGGGGGGGATGTTCAATATGGCGGGGGAGACAACGCTGGGGGAACTGGCGGCCCTGCTGAGGTTGAGCCGCCTCCACGTGGGTGTGGACAGCGCCGCCCCCCATATTGCCGCCGCCGTGGGGACGCCGACGATCACCCTCTATGGTCCTTCCGACTGGCGGGACTGGGCCCCCGTGGGGGACAAACACCACGTTGTCAAGTCGGATATGGATTGCTCCCCCTGCCATCGGAAGGGTTGCGAGGGGAGTGGGAGGAGCCGCTGCCTCGAGAATATCCCGATTGAAAGGGTGCGGGAAGCCATAGAAAAAACGTTTTTACCGCCACGATGAACATGATTGAGGCCTTTGAAAAATGGCTTCGCCGCGGCCCAGAAATCTTTTTCGCCTCTGAATGGGTAACGTATAAACCTTATTCATTACCGAGCGTTAAGTTCAATCACGCAACGGCGAAAAACATTTGATTCGCCGCTTGCGAACCATTTTTCCGCATTTATGCAAAGCTCTCATGATTGTGATTGTCTCACCTCATGTATGGGGTACAGGCGGCGATCAGGGGAGCGGTTTTGCCTCTTCGATGAGCATGATGGGGATATCGTCCCTGATTTCGTATAGGAGCCGGCAGGTTTCACAGATCAGACCGTCTCCCGTTTCCGTGAGGCAAATCTCGCCCTTGCATTTGGGACAGGCGAGAATATCGAGCAGTTCTTTACTGATGGCCATAGGGAATCTTCCTCCTTTTCCGTATATTACTTGAGACCTTCGAAAAATGGCTTCGCCGCGGCTCAGAAATCTTTTTCGCCTCTGAATGGGTAACGTATAAACCTTATTCATTACCGAGCGTTAAGTTCAATCACGCAACGGCGAAAAACATTTGATTCGCCACTTGCGAAC
>CAZNDG010000003.1:0-93878 GCA_964571695.1 uncultured Syntrophus sp.
AATCAGGTCACACCCCAGGTCAAAATGGAGTTGACAGGTCAAGGCAATATTGTTACAAAAATCCCAAGATTTGGGGAATGTCAGTCGAAAAGCATCCTTCGGTACGTCTCTTCAAATTCAGCAGACATTGCCTTCTAATAAACAAGACTTCCAACAATTCATAACCTGTCTTTACACAAGATTATCTTTCCAATCAATACGGGGGGTTGGCCATGAAAGCGAGGCGACGCGGAGAAGATGCCCATAACGCCGTCATCGGAGGGCGCGGCGGATTGAATATTACTGCGCATAAGTTATTGATTCTGCTGGCGGTGCTGATAATGATGCTGGCCGGCGCCGAGGCTCGCGCCGCCTACTTCAGCGATGATATGGAGGGCGTCGCCAAGTGGACGGCCGACCCGCCCTGGGCCGTTTCCACGGCGGACAAGCACAGCGGCGCTCAGGCCTGGACCGACAGTCCGGGCGGATACTACGGCAACTCTCAGGACGTCTCCCTCACCATCACCACCCCCCTGGACCTTACCGGCGCCGTCAGTCCCCAACTGGTCTTCTGGCACAAATATCAACTCGAAGCGGATTTCGACAAAGGTTTCGTGGAGCTTTCCACGGACGGAGGCCAGACTTGGCCCAACCGCCTGGCGACTTTCACCGGCACCTCCCCGTGGAAACGGGAACAGATAGATCTGACCCCCTATGCCGGCCAGGCCGACGTGAAGCTTCGCTTCCGTCTCGTTACGGACAAGACGGTAGTCGGGGACGGCTGGACCATCGACGACGTGAGCATCGGCGAGCCGCCGAACCAAACGGCGACTTTCACCGTCGGGAATCCCAAAAACACCTCCCTGGATCTCTCCTGGTCCGAGAGCCTCGATGCCGATTTCGCCGCATACAAGATCTACCGGTCCCTGTCCGCCGGCGTTACACCGGCCGGCACCCTGGTCGCGACGATTACGGATCGGGGCATTACCACCTACACCGATACGGGACTCATGCCCGGAACCACTTATTATTACATGATATATATAGTAAATTCCCTGGATCTCTATACCCCGGGCAAAGAGGCCTACCTGGCCACAATTGTAAGTTTTTACAGCTATCCCTTCTTCGACGACATGGAAAACGGCGTCGGTGGCTGGACGGCGGCGGCCCCCTGGGGATTGACCTCGTCGGATCGACACTCCGGCCAGTATTGCTGGACCGATTCACCGGCCGGTCCTTACGGCGCCTCCACGGATTCCGCCCTGGAGATCAAGGTGGATCTCGGCCCGGCGGTAATGCCGGTCCTCTCCTTCTGGCACCGGTACATCTTCGATCCCAATGTCGATTACGGCTATGTGGAAGTGAAGGAAGACGGGACTTCCACCTGGAACAGGATCTATGCCGTAACGAGTACCCAGGCGGCCTGGGTCGAGGAGAAAGTAGATCTTTCCTCTTATGCGGGGAAGAAGGTCTTCGTCCGCTTTCGCCTCATCGCGGACGGCAGCAACCAGGCGGATGGCTGGTACATCGACGACGTGCGCATCGGGGAGACCCAGAGCCCCGTTACCGTCTATCCTTTTCGGGACACCATGGATCTTCCGTTGGCGGTCATGAACTGGCACTCATCATCCTGGTCCCTGGTTCCCGATTCCCACTCCGGAACCTATGCCTACAAGGACAGCCCCACCGGGAAATACGGAGATCAGGTATGGTCGGAGCTGATCCTGGCAAACAGCATGAACCTCCAGGGGGCCATCCATCCCCAGCTCTCCTTCTGGCATAAATACAATCTCACGAATCACAGCGGCAACTATGGGGAATACTCCGCCTGCAATAACAATTATAACCGTGAGCACGACTACGGCATCGTTTACCTTTCTACCTATAACGGGCAGGCGGGAACCTGGACGGAACTGGCCCGCTATTCGGGATCGGCGGACTGGAAGCAGGAAAAGATCGACCTCAGCGCCTGGGCGGGACTGCCGAACGTCCGGATAAAGTTTGTCCTCTATGACCAGCGATCGGAAAACTACGCGAGTTGCAATAATCGATTGGCAGGGTGGACGATCGACGACGTCATCATTGAAAATGCCCCCCTCGATGTGATCCTGACCCTGACAGCCAGCACCATGAGCACGGTTGACCTCTCCTGGACGGAAAACGCCGACAACGATTTCAACCGTTACGAGATCTATCGGTCCGCAACGGCAGGGGTGACAAGGAACAACACCCTGGTGGCGTCCGTTGCCCAGAAGACCACCCTGGCCTATAAGGATTCCGTGGCCATGGTTCAGCCCGGATCTTACTACTACCGGATCTGGGTGGTGGACGAGGACGGCAACGTCTCCCCGGGGAGCAACGAAGTACATGCCACCTATACGGTTCCCGGCAGCGCCTATCCGTTTGCGGAAGATGGGGAGGCGGGATCGGCCAAGTGGTCCTGGGGTTCCCCCTGGGGACAGGTTGCCCTCCCCGCCGGGGAGACCCACACAGGTCAGGCATCCACGGTCTGGACAGATTCCCCGGGGGCCAATTACACCGCCAATGCCGATACGACCCTCACGACCTTCATCAATATGAGCGGTTCCACCAATCCCGTCCTGAGTTTCTGGCACAAGTATTCCCTGGAGCAGGCCAAGGATTTTGTGAAACTCGAGGTGTCAATGGACAGTGGCCAGACCTGGACCGTACTCCGGTCCTTCACGGGGACGGAGACGGCCTGGAGTCAGGAACGGGTTAATCTCGCCGCCTATACGGGACAGGCGAACCTCGGCCTCCGGTTCCATCTGACCTCCGATGGAGCGGGGCAGCAGGATGGGTGGTTCATGGATGACCTGACCATCCAGGAAGAGGCCGTGAGCGCCCCTTATCCCTTTACGGACGGAGTCGAGACTGGACCGGCCCCCTGGTTCTATACGTCCCCCTGGGGCAGGACGACGGAGGACAAACACGCCGGCTCCTATAGCTGGTCATGTTCCCCCGGTGCTACCTACTCACCTAACGCGGACACATCCCTTCAAATTTCCATCGATCTTGGATCGGCCAACATGCCGGTCCTCTCATTCTGGCAGAAGTACGCCTTCGATACGAACGTGGACTTCGGATATGTCGAGATCCGGGAGGCGGGGAGCGCATCATGGCAGCGGATCTATTTTGTGACGGGAACCCAGGTCGCCTGGACGGAGGCCCGGATAGATCTCTCCCTATATGCGGGCAAACAGATCGATCTTCGCTTTCGGGTTGTTGCCGACGGGTCCACGGAGGCTGACGGCTGGCATATCGACGACATCCGTATCGGGGAAACCCAGAGTCCGGCTCTGACCTATCCCTTTAAAGACGGCCTGGACGGCGCTGCCACCCTGACTAACTGGCACAGCGCTTCCTGGTCCCTCGTTCCGGACAGCCGGCCCGGGGCCAGCCCCGGAAGTCTGGCCTTCACGGACAGCGCCAACGGACCTTACGGTGCTTTTACCAACTCCCGGCTCGTCCTGGCGAATATTCTTGATATGCGGACGGCCGTCCATCCCCAGTTGACCTTCTGGCATAAGTACGAAACGACCAATCAAAGCGGCAACTACGGAGAGTATTCCGATTGCGGCAACAATTACAACCGGGAGCACGACTACGGAATCGTTTATCTCTCAACCTACAACGGGCAGGCGGGGACCTGGAAGGAGATCGGCCGCTTCAGCGGCCAGGCGGCGTGGAAACGGGAGCAAATCGACCTTAGCACCTGGGCGGGCCTCCCCAATGTCCGCATCGCCTTCGTCATGAACGACAACAAGTCCGAGAACAACGACTGCACGACAAGGCGGGAAGGATGGACCCTGGATGACATCGTCGTGGAAGACGCCCCGAAGGATGTGGACCTGGCCATCACCTCTTCGTCAATGAACAGCGTGGCCCTCTCCTGGACAGCCAACACGGACGTGGATTTCAACCGCTATGAGCTTTATCGTTCCGCCTCCGCGGGGGTGACCCGCAACGCCACCCTGGTGATGACGGCGACAGAGGTGGACACCAAAACCTACACGGACCCAGTGGCCCTCGTGCAGCCCGGGACCTATTTCTACCGCCTGTGGGTCATCGACGCCGACGGAAACGTTTCCATGGGGAGTAACGAGGTCCAGGCCACCTACGTCATTCCAGCCAATTCCTATCCCTTTTCTGACGGAGGAGAGGCTGGAACAGCCAAGTGGGCCTTTGGAGCGCCCTGGGGTCTGACGGATGTGGAGAAGTACTCCGGGATTTATTCCTGGACGGATTCTCCCGGGACGAACTATGCCGCCAATGCCAATACGAGCCTGTCAACCTTCCTCAACCTCAACGGCTCCACGAACCCAATCCTGACCTTTTGGCACAAATACCTCCTGGAGGAGGGGAAAGACTTTGTAAAGCTGGAGGTTTCGACGAACAACGGCCAGGACTGGACGGTTCTGAAGTCCTATACGGGGGTGGAGACGGGCTGGAGCCAGGAGCGGATCGACCTTTCCGCCTATGCGGGCAACGCCAACCTCGGCTTCCGGTTCCGCCTTACTTCCGACGCCGCCAATCAGCAGGACGGCTGGTATATGGATGACCTGAAGATCGAGGAAGGGGCCGTCATGGCGGCCTATCCGTTCCACGATACCATGGAGAACGGCCCCAGCCCGTGGTTCTACGACTCTCCCTGGGCCCTCGTCCTCCTCCCCGGGGACAAGACCAGAACCGGACAGCCCTCAGTAGTCTGGACGGATTCTCCAAGCGCGAGCTACGCCAAGAGCGCCGACTCATCTCTCTATTTGACCATCGATCTCGGGTCGGCAAACATGCCGCTTCTGTCCTTCTGGCAGCGTTATGCCTTTGAAGACAATTCCGATTACGGCTATATAGAGGTCAAGGAAGCAGGTTCGGCGACTTGGAAGCGCCTGTACTTCGTCACCGGCACCTCCCCTTCCTGGGTGGAGGCCAGGGTGGACCTTTCCAACTATGCGGGTAAACAGGTCAATATACGTTTCCGGGTCGTTGCCGATGCGAGCGATACCCAGTCCGACGGCTGGTTTATCGACGATGTCAGGATCGCCGAAACGACGCAGCCGCCCCTCGCTTATCCCTTCTTCGACAACCTCGATGGCGCCGTAACTGACAACAACTGGCACCCCGGCAACTGGAGCCTCGTTTCCAACGTGCGCAACAGCGTCACGAGTCTCGCCTTCGTGGATAGTCCCCTCGGGGCCTATGGCGACCAGGTCCAGCCGGAGCTGATTCTTTCCAACACCATCGATCTGCGGGGATCCGTCCATCCCCAGTTGTCCTTCTGGCACCTGTATGAGCTGATCAATCAAGGTGGCAATTATGGAGAGTATTCGGACTGCGGCAACAATTACAACCGGGAGCATGACTACGGCATGGTCTATCTTTCGACGTACAACGGTCAGTCGGGGACGTGGAAGGAGATCGGCCGCTTTACCGGGACCCAGTCCACCTGGAAGGAGGAGAAGATCAATCTGAGTTCCTGGGCGGGTCTGCCCAACATCCGGATCAAGTTCGTCCTGAACGACAACCGGTCGGAAAACAACAACTGTAACAGCAGGCGGGCCGGCTGGACCCTGGACGACATCCGGATCGGTGAGGATGCGGCCATCCCGAGCTTCATTCAGAAGGTATCTGGAGACGGACAGAATGGTGAAACGGGCAAGGTCCTGCCCCAGGCGTTTACGGCCCGGATCTATGATTCGGACAGCCGGCCGCGTGCGGGGATCGTCGTTGACTTTGCCGTCGTCAGCGGCGGCGGAACCCTCTCCGCCGCTTCCGCGACGAGCGACGCCAACGGCTTTGTCTCGACGGTCCTTACCCTGGGCGCAATCTCCGGGACCAACACCGTTTCCGCCACGATCAGGGACTCCAGCCCGGTGCAGGCGGTGGTCTTCTCCACCGCGGCTTACGCGGCGGGCCAGGCCATGACCTTGAACAAGGTGTCCGGGGACAGTCAGGTGGGGGTTGCCGGGTCGGTCCTGGCTAACCCCCTGGTGGTAAGGGTTTTCGATATAAACGGCACCCCGGTGGCGGGTGTCGATGTGACCTTTACGAAGATTTCCGGCGATGCAACCCTGACGGTGACGACGCCGGTGGCGACGGATGGGGGTGGCTATGCCATGAATACTTTGGCGCTGGGAGCCGCCACCGGGACGGTTTCCGTTGCCGCCTCGGCAACAGGGCTGCTGGGGTCACCCGTGGCGTTCAGCGCTTACTCCGTCCAGCAGGGCGGGACCCTCGGCGATACGGACGGCGACCTCATCCCCGATGCCTGGGAACTGGCCAACGGCCTGAATCCCAATGACGCCGGGGATGCCGCCCTGGATGCCGACGGCGACGGCCTCTCGAACCTAACGGAGTACAGCCGCGGCACGAACCCCAAGTCTGCCGATACGGACGCCGATAGCATGCCCGACGGCTGGGAGGCTCTTTACGGTCTCAATCCCCTCGATCCGGCGGATGCCGCTCAGGATGCCAACCGGGATGGGACGACGAACCTCCAGCATTATATAAACGGCACGATCCCGGTGGCCATGCAGCACTTCCATGTCGCCGGCATGACCAGCAGATCGGTCGTGGCCTACGGGACCCTGACGATCAATGGCTTGCCCGCCGAGGTGGGGGACGAGGTGGCGGTCCTGGATCCGTCGGGGGTGGTTTGCGGCCAGTGGACGGTGACCACTTCCGGGCAGTATGGCTTCATGAACATCTACGGCGACGATGCCGGCACGCCGGCCGACGAGGGCGCCATGCCCGGCGACGTCCTGCGCTTCCGGGTCTGGAAAGCGGCGACGGGCGTGGAGGTGGACGCCGTAGCCACGGTGATCACGGGCACCCAGCCGCCGACCTGGACTTCGGACAATGATGTCCTCCATATCAATCTCGACGCCTCCGGGAAATATGTCATTCCCCTCCATGCGGGATGGAATCTCATCAGCTTCCCCCTGAAGACCTGCTTCTACACCGACGGGGTTCCCGGGACGGCTGACGGGGAACCGGTGGAACCCATGCTTACGGGAACGGTGTTCCAGAAGGTCGCCGGTATCGCCGATGTGTTCGGTTCCATTGCGGGGAAGTATGAGGTTGTCCGGAGTTTCGACGGCAAGGGCGCCCATACCTTCCTGCCCGAAGAGCCGACCTTCAGCACGGTCAAATACATCGCCGGCGGCTATGGGTACTGGATCAAGATGAAGGAGGCGGCGAATCTGGAACTGGTGGGATTGAAAGCGGCGGCCGCCGACTCCCTGGCCCTCCACGGCAACTGGAATCTCGTCGGTTACTGGCATCCCGATGTCCGTTACACCGGCCTGGCGCCGACCGTCGCGTTTCCGGCGGGGGCCGGCATGACCCAGGTGAACGATATTGGAGCGGTCCTCCAGGCGATCCAGGGAGATTACGCCGTGGTCCGGTCCTTCGACGTTCAGGGCGGCCATACCTATGATCCGGCCCTGGGCAGCTTCAACAACTTGAAGTACTTTGGCCCCGGCTACGGGATGTGGATCAAGATGAACACGGTGAAGGATCTGTCGTACTGATGCGGTGCGGCGGGAGGTTTCTCCTTGATTCCCTCCGGGCGCCACGGCTTTTGTTTGCGGACCTGGCGAAGCGCGGCAATGGGAAGGGATTCGGGATTTGTAGAAAAACCGGAGGCGAGGAGGTTGAAATGACAATGGAACGGATAGGCCGGCGGCGGCGATTTCCTCTCGGCGGGATTCTGCTGATGGCCGTATTTATAACGGTGATGTATTCCGGCGCCTGCTGGGGGGAGGAAGACAAACCGCGGCCCACCCCCTTCAGCATGGATTTCTACGGGACCATCGCCGGGGCCAAAGCGGGAGACCGGGTGACGGTTTACAATCCCCGGGGGGTGCTCTGCGGGGAATTCACCATTAACAGGGACGGCCAGTACGGATTTCTTCCCGTTTATGGCGACGATGCGGCCACGGCGGAGGAAGACGGCGCCAGGCGGGGCGACGTCCTGACCTTCCGCCTCAACGGGGCGCCCCTCCCCTCCGCCCAGCCGATAATCTGGCGGGGGGACCGGGAACGACAGCGGGTGGACTTCCCGTAAAACGGGAGCGGATCGAAAGGAAGCGACGGTGATACAACCCCCTGGCACGGGGGAATTAGGGGGGGGATGGATCAGCATCCAACAGCTTATGGCAACGGAAGGCATCCTTGGGCATCGGCACGTCCGGTTACTCGCGGCGATGAACATGGTTCTCGCGGAGGCGGCCCTTGCTTATCCGGGGTGGTTTTCCCGGTCGCGGCGGGGGATCCGCCGGCACCGCCGTCTTCCATTGGCGGTGCGGATGACGCTGGTAATGCTGGCGGCGGCCTTTGTCATTATTCCGGCGGCGCCGCCACCGATTTCGGCCGCCCATTTCCAGCTTCCCTTCTCTCCCACGGAGTACGGGGAAAACTATGGCGATTATCTCGGTCGGTTGCAGATTCGCGGCTTGGCGGCCCAGGCGGGGGATGAGGTGGCGTTCGTCAACGCGCAGGGGGAAATCTGCGGGAAAGTGGCGATCGCCGTGGATGGCCAGTACGGGACGGTGCCTGTTTATGGGCATCATCTTGCCGACGGCGACCTCCTGGGCGTTCGGGTCTGGGATGCGCGGCAGGGCCGGGAATGGCGGGATGGCAGCGTAAGATTGAAACCGGGAACCCCTTCGACTTTCTTTGTGGCCGCGTCGGTGCCGCCGATCTGGGAGAAAGGGTCGGGTTTTGCCCTCGACATCGAGGTTTTGCCCCGGGCGGGTGACGTGAACGGTGACGGGATGATCGATCTGGCGGACCTCGTTCTGACCTTGCAGATTCAAACGGGCGGCGCCGCCGCCGCGGTGACGGTGGAAGGCGACGTGAACGGCGACGGCCGGATCGGAATGGCCGAGGCGGGGTACATCCTCCAGCGCATCTCCGGTTCGAGATGAAGGTTGAAGATAATTTCGATGTGTGTCCTTTCGGCATCGATGTGGCCATGTTAAAAAAGTATATTATTTCAAATTCTTATGAATGGAATGGTTGTGAGAGATTCTTTCCGGGATGTTTGATCAAGGAACAATGAACGGATCGGGGAAGAAAATCATTTTCCGGTGGAGACGTTACTGGGGCGGGCGGGGCTTCTTCTTGTGCCTTGCATATGCCTTGGCGCTGGTGATTTGTGCCTTGCCGATTTCCGTGGGAGCGGTGGAGGCCGCCCCTTCCTGGACAGGTACCTGGGATACGGTTTGGGAATCAGGGACCGCCCGGATGGTCCTGGTCCAGGCGGGAAACCAGGTGACGGGGAGTTATGATTATAACGGAGGGACGATTTCCGGGACGGCGTCGGGAAACAGTTTGACCGGCACCTGGACGGAAAGCAATAACAGCGGTTCTTTTGAGTTCGTTGTTGCCGCCGACGGCCGTTCTTTTTCGGGGACATGGGACGGGACGGAGTTCTGGTCCGGGATCCGCACCACCCATTTCGCATCTCCCGAGCCAACGCCGGCCTGGGCGGATTATCTCGGTCGTTTCCGCATCGACGGCGTTGACGCCCAGCCCGGGGACGAGATCGCCTTTTTCGATCCCCAGGGGGTATTGTGCGGCCGGTTTACCGTGGAGCAGGCGGGACAATACGGAATCGTCCGGGTGTATGGCGATGATCAGGGGACGGCGGCCGTCGATGAGGGCGCCGTGGCGGGCGATATCCTGACGGTGAAGATCTGGGATGCCCGGCGTATGAGGGAAATCACCGGCGCGGACGTCAGTCTGCACGCAGGATTGCCTCCGGTGGGTTCGTCCTTCCTGCCGGCGGTCCTGCCGCCGGTCTGGCAGGACCGGCAGGGTTATGCCCTGAATGTCGATACCGCCGCCCATTTTGCCGCCCCGATGGCGACCCCCTATGCGGCCAACTATCTGGGACAGCTTCTTATTGACGGTTACCCGGCGGACATTGGCGACGAGGTGGCGGTATTCGATGCCGGTGGCATCCTTTGCGGCCATACCCGGATCACGACCCCCGGCCAGTATGGGATCGTCCAGATCTACGGCGATGACCCGGCCACCGCCGCCGTAATTGAAGGGGCCACGGAAGACGGGGTGCTGACCTTCAAGGTCTGGTCGAAGAAAACCGGCAAGGAGTACCCGGGGGACAAGCTCCGCCTTGTTCCCGGAACCGCTGCCGGCTCTTTCCTTCCTTCCCTGGCGCCGCCGATTTGGCGGGTTGATGCCGGCTATGTATTGAATATCGAAGCCTGGGAGCAAATTGTCCCGCCGCCGGTGGCGACCGTGGACGGTGCTCCGGCCTCACCGACCAAGCAGACGGATGCCTCTTTGACCGTAGGCGGCGCGGGTGTTGTTGCCTATAAATACAAACTGGATGGCGGCGTCTATTCCGGGGAGGTGCCGGTGGCCGAACCCATCGTCCTTAGCGGTCTGACGGAGGGCGGACACACGGTTTATGTCCTGGGTAAGAACACTTACGGGGATTGGCAGGCGGAGGCCGCGGCGACGGCGGCGTCCTGGCTGGTGGATACCCAGGCCCCGCAGTTGACCGTTGCGGAGCCGCCGGAGGGATACAAGACCCATCTGCTCGCCGTGACTCTCAGCGGTCAGGTTCAGGATATCACCGCCGTAACGGTTTCCGTCACCCTGGAAGGCGCGGTATATTCCCCCGCTGTGACGGGTGGCGCTTTCTCTCAGGTCCTTTCCTTTCCCGCCCGGAACCGGGACTATGTGATCGAGGTGCGGGCCGTGGACGCCCTGGGCCAGACGACGAGTCTCCAGAGGACGGTTACGATAACCAACACCCCCCCCGTTCTGGAACATGCCACGGTGGGCGCCCCGGCGGGCACGGCGGTGGCGGGGACCCTGACGGCGACGGATGCCGACGCCGATCCCCTGACGATCCGCGAGGGCCCGCCCCTGTGGTATTTCTACATCTGCAGTACCATGTATCCCTGGTCCACTTATGGTTATATCCCCCTCACCGGAGAAGAGATGCTCGCGGTAATCACCGGCGGTCACAAGGGGATGCTGGTCCTGGACCAGGCGACCGGCCGGTATCTCTATACCCCCCGGCCCGGCGCCACGGGGGAGGACATCTTCGTCTTCCGGGCGAACGACGCCACGGAGGATTCCGCTTTCGCCTACCTGAAGATCGACATCGGCGCCGTGGCAAGCGACGGGCAGGAGGAGGGTCCGACGGCGACGCCCCTGGCCGCCCTGCCCGGTGATGTGAGCGGTGACGGCAAAGTGGACCTCGCCGACGCGATCCTTTCCCTCCAGACAGCGGCGGGCGGGGCGATGGCGGTCAACGTTACCGGGGACGTCAACGGCGATCAGCGCATCGGCCTGGCGGAGGCCCTCTATGCCTTGCAGTATGTCTCCGGACTCCGAGGCCCCGGTGCCGCCGCATATGCCGTCGCCGATTATTTCCCCGTCCAGGTGGGGGACTGGCGGGATTTCCGTGACGATGTGACGGGAATCGTTTACCGGACCCTCGTTTCGGAGCCCAAGACCATCGGCGGGGCGAGCACCTTTGTCTTTTCCTACGCCAGTGGTTCTCGTGAATACTACACCGCCGACGCCACCGGGTTAAAGCTCCACGGTGTCTATGAACCAGCGGGGTCGCTCCCGGGAGAATACCTCTTCGACGCGCCGCTCCTGCTCGTGAAGGGGAGCGCCAAGATCGGCGATCGCCATGTCTCCTCAACCTATTATCACTTTTCGCTTTACGGGGTGGTCAACGACGTCCTGGTTACGACCGCCACGACACTGGTGGGCCTCCAGGACGTGACCACCCAGAACGGCGTCGTCAAGGATTGCCTCCTCGTCTCCCTGGAGAGGACGGAAACCCTGGCGGGACAGACCCAGCCCATCGTTTCGGCAACGACCCTCTACTGGTTTGCCAAGGATATCGGGTGCGTAAGGCAGGTGGACCAGTCCCGGTCCGTAACGATCTCGGCGGCCTCCGTCCAGGGCGCCTACCGGTCTTTTTGAACCGGTCGCAGGATGCCGCAAAGGTTCCCGTGGACCTGGTCGCCCGGGAGATCCGGCGAACGAACCAATTGTGCGCTAAAAGGGATATGATCAATAAATGACGCGGAATTTCAGATATATAAAATCTCCTTCACGGGAAAACGCGGAATGATGTTTTCCCGTTTTCCTTCCTTGCGAAAATATAGTGGTTGGTTCCGGGGCCCTTTGCTCGTGTCACTGCTGTTCCTTCTTGGGCTATCGGCCTCTCCCGTTGCCGCCGCGGATCTGATCCTGAGCGGCAGTGATGTCATGATCATCGAAAACGTTACCCATATCCAGACAGGGAACATCATCGTCCGGGACAGTGCCCGCCTCACCATCCGCAATACCACCCTGATAATGAATATCAGTTATCACGAGGAGTTCGACATCATTGTCGAAGGCGGCGCCACGCTGGAGATCATCGACTCCACGGTGACCACGGCCCTTCCCAATGAGATTCAGCGGATTATAATGCGCGGACCCTCCCGGCTCGTCTTTCAGGGATCGAACCTGACGGCGGGCATGGCGTATCTCTCTTTCGGCGCCGAGGGGGGAGGTCTCTTTTCCGGTACGGCGACCCTGACCAATTCCCGGCTCCAAAACATCAGCCTCCTGTTTGCCTCCGAAAGCCCCTGTACGGTCAATGTGTCCGATTCTTTTTGCAATTCTCTTACCTTGCGCTTCAACAACAACTTTCAGGGAGAGTTCTCTCATCTGAAACCTGGCCTGTTTTCCTCCTGGAGTTACAGGGATAACGGCTACAATATATCTTTTGAAAACGTGGAGATATATTCCCTCACCGCGGCCTGCGACGGTCCTTCCCAAATCCTGATGCGGAACTGCGAGTTTCACCAGTTCGCCCCAACCCAGCCTTCCGCGTCCATCCGCATGACTGCCGTGGACTCCCGGATCAGGCAGATTCCCCTGCACGGTCTGGTCAATATCAAGGCCTCGTTCCAGGGTTTGAAGAACGGTCATTACGACGAATGGCGTTTGAGTGATCATGCCGCCGTAACTTCCGGGGAGTTGCCGGTCATCGAGCTGAGAAATACCGATGTCCTGGATTGGTGGGGGGTCGCGGTTTTCGGCGGTTCGGAGATAAGCATCGACGATTCCACTCTGGAATTTCGCGTCTATGGCAACGGCTCTTATGCAAAGCTCAGCAACTCTTTGATAAAATACCGGTTTATGCTTTATGGGGCCACGAACAGCATCGTGGAATTCGAAAATGCGGTCGTTGAAAACATCGATGTCTATGTGCCGCCCGTTACAGCAACGATCAGGGGAACCATGACCTTTGCCGCCGGCGCCCAGGTGACCGGTTGGTATGGCCCGGCAACCATCAAGAGGACCTTCCCCGTGCAGGGGGATGTGGCCGATGCCGGACTGACCCTGTATAACGGGCAGGGGGCGGCGGTGTGGTCCGGCCGGACGGATCGGCAGGGCAAGGCTGCCTTCGACGTCGATTTCACGGACGACAACCACCGGGAAGACTGGAATCTCGCGGTAATCAACAACGGGCAAACCGTAAACAAGACGATCAACCTCCTGATCGCGACGCCCATTGTCCTTGCCGGGACATATACGGTGGCGGATGTGGTGATGATTCTACGAATATTGTCCGGCATTTCTCCATCTTTGCCGCCGTCTGGCCTTGCCGATATCGATGGAGACGGCCGGATCGGCCTGCCGGAGGCGGTCTTCATCCTCCAGAAAACGGCGGATATACGCTGATGATTTGAGCATTTCTCCGATCTTAATGCCTATAGAAAAAGAGGAAGGGATCTTTCCATCGGAAAACCTGGGGCGGATGCACGGCAAGAGGGTCGGCGGCGTCCCTTGTTGAGTGAATCGGCTTGTCGATTGGGTGCATCGCTCGTCAGGTCGGCAATCCCCGCCTCCGTAGGGACAAATTTGAAGCGCTTTTCGGGCAGGCCTCTCCGGCACGCCTCTTTTTGAGCTTTCTTTTACTCCGCTGATTCTCCGAATTCGAAGCGTCATGCCGAGATGCAATCGTCCCAGGAGGATTGATGGTCCCCATGATGAGGAATGAAGGGGTTAGTCTCGCGTTCCCGATGTGGTCTGGAGGATATAGATCACCTCCGGGGCGCCGATCTTCTGATCGCCGTTGACGTCGGCGGCGAGATTCGGTGTAGCGCCCGACGGTGGCTGCAGGGCGAGGATCTGCAAGGTGAGGATGGCGTCGGCCAGATCGACGAGGCCGTTCCCGTCGATGTCGCCTCTGAGGATATTGATTCCGCTGAGATCGATGCCCAGGACCCCGGCGATGGTGGCGGTGGAGTCATCCGCGTTGGGGCAGGAGACCTTGAGGACGTAAGCCTCGTGATCACCCGCCGTGTAAGGGTACTGACTGCCGCCGCTCTTCAGTGAGGCGGCGAGGGTGTAGCTGCCCCGGGCCATCGTCCCCGTGAGGGCGACATTGCTCCAGGCCAAAACCGGGGTGTCGCCGCTGTCGAGCACGGCGGCGTAGAAGGCCTGGTTGCTGTAGCCCCGGTCGCCGGAGATCGTGCAGGCGCCGTCCAAGACCACGGGGTGGCGGTAAACGTCCGCCTGGGCCTTGAACTGGCCGGCGACTTCGTAACTCTTGCCGAACCCCACCGATTTATCCAGTACCAGCGCCACAAATGATTTTTCCGCCTTCCGGTCGTTGGCGGCGGCGGTGACGGTGATTTTGCTGGCGGTGCCGCCGGAACCGGAGGGGGCGGCCAGGCTCAAAATATGGCCCGTGAACTGGGGCTGAACGGCCAGGCCGTTGGTGGTTTTGGCCTGGAGCGCCACGGGATCACCGTTTTCGTCCCGGGCATCCACAAAGAGCTGCGCCGCCGGCTGGACGGTATTGTTCAGGATCAGGTCGGTGAAGGCGGTGTTGATGACCGGCGGGACGTCGGCACCGCCGCCGGAAGCCCATTCGCAGTCGCTCCCGGTACAGGGCTTGAGGGGGAAATAGATTGTGAGATCACCGGGATTGACGGTGAAGGAGAGGCCACCGGCCTGGATGGTCTGATCGAGATAGTAGAAGTCGTCACTGTACCCGCCCCAGCCCATGTTGAGGTGAAAACGGTGTCCGGTGCCGTCGGAGGCGTAGCCGTCGGCCACCACCATGTGACCGGGAAGACTAAGCAAAACCGGCCGCTCGGCGTCTATTTCCCCCTTGAGACCGGTGAAGAAGGACGCCGCATTGGCGTTGGTCAGGTTCTGGATCTGGTTGGAATAGCCGAAATTCTGGATCACCGCCGTGGTATGGAGATAGGCGGAGGAACCGCTGAGGCCGTAGGCGGTGTGATTGGCGATCCCCAGGTCGCTGATCAGGCTGGCCACCTGGTCGGCCTGCCAGGCCGGGGTGGCGGCATCGACGGCTTCCGGCATCTGGTCCCATTGGTAGTTTTTGAACAGAACGGCCTTCAGGGGCTGACCGTTCCAGGTGTAGGAGGCGACACCCTTGGCTGCGGCCGGATAGCGGTGGTATCTCAAGACCTGGGCCAGGGCGGTGTTGACGCAGCCGGTTAGGGCGGCGGCGCCGCTGATGCGGGGAGTGAACTTGTTGAAGGGGTATCCTTGATCCCAGGTGGATTTGATGAGCCAGGTGTCGGGGGTATAGCTCAGGGGCTGACGCGCCGGTTGGTAATTCAGAAGAAAATCCCATCGGGACTGGGTTTCGCTTGCCGACATTCCCTCCCGGCCGGCGGCGGTCTGGTCCTGAGTCTGGGCGGCCCGGGCGGCGCCCTCCAACTCCTGCCGGAAATAACGCTGCACCGCCGGCGGCAGATCCTCGAAATTCCTCGTGAAGGAATAGGCCTTAACGGGAGACAGATTCGCGGCCGGGGCGATGAGGATATACCCCCCGCCGGTAAGCCGGACCAGGGCGCCGCTGGCAATGGCGGGCAGCCCGGGATTGAGGCTGTTTTCTTCGAGGACTTCGACGGCGGCGACGAGCTTGTCGCTGTTCCGGAAGGCGAGGAAATTGGCGGCGATTTGTTCGTAGGGGACCGCCGCCAGGGCCGCGGCGCAAAGATGCAGCAACGCGGCAATGATGAAGATAATCTTAACGGCCAGTTTTTTCATGGCCGGGATGTTTTTCTTTCGGACTTGTGAATTCATTCTATTTCACGATCCCCGCCGCCACGCCGTTTATCGTGCCTCCGGTTCCGGATGTCACCTGGTAGCCGCCGGCGGCGGCGCCCGAGAATTTGACGTTCAGGGTCGTGCCGGGGACGTCCGTCCGGTTCAGGGCGCCCCCGCCGTTCACCGCCGCCCCCCAGTTGCCCGCATTGCCGGCGGGCGCGGTCCATCGCTGCATGTTGAACGAGGCGGTCATGTCGTTGCCCCCGGTGTTGGCGCGGAGGGTGATCGGGGCGGCGTTCAGGACCGGCGTGTCGATGAATGTCCCCGTGACGCTGTTTGTCCCCCAGATGCGGGGAGCCGCCTCGGTCTGGAAGCGGAGGAACTGGACGCCGTTCATCTGGATCGACATGTTGTTCCCGTTGCCGGCGAAATCGGCCCGGCCGACTTCCGAACAGGGGATGCGGGTGGCCCTTTCCATCGCCGCCCGGTCCGCGGCGTTCATGCTGTTGATGCGGGCAAAGAATGTGGCGGCATCCATAAACGCCCCCTGTTGGAAAGCCATCCAGGTCCTGGGGTTGGCGGGATCGAAGAGCCCGCGGATCTCACCGCCCATGACGGAGATCCGGAGGTTTATCCAGTCCGCCGTGGCGCCGGTGATGATCCCGGAGAAGGAATTCGCCGGGGGATCCACATTGTCGATACGGGCGCTCAGCAGCGCCGTGTCGCTGCCGCCTTCCGTTGCGGCCGAATATTCCCAGGCCACGGCTTTGCCTGCCCAGGTGGCGGGATCGCCGTCATATTCCCCGCCCGTGGCGGCGCTCCAGATACCCCAGAGGCCGTCATTCTGCCGGGCGGGATTGATTATGGCGGCGCTGCCCGTAATGGCGCCCAGCCGCAGGTCGATCTCCGGCGCCGCCTCGCCCCAGGTCAGGGGAGAAAGTCCGGGATCGCTGAATTTTACCAGTTGTCTGGAATTAACGAAAACATTGGCGGCGAAGTTCTGGGGAGTCAGCTCCGGGCTTATCTTTTGTCCATCCGGGGTCATGACAAAGGCGCTGGTGATAGCGCCGCTTCCCTCCCAGGCACCGGCGCCGGGATAATAATTGCCGGTGAGATCATAGGACTGGGCATTATCGTCCCAACTGTTCAGGATGCCTATGTTCCTGTCCCTGTCCATATACAGGCCGAAGAGGGTGGCCTGCACCCGGTTGGCCTGGTTCACGGCGCCGCCGAGATAGGAGACGTAGGCGCCGCCGATGGGTGCCTCGGAATCGGTGAATGGATTGTCCGTCTTCAAGGGGTTGGAGCTGTAAAGGATGCCGCCGAAAAGGAACGGTTTGCCTCCGAGGAAACTGGTGTCGTCAACCAGGAGAAATTCCGTCCGGCTGATCCGTCCGGCGGCCCAGAGGTCGTCCTGCCCGGCGAAGATACCCTGAAGATTGCTGCGGGAGTTGAAGCCGTACATGCCGTAGCCGACCACTTCTCCCTTTGGCGAATAGGCCAGTCCGGTCATGGCCTCGATATAGGCTCCCCGATTGTCGAAGGTGATGTCGTTTTGCGTGAAGGAATATACGCTGGGCTGGGCATCAGTCCAGACGGTCTTGATGGTCTGGCTGTAATAGGTCATGTTCTCCTCGTTTGGACCGCTGGCGTTGAAAGACGTGCTCACCGCCTCCCGCAGCGAAGGATTGGCGTAGCTGCTCCATCCGTAACGACTGCCGTCCCGCCGGTCCCGATCGTTATAGCCGAAGGAGTAGAACTCTCCGTTGCCGTAGTCACGGTACCCGGATATCTCGTGATCCAGGACGGCGCTGGTTCCGTCGATACGGCTGGCAAAGGTTAGGCTCCCGGTCGTTTCCTTCCGCCAGACGCCGCCGGAGACGGCCTGCCAGGTCCCCTCCGTTCCCCCGGCCGCATCGGGCCGGTACGACCCCACCATCTCTCCGGTGATGGTTCCCGCCTTCGTCAGGGTGAGAAACCGGCCGGAGATGCCGCCGCTTATAAATCCGTTCTGCCAGAGACCGTTGTTTATGCCGGCGAACCATACACCGCTGTCCGGATAGGTGACGGGAATCTCCGTGGCGGTCGTATAAGACCCGAAGGAGCCCAGACCGGAAAGATTCATGGCCCAGGCGTCGGCCTGGTCCGGATTGCGGTAACGATTCATCACCTCGTGATTCAACTGGAAGATGCCGTAATCGGGAAGCCCCTTGATGTTCAGGGTCCATCCGGGGGCATCGTAACCGGTCAGGACGCCGGACGTCGATTCGGAGCCCAGAAAATAGCCCTCCCGGGAACCCAACTCCACGGAGGCCCCCATATAACCGCCCTGCAGGTTGACCCAGTTGCCGTTGCTCAGGCGGTTGAGAAGTTTGTCGGGGGTAAAGGGAAGCGCGGCGCCCCGGTAGAATGGCTCTTCCCGGTAAAGGCGTCCCGTGGCCTCCCACATGCCAAGATCCCCGGAAACGGTGCCGGCGAAAATACCGCCCCGGAGGAAACCCGCCTCGGTGCCCGTGGGATTGACATAAAGGCCGTAGATGACACCGTTCAGGTTGTTTACCGAACCGGCCCCGCCTTCCGTGGCGACGGCGCCCATAAGATTCAGATAGTAGGCGTCGCCATCCGGGGTGGTCCTCTTCTGCGACGCGGCGTCGTAACTGAGCAGGCGGGCATTGAAAACCGCCGCGCCGGTGTAGTTGCCCATTTGGCCCAAAAAGTACAGATCGGCCTGGTTGTCCATCGTGGTATCTTTCAGGCTGGCTGCACCCGCCATGAGGCCGGAGAAATCCGCCGCCCGGACCACGCTGTAAACGTCGTTGGACCAGGGCTGGTCGTCCCCGGCGAAGGAGCGGACATAAACATCCGCCGGGGAGGGGTCGAGGGGAGCGGCCGGATGGTATATGGAGCCCGCCGGCAGATTGCGGGAGACCGGATCGTAGTAAGGGGCGGTGCCGGCGAGATTGGGAACGGGCAAGAGTTTCTTCATCCCGCCGCGGCTCAGCATCCAAACCTTGCCGGCGCCGGCCCGATAGGCCAAATAGGAACCGTCGGGCCGGTAGATCCAGGAGTCGCGGTACCGGCCGCCCAGAGCGTCGTCGTAAGCCTCGATCCGTTCCTGCTGGAACCCCTCGGGAAGGCTGCCGCCGTCCCGGACGAAATAGTCGTATTCATATTGACTTTTCCAGAAGCTGTCCTGGCCGGGGATGGTGGCGACCGTCTGCATCCGGGTATAGACGCCGTGATGGATCCGTCCTTTTACCGATTGATAGATGCCGCTTGTGTCCGTCAGGGTGTATTGATCTGTCTCGCCGGAGAAGCTGCTGCTGAAGTACATGGGGGTCCGTGTGTAGGAGCCGATACCCGTGGCCTGCCAGGCCGTATCACCGGCGGCGGCATTGGCGACGGCGCCGGAAAGTTCGTAGCGGGCCAGATTGGTCAGGGCAGAGCCGCTGAATATCCCGCTCGTCCCCGGATTGGTCTGGCCCAGGCCCGCCAACTGCCCTTTCCATAAGCCCTCCTCGGTGAGGTCCGTTGTATTGTGGAACTTGCCTCCCAGGGAAAGGTCCGCGGTTGCCGTGGCGGTGGCATCGTAGGTTCCACCAAAGGCGGCATTCCAGATCCCCCAGTTGTTCTGGTCGTTTATCCTCATCGCATAGCCGTCCACGACGACGTCCTTGACCGTTTTGCCGAGGAAGAGCCCGCTGCTCCGGGCAGCCTGAAAATCGTTGACGACGAGGGATGTCAACAGGTTTGCCGGCGACACCGTCGTTGCCTGCTCTTCCCGGCCGCCGAGCAGGGACAGGTTATCCTGCCACAGGTTGGCGTTTCCGCCGTAGTAGGCGCCGGAGATGACTCCCCCCGTCATGCCTTCCAGATAACCGGCCTTGTTGCCGGCGGTGACATAAAGGATCAGCGCCTGACTCGCAAGGGTGTTGTCCTGCCATCCTCCGGTCAGATAGCCGCGGAAAGCCCCTCCGTCCACGGCTGTTCCGGCAATGTTGCCGCCGCCGGTTCCATAACGGAGCAGGGAGGGCTGATTGCCGGCGTTTTGGACATAACTGCCCATCATCGTAAGGGATGCCTGGGAGTTCCACTCGGTGGAAGCACTGCCGAGAAGCCCGGCAAGAGTGCCTCCGGTGATGAAAGAGGCGCCGTCGAAGTGTTGCATGGATCCCGACATGATGCCCTTCATGGTCAGGGGCGCCAGATCGTAGGTGCCTACCCCGACACTGTCGTACGATGCGGCGACCAGAGGTTGATTGCCCGTGGGGTAACTCCCGGCGTATCTCAACGTCATGGTCCCCAGGTAGTCGGCGTCGAGATACCGGAATCCCGACGGCACGGCTTCCTGAATCGTCACATGCCCCTGGCCGTCGTCCGTCCCGGTGAGGTCGCCCATGACGACGAAGACCCGACCGTTGACCGGGGTGAGGTTGTAGGCGCCGTACATTGCCGTCCAGGTGGCGGGCATCCCGCCGCTGTAATAACCGCCGCCGGCGGGATGATAACCCCACATCCCGAGGATGCCGCCGTCGGTGCGCCGGTAACCCCGGACCTGGCCGGTTACGGTTTCGGTGGCGAGACCGCCGGCGGGATCGACATCGCGGAAATAGGGAAGGGAGATGTCCGCAAAGGTCTGGAACGACCCGGAGGCGGTATATGGCGTCCAGATGCGGGTTACCGTACCGTCGCCGTTGAGGACGCCTTCGTTGAAGGTGCCGGTGAGGCTGCCCGTGAGGTAGCCAAGCTTCCCCTCCTTGTTTGCCAGGCCGTTGTACAGACCCCGCCACGATCCCACGATTACCGCCAGATCGGCATTCGAGACCGCGCCGTCGCTCATCGTTCCGCTTAGCGGGGTTACGGTTGTGGCAAGCGATGGACCGGTGGCGGCGAGACTAAGGTTTCCCGTACCGGTGGATTCGTTGATCTTTCCCGAGAGAGTGCCGTTTAGATCACCGATGGCGACACTGTTCGTGAAAGAAGTGCCGCTGCTGATGGACCACTTGTACGATTGCGTGGCCGAGGCATTGCCCACCGAGTCAACGCCCACGTAATCCAGGACATTGATGCCGTCGGGAAGGCCGCTCAGGGAGATGCTGGGAGAACTGCTGCTGTTCCAGGTCCCGCCGTTGATCCGGTAGGTGTAGGTTGCCGGTTCGTTGGCGGAAAAACCGAAGGTGGCGGTATTGGTGTCCGCGGTTCCCGGAGGAAATGAAGTCAGCATGACCTGGGGGGGGGTGGTGTCCCTTTGAATGATAGGCTCCACGATGATCGGTTGCGTCGGGTTGACCGGCGGCGAAACGACCGGGGTGACCGGTGGCGCGACCGGTTCCGTGAACTGCGTCCCGGAGGCCGGTGGGGCGGGAGGCGGCAACTCCGTGGACGTGGCGGTTCCTGCCGTTTGCTGCGGGGTTGTGGTACCGGTCGTCGTCCCGGTTCCGGTTGTGTCGCCCGTAGCGGTTCCTGTTGACGTTCCTGCTCCCGTACCGCCGGTGGTTCCGGCGGGTTGTTGCGTCTCGCTGCCTTTGGTTTCCTGCGGTTTTGTTTCCTCCGTCTTGGTCTGTTGCGGAGGCTTTTCATCCTTAGGTTTTTCGGTTTTCGCCTCTTCCTTTTTCTCTTCTTTCTTCTCCTCCTGCTTGCCCTGGTCGCCTTCCGGTTTCTGGGCGCCCTCAGGTGATTTCGCCTCCTCCTTCTTTTCCTGTTTTTCCTCCTTGCCTTTTTCCGTGGGGGTGGTGTCTTTGGCGTGTTTGTCGATCTCCACCGATGTCGCCGGCCGTAGCGTCGGAGAGCGGTCGGGGGCCGTCACCACCATGGCCTGTCCGGCATTGATGGTGACGACCTGGGTGGGCATCTTGACGTTGTAGCCATAGCCGCTGCCCCGCTGGAAGGCGAAGCCGCTCTGGCCGTTCTGGAAGTAGGCGAAGAACATGGTGCCGCGGACACCGCAGATGGCGGTGGGGGTATGGATTTCGAAGGTACCTTTTTTCTGGAGCTTGTCAACCACCGCCTGGGTTTTGCCCCGGAACAGATTGAAATAACTTTTCCTTCCCTCTTCCGGCTGATACTGGGAAACCCGCAGACGGGTGTTTTCCGCCAGGCGGAGGATATTGCCGTCCAGGAATTTTATTTCCGCCTTGGACTTGCTCTTCGATCTCAGGATGTCGCCTACGCTGACCTGGTCGCCCACGCGGACATCCCGGGTCTGGCCGCCGGCGGTCAAATCGACCCTGCCTTCCAGGGCGGTTATCGTCCCCACCGGCGCCGCCTGAACTGCCGCCAATGGCAGCAAGACGAAGGCAAATATTAGCAATAACGCCAAGTTGAGTTTTCTATTCATGGTGATACCCCCTGCAATACCGGTTAAACAGTCTATCGGACTCCGTATGTCGTTTTTTCCCTTACCTTGATTATAATGATTATTTCTTTTTGTTCAATAGCTTGCGTGTGACCGAGATCACAGTCCGGGTGTGATTTTGGTCACACTTTCCGGGTCAGAACCGCAATTCACAGCCGACGGAATACAGACTTCGATCGTAGTCATAGGCGTAGATGTTGGAATTGGCCCGGGTTCCCGCATACTGTAACAGGAGACTCAGATAACGTTTCAGGTCCCAGGTCAGGCCGATGGTGCCGGTGTAGATCTGATCGTTCCGTTTGGTGTTGTTGTAGTTGGTGTTTTCATAGCGGTAATTCTGGAAATATGCGTCGCCGCTGATTTGGAGTTTCAGTCTGTTCCAGAGGGGATAGATGAGGTTGGCGGTGAGGCGATAGCCCTGATTGTCATAAAATATGCCGTCGGTATTGTTGATGGTGTAGCCGAACTTGAGATTCAGTATCCCGGCCGGGGCGAAGAGCCACATCCAGCTTACGTAGCTGTCCAGGCCGGTTCCGCTCATGTCGTTCAATTCCGGGTTGGCGACGGTCTTGAAATTGTTGTTTTTTGCATAGGCTCCCGACAACTCGACGATCTGGTTGGCGGTGGGCAGGAAACGCAGCAGCGGCCCGACGGTGAAATTTTCCGAATAACGGCGGTAGCCGCCGCCGTTGTTTTCGTAATCCCCCCGCTTGGCGACGAAGGTGTAGTTGGCGTTCAGATTGAGGGCGAAGGCGCCGAAATTGTAACCCGGCGCGGCGGAAAAGGAATTGGCGTAAATGTCGTAGGTGGTGGAGTTTTTCTCGTGGACGTTGCTCAGGGCCGTGAAGCCGGCATTGAACAGCCAGTTGCCGGGAAGGATGGGGATGAAGTCCGCCCGGGCGGTGGACATCAGGCCGAAACTCTTCTGATTGCTCTCGTTGACATAATTGTTGGAACTCTGGACCTGCGGCGAGGTGTCCGGGTAATATAGAAAAGGTTCCTGAAGCATATTGGTGTCGTACTGGCCCAGGGCGGTCAGGGTGAGTCGCACCGGCCGTTGGAGGAAACTCTGTTCTTCCACGATGTCCTGGTAGCGCCGGGCAAAGGCGCCGAGATCGGACAGAGGGTCCTGGGTGACGGCGGCCTGAAATCGTTCCCGGGCCTTGGAGAATTTCCGGTCCCCCATGAGGGCGATGCCGATTTGAAAATCCGCCGCCTGGGCATAGTTTTTGTCCAGGGACTTGGCCTTATCGAAGGAGGTGATCGCCTCGGAAAATTTTCCCTTGCGGGACAGGATCATTCCTTTCAGAAAGGCGACCTTCGCCGGGTAGATATCGTTCTTTTCCGCCACGGCGACCCAGTTTTCCGCCTCCTCGATTCTCTCCACCTGGATGAGCGCGTCGATGAGTTCCACCACCGCTTCCTTGACCGCGGGCTTCAGCGTGGCGGCGTCCGTGAACTGCGGGATTGCCTGTTGCGGTTCGTTGGTCTGCTTGTAGCAGAGCCCCAGGAAAAATGCGGCGGTGGACGAGGAGGGGTTACGGCGGCGAACCTCGGTGAGGATCTCCACGGCCTCCTCGTAGTTCTCGTTTTGGTACTGGCGCACGCCTTCTTCGATCATGGCCTTCACTTTATCCGTTTCCGCCGGCATCCCCCGGGCCTGTTCGGTATCGAATATGATGATCACGCTCATCAGGAAAAAGAAGAACACAAGGAAAACATTCATAAATTTGATTTTTTCCCCCATATACACGACCCTTCTTTCCTCGGAGATGATAGGTGTATATATCTATAGGGAACATTACGGGAAAAGACAACTCTTTTATGCCCTGCTATGAAGTCTTGCCAACGGCGGCCGGGAAGGGGAATCACAATGTTCATAAACAGTTCTCCCACTGGTGGCGGCAGGAAGGGGTTTTTTGTTTGACTTGCCCGGGGATTTACATTATGACTTTCCACCCTTATAATTATCAAGATCAGTCAGGTGATTATTGACCGGTGGAAGCGAAGCGAGAGGTCCATAAAACGAAAACATCGTCCATCCAAACGGATTCAACGTTTCATTATCAAAGCAGATTTGAAAGCATCGGCGTCAAGATACCCGCGACCCGCCTGACCACCGGGGAAATAATGGCGGGGGTGAAGATGTGGGGCAGGATCGATCTCGAAGATCTGACCGGCATCGCGGCACGCCGGGTATGTACCGGCAAGGAGGATTCTTATGTCCTGTCGATCAGCGCCGCCCGGGACTGCCTGCGATATTCCCGTTATCAGCCGGATGAACTGGAGATGATCATCTGCTGTTCCATCACCCGCTATCAGGACGGCCTAAATTTCGTTTACGAACCGCCCCTCTCCCTGACCGTGAAAGAGGCCATCGGGGCGCATCGGGCGTTGAATTTCGACATCACCAATGCCTGCGCCGGGATGCTCACGGGAGTTTACATCATGAATGATTTCATCCGCCGGGGGGTGATCAGGCGCGGAATGGTGATCTCCGGAGAATATCTGTCCTCGGCGGTGCATAATGCCGTACCCCATGTCAAGACGGTGTTGAGCGGGCAGCTTGCCTCCCTCACCGTGGGGGACTGCGGGGCGGCGGTCATCCTGGAAAGGGCGCCGGAGGGTGAATCCGGCTTGCAGGTGTCCAATTTCATAACCCTGGCGAAGTACAGCGATCTCTGTATCGGCGAGCCCTGCGTCGATGCCCCGGGAGCCCAGATGGTGACCGCGGCCCGGAAGATACACCAGGTGGCGATTTCCGATTCTCCGCCTATCCTGAAGCGGGCGTTGATGGCCGCGGGTCTCGAATACGGCGATATCGATCATTTCATTCCCCACCAGACATCCATCCGGGCCATCCGTTCCGGCGGCAAGCACCTGGCACGTTACCTCGGCAGCAATGTGAAGAATATCATTACCAATTTCCAGGAGTACGGCAATACGGCCTCCACCACTCATTTTCTGGCCATGTACCGGTACCTCCAGGAAAAGCGGTTTAAAAAAGGAGACAAGATCCTGATCATGGCCTTTGCCTCGGGGCTGGTTATCGGGGTGGTGATTTTTACCATGGACGCATTGGTGGATCGGTATGGGAGCGCTGATTGAATCAGTAGCGGTGAGCCGCCCAGGGTTTTTCCGTCGCGGGTCCGTGGATCTCGCCGTTAAGGCGGCGGCGGATTGTCTCGGCAAGGTCCGCCGCGATCCCAACGAACTGGGCCTCCTTGTCAATACGGGGATTTACCGGGATCGGGACATCGGCGAACCGTCGATCGCATCCTTCATCCAACAGCGGATCAGGGCCAACGAGCTGTTTACCGGCGCCGAAGGCACCTTCTCCTTCGATCTGAACAATGGCGCCGGCGGAATGCTAACCGCCGCCATGGTAGTGGACGGATTTCTCGCCACCGGCGCCGTGAAATATGGCCTGGTGGTCACCAGCGACGCCGAACCGCATCCCGGTCAGTGCGAATCCTATCCTTTTGTACCGGCCGGAGCCGCGCTCCTCCTTTCCCGGGGGCGGGCCGGCGAGGGTTTTTTACATTTCCGGACCGATACGGACACGGAGTTTGCCGCCGATTTTGCCAGTCGCATCGAGTGGACGGCAAAGGGAAGGAAAAAAAGAAACATCCTCATGGTGAGACAAAAGGAAGAGTATGCCCGGCACTGTGCCCGTTGCGCCCGGGAGGGACTGGCGGATTTCCTGCAGGAAATATCCATGCCCATGGAAGAAATCGATATCGTCGTTCCCTCCCCCGGCCCGCCGGGGTGGCTGGCGGAACTGGTCAGGGAGCCCGGTCTGGGAGAGCGGACTGTGGTGCTGCCGGAGGCATTTGCCCGGATGCATACGGCGGGGCTCGGTTTCGCCTTGATGCAGGCCCGGGAAGACGGCCGGTTCGCCAGGGCGAAAAACTGTCTCTTCCTTGCGGTAGGTTCCGGGATCACCGTGAGCTTCGCCCTCTATCGCAACCCTTCCTGACGGCGGATGAATATATTTCAACCCCTCGTTTTTCCGGGAGATCCCCGATGAGATTCACCCCCGCCGCAAACGCCGCCGACATTGCTCCTCCCTTCGACATCTCCCTGCACCGGCGTCTGTATCCCTTTGCCGGCCATTGGGTTCAGGGTCCGGGGTTTCTGTATCACTATCTCGACGAAGGCCGGGGCGAGGCGGTTGTGGCGGTGCACGGGAACCCGACTTGGTCCTTCTATTACCGGGAGGTGGTAAGAGCGCTGAGTTCCGGGAACCGGGTGATCGTTCCGGATCACGTGGGCTGCGGCCTGTCATCCCGGCCGCCCGAAAGCGTTTTCTCCTATACCCTGGCGAGTCATGTGGATAACCTGGAGGCGCTGCTGGATTATCTCGATCTCCAGGCCGGCGTGACCCTCCTGGTCCACGACTGGGGGGGGATGATCGGCCTGGCCTGCGCCTGCCGGCGCCCGGAGCGGATCGCCCGGATCATCCTTCTCAATACCGGCGCCTTTCTCATTCCCGCCGGCAAGAAACTGCCGTGGCAGTTGTCCTTCATCCATCGCCTGCCGATCCTACCCGACCTGCTGGTCCGGGGATTTAACGCCTTTTCCTATCTGGCGACCTTCCTTGCCGTCACGAAGCGGATGCCCCCGGGGGTCCGGCGCGCCTACACGGCGCCCTACAATTCCTGGCAAAACCGCCTGGCCACATTGCGCTTTGTCCAGGATATTCCCGTGTCTCCCCGAAACGGGAGCTACGCCCTGGCCCGGTGGACCGACGAGCGCCTGTGCCTTTTGCGTCATCTGCCCATGCTCATCTGCTGGGGAGGGCGGGACTTCGTATTCGACGATTCGATCCTGGCGGAATGGCGCCGGCGGTTTCCCCAGGCGGAGGTCCACTCCTTTCCCCGGGGGGGGCACTACATCCTGGAGGACGAGGGGGATCAGGTCATCGAACTGATCCGGACCTTCCTGGACAGCACACCCCGGGGCCGGTGATAACCGAGGAATACTAATTGTTATAATCGTTATAATTTCTTGAATATGTTTAGAAAATATGTTTGCAGACTGGATCGCCCGCGGGTGGCTATCTTGACGCCGCCTGGCGGCCTGTGTTAATGAACTCCTCGAATACCGCCCCGTGGCCCTTCACAATCCGGTGGAAGAAATGAACAAACCCCTCGATACCCCCAACCCGGACGCGACGGCGAATCTAAGTGAACATCTGAGTCGCGTCGCCCGCCTCCTGCCCGAGAAGAAGGCCGTGGTCTGCCCGGCCGCCTCCGGCGCCTTTGTCCACTGGACGTTCCGCCAACTGGACGAAGAGACGGACCGTCTGGCCCATGGTTTCCAGCGGGCCGGCATCGTCCGGGGGGTGAAAACCATCCTCATGGTCCGGCCTTCCCTGGAGCTGTTCGCCGTTACCTTCGCCCTCTTTCGGGTGGGGGCGATTCCGGTGATGATCGATCCGGGCATGGGGCGGCAGAAGCTGGTGGACAACCTGTCTTCCATCGGCGCCGAGGCATTCATCGGCATTCCCCTGGCCCACATCCTCCGGGTCCTGTCACCGGGAAAATTCTCCACGGTAAAGGTGAAAATCACCGTGGGCCGCCGTCTCTTCTGGGGGGGGTATGCGCTGGAGGATTTACGCAAGGGTCCCTGGCGGCCCTTCCCGCCGGCTCCCATGCGTCCCGACGAGCGGGCGGCGATCTTCTTCACCACGGGGAGCACCGGCCCTCCCAAAGGGGTGGTCTATGAGCACGGGATGTTCGACGCCCAGGTCCGCTACCTCCGGACCCATTTCGGGTATGGCCGGGATGAGGTGGATCTGGCTACATTTCCGCTCTTTTCCCTGTTCGACGCCGTTTTGGGAATGACCTCCGTCATTCCTGACATGGACCCCACCCGTCCGGCACAGGCGGACCCCCGGAAGATCGTCCACGCCCTGGAGGCCAACAACTGCAACAGCATGTATGGATCGCCCGCCCTCCTGGAAAACCTCGCCCGTTACGGGGCCGAGACGGGCAAGAAGCTTCCCGCCGTCAAACGGATCATCACCGCCGGCGCGCCGGTTCGTCCCGACCTGATGGAGGCCGTCCACCGCCTGCTGCCACCGGAGGCCCGGATTCACACCCCCTATGGGGCTACCGAGGCCCTGCCGGTGAGCGATATCGACAGCCGGGAGGTTCTTACGGAGACCCGTCAAATCTCCGAAAGTGGAGGCGGCGCCTGTGTGGGACGGCCCATGGCGGGAATGGAGGTCCGGATCATCGGGATTACCGAGGAGCCTCTGGAGCGCATCGAGGATGCGGAGATCCTTCCGCCGGGAACGATCGGGGAAATCGCCGTCAAAGGACCGGTGACGACCAGGGAATATTTCCGGAATCCCGGGGCGACGCGCCTGGCAAAAATGCGGGACGGGGACGGCGGCGTCTGGCACCGGATGGGCGATCTGGGTTATCTGGACGATCGGCGGCGGCTGTGGTTCTGCGGCCGGAAGGCCCACCGGGTGGAAACCGCCGCCGGCGCTCTCTTTACCATTCCTTGCGAGGCCCTCTTCAATCGCCATCCCCGGGTGCGACGTTCAGCCCTGGTGGGGGTAGGCGCCCCGGGAAGCAAGCGGCCGGTAATCATCATCGAACTCCAGGCCGGGGACAGCGGCCGGGATAAGGAAGGACTGACGGAGGAATTGCTGACGATCGCCCGGAGCAACGGCATGATCGGGGCGATAAATACTATCCTCTACCATCCCGGATTTCCGGTGGACATCCGTCACAACGCCAAGATCTTCCGGGAAAAGCTGGCCGTCTGGGCGACGGCGCAGGTTGGTACGGATTGATGATCAGGATGTGAAAAAATACCTTCCGGCATGTGAACCAGTTCACACCAAAATACACAATACATATTGACACCAATGAGTAAACGCCTGTAAATTTAAAACGAATAGATGCTTTATTGTCTATCGTCGGATGTGTACGGCTACCTGATCAAAATTGTTAATGGGAGATCGGCAAATGAGGAAAATCCCGGCGCCTGTGCCGTCAATGGCGGTTTTGTTTATGCTCTGTCTGCTTATTCTGACGCCCTGTGCCTTTGGTCAGGAGGCCCCGGATCTACAGGCGGGTATCCGGCATTATCAGGCGGAGAACTATGAGGAAGCCATCGACATCCTGACTAAATACCGTCAGAAAGACCCGTCTTCGTCCATGGCGGCGTTCTTCCTCGGGATGTCCTATAAGCAGGCCAACGACATCCCCTCCGCCGAAGGCCAGCTTCGTGATGCCGCCACTCTCACCCCTCCGGTCCGGCAGGCCCCGGTGGAGTTGATCGATGTCCTCTACCAGCAGGGTAAATTCGAAGAGGCAAAGCAGTGGATCGGCGTCGCGGAAACCAACAACCTCTTCCCGGCCAAGATCGCCTTCCTCAAGGGGATGATCGCCGCCTCGGAGGGACGTTACCAGCAGGCCATCGAGGCCTTCGATCAGGCCAAGAATCTGGATGCCGCCTATACCCAGTCCGCGGATCTTCAGATCGGGGTCTGCTACATGAACCTGCGCAAATACGACATGGCCAAGCAGCGTTTTCAGACCGCCATTACCCAGGACCCCCTCTCAGATCTCGGGTCTTTCGCCCGGCGTTATCAGGATCTCGTGGAAGAGCGCAGTTTCCTGGAACGGCCCCTGCGCCTGACCGTGGGCCTTATGGCCCAGTACGACACGAATATCCTCTCCGAACCGACCTGGAATGGCTTCTGGCTTCAGCGGACGGGGACGGATTTTTGGGAACGGGACGAGAAGAGCTTCAAGTATCTGACCACGGCCCGCCTGGATTATGTCCCCATCCTCAAAGGTCCCTTCACGTTCAACGCGAGCTATGCCGCCGCCGCCAGTTTTCAGGAGAAATATTCCACCAGTTACGACCTCATCGCCAACACCTTTTCCGCTAACCCCGGTTTGAGTTTCGGACGCTTCATGGTGGTACTGGCGGGTAACTACACCCATGTGATGAAGAGAAATCCCGGCTACCAGCGTTATTCGGAAAATTACACCGTCGGGCCGCTCCTCCGGTATATGCCGGCGCCGAACCATATCCTGGAGCTCTCGGCCGGTTATGCGGGTAAAAACTATTTTGAAGCCGTCACCCAGCCGCAACTCTGGGATCAGTCGTCCCGGGGCCTGGACAGCTATATCGCCTGGTACTGGATGTTCGGGGCCCGAGGGGGGCTTTTGAATCTCAAGTACGGTTTCAGCACGGAGAGCGCCCACGGCGCCTACTTCGACAATCGGGGACACCGGTTTACGGTCAATTTCATGTCCCCGAAATACTGGCTGATCCGGGCCCAGGTCGGCGGGGAGATGTTCCTGCAGGACTACCAGAACCCCAACGCCACCTTCGACAACACCAAACGGAGCGATCAGACATACACGCTGACAGCCGGGATTTACTGGGATATAAACCGGCATCTCACGATCATCGCCCCGCAGTACATGAAGACCCGGGTCTTCTCGAATATATTCCTTTACGACTATGACCGCAATGTCTATTCCGTAGGCTTGGAACTCAGGTTTTAATCCCTCGTTTTATGTGTCAGGAGGTGTCACCATGAAAAGAACAATCACCGTCGCCGTAGCCGTCCTGTTGACGGCGATTATGATGCTTGTGCCGCTGGCGGTGCTGGCCGCTCCGGTGGGCAAGATCAGCCAGATCGAGGGCAACGTCGATATCACCCGGGCCGGGCAGGCGGCCATGAAGGCCCTGCTGGGCGATCCGGTCAATCAGGGGGACATCCTTCGGGCCAAGAGCAAATCCAAGGCCGAGGTCACCTTCACGGACGGCAACATCCTGCGCCTTGCCGAGGGTACCAGGGTGCGGATCACCAAGTACGATAATCGTGAGAATCAGAAGAGTTACATGGACCTTTTCCGGGGGAAAACCCAGAGCGTGGTCAAAAATCTCCAGAAGGGCAGCGCCTATGAAGTCCACACGGCAACCTCCATTGCCGGGGTCCGCGGGACCATCCTGATCAACTTCTTCATCAACGGGGTGAGCGGCGCCGTACTGAAGGATGGACCCGGTTACGGCTACAACAAAAACATGCCCGGGGACGTGAAGACCATCGCCCCGGGTCAGGCCATGATCGTCACCGCTCCCGATCAGAAGCCGATCGTCAAACCGGCGACGGCGGCGGAAATCGATCAGCACATCAACGACACGACGCCGGCGAAGGACCAGGAAAAGGGCGAGGAAAAGAAGGAAGAGACGGAGAAAAAACAGGACGAAAAGGGCAAGGACGAAGGCAAGAAGGATGAGGCCCCCAAGGGCAAGGAAGAAGAGAAGAAGGGGACATCCGATACTGGCAAGAAGGACGAAGGGAAAAAGGAGGAAGCCAAGAAGGATGAATCCGGTGGCGCCGGTAAAAGCAGCGAAGGTGGTTCCGGTTCCGGTGGCTCGGGTGGTACGACCGGCGGGGAAGGGACCACGGGAGGCGGCTCCGGGACCACGACGGAAGGAACGACCGGAACCACCGGTTCGACCACCGGTACGACCACGGGAGGAACGACCGGCGGGACCGGGACTTCCGGCGGCGCCACCTCGCTGCTGGGCAAGACCGATGCCGACCTCGCTCAGCAGCAACAACAGCAGCAGCAGGTCCAGCAGCAGCAACAGCAGGTCCAGGCGCAGCAGCAGATCCAGCAGCAACAGCAGGTCCAGCAGGAAACCACCCAGGCCGCCCAGCAGGCCAAGGAAGAGCAGCAACAGCAGCAGCAACAACAACAGCAGCCGACGACCACCTACACAACGGCGACGGCGACCATTCCCGTAACGCCGGGAAGCCCGTTTGCCAGCGGGACGGTGGCGACTTCCATCGACGACAAGACCAACACGGGGACGACGGGCGTATCGGGGACCCTGAGCGCCGGCAGCGCCGGCAGTCCTTCCGTTACCAGCCTCGGCTCCGTTCCCATGAGTGACGGCGGCGTCTATGATTCTTCCCTCGCCTCGGTGCCCGGCTCCTGGTACGGACTCTTCACCGGCGTTTACCGGAAAGGGACCGCCATCGGCCTGTTGACGAGCGCGGACCTCTATGACCCCAACTACATCGCCGGGGGGGAGATCAAGGCCAGCGGGACGATGCAACGGACGCCGGTGGCGGCTACGAACGACACGGCGCTCCGGAACTTCAACGATATCCCCGTTCCGGTCCTGGGCAGCTATGGACAAGCAATGGAAGAATCGATGGTTTCCGGCCTCTTGAAGGGGTATGGGACGACCACGGGGGGTATCCTCGGCTTCTGGGGCACAACCGCCGAGGGCGGTAGCTATGAGGGCTTCGGCTCCCCCTGGCAGGGTATCATCGGCCGGTACGGCGACTATTACGACTCGGTGCACGAGGGGTATGTTTCCTACGCCCTCCTGGGCAATTTTGCCGGTGAGGACGACCTTTCCGGCGGCCATACCAAGATGAGCGCCGATTCGATCTACTACCTGGACGAGAACTACCTGGGTACGGCCAGCTTCGAGTACCGGGGCTATAAACCCGCCGGCGACGCCTATGGAGTGGCGGGTACGGGGGTTTACAAACTGGCTTCCCTGGCCTGGCGTGGTTACTGGGGGGTGGATGAGGGTTATTACCATGGCCCCGCTTCGCTTTATCGAGGGGAGTACGACAGTGAATACGGTTACAGTATAATGAACCTCGTCGCCCATGAATCGGGCCTTACCGGCGGCGTGAAACCCTTCTGGACGGGGGCCACCCGTCTGGTCGCCATGGGCAACATCCTGGACGCCGAGATTGGTGAACCGGTATCCGGCGCCGCCTACGCGGGGCCGTTCCTCTGGAATTCCGGCCTTGCCGGCCAGTCCGTGGCCGGTGTGGACATCCCCGATGCGGAATTTACCGGGATCTCCGCGGGGATCTGGAAAGACGGCACGATGAGCGGCTCGGCCTACGGTATCTACAAGACGGCGGCCGGCCAGGCCGGCTGGCTTGCCGGCGCCCTGGACGGACAGTATTTTCCCGAACTGGGGATGTGGAAGGCGGAGGGCGACCTGACGCCCCAGCAAAGGATCTCGGGGCTGCCGACGGAGGAACTCGAGGTGTTCCACAACTTTGCCTTTGGTGGACTCGGTGGCGCGTTCGCCGGTGGCCAGGGAACGATTGCCAATGAATACGGGATGATGCAGACGACTTTCTATGCTAAACCATTCTACGACGAGCAGGAGTATCTGGATAAACTCATCCCCCTGCGCTGGGGGATCTACAATCTCCGGAGCGTGTACGGGAACTCCTTTGCGGGTAAGCCGGCGGGCGGGGTTTCCTGGTCGGCTAAAGTGGGCGGTTACGGTCCCACCCAGATGAACGCCCCCTTCTACTATCTCGCCGATGTCGCCGGAGGCTCATGGGGAACCGACGGCACGATTTCCGGCCAGTTGGCGGGCCGCTATATGACCCCTCTGTATCTTGGCGTCATGTCCGGACCCTACTACGGTCTCTTCACGGTGGAAGGGACGGGAGAAACAGGGGAATACGGCGGCTGGGCCGGCCAGAGCATCGGCACCTACAACGTTACCGACCGTCTGGATCACAGTACCGCTTTGGGGGATTACTTCCAACAGTCCGGCGACGAAGTCCGCTTCAGTTACCTTTACGGGAACAGCAGTGGGTGGATGAACGAGAACGGCGAGGTAGTTGGGTTTTGGGGCGGGACGGCCCCACCCTGGACCGGAAACTCTTCGCTGACGGGCATGGGTATGTATTGGACCGATGCGGCGCCGGGGACTTATCTTTGGAATGCCGCCCTCAACGGTTCGATTCCCAATGAATTGATCGAGACGCCCGCGGCGGGAGGCAAATATTACGGTTATTCGGCTGCCTTTTGGCGTGAGAGCGGCTACAGCGGCGCTCTGAGCGCCATATATCTGACGCCGGTGGATGGATCGGGAAAGAGTGCTGCCGGTTACCTCCAGGGCAACGCCCTGTCCGGCAGCGTCTATAAACTCTACGATAGAACCGGTGGCGAGTATGACAGCTACGGCGGTTTTTGGGAGACTACGGGAAGCAACGACATCACCGCCCTGACGCCCCTGGCCGCGGGACTGGATCCAAACCAGGTCGTAACGAACCGCAACCCCCTCACCATGTCCTTCCGCTCCACTTTCGGGGCCGGGGGCTCCGTGATCAACGAGTCCAGTGCCGGCGAGATTCTCTATCTGGTCAATAACGGCGAACCGCTGAGCTGGGGTGTTTATAATGTCCAACTGGGCGCCGGGGAGACAGGGGGCCGTTTCTCCGGCAAGCCCGCCGGGACGACCGCCTGGGAAGCCCGTACCGGGGGCGCCTTGAGCATTTTCGATCCGGTGTCGGAAACCGTGGCCGCAAGCGGCTACTGGCTCGCGGGGATGAGCGGCCAATGGAACAACCAGGGGGAGATTGCCGGCAATATCGCCGGGGGCACGTACCTGACCAATACCCATCTGGGCGCCATTCAGGGACCTGTCTTCGGGCTTTACGAGGAGACGGCCACCGGGGAAGACGGTACCAAATCCGGGACCTGGGTCGCCCAGGGCATCGGCGCCTATCAGAGTGAATTGCTGAATCTATCCGGATCATTGTCCGCGGAGGGCCAGGCCTTCATGTACACCCGCTATGTAGAGGGAAGCCCTACCCACGGCTGGGACGAGGCGAGTGCCATGCGGGGTCTCTTGGGCAGCACCTCCCCGCCCTGGGGGGCGTCCCACACCTTCCTGGCGATGGGTAGTTACGACAATCCCAACGACCGGCGGCTCTGGTATCTCTGGACCCCCTCGGGCAGCGCGGCGACGACCACGACCGACGGCGGCGCCATCCTGGGCGAGATGCTGGGAGTCAATCATGGCGACAATAAGGGGCAAGGCGTCTATGCCGGCCTCTTCGTCCGTCCGGACGGCGTGGATGCCCAGAGCCAGACTATCTACAAAGCGGGTTACCTCGCCTACAATCTGGCCAGTGACTTTTATCCCGGCCTGGGGACCGCCGCCGGTTCCGGTATGTGGTCCCTTGACGGGACGCGGTATGATTTCTACGAGCAGCCCATAACCGGGGTTACCCCGGCGGATATGACATGGGGAAACGATAAGATCGTTGCCCACACCCTGGTCGGCAAGGTTGCCGGCGCCGTGGCCGTGGATAACTTCTCCACAGGGAAGAATGCCCTCACGGGCCAACACTGGGGGATTTGGAGCGCCACCATGGCCGACGGCGTGGCGTCGCTGCCCGGAGCGGGCTGGGAGGCCCGGGCGGGCGGCTACATCATCCCGGAGGGGCAGGGAGGTTACTGGCTCGGTTCTCTGGGGGGCGGCGCCTGGACGGACGGCAAGGTCCAGGGCGACATCGCCTACCGTTACCTGACACCGACCGTGATGGGTGAGTTCGGCTCCGGCCTCTTCGGCGCCTATGCCTGGAACAAGGAATCCAGCCTCTACGACTGGCAGGCCGGTGCGGTGGGGGTTTACGGGGGAACGGCCAATACCGCCAACTGGGAGAAACACCTGGCCTTTGTGAGCCTGGTAAACGCTAACTGGCAGTGGGGGATTCCCTATCCTTACGGCGAGGGAAATCCCGACGTCGTCGCCCCCGACGGCAGTTATCTCAACGCCTTCCTCGGCGGGAGCGATTCCCTCTGGACGGCGACTAAGGATAAGCCCGCGGAGACGGTGTTGCGGGGCGCCTTCACGGAACCGGGCAGCGGCTTGACGTTCTGGAACGGCGAGATCGCCAGCAGCAACTACGAGAAGAGCACCGCCATGACCTACGATGGCGGCGCCTATGCGGGCTTCCTGGCGGGGGTCAAAACGGGAGCCGACCTCGCCGGGGTCACACGGATGTTTTATGTCGATACGGGTGGGAAGGCCGGCTATCTCAGCGGCGCACTGACCGGCGGGACCGATACGGACCTTGGCATGGCCGAGATGACCGGCGGATTCTACCCGACGGAAATGCCGGCGGTATCGGGTCTGACGGCGGACAATCTCGCCGGGTTCACCCGTACAACGATAGTCAGCGCCGGTGAAAGGCTGTCGGGCGCCTTTACGGGCGGCGGGGATATCGCCGGCGGCAATCCCTATGTCGTAGCCTATGGCTATTACGGTCCCTATCCGGCACTCATGCAGAACATGACCACCAAATCACTGGTGAATTACGCCACTGGCGAGGCCACGCCCTGGGGGATCTACAGCCTGGTTTCCTCGGGTAAATTCACTTCCCCGGCGGCGGCGGGCTGGACGGCACAGGCGGGCGGTTCCGGTTATTTCGGGGCTTTTAATCCGTTCGTCGATCCCTATTGGGGTCCGGCGGCCACGGATGATCCGGGATACTGGCTCCTAAATGTGGCCGATGGCAAGGCGAAAGACGGCCTGCTCACGGCAACGGCCACGGGCCGCTTCCTCTCCCAGACCCGAATCGGTGACGCGGCGGTTACGACGGGCCTGCTGGCCGAAACGGGCCTCCGGGGAGAACTCCTGGGGACTTACAACACCACCGACGGCCGCTGGCAGACCGTCAACGTCGGAGTCTGGAGCGGAGTGCCGTTGCGGTATGTCAGTTCGGTGAGTGGGGGGATGAGTGCTTCGCGGCGTTCATATTCCGGGAGTTACAGTTATCCGGAGGGCTGGTCTTCGTACGGTTACGGTTATTATTCGGACAATACGGGTTCCGTGAGCTACTACCGTAATTTGGAGGGTGGGGAGAATTACTCTGCCACCTACAATTCGGATGGTACGTACAGCAGGTATGACAACAATACGGGTCAGACGACGACGGGGGTGTGGCAGGATGCGGAGCATCCGACGCTGGCGTTTTTGCAGGAGCCTCCGGATTCCGGGCAGGCGACGAAGATCAGCGCCGGTGATACGGTGAATGTCTTTGGTGACGGCGGTATCAGTGGGGCCTATCTGGGTGGTGCGGGTTCGCTTTGGGATGCATCGAAGTCATCTCCGGCGTCGGCGACGCTTTTAGGCGGTTATGTGCCGGGGTTGCATGCGGTGCAGGTCTGGAACGCGGACATTTACAGTTACAATTACCGGGACGGCGTTTCCACCACTTATGATGGTGGGGCCTACAAGGGTTATCTGGCGGGTACATTGGTGGGCGACTCGGGCGAGGCGCGGTTTTTGGGTCTTTACATTCACGAGGATGCGGGGCAGGCCGGCATTTACAATGCGGGGGTTCTCCGGGGCGGTTTGGCGGGTGGTTACTATCCTCAGGTGGGGATGTTTGCCCTGGACGGCGGGATGTATCCGGAGGCACCGGAGGTGGCTGATTTGGGGATTTCGGCGGGACAGCTCACGTCTGTTGCCCAGGTTGCGGGAGATTCGGGCAGCAAGTCTTTATTGGGTGCGTTTGGTGCTGGGGGTGGTTTAGGAACGGACTCGTTGACCATGGAGACGTTATCGATTGTGAAGCCGGAGGTTCCGGAGGTGCCTGATGTTTCTCCGGCGATGCCTCCGGAGCCTTTGAATTGGGGTATTTACCGTCAGGTGCTGTCCGGGCGTTACGATGGTTCAGGAGAGACGTGGACGGCGAAGGCGGGTGGCGGCGGCAATATAGGTTTGGTCAGCCGTTATCATCCTTATGGTTATTATTATGTTGACGGGGATGCGGGTTACTGGCTGGCGGACGTGACGGGTGGCACGTGGAAGGACGGTCGTCTGGCGGGTGATCTGAGCGGTCGTTTTATCACGCCTTATAAGATTGGCGATCCTGCGCTGGTTTCGGGTACTGGTATGTCTGGGGAGCTTTTCGGGGTCTATGAGACGGCGGGTAGTACCTGGCAGGCCACGGGGCTTGGGACCTGGAGCGGAGTGCCGTTGCGGTATGTCAGTTCGGTGAGTGGGGGGATGAGTGCTTCGCGGCGTTCATATTCCGGGAGTTACAGTTATCCGGAGGGCTGGTCTTCGTACGGTTACGGTTATTATTCGGACAATACGGGTTCCGTGAGCTACTACCGTAATTTGGAGGGTGGGGAGAATTACTCTGCCACCTACAATTCGGATGGTACGTACAGCAGGTATGACAACAATACGGGTCAGACGACGACGGGGGTGTGGCAGGATGCGGAGCATCCGACGCTGGCGTTTTTGCAGGAGCCTCCGGATTCCGGGCAGGCGACGAAGATCAGCGCCGGTGATACGGTGAATGTCTTTGGTGACGGCGGTATCAGTGGGGCCTATCTGGGTGGTGCGGGTTCGCTTTGGGATGCATCGAAGTCATCTCCGGCGTCGGCGACGCTTTTAGGCGGTTATGTGCCGGGGTTGCATGCGGTGCAGGTCTGGAACGCGGACATTTACAGTTACAATTACCGGGACGGCGTTTCCACCACTTATGATGGTGGGGCCTACAAGGGTTATCTGGCGGGTACATTGGTGGGCGACTCGGGCGAGGCGCGGTTTTTGGGTCTTTACATTCACGAGGATGCGGGGCAGGCCGGCATTTACAATGCGGGGGTTCTCCGGGGCGGTTTGGCGGGTGGTTACTATCCTCAGGTGGGGATGTTTGCCCTGGACGGCGGGATGTATCCGGAGGCACCCTTGAATCCCGCCATCGGAATTGCCCCTGCCGACCTTTATAACGCCACGGTGACTACAAGTGATGCCAGTGGTATGAAGCTTGCGGCGGTGTTGGGTACGGGTGGAAGTGTCTGGACGGACAGCCTGCATTTGAACACCCTCTCCATTTCCAAAGACGGGCATGGACAGCCCTGGGGGATCTACCGTCAGGATCTGACCGGCAGGTTCATCCCTGATGAGGTGAACGGGACGACGTGGTCCGGGATGGTAGGCGGTATCGGAACATTTGGCTATGCTCCTCGTCCCGACGGGGATGCCGGCGACGCCGGTTACTGGCTGGCGGAAATACCCGCCAATTCGTCCTGGAGCGGCGGCAGCTTTTCCGGTCAGCTTCTCAATGGCCGCTTCCTGACCTATACACGCATCGGCGGTTATGGGACGGAAGGCTACCTGAACGGCGATCTTTTCGGGGTTTACGAAACCGCGGGCAATACGTGGCAGGGATACGGTCTCGGGGTGTGGAAGGGCACACCGGTTGCCTTCAGCAGCGCCGTGGATGGCCGTAAATACAGCCTGGTGAAGGAACCGGAAAGCCCCGCTTATTTGGATTATATGACCTATGGCGGCGTTATGGCCGGGACGGGCAATCTGTGGGCCAACCTCGGCGTGAATCCCACCCCGCTGGTCATGATGGGTGATACGGGCATGGCGCCGAAAGGGGTGGATTTCTCTTCCTACAATCTCCTGGCCGCCCGGATCGCAAGCTTCGACCCGGCGGTGAACATTAATCCATACGGCGACACCGGCGGCAGTTCCAAATCCCCGGTCGTCGATGGCAAATATGGCGCCTACGCGGGTTTTATCGGTGGGATAGTCAACGGCGGCAACGGCGTCGAAGGTATGGCCGGGGCGCTCTATATGGATATGAGCGGTAACGTGGGGCTGCTCTACGGCGGCGATTCACTGTCCACGGACAGCAAGGTCCATCCCGCCCTTGGTCTCTGGCAGGCCGCCGGCAACCTTTATGCCTACCAGATGTACGATTCGGCGCAGGTGGATCCAGCCATCGACGTGGTAAATTTTGCTTCCCGAGTCACTGGTCAGGAGTACCAGCGGACCTACACGCCGGAAATCGTCGCGGACTATGTAGAAGGCACCGCAGAGAGCAACTCCATCACCCTGGGGACCGACATGAGCCGGGGCGTCTTATTCTCCGGCCCCGTCACCTGGGGCATCGAGCAGATCGTCTCCGGTGGCGGCTACAGCGGGAGCCCGACGGCCTGGAACTTGACCATGAATCCCCCCCAGGCGGAGATGACGCCTGTGGCGGATACCACCTTCGTCAACGTCAAATTGGCCGATACGGTGAACAACGTCTTCACCGGCGCCATGGCCGGCGCGAATGTCCATTGGCAGGATGCGGGGACATCAGTAATCGGCGGCCGGATCAAGGGAGTCTTCGACCCGGTGGCCTCGACCTGGAAGTCGGTGACCCTGGCGACGAGGATGGAGACCGGGGCGTTTCTCGACAAGGTCAATGCCATGGGAAACGATGAGGCTCAGCGTCTGGCCTTCCAGAAGGCTACCAATATCCCCTCCTTCCAGGTGGGCCAGGCAACGCTGGACAGCAATGGTTTCCAGGCGATCGATGGCGGAACCATGGCGGTTACCATGTCCAACGTCACCTTCTTCTCAGCCTCTACCGGCGGTCCGGCCAGCATCTGGGCCTCGGCGCCGAATACGGGCGGCGTCACCGGATCCTATATGGGAGCGCCCGTGGCCGGTTCCGGCTCGATTGTAAACTTGACTCAGCAGGGTGCGGGCGACAGAGTGACCAATCTCAACGCCGCCTTCCAGCTCAACAACTGGAATGCGGATACCGCCAGATGGAGCGCCGCGGTAAACGGCAGCGGCAATGTGAACAGCCAGAATATCAGTTTCACCGGCGGTGCGGCGGGGAAGATCAATTCGGTTCCCAACTGTTCTCCGGGGGCCTTCTCCGGCTCGGCGGCCGGCGTCGTGACGCCGCCGAAACCCGCTGAATAAGCCATGGGCTGAAGTTCAACGGCTGGTAAACCGCCTTTTCTTCCTCCCCCGCATAGGGGGAGGACTTTTTGTGCAGTGTGTGTAGTGATGGAAAAATTAATCGGGGAGGAAAAACGTTTATGAGAATAACAATTAACCTTATCGCCGTCGTCACGGCATTGCTGCTGTCGCTGCCGGCTTGTACGCCGGCCTGGGCCGCCGGTCCGGTCAAGATCGGCATCATCGACCTGCCGCGGATCATGCGGGACGCCAAGGCGGCGAAAGACGCCCGGGGCGTCCTGGCAAAGGATCTGGAAAACCGGCGGGCCCAGCTCATGGCCAAAGATAAGGAAATCAAGGCCCTGGACGACGAATTGAAGAATCCCCGGCTCAAACTCAGCGATGGGGCCCGAAAGGAGAAAGCGGAGAAACTGGCCCGGGAGGTAAAGGATTTCCGACGTCTCGATGCGGACTTCGGCGAAGAGCTGAAAAAGAAGGAATACGAGCTGACCCAGAAGATCATTGTCGATATTCGTGGGATCGTCCAATCCATGATAAAGAATGAGAAATACACCCTGATCCTCGAAAAGGGCGGTGTCTTCGGAAGCGATGAATCCGTCGATGTGACGGAGCGAATCCTGAGACTATACGACCGGCAGCGGTGATTACTTTTGGTCCCTCCCCATCAATGAGCACGCCCGTTCTCGTGACCGGCGGCGGCGGATTTTTGGGCGGCGCCATCGTCGCCCACCTCCTGGCGGCGGGTTACACCGTCCGGAGTTTTGCCCGGAGTGACTATCCGGAGTTGCGGCGCCTGGGAGTGGAAGTGATCCGGGGCGACCTGGCGGATCCCGAGGCGGTCCGGCAGGCCTGCGCGGGCTGTGCCGTTGTCTTCCACAACGCCGCCCGGGCGGGGGTATGGGGGGATTTCGACTCCTTTTACCGCCCCAATGTGGTCGGTACGAAGAACATCCTGGCGGCCTGCGGTTGCACCGGCGTGGGCCGGCTGGTCTTTACCAGCTCCGCCAGCGTCGTCTTCGGCGATGCCGATCTGGCGGGGGTAGATGAATCGGTTCCCTATCCGGACCGGCCCCGCTCCCCCTACACCGCCACCAAGGCGGAGGCGGAAAGGATGGTCCTAAAAGCAGACCGTCCCGCCCTGAGGACCCTGTCGCTCCGACCCCACCTCATCTGGGGGCCGGGAGACACCCAGATCATCCCCCGCATCCTTGCCCAGGCCCGGGCCGGCAAGATCCTCCGTGTCGGCGACGGGAAGAACATCATCGACACCACCTATATCGACAACGCCGCCGCCGCCCATCTCCTTGCCGCCCAGGCCCTGGCGGAGAACCCCCGGGTCGCGGGGCGGGCCTATTTCATCTCCAACGGCGAGCCCGTGAATCTCTGGGATTTTGTGAACCGCATTCTGGCCCTGTCGGGCATCCCGCCGATCCGCCGGGGAATCCCCAAATCCATCGCCGTCCTTATGGGGGGGGTCATCGAGCGTCTCCATCTCGCCCTGAAACTGCCCGGGGAACCCCGGATGACCCGCTTCCTCGCGGAGGAACTGGCTACGACCCATTGGTTCGACATTGGCGCCGCCCGGCGGGAATTGCTCTACGAGCCCCGCGTCTCCATGGCGGAGGGCCTGCTGCGCCTGCAAGCATGGTTGGCGGAACTGTCCGGAAAAGACATCGCGGCGAATCAATGACGGCATGCTGGCAAGGATCTTTTCCGCCGCCGTTCGGTCCGTATCGGCAGAAGGGAAAAGATATCGTCCGTACCGTCTAATTTGATGCCCTCGTAAAAAACACTCATATCCCGTGGAGTACCACGAAGCATGAAAATGACTCTTTCATAGTAAAATCATTTTATTCCTCCATATTCAAATGGGAGATTAGGAGGGGGTGGGGTAATCATTTATATTTACTTAACAAAACCCATCTTCACCCTGTCCCTCCCCTTGAAGGGGGGGAGATTTGCATCTGTTACGGACGTATCAAATTTACCGACGCTTGCTTCCTCGTCCCGCTGGGCCGTCAATGGCCGTGAGCCGCTTCCGATGCTTCGAACGTCTTGTGCAGGGTACCGGCCGGGTGCTCCGGAGGCGCGTATATGGCGTAAACCTTCAGTGGTTTCTTTCCCTCGTTGATGATGTTGTGCCAGTACCCGGCGGGGATGAAGATCGCCCAGTCATTGTCGACCCACTTGTCGAAGGTCATTTTGTCCTTTTCCTTGCCCATCACCACCCGCGCCTTGCCGCTTTCCACCCGGATGAACTGATCGTTCCGGTCGTGTTTTTCCAATCCGATCTCCCCGCCGGGTTTGATGGACATTACCGTAAGCTGCAGATTGTTTCCCGTCCATTTCGTTGTTCGGAAATTCCCGTTCTTCAATGTCAGCTTCTCGATGTTTACGATCCATGGTTGTGGGCCGTAATCCTTACTCTTTTCCTTGTCTTCCCCCTCGCCTGCCCAGGCAAAAACCGCGGTGAGCAGGAGCGACAAAACGATTAATGCGCCTTTTTTCCACATGACTTTTCCTCCTTGAGATCAATGGTTGTGGGCGCCGTCGTCAAGACGGCTTGCCGTTTATTCCCGGAACGTCATCTTGAGTTCCCAGAGGCCGGCGACGTTTTTCTTTTCCAGGTCGAAGCCTCCCTGCTCGAAGGTGTGGAGCATGGGCTGGTTCTCCGAGAGGACCTCCGCTGTGAAGCCCAACAGACCCTGTCTTTTAGCCAAATAGGTCAGGTAGGCGAGCAGTTCCGTCCCGATGCCCATGCGATGATGGGTATCCTTTACGGCAAAAGCCACTTCCGCCGCATGGGCCGTTTCATCGATGTAGTATCGGCCCACGCCGACGATCTCCTCCGTCTTCTCCCGGGGCATGATGGCCAGGATGGCCATTTCAACCGTATAATCGATGATTACCAGTTTCTGAAGGACCTCGTGGGGCATGTCCTTCCGGGCCGACATGAAGCGGCGGTAGAGGCTCTGATCGGAGAGGGAGTAGATGAAGTCTTTGAGGAGGGGTTCGTCGCTGATCTTGATAGGGCGAAAGAGGATATTGATCCCCTTCTTCGTGGTCCGGTAGGTTTCCAGGTGCTCGGGGTATTCCCCCCGTACACCGGGGATGAAGGCCTGGTCCCGATAGATGAGCCCCAGCTTCTTGGCCTCTTCGATGAGCCAGGGACGGAACTTGGGGTGGGCGATGCCGATGAGTTCCATGGCCCGTTCCCGGATGCTCTTGCCGTGGAGGTAGGCGATTCCGTACTCCGTAACGACGTAGTGGACGTCCCCCCGGGTCAGGGTGACCCCGGAACCTTCCCGGAGCATGGGGACGATGCGGGATACGACATCGCAGGCGGCGGTGGACTGGAGGGTGAGGATTGACTTGCCCCCCCTGGCCAGGACGGCACCCCGCATGAAATCCGCCTGGCCGCCCACGCCGCTATGAAAGATCCGGCCGATGGATTCCGCCGTGGCCTGACCGGTCAAGTCGATCTCCAGGGCACTGTTGATGGCCGTCATCCGGTCGTGCTGGGCGATGATCAGGGGGTTGTTAGTGTAGTCGATGGTCCGGAACTCGATGGCCGGGTTGTCATGGAGATAACGGTAGGTGTCCTGATTGCCGAGGCAGAAGGTCGTTACCGTTTTTCCGGGGTTGAGGGTCTTTTTGGAGTTGTCGATTACCCCCGTTTTCATAAGTTCGATGATCCCGTCGCCGATCAGTTCCGTGTGAACCCCGAGATGCCGCTTGTCCCTGAGATTGGCCAGGACGGTGTTGGGGATGCTGCCGTAGCCCACCTGAATGGTGTCCCCGTCCTCAACGAGACGGGCGACGTACTTCCCGATCCCCATGACGATCTCCGAGTCGGCCCCTTTGGTGTATTCCAGGAGCAGTTCGTCATAGGGGACGAGATAATCGATGTCCCGGATATGGATGAAGGAATCACCATGGACCCGGGGCATGAAACTGTTGACCTGGGCGACGACGATCTTGGCCTGCTCGGCGGCGGCCTTGACGATGTCAACGCTGATGCCCAGGCTCAGATAGCCGTGTTCGTCCGGGAGTGAGGTCTGGATGAGGGCGATGTCCACCCGGGCCAGTCCCCGGCGGAACAACTCCGGCGTTTCCGAGAGAAAGACGGGGGTGTAATCGGCGACGCCCTTATTGACCGCGTCCCGGGTGCTGTCGCCGATGAAGAAGGAGTTGTGGCGGAAGTTCTGCTTGAATTTCTCCGTGGCATACGGGGCCACGCCGAGGGAACGGATATGGAGTACTTCAGCGTCGAAAAAGGCCTTGGGGTATGACTTTACATAACGGATCAGGCCCTGGACCAGATGCTGGGGTTCGGCGCAGGCCGAGCCGATGAAGATCGTGTCTCCCCGGTGAATGTGACTGAAGATCTCCGCTTCCGAGGCGAATTTTTCCGGATAAAGGGCCTTCCATTTCTCCAGTGACATAATCTTGCTCCTCGCTCGAAAGAAATTATGTTGTTCCGGGGCCGGCGCCGGGAAAGTTAAGATCGGGGTATGCCACCGGGAAACCATTTTCACATAAATCGATGGGATGTCAAGGTGAAACCATGAACGGGGCGGGGTGGAACCACGGCGCCCTGCCTCCGGATGGGTCATGATAACTTCCGCCTCTTCGGGACAAACGAAGGATTGACAGGGGGAGGGGATTTATTTATAGGAGGTCCGGGCCATGAAGGCCCAGCCGGCTCTCCGTCCCGCGGCGGGCAAGGCCGGAAACAATTGACTCGTATGGCGGTATATAATGAAATCATTCTTTTATCCCAAAAGCATGGTGGTGGTCGGGGTCTCGGCCACAAAGATGAACCTGGGGCAGATCATCCTCCTCAACAACAAGCAGTGCGGGTATCAGGGCAAACTTTACGGCGTGGGTTCCCAGGCGGGAGAGGTGGCCGGGATACCCGTTTACACCCGGATCGACGAACTGCCCGAAATCCCCGAGGTGGCGATCATGCTCACTCCGGCCAGGACCATTCCCGCCCTCCTGAAAGATTGCGGCCGGAAAGGCATCCGGCGGGTGGTTATCGAATCCAGCGGTTTCAGCGAATACGCCCACGGCGACCATTCCCTGGAGCAGGAGGTCCTGGATGCCGCTGACAGACACGGAATCAAATTCATCGGTCCCAACTGCGTGGGAACGGTGAATTTCGACATCAAGATGATGATGCCCTTCGCCTTCTTCAAGGATCCTCCCTCCGGAGGCCGGGTGGCCATGATCGCCCAGAGCGGCGGGGTCGGGGGCACCTATCTCCACGCCCTGCCCGAGAACGCCGTAGTTCCCGGGAAATTTGTCGCCGTCGGCAACAAACTCCAACTGGATGAAGTTGATTTCCTTGAATATTTTCTCAAGGACGAGGAAACGGACGTTGTTACATTGTACCTCGAGGGCTTCAGCAGGGGCCGGATGTTTCATAATCTGGCCATGGGTTCCCACAAGCCCATCATTGTCCAGAAATCGAACCGGAGCGAGACGAGCGCAAGGATCGCCCAGTCTCATACGACGGCCCTTTCCGCCGGAGATGACGTCGTGAACGGGATGTTCCGCCAGGACGCCGTCATCAGGGCCGAGGACGAGGGGGAATTCCTCTCGGCCATCAAGATCATCCGCCTGCCCCTGATGAAGGGCCGGCGCGTCGCCGTCCTGTCCCGGTCTGGCGGTCATGCCGTGCTTTCCGCCGACGCCTGCGCCAAATTCGGCTTCCACATGGCGCCCTTCCCGCCGGCCTTCCTGGCCAAGCTCAAGACCCTGTACCACACCCGGGTCATCGCCCACCAGAATCCCCTGGATCTGGGCGAGATCTTCGATTACACGATCTTTACCGGCATCCTCGAGGAAACCCTGAAGTTGGACGACATCGACGGGGTTCTTTTCAATCACCTCTACGCCTCCACCTATGAAGCGCAGATGTCCCGGACCTTTCTCGCCGGGGTGGCGAAGCTTGTCGAGCTTTACGGGAAGCCCGTGGCCGTGGCCATGCTCTCCGATCCCGCGGAGCTTCTCGACGTCGCCCGAAGCCAGCCCTATCCCATTTTTACTTCTCCTCTGCAGGCCGCCGCGGCGCTCGATATGTCGGCGACCTATCATGAACGGAAGACCCGGCGGGACAACCGGGGCGCACCGCCGCCGGTGTCTCTGAATAAGACTCTCATTGCCGACATCCGGGGGCGCTGCCGCCGGGAACGGCGGATCCCCTGGACGGACGAGGCACTGGAGATCTGCCGGGCGGCGGGACTTTCACCGGCGCCGTCCTGGAGAGTCCGCCGTCCCGAGGAAGCGGAGGGACTGGCCGTCCGTTTTCCCGTGGCGGTGAAGCTCCTATCCCGGGAGGCCTCCCACAAGACCGACGTTGGAGGGGTGCGGCTCTCCGTCCGGACGCGGCGGTCCCTCCGTAGGGTCCTGGGCGAGATGGCGGAGCGATTCGCCCCCATCGCCGATGGATTCCTGATCCAGGAAATGGCGGCGCCGGGGGTAGAATGCTTTGTCGGTGGGCGCCGGGATCCGGTGTTCGGTCCCGTGGTCATGGCGGGTCTGGGGGGAGTCTTCATCGAGGTCTTCAAGGACAGGGCCATCCGCCTGGCGCCGGTGACCGGGGCCGAGGCGGCGGACATGGTCGCCGAGTTGAAGGCCTATCCTCTCCTACAAGGTTTCCGGGGGCGGGAGGCCGCCGATATCGAGGCCCTGGAGGAGGTGATCTGCCGGGTTTCCGCCCTCCTGGCCGCCACCCCGGAGATCGCCGAGTTGGACCTCAACCCCGTGATCGTCCATCCGGCCGGGAAGGGGGTCTCCCTGGTGGATGCCCGGATCTTCTTTACCCGGCGGCACTTGGAAGACTGATCCCCGGCGGGCGGGGAAACGATTTCCTCCCGTCCTGCGCCGGGTCGTGGCGTCATGTCGATGAGATGGGAAGGGCTTTCCAAAAACGGGAGGCGTCGAGGCAGTTTAGAACGAGAAGCATGCAAATCCCAACCGCTCCTGGAGCCCGCCTGGTGCTCATCCATCCGCCCGTATCCAAGCCCTGCGAGCCGCCGGCGGGGATCGCGAGGCTGGCGGGGTATCTGGAGGCGCGGGGCGTGTCCTGTACCCTCATCGACGCCAACGGCGAAGGTTTCCGCTTCCTCTTCGGTCCGGTGCTCCGGGTTGAGGGATCAGGGCGCCCCGGCCGCCACGGCCTGGCGCCGGACACCGAAGTAAGCCCGGGGCGGGTAAAACCGCCGGGAGAGTCCATGTCTGGGCGTAATCTTGCCAACCTCGACACCTGGACCCGACGGGCGATGCGAAACCTGGATCGGCACCTTCGGGATTTGCGGTCCCCGCCCCTTTACTCCCATCCAGACCGTTACCGCCGGGCCGTCGCCGATCTCAGCCGCATTCTGGCTCGTCTGACCGGCCGACGGGAGGTTGTCCTGGGCCTTGCCGACTACCAGGACGGCGAGCTCTCTCCCGTTCGGTCTCGGGATCTCCTGACCGCCGCCGGCCGTCCGGAAAGAAATCCCTTTTTCCCCTATTTTATTAACGAATTGGCGCCGAGATTGGCGGCGGGTGCCCCGCCCCTAACAATCGGCGTCTCTCTGAATTATCTAAGCCAGGCCCTCTGCGCCTTTGCCATGATCGGGTTTTTGCGCGCCCGCCATCCCCAGGCCCGGATCGTTCTTGGCGGGGGGCTGGTGACCTCCTGGCTCCGCCGGCGGCCCCAAGCGCGGTATGCCTTCGACGGTCTGGTGGATAATTTGGTGGCCGGTCCGGGAGAGGAGTTTCTCCTGAACCTGGCGAATAATTGTGGGAGCGGGATAAGAGAGGGCGGTCATCCCGGCGGCGGGGAGATTTTGGATGCGGCGGTTTCCCGGGCAGACAGCCGCATCCCGGCGGTACGGTCGATACAAAAGGCAACGCAGGATATGACGGTGGGACCTGATACGACTACGGCGGTTGATCCGACGGCGTTGCACGGCGCTCCGGTGTCGCAAGACGCGCCAGCGTCACGGTCATGTTGGTCCGACTGCGGCCCGGCGTTAGGGTGGACCGGACTGCCCGATGAGGGTACAGCGGGGACCGGGGTGGAAACACGGTCCGCCGGCGCCTCTTCCTGCCCCGATTACCGTGCCTTCCCCGGTGATCTCTACCTCGCTCCCGGTCCGGTCCTCCCCTACAGCGCCGCGGCGGGGTGTTGGTGGCGCCGCTGCCGGTTCTGTCCGGAGACGGCGGAACGCAATCCCTACCGTTCCCTTTCGGCGGAAAAGGTCTTTGCGGACCTGAATCGCCTCAAGAAAGAGATGAATCCCGTCCTCATCCATTTCCTCGACAACGCCATGAGCCCCGCCCTGTTGGCGGCGCTGGCCCGGCATCCCGTCGGCGTCCCCTGGTACGGGTTCGCACGGATCACGGAACAACTTGCGGCTCCGGAATTTTGCCGCCGCCTCCGGGACGGCGGCTGCGTCATGCTGAAGCTGGGGCTGGAGTCGGGAGATCAACGGGTGCTCGATGCCCTTGACAAGGGGATCGACCTGAAGATGGCTTCCCGGGTGCTGTGGAACCTGAAGGCGGCGGGGATCGCCGCCTATGTCTATCTCCTCTTCGGAACCCCGGCTGAGGATCGGGAGGCGGCTCGGCGCACCGTGGAGTACGTGGCGGCCCACAGCGCGGCGATCGGATTTCTCAATATCGCCCTCTTCAATATGCCGGCCTTCGCCGCCGCGGCCTCGGGCCTGGCAACACGGCCCTTCTCCGACGGCGATCTGTCCCTCTACGTGGATTTCAACCACGCCCGGGGATGGTCCCGCGGGGATCTCCGCCGGTTCCTCGCCGGCGAGGTAAAGGGGCATCCCGCCATCGCCGCGATCCTCAGGCGGACGCCGCCTGTCTTCACTTCCAATCACGCCCCGTTCACGGCAATGGGAGACGGATTGCTCACCCTGTCTTCCTGAAGGCGACCTCCCAGGCCCGCTCCCGATCGAAAGCGACAATCCGGTTCCCCTCGAGCTTCAGTACCCCGGCCTGGATAAGTTCCTGGGCGGTCTCTTCGATCTCGTTGGTGTCCTTTCCCGTGATGGCCGCCAGGTCCTCCAGGAAGTTACGATTCTGGGGAAGAGGATCGTTTTTGAGAAAATGCATGATCATGACCAGACACAGCCAGGAATGGGTGGCCCCCTCCAGAATCTCGTTGGCGTGCTTTATCCGCCGGGAAAATTCCTTGAGCATGAGCAGCGCCGCATGGTCGCTTTCCCTCAGGAGTTTGTGGAAGGTTTCGCCGTCGATCACCGCCACTTCCGCCGTTTCGCAGACCTTAGCCGAGGCGGTGCGCGGGGACTCGATAAGGGCCGCGATTTCCCCGAAATATGCCCCCGGTCCCATGTCCGACAGGACCTTCTTTACCGCTCCCACCGTCTTTTCGAGCTGAATTCGCCCCGTTATGACGTAATAGAGATCCTGGCTGGGATCTCCTTCCCGGAAGATGTAGCTGTCCTGGGGATAGAGACGGCCGAATTTATGAAAGAGCCGGTCGTCGATGTTCAGCCATTTATTGACATTGCGCTCCGCCTTCTTGCCCGGCGGGAAGAAGGCCTTCTGCAGCAGCAGCAGATCCCGTCTCATGAAGGAAGCCATCAGTTCGGCGCAGAACAGAAGGATCAGGGCGACGTAAAATATCCAGATCACCAGGATGACCACCGCCTCCAGGGAGCCGAAGATGATGTTGTAGCGGGTGTAGTTGGCTACATACCAGGTGAAGAAGTGCTTCGCCAGTTCCATGAGGGCGGAAAAAATCGCTCCGCCCGCAACAGCGACACCGAGGGGAATTTTTACCGTGGGGATGGCCTTATAGACGATGGTGAAAAACAGGACCGTAACCAGGTATGGAATTCCGTATTGGAAGAAAAAACCTTGCAGCATCGGGAAATGGGGCAAGATCTTTTCGGCCAGCAGCGGCTGTCTGGTGATCAGGGCGGCCAGGGAGGTGATGAAGATGCTCGCGATAGCTACGGCCCACCCCATGGGGATCATGGCGATGGCCAGCATTTTCGACCAGAGGTAGTTGCGGTGGCGGTGGGAGCGGAATATCTGGTGAAAGGCCGTTTCGATGGCCCCGAAGATCATGGAGGAGAACCAGATCAGGGTAATGATGCCGATCCAGCCCAGGACTCCCTTCTTCTCCTCGATGCCTCCCAATTGCTTAAGGAGGGGGTCGGAGAAATAGGGGCTCAGATTCTTGACCCCTTCCACCAACTGCTGTTGGATGCGGGGATAGGCGCCGAGGATCTCGTTGGCCATGAGAATAGTAAGGATGAACAGGGGGATGAAGGACAGGATCGCGTACAGGGAGATGGCCGCGGCCTGGTTGGTGTCTCCGTTTTTATCGAAATTTAATATGGCGTCGATGGTTACATCCCAAACTCCCATCAGGCGGATCTTGAGGAGGGCGATCGGCTTCCGGAATGAAGGGGGTTTGGGAAAAAACCTGTGTGAATTGCCTGCGGGCATCTTTTCCTCTTTTCATAGCTTGATGACCGGCACCATCAATAGGCATAAAACCACTTTTAAGGCAAGCGGGGAAGCACCGTCATGGGGGTTCTGACCAGAGGCCAAAGGATAAGTGTGATTATTTACGGTAATAGCTTTGCATAACTGCGGAAAAATGGTTCGCAAGCGGCGAATCAAATGCTTTTCGCCGTTGCGTGATTGAACTTAACGCTTGGTAATGAATAAGGTTTATACGTTACCCATTCAGAGGCGAAAAAGATTTCTGAGCCGCGGCGAAGCCATTTTTCAAAGGTCTCACGGTATCTTGACCGTTGCAGATTGTTGCGCTGAGAGATAAAACCCCGGCGGTACCCGCCCGGCGGGCATGCCCGGCCGCGGCCCTGAGGATCGTTCCGTCGGCGGCAGGGAAGGAAGGAGGGGGGACCGGGGGCGTAAGGCCCGGTCCCCTTGAAGACAACACCTGCATGATGCCGTGCCGTCTTTGTAGGCATGAAACTTTTAGAGAGAGGGACCGGAGTTTCAGACTCCGGTCCCTGCTTGGGAGGAGGTTGGCGACACACTCCACCTCTTCAGTGGACGTTCACCCACCTGGGTGATCTGTGTTTGCGGGGATGTTAAGTTATTTTGAGAATTGCGCAATATTAAAAGAATTGAACTATAAATTACAGAAAATGTAATTTTAAGCCAGGGAGGAGAGAAAGGCCTGGAGGTTGTGTTTGTTGTTCGTCATGCCCATTTTTTTCCGGATCCGGTAGCGGTGGATGTTTACGGCGCCGGCGGATACGTGGAGGATGTCGGCGATTTCCTTGCTGGTGAGGCCTTCCTTGATGAAGTTGGCGATCTGGATCTCCCGGGAGGTCAGATTTATGTATTTAGTCGAAAGTCTGCGGGCAAAGGGTGAGACAAGGTCCTTGAGGTTGGACTCGAGGATGTTGAGATGGGCCTGCTCCCGGGCTTCCATGCGGCTCGTTTTCAGTTTTTCCAGATAGGGGAGGACAAGCTTCTTGATATTGAGCAGCATCCTTTCCTCCAGCTCGTCGCGGTCCTCTTCCCGGCGTTTGAGGAGGACCCGCAGGGCTGCGTTTAATTCCTCCAGTTCATGGGTCTTTATTTCCAGCTCCTTGCCCCGCTTCCGGACCGCTTCTTCCGCGCTTTTCCTGTCGGTGATGTCCCGGATGGATTCGATGGCCCCCACGATATTGCCCCGGCTGTCGTAGAGGGGGCTGGCCTTGGCCCAGAGGAAGGCCTTGTGCCCCTTGACCTGCGGGACGTCAGTTTCGATGATCAGCAGATCCCTTTCCTTCTTGAGTACGTAATAGCTTCGTTCGATCTTGTCATTCGGCTTGAGAATGAGATCGATGAGGATGGGCCGCCGTACACCGTAAAAGGTGAGGGCGTATTCATAATCGCCCTTGCCGATGATATCCGGGGCCTTGACGCCGGTCATCTCCTCCATGGCCCGGTTCCAGGCGATCACCATTCCCCCCCGGTCGATGGCAAAGGTGGCGTCGGGTAGAAATTCGATGATGTCCGCCAGCCGCTGTTCCGATTCCCGCAGGGCCTCCCGCATGCGGCGCTGTTCGGTGACGTCCATGGAATTGCCCAGGATCGCCGGTTTGCCGTCATAATAAATGGAGGTGACCGTTTCCATGATCCAGCGGATCTCGCCCTTCTTGGTGACGATTCGGAATTCGTGGGGGGAGGTGCTTTCACCGCGCAACATGGCCCGGGCATTTCTCTTGACGTCCTCCCGGTCCTCTGGGTGGACGATGCTGTCGGACTTCCTGCCGGTGAGTTCTTCCATGGTCAACCCAGCATAGGAGGCGGCGTTGCTGTTGGCGTACTTGAATTTTCCGTTCTGGACGACGTAGATCCCGGCGAAGGATTGCTCCGCCAGGGTGCGGAAGAGACTTTCACTCTGCCTGAGGGATGCCTCGACCTGCCGGCGGTCCGCCGAATCCTTTTCCAGGGCGAGGATCTTATCCTCGAGGGCCTTGATTCCGGATGTCCTTTTCATCGTTGCCGTTTCTCCCTAACCGCCATTACCGGTGCGAAGTTAACCGATGAGTTTGTTCTGAACGGCGTAGAGGGTGATCTCGGCGTTGTTCTTCATCCGCATCTTGTCGATGATGTGACTCCGGTAGGTGCTGATGGTCTTGACGCTCAGGCACAGTTCGTCGGCGATGTCGGACACGGTCTTCCCCGAGGCGATGAGGAGCATAACCTGGTATTCCCGGTCCGAGAGCTTTTCGTGGAGGGGCTTGTTGGCGTCCTCGTCCAGATATTCGGTGAGCTTCTCCGCCAGGGAGGCGCTGATGTATTTGCCCCCCTGGGAGATCTTGCGGATCGCGGCGATGAGTTCGTTGGGGGCGCTGGCCTTGGTCATGTATCCCGAGGCCCCGGCGCGGAGGGCCCGGACTGCGTACTGCTCCTCCGGATAGATGCTGAGGATCATGACGGGCATTTTAGGTTTTTCCGCCTTCAGGTCCTTCAAGACCTCGAGGCCGTTCCGTCCCGGCATGGAGATGTCGAGAAGGACGATATCGTAATCTTTCTTTCTAATCAGATTTAGTACTTCCTGCCCGTTTCCCGCCTCGTCGGCCACGGTCATGTCCTGGGTGTCCGAGATGACGAGTTTGAACCCCGCCCGGACGATAGGGTGATCGTCGGCGATAAGAATCCTTATTTTCTTCATGACGGCGCTCCTTTCTGCTCCAGGGGGATGGTGACGCTCACCGTCGTTCCCCCGCCGGGTTTGCCCTTGATGGTCACCTCGCCGCGCCAGTACTCCGCCCGTTCCCGAATGCCCAGGAGTCCGAAGGAGTTGGGTTTGTTCATCTGCTCCCGGGTTATCCCCTTGCCGTTGTCCCTTACGGTGAGTTGGATCTTCCGGTCCGTCGCCCGGAGGGTCACGTTGACCCGGGAAGCCTCGGCATGGCGGGAAACATTGGTCAGGGTCTCCTGGAAGATCCGGAACAGGGCGGTGGTCAGGTCCGGATCGAGGGCGATTTCTTCCGGGGCGAAACGGACATGACAGTGGATCCCAGTCCGCTTCTGAAATTCTTCGGCCTGCCAGCCGATGGCAGCGGTGAGGCCCAGATGGTCCAGCATCCCCGGCCGCAGGGCCATGTAGATCCGCTTGAGGGTCTGCATGGTCATGTCGATGAGGCTGGAGAGGGACTGGGTCCGTTCGATGAGGGCGGTAAGCTCCGGGGGGATCTTCTTGCCCAGCATGATGATCTCGGTATTCAGGGCCGTGAGAAGTTGACCCAGCTCATCGTGGAGTTCCCGAGCGATGTGGGATCGCTCTTTCTCCCGGATGGACTGGAGGTGGGCCGTGAGGCTCCGGAGCTGTTCCCGGGAGTTTGCCAGTTCCGTTTCGGCCAGCTTGCGGTCCGTGATATCCTCGTAGGTGATGACGATGTTTTTTTCCACCAGGCTGGCGCCGATGCGGGCGGCGGTGACCATGCATTCGATGCCGCGCCCGTCCCGGCGCTGGCAGGGGAACTCCAGGTTAACGGTCCGCTTCTTCTCCAGGGCGCTGTAAAGCGCCCGGGCCATGGCCTCGTAATCCTCGTCGCTGCGATAGAGGATCCGGGTGCTCATGCCGATGATGTCCCGGGCCTTCCAGCCGAATACGGTCTGGACGCCGTCGTTGGCGAAGATGATCCGCCGGTCCTGCAATCCGATGACGGCGTGGGGGATGGCCTCCAGGATCGAGGCCTCCAGGGCCTCCAACTCCTCCAGCTTCTTCCGGTCGTTGTTCTGCTCGGTGATGTCCATGGAATTGCCCAAAACGGCCATCTCTCCCCGGAAGGGGATCATGGTAACCGTTTCCATGATCCAGCGGATATCGCCGTTTTTGGTGATGATGCGGAATTCGTGGGGGGCTTTCCGCTTTCCGGTCAGCATGCTCTTGGCGTTCCTCCGGACCATCGCCCGGTCTTCGGAGTGGACGAGGCTCATGGAATCCATGCCTACCAGTTCATCCTCTCCGTATCCCGCATAGGCGGCGGCGTGGTGATTGACGAACTGGAAGGCCCCGTTCTGGACCACATAGACCCCCGCCTGGGAACTCTTGGCCAGGGTCTTGTAAACGTCTTCCGCCTGCTTGCGGTCCGTGATGTCCTCATAGGTGATGACGATCTGCTTATCCTTCAGGGTCTCGCCGATCCGGGAGGCGTTGATCATGCAGACGATCTCCTTGCCGTCCTTACGGCGGCAGGGAAACTCCAGGGAGACGGTCTGCTCTTGCTCCAGGGTGGTGTAGAGCTTTTCCGCGATCTCCTGGAAGTCCCCCTCGGAACGGTAGAAGCGCCGGGTCCGCTGCCCGATGATCTCTTCCGCCTTCCAGCCGAATACGGTCTGGACGCCGTCGTTGGCGAAGATGATCCGCCGGTTCTTGAGGCCGATGACGGCGTGGGGAATGGCGACGAGGATGGACGCCTCCAGGGCCTCCAATTCCGCCAGCTTGTTCCGGGCGTTGATCTGTTCGGTGATGTCCATGGAATTGCCGAGGACGGCCCGTTTCCCCTGGTAGTGGATCGTCGTTACCGTCTCGGTGATCCAGCGTATGCTTCCGTCCTTGGCGATGGTCCGGAAGACATAGGGGGAGAAGCGGGTCCCATTGAGCATGGCGATGGCCCCGTCCCGGACGATGTGCCGGTCCTCGGGATGGACGATGTTCATGGAGGGCATCCCGAGGAGTTCTTCCCGGGCATAGCCCCAGTAGTTGGATGTATGCTGGTTGACGAACCGGAAGATCCCTTCCTGGACTACGTAGATGCCCATGAGGGAACTGTTTTCCAGGGTCCGGAAGAGGCCTTCCTCGAAGACCCGTTCCGTCTCCAGTTTCCTGATCTCTTCGACGTTGCGGCGGATTTCCTTGAGTTCCTTCAGCAGGCTGGCGTCCATGGGTTCCTTTCCGTCCCGGTGATGTTCCTGTCCGGGGATTATAGGTTGCCACCCTGGCTATGTCAAACATTTCCTAAGAACAAGCTCTAAGTCGCGGGGGATGGTGAATGGAACCGCGGCCCGCTTTGAGGGTCGGGCGGTCCGCAACCGGCGTTTCCCGGAGCGGGGATCCCCGGACAGGGGAGGGGGCCGGTGGCCCGGCGGGTCGGCTATTCCGTCCGGAAGCCCTTTTCGTTGTAAAGCCGGAGGCAGGCCGCCACCACTTCTGGATCGTAACGGGAGCCGCTGTGGTTCCTGAGCACCACCAGCGCCTCTTCCCGGGGGAGTCCGCGCTGATAGATCCGGTGCGACGTCAACTCCTCCATGGCGTCGGAGACGGCCAGGATCCGCGCCTCCCGGAGGATCTCCTCGCCTATCATCCCCCGGGGGAAGCCCGTGCCGTCGTAGCATTCCCGGTGCTGCAGGACGATGTCGGCGATGGGCCAGGAGAAGTCGATTTTCTTGAGGATCCCGTAGCCGATGGTGGGATAGGTGCGGTAGAGGGAGAGCTTGATCCCCGTCAACCTGCTGGTGTCCTGGATCACCTCCATGGGGACGTTGATCAGCCCGATATCATAAACGGAAGCCGCCAGGCCGACCCCCTCGGCCTGAAATCCGTTCATGCCCAGCTCCGCCGCCAGGGCCATGGCCAGCTTCTTCACCCGCTGATGATGGCCGGCGCTGTGGGGACCCCGCATCTCCGTGATTTCGGTAAGGGCGTCGATTACCCCCCGGAGGGTCAGGTCGAGTTTTTTCTTGCAGTCTTGCAGTTCCTTTTCCAACCGGTGGCGGTGGAGGGCCATCTCGATGTTCGTTTGGAGCTCCATCTTGTTGAAGGGCTTGATAAGATAGCCGAAAGGGCGGGTCTGCTTGGCCCGAAATATGTAGTCCCCGTCGGTGTGGGCCGTGAGGAAGATCACCGGCAGGTCGTAATGGGAGCGGATCCGCTCCGCCGCCTCTATGCCGTCCAAATCTCCGGGGAGGACGATGTCCATGAGGATCAGATCCGGTTTCGCCTCCTCGATCAGGGCGAAGGCCTCCACGGCCGAGGCGGCGACGTTTTGGGAATCATAGCCGAACGACCTTAGATTGCGGCATATTTGATCGCCCACGATCCATTCGTCCTCCACCACCAGTATCTTTTTACCAGTCATGCATTTACCCCTTCCGGTGATCGCTTCGGGAGCGAAAACAAATCCGGTATGCCGTGCCCGGTCCGCTCAGGACATCCAACCGGCCGTGGAGCTGATGCTTCACCAGACCCCGGATCAGGTGCAATCCCACGGTACGGGACCGGTGGGGATCCACTGCCGCCGGGAGCCCCGCCCCATTGTCCGCCATTAAGATTTCGATGTCGCCGTCTTGCGACCGGTCGATCTCTACGGTTATCTCCCCCTTGCGCCCGTCGGGAAAGGCGTGCTTCACGGCTTTGGCGATCAGTTCATTGAGGATCAGACCGCAAGGCAGGGCCTGGTTTATATCCAGAAAGACATCGTCCTTTTTGCGGATGGACAGGGTGATCGTCCCCGGATTGATTAGATGGGCCAGAAAGATGTCCCGGGCCAGGTCGCCTACATAGGCGGGCAGATCGATCCGGCTGATATTTTTGGACTGATAAAGCATCTCGTGAATCAGGGACATGGCCTTGACCCGCCGGTAGCTGCTCCGGGCCGCCTCCACCGCTTCGGGGGTGCTCCCGCTGAGGGCCTGGAGATCCAGGAGGCTCGCCACCACCTGGAGATTGTTCTTTACCCGGTGATGTATTTCGTGGAGCAGGGTCTCTTTCTCACGGAGGGCTTCCTTCATCCGAAGTTCCGCCTCCTTGTGGTCCGTGATGTCCATTATCACCCCCACCACTCCGACGACGGCACCCTCGGCGTTTGCATAGGTCCCCTTGTTGACCACGACGTTGCGCCTTGTCCCGTCGGCATGAACGAACCGATGTTCGTAGCTCTGCCGGCCCGGAAGGCGGAGCAACTCGGCATCCATCTTTTGGTAGATATCCGCCATCTCGTTGCTGAAGATCTCCGCGGCGGTCCGGCCGATGATTTCCTCCTTATTCCGGCCCGCGTAGAGTTCGAACTCCCGGTTGCAGGCCTGATACCGGCCCTGAAGATCTTTGCAGAAGATCGGGCTGGGGATGGTGTCGATCAGGCTCCGCAGGAAATTCAGGAGCCGCCGGGATTCCCCCGCCAACTGCAGGCGCTGTTCTTCCAGTTCCTTGCGCTGGGTGACATTCTTGAACATGCCCTCATGGTACAGGACATTGCCGTCGCCGTTCCGGACGACCCGCGCGTTCAGCGCGACCCACACCGGCCCGCCGTCTTTACGCCGGAACTTGACCTCGAAATTCTCTATTTGGTTGTTTTCCCTCAACAGGCGCCTCACTTCTTCCCGATCGCCGGGATCATGGTAGATCTGGGCGCCGATGTCGGTTATGGCATTGATCAGCTCACCGGGGGAGTCATAGCCCAGAATTATGGCGGCATGGCGATTGGCCCGATGGATGCGGCCCCGGGGCGTCACTTGATACAAGCCGATGGGAAGATTTTCAAAAAAATCCCGGTAAGCCTCTTCCTGGCTCTGAAGGGCCGCGAACCGGCCGCGGAGTTCCCTCAATTCGGAATCAAGTTGCAGGTTGGTCTTTTCTTCGTCGGACATCAGGGACAAACCTGAATTATGAAAAAACGTCGATATATTAAGCGGTTGTTATGGGCGCCGGGAATTTGGTCCGGGGGTGTTGCCGACTGCGGGCTCGGGCGCGACGGCGGGCTGGGAATAGCCCTTTCCGTATGGCTTGGGGGCATTGTAAACGATCCGGTCGCAACACAAACCTACCCAGCCATGTCCGTATTTCAAGATCTTTACTGGGCGCCCGCAGTGGGGACATCGATATTCGTCCATCTCGAACCGAGAAACTCCTATAACCCTTGGGAACGTTATTTTGAGCGGCCGCAATATATGAGCGGATAAAGATGTTAATGTCAATCGTTTATTTTCAGGTAAATAATGGGATGATAAAATACCTATTGATCGAGGCTTTCGAGATAGGAGAGGAGATTGGCCTTCTTATTGTTCAAGCCAAGCTTCTTCCTTATATTTTTCCGGTGTACGTCAATGGATCCGGGGGCGGAGCCCATGACCTTCGCGATTTCTTTCGTCGTCCGGCCGGATTTGATCAGGGAGGCCACCCGCATCTCCCGCGGGGTGAGGTTGAAGCGGCGGATATTCTTCAGAAGGGGTGTGGCGATTTCCTTAAGATGGGTTTCGATGATCTCGATATATGCCTTCTGCTCCAACTCCAGTTTACCCTTTTTCATCTGTTCCACATAGGGCAAAACAAGGTTCCGGACGTTCAGGATGAACCGTTCCTCCAGATCCTTCTTGTCTTCTTCCCGTTGGGCCAGAAGCACCTTGAGGGTCGTGTTGAGTTCCTGCAGCGTAACGTTTTTGCTTTCCAATTCCGCCGTCCGCTCCCGGATCATTTCCTCGAGATAGCGGCGGTGTTTGCTGAGTTCTTCCTCCACGCTGATACGTCCGGTGATGTCCTGTACGCCGGCGATGGCCCCCTGGTAATTCCCGTCTTCGTCGATGATCGGCGTGCTCATCAGGGAGGCATAAAGGCGGGAGCCGTCCTTCCGGAGAAAGACGAAATCGTGGCGCTCCTTGATCCCCGCCTGCCGACGGGCGAGATTATTCCGGGCGACGGCGGTTTGTTCCTCGTCCATGAAGGTGAACAGATGACGGCCCAACATCTCCGGCCCAGCATAGCCCAGCATCTCCGCCATGTATTGATTGACGAAGGTGGTAAAGGCATCCTTGTCGATCTGCCAGATCCCTTCATTGATGTTTTCGACCAGCAGGCGGTATTTTTGCTCGCTTTTCAAGAGGGCCGTATAGGCCTCCCGGCGTTCCATCGTCCCCGTCATGACCGTCCACAGGCACTTTTGTTCCTCCAGGGTCAGGACGGCGGCATTGAACAGTCCCAGGACCACCGTGCCGTTTTTGTCCCGCACCGGAACTTCCAGGTTTTCCACCCGGTCCTTTTTGGCCAGTTCTTCAAGGAAAACAGCATATTGATCTTGCGTGAGGAAACCCGTCTCCACCCAGGTACGGCCGATGACCTCCGCGCGTGTTCCCCCGGCGAAATGGAGAAAGGCATCGCAGACCGAGAGGAAACGACCGTCTTTTCGGGATGTGACGCCGATGGGGATCATCCCGCGGATAAACATCAGCTTTTCTTTTTTTATCATCATACCGGCAGCCCGTTGAGGAAATTGGATTTCTTAATTACCTATCACTTTCTTCATGATAGCGCAATGCCGTTTTCTGATGACATCTACTGAGGGCTTTGCATAACTGCGGAAAAATGGTTCGCAAGCGGTGAATCAAATGTTTTCGCCGTTGCGTGATTGAACTTAACGCTTGGTAATGAATAAGGTTTATACGTTACCCATTCAGAGGCGAAAAAGATTTCTGAGCCGCGGCGAAGCCATTTTTCAAAGGTCTCCTACTATGAAAATGCCGTTTTCATGCTTCGTGGCGCTCCAGGGGGCATGAAGGTATTTTACGTAAGGAACGGTCTTTATCATCGCCCCGTTGTTATGTTATAAAGGATCCGTCTTCGTTAAAACAGCCAATACAGGTAATAAGGAGGAGCCCATATGAAGAGTAACGCGATTAAAGCGGTTGTTGTGTTGGCGACGGTCCTGCTTTTCCTGGTTTCCATTTATGTCCCGCCGGGGGGCGCGGCCCCGAAAGCGGCGGATAACGGCGATCTCAAACGGCTGGTGGCCAACCTCCACTGGCTGGGGCATGACGCCTTCCGTATCGACGCCGGCGGTCTGGTCATCTACATCGATCCGTTCATGCTGAAACCGGGGTTACCCAAGGCGGACCTGATCCTCATAACCCATGAGCACATGGATCACAACAACCCCGGCGATGTGGCGAAGATCATGAAAGAAGGTACGATCATCATTACGGTGGCCAGGGGGGCCGAAAAGCTCTCCGGCGACGTCCGGATCATCAAACCAGGGGAGGAAATGACCGTCCGGGGCATCCCCATCCGGGCCGTACCGGCATACAACACCAACAAGTTCCGAAGCCCCGGCGTCCCCTTCCATCCCCGGGAATTGGGCTATGTGGGCTACCTGATCACCGTGGGGGGCGTGACCATCTACCACGCCGGTGATTCCGATTTCATCCCGGAGATGAAGGGGCTCAAGCCCGACGTGGCCCTCCTGCCGGTGAGCGGCACATATGTCATGTCCGCCGCGGAGGCCGTCGCCGCCGCCGCGGCCATAAGCCCACGGGTCGCCGTGCCCATGCACGTAGGCGGTCCGGTCGGAAGCGTGAGCGCGGCGGAGGATTTCCGATCGCGGGCGACGGTGCCGGTGCTGGTACTGCCGCTGGAAAAGTAGGGGGAGATCGCCCAATCCTTTCCTCACCAAGCCTTCAGATGCTTGAGGGATGCCACGGCATGGAAGGTGTTTTCCAGATTGGCGATGCCGCCATGTGTGGTGCGGGAAAACCCTCCGGTCATGTTCTGTGACCACAGGATAATTTCGCGGCAGGTTTCGGGATATACGGGCCAGCCGCCGGTGATGAGGCGGGCCTGAAGACCCCAGAAGATATGTTCGATGTATCCCGGCAAGGTGCGGGGAACATTGACATAACCGAACAGCATATTTTCGCATCGGGAGATGAAATCGCCGGTCCGGCGGTCCGCCGGCAAGACCTCCAGCCATTGGAGAATGGACAGGGCCTGGGCAGTTTCTATTAGGGTGCCATATTCCCTGCCGTAGCCACCATCCGGGGTTTGCAGGTTCAGGACAAAGGCGGAGATTTCTTCCCCGATGGGGCGGGCTATGGGAATATCACGCTCGCAATGCAGATCCACGAGGAGATAGATGTTCTTGAAGATCGAGGCCTCGCCGGTGGGAACGAGGCGAACATCGTAGGTGTGGAGTTGCCTTTTCAGGTAAGGGGCGTGATCGTAACGGGGCGCCTGACCAAGCAGCGACAGACCCTTCAGGACAAAATAGGCGATCGGAAGGTTTTCGAAGCCGCCGTCGGCGTATTGAAAGGACTTGAGAAAGCTTGCTGTTTCCCCGTCCTGGTCTCGTGCTCCCAGCAAGTGAAGGATGCCCAGCGCCCAGTAAGTATCCGAGCTGTTGGGCTCCTCCAGCCGATAGAAACAATAGCCGCCCTCCCGGCAACGCCGGTCGCGGACGTAGCGGCTGACCCTTTCCTGACGATTCAGATCCATTTTCATGATCGGTCGCACCGCCGATTATGCCAAGGGTTTGTGAAATACCGCCGCACGTCCCAACTCCGCCTCGATCTCGAGCAGGCGGTTGTATTTGCAGATCCTTTCGCTGCGGCACAGAGATCCGGTCTTGATCTGCCCTCCCCCCATGGCCACGGCAAAATCTGCCAGGAAGGTGTCTTCCGTTTCCCCCGAGCGGTGGGAGATCACGTAGCCCCAGCCCGCCCGGCGGCATAGTTCGATGGCGTGAATCGTCTCCGTGACGGTGCCGATCTGGTTGAGCTTGATCAGGGCGGCATTGGCCGTTTTCTCTTTTATCCCCCGGGTTATGAGCTTGGGATCGGTGACAAAGATATCGTCGCCGACGATCTGGATGCGATTGCCTTTATTGGGCGTTCCATCCAGCTTGATCATGAGTTCGTCGATCTCCGTTTGCGCAGCGTCGGGTCCATGTCGAGGATGACCGGGGCGATGATCTCGTTGACGTTGGCGACGGCCTTCATTACCCCTTTGCCGCCGTAGCGGCTTTTCCCTCCGTCCCGCAGCTCCACCGCCTCATGTTCCCCCGTCGAGGCCCCGGAAGGGCAGCAGGCGGAGGTCCGGATGCCGTTGGTCAGGGTGACGAATGTTTTTATCGTGGGATTCCCCCGGGAATCGAGGATCTCCATGGCATGGATCGCGGCAATCTTGGCTTTCATGTTTTCATCTCCGTGTAATGGTGCATCTGTTTATTAATAAACGGGAAGCGCTTTTGGGAAGGAATAAATCATTTATTGTCGGGAAAGGGGTTTTTTGAACTTGTCGCCGAAAGAAGGATGGCGTTGATAATATTTGTCTGGGTGGCACAAAAAAACTCCTGCCGGGAAATCCGGTAGGAGTTATCAGCCTCGGGGGCGTTTCCACGGTGAACCCCATCACCATTTGCGCTGCCCATACCACGACGCGACCAGGGTGTCAAGGGAGTTGTTTTTCCCCCCTCTTCGGGATTGACGGCCACCCTTAGGTTCCTGCCGATTACAAGCGGCGTTTGTATTGACAGGAAGCCAGGTTTTATAGTATCCGGCAATCATTGACAAGACATGTAAGACGGGTGATGGAGTTCACCTGACAACCGCCGCACCGGCTGATGACTCCTGCCAAGCAAGTCGCTTCCGGAGGGAGCAGGCAAGGCGGCGAAGGCAAGCCGAGACTCCCCCAGGAGACAAACTGGAGGAGTTTTTTTATGGAAGGGATGAACAAAAACGTCCAAGCGATCCAGACGACGTCCGGGCAGATCCTGGAGGTCGTGCAAACGGTCTGCGACAACCTGCGGATCGTCTCCCTGCAACGCGCCGCGCATGTCTGTCGCTCCCTGGTCCGGCAGAATCCCCTCATCGACGTGGCCATTCTCGGCCAATTCAAGGCGGGGAAGAGTTCTTTTCTCAACAGCCTCATCGGCCGGACTCTCCTGCCCGTGGGCGTTATTCCCGTCACGACCGTCATTACCCGGATCCAGCACGGACCGGTGGAGCGGGCCATGGTCACCCATTTCGACGGCGCCCGGACGGAGATCGCCCTGGAAGACCTGGATGCCTACTCCTCGGAGGCAAAAAATCCCGGCAACCAGAAGGACGTCGCCGTCGTCGATATCGAGCTTCCCTCCCTGGAAGATTACGCCGGCCTCCGCCTTGTCGATACCCCCGGCCTGGGCAGCGTCTTCAAGTACCACATGGAGACCGCGGAGAACTGGCTGCCGGAGGTGGGGGCGGCCCTGCTCGCCATCAGCGCCGATCGCCCCCTCTCCGAGCACGACCTGGCTCTGATCCGGGATCTCCAGCAATACACCCCCCGGATCGTCCTGCTCCTGACCAAGGCGGACCTCCTTCAGGCCGACCAGCAGCGGGAGGTCGTCCAGTTCTTCAAGGACACCTTGCAACGGGAGCTGAAACAGGAATTCCCTATCTTTCTCTATTCCAACCGGAACGAAATGGAAAAATACCGGCACCGTCTGGAGATGGAACTCCTCTATAAACTCTCGGCGAACCGGGATGCGGAGTTCGGCCGGATCCTCCAGTACAAGGCGGTTTCCCTGGCTAAGAGCTGCGAGAGCTATCTGGAGATCGCAAGGAAGGCATCCGAACAGGCCGATACGGATCGGGAGGCCCTGAAGGAGCAGATCATGGGCGAAAAGGGAAACTACACCCAGATCCACGAAGAATTGATCGTCATGACCCGCGCCCAGTCCATCCACACCCGGACCAACATCGAGAAGTCTCTGGAACGATTCAAACGGCCTCTCCACGATCGTCTCGTCGCGGCCCTGAAGGAGGAAATGCCCCGGTGGCAGGGGAACCTGTGGCAGCTTACCCGGCGCTATGAGGAGTGGCTCCATGAGAACCTGACCGTCGAGCTCGACGAGATTTCCGCCAAGGAGCACAAGCACTTCTTCGGAACGATGATGAAGGCCCATGCCGCCCTGGACCGCTATCTGGAGTCTTTCCGCGCCCGTCTCGGGGCCAATATCGAAAGGGTCCTGGGCGTCAAGATGGCCCCGGCGGAATGGAATCTGGAAGTGACGCCCCCCGTCCGCCCGGATATTTCCATCGGCCATGTTTTCCAGTTCAATTTTGATCTGTTGTGGTTTCTTTTTCCCATGTCGATCTTCCGCGGCCGTTTCGAGCGGCATTTCGTTCGCAAGCTTGCCGATGCGGTATATGTCAACGCCTCCCGCCTCGCCGCCCAGTGGGAAGAGCGGATCAACCGGGCCATCGAAGAGATGCGGAAGCAGGCGGCGGGATATATCCGGGAGGAAATGGCCACCCTCGACGCCCTGCTCTCCCAGAATCCGGGGCGGACGGAGGATATCCGGCGCCTGACGGCGGAGCTAAAGGGGGCGGTCCGCCGCCTGGAGGGCGATTGAAAATGGAAGAAATTTGATTTTGGTACGATTTGTTCACGATGACAAGAGCTTTGCATAACTGTGGAAAAATGGTTCGCAAGCGGCGAATCAAATGTTTTTCGCCGTTGCGTGATTGAACTTAACGCTTGGTAATGAATAAGGATTATACGTTACCCATTCAGAGGCGAAAAAGATTTCTGAGCCGCGGCGAAGCCATTTTTCAAAGGTCTCGATGACAAGATCCTGCCGGAGCAAAGAAATGCGCGCACCACCCCATAATGAGGATAATTATGAATGAAAACAACTGTGTCTTTTGTGAGATTGTTGCCGGACGGGCGCCGGCCCATATCGTGGCCGAGGATGAACTGTCCCTGTGCATCCTCGATATCCACCCCTATACCGCGGGCCACTGCCTCGTCATCTCCAAACGCCATGTCCCCTGGTGGCATGAACTGACCGACGGGGAGAACTCCAGCCTCTTCAAGCTCGCCGGGACGGTGGCCAACCGGATGATGAAGAAGCTGGAACCGGATTTTGTTTTCCTGTACGCCCGGGGGAGGCGGATTCCCCATACCCACCTGTTTCTCATTCCCACCTACAGCGGCGATGTCCTGGATCGCTTCTTCAACGCCCTGGAGAATTTTCAGGAGTCTCCGGCAACCCTGGCGGGGCTCAGGGAGCCGGTGGCGATGCAGGCGGCGGCGGACCTGCTTCGGGAAGATTAGCCCCGGGATCGGGACCTGAATTAGTATATTGTCACCAGCGCGTCTATGTGGTATGGCGATTCCCCTCGCCGTCGATGAATAAACGGCCCTCGCGGCCGTGTTGCCGAGGACGGCGGGTTATTAAAAAATTGACAACCCAACCCGATATGACGGCGGTGGCATGAAAGACACGGGCAAGTCCAAGCAGGAACTAATCGCGGAGCTGACCTCCCTCCGGGCTCGGCTTTTGGAGTTGGATGCCGGAGGCGGGACTCCGGTGTCGCCCGTCTTGGTCTGGGAAACCTGCGACGGCATTTTTTCCTCTTTTCCCTTCGGCATCCTGGCGATCGATAGAAATGGCGTCATCTCCTATGTGAATCCCGCCTTTGTCCGGATTAGCGGTTACCGGCTCCCGGAGCTCGGCACGGAGAAACAATGGTTTCAAAAGGCATTTCCCGACCGGGAATCACGCCGGAAGGCCCTGTCCGTATGGGTCCGGTATCAAACCAGTCAGGTGCAGACTGAAAGGGTGTTTCAGATTGTCTGCAAAAACGGCCGGACCAAAACCGTGGACATAGACCTCTCGCTTGCCGCTGACGGCACGGTGATCTCCATACTGGCGGAAGCCGGCCGGATTGCCGACGAGGAAAGATTCGCCACCGAGAAGGAAGAACAATGGCGGCTCCTTCTGGATATCATGAACGAGGGGTTCGTCACGGTGAACGAAGCGGGGATCCCCGTCTTTGCAAACCAGCGTTTATGTGACATTATGGGCTACAGTAGGGAGGAGATCATCGGCCGTCCCTTGGCCCTCTTCCTCGATGAAGACAGCCTGGAGATTTTTCAGGAAGAATTTTCCCGCCGGTCCCGGGGGGAAAAGCAAGCCTATGAAATAGTCTGCCGGCGCCGGAACGGCGAAAGAAGGCATCTGATCCTTTCCCCCCAGCCTCTATACGACCGTAGCGGCCGTTTTGTCGGCAGTTTCGCCACCTGCATGGACATCACGGAACGAAAGGAGATAGAGGAGGAGCTGCGCCAATCACAACGGCGCTACAAGGACTTGGCCGAGGATTACCGTGCCATTGTGGAGAATTCCACCGAGGGGATCTATCGCAGCACGCCCGCCGGCCGTTATATCATGGCCAATCATGCCTTTGCCCGCCTCCTCGGTTATGATTCCCCCGAGGCGTTGCTGGCCGAAGTGACGGACATCGGCGGTCAGGTTTATGTCGATGCCGCCGTCCGGGAAGATACCATCCGCACGGTTATCGCCGCCGGGCGCGGTGAGGTGGAGGTGCAGGTCCGGCGACGGGATGGAAGCCTGATATGGCTGGCCAACAGTATCCGGGTGGTTTACGATCAGGCGGGGGAGATCAGGTTTCTGGAAGGTGTGGCCCGGGATATTACGAAACGCAAGGAGGCGGAGCGGGTCCTGGAGATTTCGGAGCGCAAATACCATGCCCTATTCAACCTCGCCTCCGTGGGAATTGTCGTGACCGACGCCTCCGGAGGGATAATGGAGGCGAATCCGGCCTGGCAGCGCATGACGGGCTATACGGAACCGGAATACCGGGACCTGCCGCCGCCGGTTCACTACATCAGTCAGGAGGAGCGCCGGGCCATTCGGGATCAGTTGGCCGCTGCCGGGATGGTCCGCAATTACGAGGTATCCCTGCGACACAAGGACAACCACCGGATCGTGGCGCTGTTGAATTCCGATCTGTGTGCCATGGAGGGGGAAAAGGTCATTCTTTCCCAGACCATCGATATCACGGCGCGCAAACGGGAGGAAGAGATCCTTCGCCAGAGCGAGGAACGCTATCGGATGATCCTGAGCAACATCGAAGAAGGATATAACGAGGTCGATCTCACCGGCCGGTTCACCTTTTTCAATGCCTCGTTTCTACGGTTGACCGGCCGGAGTCATGACGAGCTTATGGGCGCCCATTATGGCGTATGCACGGACAAGGAAAATCAGCGGCGGGTGCAGAGGGCCTACCATGAAGTCTTCCGGACGGGGAGACCCTTGAACTGCTTCAGTTGGGATATCTTTCACAAGGACGGGGCCAGACGCCATATCGAGGTTTCAGTCAGCATCATCCGGGATACCGCCGGTCGGCCGACGGGATTCCGGAGCGTGGCCCGGGATGTGACGGAACGCCGGGAGGCGGAAGATGCCCTGCGCCGGAGCGAGGATAAATACCGCCGCATCTTCGACAATTCGGTGCTGGGCATCTATCAGACCACCCCGGAGGGCCGGTTAATAAATGCCAACGCGGCGATGGCCCGGATCCTCGGATATGAATCGCCGGAGTCATTGATGGCGTCCGGAACCGATATAAAAACGATGATCTACGCCTTACCGGAGGACCGGGACCGGGCGCTGGCGATCATGGAAAAGGAAGGGGTGCTCAGAGACTTCGAGGTGCGCTGCCGCCAAAAGAACGGCGGTTTGGTCTGGGTGTCGTTGAATGCCAGACCCGTTCGTGACGACCGGGGCCGGGTTTTGTATCACGACGGCACCGGCCAGGACATCGACGACCGCAAACGCGCCGAGGCGGCCCTCCAGGAGATCCGGCGGCGTTACGAGGAACTCCGGGCCGCAACCGGGAGCGCCGTCCCCGGAGAAAACCCCATCATTTCTGATAGCGGTGCAGGATCCCCCAAACCTCCCCGCAGGCCCGCTGGTAAAGGGGTTCCTCGACGGAGTCCTTGAAGTTAGGGTAGTCGATGCCCTCCACAAGGGCCTTGATCCTCTCCACCACCTCCCCCCGGGGCAGCAGGGTCCGGTAAAGATAGTCCCGCCCCGAAGTCTTCGTAACCCGGGCGTCGGGAAAGATATCACGGATGTGATCGGGGAATCGGGCCCGGACAATGAGGGTGTCGGGATCGCGAAAATCCTGGATGATCGACAGAAATGCCTTGTCGGTAAAGATCCACATGGGTTGAAACCTCCTTAGAACCCGTCAGGAGGAACGGCGGCGCCCCGCCCTGGGGACCGGCGCCGGGCGCTTACGTACAATGATCTCGCCCGCCAGGGCCAGATAATCCTCGGCCCCGTAACTCTTCGGGGCATAGCGGAAGATCGTCTGTCCGTAACCGGGGGCCTCGGCCAGGCTGATGTTTTCCCGGATGATCGTCTTGAAGAGCTTGGCGCCGAAGCGTTCCCCGATCGTTTCCACGATGCCCTTGTTGAGCTTCCGCCGGGCGTCGTAACGGGTGCCGATGATCCCCGTGATCTCCAGGTCCCGGTTGAGACGCTTTTTCACCGTATCGATGGTTTCGATGAGCTTGCTCATCCCTTTCAGGGCCAGGAATTCCGTCTGCAGGGGGATGTAGATCTCCCGGGCGGCGGTGAGGGCGTTGAGGGTCAGGATCCCCAGAGACGGCGGGCAATCGATGAAGATGTAGGTAAATCCGTCGGCCCGGCTCAAGGATTCCCGGAGGATGAATTCCCGTCCCGGCACCCCGGCCAGTTCCATCTCCAGTCCGGACAGCTCCAGGGAGGAAGGGACGACCGCCAGACCATCGATGGCAAGAAGCACGTCCGGGAGGCCTTGGGTCCCCTTGAAGAGGTCATAGATGGTCCGGTTAAGCTCATGGGCCGGAATGCCCAGGGAATAGGTGAGATGGGCCTGGGGATCCAGGTCGATGAGGAGGACCTTCTCTCCCAGCTTTTCCAGACCGGCGGCGATGTTGAGGGTGCAGGTCGTTTTCCCAACCCCTCCCTTCTGATTGCACAAGGCTATGATTTCGCTCATTAATCCTCCATTTGTCCTTGGTTACATAAAGGCGCCGAAGCCCAGGGCCTTCCTGTCGATGACGACCTTCATGGTTTCGTGAATCAGTTCCCGCGGGGAGGCCGCGAACGGCTGATAGACAAGGAGCGTCTCCGCGGCGTGCAGCTTCAACCGGGGCAGGGCGGTAAAGAAAACCCGTTTGTCCGTCACGATGTTCGCCAGGGTTAACGGGACGCTCTCCAGCGCCTCCGGGGCGGTCAGTGTGACGGGGTAGATGTTCTGGCGGGGGAGATTCTCCGTGTAATCGGGTTCCGGCTGGAAAACGGTGACCTGACGCGCCCAGCGCATGAAGAGGGCGGGGTTGACCTTGAAGGCGGGAGACCAGAAATATACGGGCCGCTTCTCCATCTCCGGGGTGATCGCCCGGGGGAGGTTGGCGAGCCGCGCCAGGTCGGCCAAAGAATCCAGGACGAGGCCTTCGAAACGGACCTTGAGGCGCCAAAAGGGCAGATAGTGGGGATCATCATTGCCGGAGCTGCCAATGGTGATGAAGGTGGTTCGCTCCAGCGCCGCGCCTGAACATGTCCAGGCGGACTGGCAGTTGCCGCAGGTGAGCGCCAGGGTGTCCCGGGAGCCCTGGAGATCCCACCCGCAGGCAGGGCAAAGGGTGGGCAGGAACTCGGTGCGGGTCCGGGCGGCGGGGGTGAGGGCGGGGTATCGTCCCCGCTCCGCATCCGTCCAGGAGATGACATGGCCGGGGCGAAAGGCGTCGCAAAGGGCGTTGCCTTTTACCGTCATGGGCGAGTAGATGAGGCTCACGGCTTCACCGAGAAAGACATTCCTTGCCGTACTTCCGGCCGGCGCCGCCGCCCGCGGCAAGGCGTCTTCCGCCTTCAACCCCGGTTGGAGAAAGACCCCCGGGGTTTCCCGGGAGAGAAATTTCAGCTTCATGGCCTGGGGACGGACCCCCAGGGAGGCGGGGAGCCCCGGCAGGGGCAAGGCCCGGCGATTGGTGTCGATATAGGTGTCGGTCATTTCCAGGGGCTTGAGCTGGTAGGCAAGGCCCCGGAGCCGCCAGTAGGGGATATAGACGGCCTCCGCCGCCGCCGGCGCGGGGATGTAATAGTGAAAGGGTGCCGGTGAGACGATGAGCAGACGGGTCCGGCAGAAGGCACAGGACAGGATGCGGTCCGTTTCCTCCAGGATGACCGGTGCGCCGCACTGCGGGCACTGGTGCTGAATCTGCCAGTTAGATCCGTTCACCGCAACGGTTGCAGAACAACGAGTTGGGAAGATTTTCCGTTCCGCACTGGGGGCATTTTTTCGGCTCGGGTTTCCGTTCCGCCGGACTGCCGCATTGGGGGCAGAACCTGGCGTTGGCCGGCAGATTCTTCCCGCAGGCCCCGCACTGCCGGATGATGAGGAGCTGGTGGCCGCAATAGGGGCAGAATCTTGCCTCCCGAGGTACGGACTGGCGGCAGTCCGGACATTGGGAGGCGGTCTCGCCGCCGGTCCCGGGCGCGCCGCCACCGCTTACCGCCGCGCCCGGGGAAGAACGCCAGGCCTCGGCGAACATGGCGGGCATCATGAAGCCCATCCCCATCCCCAGGGCGGATCCCGTTTCCCCCTGGTTCAGGGAGGCGTTTTCCAGGGCCATGGCGGCCTTCATCTTCAGCAGCTTGTTGAGGTCGTCGAAGACCCCCAGCTTGCTCTTGTCGTCGATGGCCTTCTGCACCTCCGGCGGCGGGGTTATGGAGTTGATGTACAGCGAGGTCAACCCCAGTCCGAACTGGCTGAAGTCCTTTACCAGCGCCTCTTGCAGCCCCGCGGCCAGTTCGTTGTACCGGGCGGGGAGGTTGAAGATCGTGTCGATCTTTTCCCCCAGGAAATCATTCAGACGGGAGACGATGACGCGGTTCAGATATTCGGCGATTTCCTCGGTCGTATAGACACCCTGGGTGCCCACGAGGCTGTTTATCAACAGGACGGGCTGGAGGATGCGGATGTTGAACACCCCGAAGGCCCGGAGGCGGATCAGCCCCAGTTCGCTGTCCCGGAAGGCCACCGGGTCCCGAGTTCCCCAGGTGAGGTTGGGAAATACCTTCATGTTGGCGAAATAGACCTCCGCCCGCAGGGGGCTGGTCATCGCCCAGGGGATGCTGAGGACCTTGGTGAGGATGGGGATGTTGGCCGTTCTCAGGGTGTGGCGTCCCGGCCCGAAGGCGTCGTAGGCCTTGCCTTTGTAAAAGAAAACGGCGGCCTGGCTCTCCCGGACCGTGAGCTGTGCCCCCCATTTGATTTCGCCGGAGCCAGTTTCGGGAATTCTGTTAATCAACTGTTTGCCCGATTCGTCGAACCATTCGATGACCTCGAGAAAAATGACATTGTTCGTTCCCATGGGGAGCACCTCTTTCCTGTGGGGATGGTAAAAGCTGTTTCAGTTCTTTCCGCTTCGGAGTCGGACGCGCATGCGATTTTTTTTATAAGGAGAAGGGCGCTCACTGTCAAGGATAAAGCGCGGGCGGACAAAACTCAATGAGGTCGGCGGCTTTTCGCTTCACCGCCGCCGGCGCATTTGATTTGAAATATGGAAAGGAATATTATAGGCTTCCATCCATGAAAACTATCGAGCATTCCTTTCCCCGCATCTACCGGGGGATGGCCCTCATCGCCGATCCCATTCACCAGTACGCCTGCTTCACCGTTCCGGAGGGAAGCGGCGACGGGGAAAAGACGGAAAAGGATCTCCTCGACTCCCCCTGGATGCAGCGCCTGCGCCGGATCTACCAGTTGCAGAGCGCCCGCTGGGTATATCCGGCGGCGGAACATACCCGGTTTCAGCATTCCCTGGGGACCATGCATGTGGCCGGAGAATTCGCCCGTTCCCTCTACCCCAGCCTCCGGGAAATCTGCCCGGACCTCCCGTCGGAAAGATACATCGAAGAGCTGGCACGTATCGCCGGCCTCCTCCATGACGTCGGTCACGGGCCTTACGGGCATTTCTTCGACGACCATTTCCTGGATCGCTACGGTATCACCCATGAGGACCTGGGCGGGCGGATCATCGTCGAAAAACTGGGCAAGATCATCCGGAAGATGCGCCGTGGCCCCGCTGGCCCCTTCGCCGATGGGGAGACCCTGGACCCCCGGAATGTGGCCTATCTCATCAAGATGCCCGGGGGGGTGCGGGAGGGGGCGCCCCGGTGGCTGACCTTCCTCCGCCAGCTTTTTTCCGGGATCTACACGGTGGACAATCTCGATTACGTGCAGCGCGACGCCTTCATGACCGGCGTATCCCTGGATATGGTGGATATCGCGCGGATCAGATATTACTCCTTCTTCACCGATGCCGGCCTGACCCTCCATGAAGCGGGGATCTCCGCCCTGCGCCGTTTCCTGAACGCCCGCCTCAACCTCTATGCGAACGTCTATTTCCATCGCACCACCCGGGCCCTGGACCTCCACCTCCAGGAGATCTTCCGGGAGACCATGGAACTCCTCTGCCCGGGCGACCCCCGGGAGGATCTGGAGGCCTACGGACGTCTCGATGAATGGCGGCTCTTCGAGACCGTCCGCCGCTGGACCGAAGGGGAAGACCCCCGCCGCAGGCGTCTCGGTCGGGAGTGGCAGCGCCTGTACGGCCGGCAGGTGAAATGGAAGATGTCCTATTCCACGGAGATATCGGTGGAAAACGTCCAGAGGGGAACGAGCTTCGCTTCGGCGGGAGATTACGAGGAGCAGATACGCCGCCGTCTGCCGAGATCCCTGCGTAAAATCGCCCTCCGGGTGGATCTGGCCACCCAGGACCCCCGGCCCATCAATCCCATGGTCCAGACGGACAAGCAGATCAACGTCTTCAACCCGGCCCTGGGCAAGACATCCCAGGAGCCCCTGCGGGACATCTACCGGTTCATTCCCGCCCGGATCGTTCACTTCCGGGTCTTTACCATGAATCATGAGCATGACGCCGCGGTCGCCGCCGCGGCGGAGCAGTCCCTGGAGAATCCCCGCGCGGCATCGCGGACGAATATATGAGCGGATCATGATGGTGAAGATACCGATGCCGGAAACGACCGATATGACCCTCTTCGTCCGGTCCAAGGGCGAGGAGGTGGACCGCTGGAACCGCCGGCGCATCGTTGACGCCTTGATCCGGGAAACGGGGATCGACGTCGCGACGGCGGAGGCGGTGAGCATCGATGTGGAGAAAGGCCTCTTTGCCTCCGGGGTCTCGGTGCTGACGACCTCCCTGATCCGGGAACTCGTGGATGCGAAACTCGTGGAACGGGGGCTGGAGAAGGCCCGCCGGATGCACGCCCGCCTCGGCTTTCCCCTTTATGACGTCGATCAGCTCATCCTCCACCACAACAAGGAAGACGCCAACGTCCCGCACGGGCCGGAAGGGACGAATCTGGTTCTGGCCCAGGGGATCAAACGGGAATACGCCCTGTACAGCATCTTCACCCAGGAGGTCGGCGACGCCCACATCCTGGGTGATTTTCACATCCACGGCCTGGGATTTGTGGACCGTCCCTTCTCGGGCTGCCAGAATCTGGAATACCTGAAGAGATTCGGACTCAATCTGCCCCGCTCCCTGAATGTCGCCAAACCCGCCAAGCACGCCGAGGTGCTGCTGGCCCACATGGTACGATTCGGAGCCGTCCTGCAAGGCTATTTCGCCGGCGTCATCAGTTGGAACTTCGTCAACCTGTCTTTCGCCCCTTACCTGGCCGGCATGTCCGACCGGGAGGTGCGGCAGTTCGCCCAGATGCTCGTTTACGAGTTTTCCCAACTGACGGCGGCCCGGGGCGGGCAGGCCATGTTCACCGACATCCATCTCTTCTGGGAGGTCCCCGAGCCGCTGCGGGATTTGCCCATGATCGGGCCGGGGGGGGCGCCCACGGGGAGGGCCTGCGGGGATTACGAAAGCGAGGCGCAGCGTCTGGCCCGGGCCCTCTGCGAGGTATTCCAAAAAGGGGACGGTATGGGCAAGCCCTTTATCTTTCCCCGTCCGGTGGTGCACATCACCCCCCGCTTTTTTGCCGCCCCCGGGCATGAGGAGTTTCTCCTTCAGGTCTGCGCGGTTGCCGCCGACAAGGGCAATCCCTGCTTCGTCCTGGAAAGGGAAGGGGATGTTTATGGGCTGGGGGGGCTGGGGATACCGGCGGCGCCGGAAGATGCCGCCGCCCCCTGGCGACAGCGCGTGGCGGCCATTCAGAACATCAGCATCAACCTTCCGCGCCTGGGCTACCGGGCCACCGGAGACGAAAAGGAGCTCTTCTCTCATCTGGAGACCCTCATGGATCTCGCCGCCCAGGCCCATGCCCAGAAGCGGACGTTTCTGGAAAGATTGCTTTCCTATGGCGATCAGGGTCCTCTGTCCCTGCTGGCCATGAATCTTGACGGCGCCCCCTATCTGCGGCGGGAACGGTCCGCGTATCTCCTGGGAATGGTGGGCCTGAACGAACTGGTGCGGGTCATGACGGGAAAATCCCTCCATGAATCGCCGGCGGCGGAGGAATTCGGACTCCGGGTGATCGCCTTTATGGCCGGGCAGGCCAAGGCCTTGAGCGCCCGTTACGACCTTAACCTGGTCCTGGACCAGCCCCATGCCGAAACGACGGCGCATCGCTTCGCCCGCCTGGACCTCCGCTATTTTTCCCCTCCCGCGGGACGCCATGTGCGGGGCGATATCACGGCGGGGTCGCTCTACTACACGAATTCCACCCATCTGCCCGTTTCCGCCCCCCTGAAGCCCGCGGAACGTATCCGCCGGGAAGGGAAATTCCACCCTCTGATCGGGGCTGGCGCCGCCGTCCAGATCTGGCTGGGGGAAAAGCCGGCGCCTCCGTCCGAACTGGCGGAACTGCTCACCTGGGCCTATCGGGATACCTCCTGCCGACAGCTCATCTTTTCCCCGGAGTTTACCGCCTGCCGGGATTGCGGCGGCACCTTTCCGGGCCTCAAGTCGCGGTGCGACCGGTGTTCCTCCGCTCATGTGGACGGGATCGCCAAGATCACCCAGTATTACAGCCGGGTTGCGGACTGGAACAAGGGCAAAATCGCCGAACTGGGGGACCGCCGCCGCCACGAACAATTTGACTTTCCCTGATCGCCTTCACGAGAATCGTCCTGACGGCCTTGACACCGGGAGGCGCGATAAATATATTAGCGCCGCTTTGTGAAGGAAGGACGGATATGGAAGACCTCATCGTCAAAATATTCAAAGACAGCAGCCGGTTGCAGGAAAGCTTCGTCAACGACAACCTCTCCGGCATCGTCCGGGTCGTAGAGATGATGACCGTGGCGTTGAAGGCGGGCAACAAGATCATGATCTTCGGTAACGGGGGCAGCGCCGCGGACGCCCAGCATCTGGCGGCGGAGTTCGTGAACCGTTTCCTTATCGAACGGCCGCCCCTGCCGGCCATCGCCTTGAGCACCGACACTTCCATTATCACCAGCATCGGCAACGATTATGATTTTTCCGAGATCTTCAGCAAGCAGATCCGGGCCCTGGGCCAGACCGGCGACGTCGCCTGGGGGATCAGCACCAGCGGCAGGTCGCGGAATGTTTATAAGGGTCTGGAACAGGCAAAGAAAATGGGATTGACGACCTTCGCCCTGACGGGAAAGGACGGCGGCGACATCGCGGGGATCGCCGACTACAACCTCAATGTGGCTTCCGAAAGCACCCCGCGGATCCAGGAGGTCCATATCACCCTGGGACACGTCCTCTGCCAGATGGTGGATCTCAAGCTCTTCCAGCGTCCGGATCTGAAATGAAGTTTAAGTTATGAAAATGGTTCGATCATGGTGAAAAAGACAAGAAAAGAGATTAATCCTCAGCAGGACGTCCGGGAGACGGGCGCTGCGGAGACCGGAGAAGAGACGACGGGGACGGCGCCGGAGGATCTCCAGGCGTCGCCGGTGGACCGGGAACTGGAGGAAAAGACGCGGGAATGCGCGGAGAACTACGACAGATACCTGCGCGCCGTGGCGGAACTGGATAATTACCGGAAACGGGCGGCAAAGGAGAAGGCCGAGGCCATCAAATACGGCAACGAAAGCCTGATCCGGGAGCTGCTGCCCCTAACGGACAGCCTGGAGCGGGCCTTGCAGCATGCCGATAAATCCAATGATTTCGAATCCTTCAAAAAGGGATTGGGGATGCTTAAGGATCAGCTCCTCTGCTGTCTGGGCAAACACGGCGTGGAGCCCATCGAGTGCGCCTGCAAGCAGTTCGACCCGAACTACCACGAGGCCCTCATGCAGGTGACGAGCCGGGAACACGAAAACAATCAGATCGTGGACGAACTGGAAAAAGGATATCTGTTGAACGGCAGATTGTTGCGGCCCGCCAAGGTGACCGTCTGTAAACGGCCCGACGACAACGGGACGTGTTGAACAAGAATCGGGTTAATTAAGGAGGATATATAATCATGGGAAAAATAATCGGTATTGACTTGGGAACCACCAATTCCTGCGTGGCGGTCATGGAAGGCGGCGACCCGGTGGTAATTGCAAATCAGGAAGGAAACCGGACGACCCCCTCGGTGGTCGCATTTACGGAAAGCGGCGAAAGACTGGTGGGACAGGTAGCCAGGCGCCAGGCCATTACCAATTCGGAGAATACCGTATATGCAGTCAAGAGGCTCATCGGCAGAAAGTACAGTGCCAAGGAGGTCCAGTACGACAAGGGCATCAGCTCCTACCGGATCACCGAGGCGGCCAACGGCGACGCCCAGGTGACCGTGCGGGACCGTAATTACAGCCCGGCGGAGATCTCCTCCATGGTCCTGGTAAAGATGAAACAGACGGCGGAGGACTACCTGGGAGAAAAGATTACCGACGCGGTGATCACCGTTCCGGCCTATTTCAACGATTCCCAGCGTCAGGCCACCAAGGACGCGGGGAGGATCGCCGGCCTCAACGTCCGGCGGATCATCAACGAACCTACGGCGGCGGCCCTAGCCTATGGTCTGGATAAGAAAAAAGAGGGCAAAATCGCCGTCTTCGATTTGGGCGGCGGCACCTTCGATATTTCCATCCTCGAGATCGGCGACGGGGTATTCGAGGTCAAGTCCACCAACGGCGACACCCATCTGGGCGGCGAGGATTTCGATCAGCGGCTCATCGACTTTTTGGCTACGGAATTCAAGAAGGATCAGGGCATCGACATCCGGAGCGATCGGATGGCCCTCCAGCGCCTTAAGGAGGCGGCGGAGAAGGCAAAGATCGAGCTCTCGACGGCCATGGAGACGGACATCAATCTCCCCTTCATCACCGCCGACGCCTCCGGTCCCAAGCACATGAATATCAAGCTGACCCGGGCGAAACTGGAAGCGCTGGTGGAGGAGCTCATCGCCAAGGTGGAGGCCCCCTGCCGAATGGCGATGCGGGACGCCAATCTTTCTCCCCAGGACATCAATGAGGTGATCCTCGTGGGCGGGATGACGCGGATGCCCCGGGTGCAGCAGAAGGTCAAGGAAATCTTCGGCAAGGAGCCCAGCAAGGGAGTAAATCCCGATGAGGTCGTGTCCGTCGGCGCCGCGATTCAGGGTGGTGTCCTGGCCGGGGATGTCAAGGATGTCCTCCTCCTCGACGTGACGCCGCTGTCGCTGGGGATCGAAACCCTGGGCGGGGTGATGACGAAACTCATCGAGAAGAACACCACCATTCCCACCCGGAAGAGCCAGATATTTTCCACGGCGGCGGACAATCAGCCGGCGGTGAGCATCCACGTCCTGCAGGGCGAACGGCCCATGGCGGCGGACAACCGTACCCTGGGTCGTTTCGAACTCGTCGGGATTCCCCCGGCGCCCCGGGGGCTGCCCCAGATCGAGGTGACCTTCGACATCGACGCCAACGGCATCGTCCATGTTTCGGCGAAGGACCTGGGCACCGGTAAGGAGCAGAGCATCAAGATCACCGCCTCCAGCGGCCTTTCGGAGGAAGAGATCCAGAAGCTCGTCAAGGATGCGGAGGCCCATGCCGATGAAGACAAGCGGAAGCGCGATCTCGTCGAGGCCCGAAACCATGCCGATTCCTTTGTGTACAGCGTGGAAAAGAACATCAAGGAATTCGGCGACAAGATCGACGCCGCGGAAAAGGCGAAGATTGAGGATGCCATGGCCAAGGTGCGGAAGTCCATCGAAGGAGACGATCTCGAGGCCATCAAAAAGGCCCAGGAGGAACTGACCACCGCCTCCCATAAACTGGCCGAGGCCATGTATGCCAAGACGGCGGAACAGCAGGGAGGTCCGGGCGCCGGTGCGGCCGGTGCCGGCGCCGCCGGGGCGGGCGCCGGGACCCAGGCGGGCGGCGGCAAGAAGGACGACGATGTCGTAGACGCCGATTTCGAGGAAGTGAAATAGCGGGTAGCGACCATATAGAACCGTGATGGAACTCTTGACCTATCCCGGTCCATTTTCGGGAGGTGCGTTTTCTGGAGTTCCTGGGGCCAGCGGGACCACATAGGCCAAACACATTTAGAAAAAACAGCTTTGCCGGGGCCCGGAAGTTTGCTAAGGAACTTCCGGGCCTTTTATTGAGGAGAAGATCATGCGTTATCTGTTGACCAACGACGACGGCATCTATGCCAAGGGGCTGGCGGCGCTCCATCATGAGCTTTCCCGGGACGCCGAATGCCTGGTGGTTGCCCCGGAGGTGGAGCAGAGCGCCGTGGGACACGCCATTACCCTTTTTCGGCCCCTCATGGTCCGGGAGGCCCGGAAAAACGGCGCCGCGCTCGGTTATGCCGTGGCGGGAACGCCGGCGGACTGCGTCAAACTGGGCATCCGGGCTCTAACCGGCGGTCCCGTGGACCTCGTCGTTTCCGGCATCAACCGGGGCGCCAACGTGGGCGTCAATGTCCTGTACTCGGGCACCGTTTCCGCGGCCACGGAAGCGGTCATCCTAGGCATCCCCTCCCTGGCGATTTCCCTGGATACCCATAAAGATGCGGATTTTGGCTTTGCCGCCCGCTTCGCCCGGAAAATGGCGGCGTTTATCCTGGCCAAGCCCTGGCCGGGAACGGCGGTGAACGTCAACATCCCCGCCCTCCCCGAGGAGGAGATCAAGGGGGTGGTCGTGGTCAAGCAGGGGCGGACGCGTCTTCTGGAGAATTTCGAGCGCCGGGTGGACCCCCGGGACAACATCTACTACTGGCTGGCCGGGGAGACGCAACTGGCCGCCGATGAATCCCCGGATTCCGATGCCTGCGCCCTACGCCGGGGTTATATCACCATCACCCCCCTCCATTCGGATTTGACGCGTTACGAGCTTCTATATGATTTCCGCGCCCGGGTGGAAGACGAAAAAGATCGTTTCTTTTAACCCGCCGCGTCCCTCCCCGTGATCCCTTACCTCCAAAAGGATGGTGTTGAGAGGAAACCATGGTCAAATCTTTCTGGAGCCGGGTAATTTTCTTCTGTACAAGTAGTAGATATTAATTGGGTTACGAAGAAATCCGTTTTCTGCCTGTGCGGACTGAACAAATACACCATTGATTTCCAGTCCGGAGCAGGCCGCTCGGTCCGCCGGCGTCAGCGGGTAAGCAGCACCGGGATGGTGCTGTTGCGGATGACATGGGAGGTGGTGCTGCCGATGAGCAGTTCCTGGAGACGGTTGCGGCCATAGGCCCCCATGACCATGAGTTCCACGGCGCCCTCTTTGATGAATTGCAGGATCGTCCGGTCCTCTCTCCCCGCCACGACCACCGTTTCGCAGTCGATCTGATGCGCCTCGAGATAGGCCTCGGCCTTCTTGGACCAGCGGGCCGCCCGGCCCTGATCCTCCGTGACCATGAGGAGCGTCAGGGGCCAGGCCATCTTCTCCGCCAGGAACACCGCCAGTTCCAGGGCATTTTGGGCCGGAGGGCTGCCGTCGTAGGCCAGGGCCATGCTTTCGATATCCTGGTAGCGCTGAGGGGTGACCAGGACCGGCTTGCCGGCATGGCGGGTTACCGCTTCGGCGGTGGAGCCCAGAATGCCGCCCTTGGCGATGTGAAAGTGCTCTCCCCGCTGGGCCAGAACGATCCAGTCGTGATTCTTCGCCTCGGCGATGATCGCCTCGTCGATGACCCCCGCGGCCTTCCTGGTTTCCGCCCGGACGCCGCCGGCCGCGCAACGCTCCGCAAAGGCCTTGAGGATGACCTCCGCCCTTTCCTCCAGGCCCTTTTCTATTACCGGATAGAATTCCTGGTAGGGGGGAACCCCGATGGAGCCGGAGATGTCCGTGATCACCGGCCCCTGCATCAGCCGGACATCGATGACGTGAAAGCCCGTGAGGGTGGCCTCCAGTCGTTTGGCGATATAAACGCCATAATCGATGGCGGTGTTTCCGTATTCGGAACCGTCGGTCGGCGCCAGAATCGTCTTAATCATTGGCATTCCTCTCCTGTTTGTTGAAGCTTCCGAGATTTTTCAGCAGGTCGTCCACCATTTGCTCCCGCTCCCGAGTTTCGTGTTCCTCCTCTTCACCCTCTTCCTGACCGTTGGGCAGGGGCTTGGCGATTTCGTTCCCCTTTTCGTCATAGGCATGAAACTTGTCCACCAGTTTTCCTTTCCGGTGCCGGGCCTGCTCCTTGACGCGTCCGCTCCGGTAATAGGACACGTATTCCCCTTCCCGTTTGTCGTTCTTGAAGCTTCCCTTTTCCCGGATCTGCCCACTCTTGTAATAGGATATGTATTCCCCCTCGAAGAGACCGTTTTCGAAGTATTCTTCATCCTTTACCTGACCGTTCCGGTAGTAGAGCCGGTACGGGCCGTGGAGTTTTCCCGCCGCGTTGTATTTTTCCTGCTCCCGGATCTGCCCGTTGTCGTAATAAGAGGTATAGGCACCGACAAGATGATCGTCCTTGAAAGTTCCCTGCTCCCGAAGCTGGCCGTCCCGGTAGTAAGACTCCGCCGTGCCGTTTTTCAGGCCGCCCTGGAAATGGAGGCGGACCATGACCTGCCCGTTGCCGAAAAAGGAGAGATACTCCCCCTCGGGCTTGCCGTTCATGGTATAGCGCTTTTCGATGACGTGGCCTTTGTCGTTGCGGTATATCTCCTCTTTGAGCCTCATCTTGATCGGCATGGGGGCCATCCTTTCCTCAATGCCATATAGGGGAAACAGGGGCTGGTGTCAATGCCGATTAACCCCCGCCGGGGTCTCAACTGTGGTTCCTCAGCATCAGTTCGGCGGGATGGGGGTTGAGGTAGAGTTGCTCCTGGAGGTAGGGCGAGGAAAATTTCCGGACGTAATGGGTCAGCATGGTGACCGGGACGATGAGGGGGAGGCGGCCCAGGCGGTAACGCTCGATGAGCGCCAGCATCTCCTCCTTGTCCTCCGGGGTGAGGACCTTCTTGAAATAGCCCAGCATGTGCATCAGGACGTTGGTCTGTTTCTTCGGGGTGGCGATGAGCTTCAACCCTTCCATGAGGACCTGCAGATAGGCGGCGGCCGCCTGGTCGAAGGGCAGTTGTTCGTGATTGGCGACAAGACGGCCCAGGATGGTCAGGTGTCTTACGCTGTGGGACATGACGAGCAGTTTGTGCTCCCGGTGGAACCGCTCGAGATCCCGGAACTTCGGCCGGCCGGCCATGAGAAGCTGCCAGCGGCGGTAAACGAAGACCCGCTCGATAAAATTCTCCCGGAGCGCCGGATCGTGGAGGCGGCCGTCCTCCTCCGCCGGGAGGAGGGGAAAACGGGCCGCGAAGGCGGCGGCGAAGATCCCGACGCCGCGCTTGACGGGCATGCCCCCGGGGACGTAAACCTTGACGGCGGTCATGCCGGAACTGGGAGACTTGCTCTTGAAGATGAAACCACAAAGAGACTCCGGCTCCAGTTCCTGCAGCTTTCCCACCGCCCAGGACTGCATCCCCGCCGTGTGATCGATGCCGGTGCGGATGGTAACCAGGCGGGGCGACGTCGGATCGCCCACGAGGCGCATGGCCTCCCGGGGCACCGGCAAGCCGTATTCCACTTCCGGACAGACGGGGATATAGGTAAAATAACGCCCCAGGGTTTCGGTGAGATACCGGTCCCACTGATGGCCGCCGTCATAACGGACATTGCGGCCGAGCAGGCAGGTGCTGATGCCGATCTTGATCTTTTCCACGGTTCCCGACTCCTCCACGCCTCTCCCCCCTCTCTCGACAAATCGGCAACGCTTTCATCTCTGCTTGCCGTTTGAACTCTATATGAGGATTGCCCGCTCCGTCAATGACAATTTATAGACATCACCATCTCTTTCCGCAGGTTCCGGATTTCCTCGGGCGCGGGAGCGGCAAAGCCCCTTTTTGTTTGACCTTTCCGGACAAATTGCGGTACAGACAACGGACGGGTGAATCCATGTCCGCGGCGGTCGCCGTGGGACATGAAAACATGTTAATGGTTACGAACAATTGCAGACAATTTTCAAGGAGGTCTCCACAATGGGCGAAACAAGCGTCCTCTTCTGGGAACGACCCTGGAACCGCGGCCGGACCGCCGCTTTGCTGGTCCTGGCACTGCTGCCCAATGTCCTGGGCATGATAAATCTGACGACCCCCTGGGGTTTCAAGATCCATACCTTCCAGGCGGCGATCTTCCTTGCCGCCGCAGTGCTGGGTCCCTGGGGAGGTCTTGTGTCCGGGCTGGCCGGATCGCTATGGGCCGCCCTGGTCATGGCGAATCCCTGGCTGCTCGTCGGCAACGGCATCCTGGGGTTTTGCACCGGCCTCTTCGTCCGCCGGGGTTTTAGCCTTCTTCCTGCCGTTTGGCTGGCCTTTTCGATCCAGTTGCTCTGGCTGATCCCGACGGATTATTTCCTTGCCGGGCTGTCCGGGGCCTTTATCCGGGAATTGATCCTGGCGTTGTTCCTATCCCATACCTTCTGGGCGTTGGTCGTCGCTCCCCTGCGGGAACCGCTGCGCGGGTGGCTGGCGTGACGGATCAAGATTTCCAGGCTTACACGCTCGCCATGTTCCACGGCGACAAGCGGATTTTCATGTCCCGGGAATCGGGCCTGAGACCCCTGGTGGAGTGGCTGGATATCTTCCGGGGTAAATATCGGGACTGCCGCCTCCACGACAAGGTTATCGGCCTGGCGGCGGCCAGAATGATCGTCGCTTCGGGGCTCATCTCCGAAGTTCTGACGCTGGTGGCCTCCCGGCCGGCCCGGGACTTTCTGACCACGGCGGGCATCTCTCTCCAGTCGGGGCATTGCGTGGACAATATCCTGACGAACGACCGGACCGGGATCTGTCCGGGGGAGGTCATCGCCCTGGAAACTCCGGACCCGGATGAGTTCCGGCGTCGCATCCACCGGCTGGTGAACTACGACCCCCAGGATTATGAGAACTGCAAGGGGAAATGCGGATATACGCCCTTGTGCCGGGAGTGCATGAAAGGGCGCCGCTGATTCATGTTCATGAATCCCGGCGGTGGGTGTTACGATCGGGCCGGCGGCGAAAAACGATCCGGTCCGGCAAGGCGGATGGAAGGATTATCGTGGGTAATATAACGCCCTTTGCCGGGCAGACGGGAGAAATAATGAAGGGGCAGGCACCGGCGGCGGATACGGAGGCCCTCATGGATCTGATCAGGACTCTTCGGGGTCCGGGCGGCTGCCCCTGGGATCGGGTCCAGACGGAAAAGGATCTGGGGCGGTATCTCCTCAGCGAGGCTTATGAGGTCCTCGATGCGATCGGGTCCGGGTCGCCGGCGGAACTCCGGGAGGAATTGGGGGATCTGCTCTTCCAGATCCTCTTCTTGGTCGTCCTGGCAGAAGAGCGGGGAAATTTCAGGCTGGCCGACGTGATCCAGGAGATAAGGGAAAAGATGATCCGCCGCCATCCCCATGTCTTCGGCGACGCCAAAGTTCGGGACGCCGGCGAGGTGAAGGCCAACTGGGAACGGATCAAGGCGACCCAGGAGCACAAGATTTCTCGGGAGAGTCCGCTCTTTTCAGGGATCTCCCGTTCCCTTCCCGCCCTGGCCCGGGCCCAGGCCGTTACGGAACGGGCGGCCACAGTGGGCTTCGACTGGGAAAAGACGGACCAGGTCGTAGCCAAGATATCCGAGGAACTGCATGAACTTACGGAAGCACTAAACAAGAAGGATCGTGAGGGAAGTGAAGAAGAAATCGGAGATTTGTTGTTTTCCATCGTCAACCTGTGCCGGTTCGTCGATGTCCGGGCGGAGGAGGCCCTGCGCGGAACTACGGAGAAATTTCTCAAGCGATTTAGGTATATAGAGGAAATACTCAAGGAGCGGGGCGTTGCCGTTGAAGACGCCTCTCTGGCGGATATGGACCGGCTTTGGGACGAGGCAAAACGGGCGGGATAGAGATTACCTTCGAGGAAAGGGATGCTTGACGGCATCATGAATTAATGCTGGAAAAAAAGGCAAAAAAAATATATAGATGGAAAAAAAAGATCCGGGATGGTTAGAAAACATCGCGGATGGAAACCGCCACTAACCCATGAGGAAGTGTAGCTTACTATTCATAAAAGGAAAGCACTTTACTGAGGTAGGAGCGAAAACATTGCGAAAACATTGGGTAATTATTGTTTGTGTCCTCTTTTTACTGGGGATGGCGGGGTTGCCCGCCTCCTGGGGGGCAGTGGGTAAGACCGAGCCGGCAAAGGCGACGGCGGCCACGAAGACAAAAAAAACGGTCAAGCAACCCCAAAAGGCCAAAGTCGCCAAGAAGGCAAAATCCGCCAAAAAACGTCCGGCGGCCAAGTCTCGGGTTCGCAACCAGGCGAAGACCAATGCTCATAAAAAATCGCGGGCTGTGAACAACACAGCGCGGGCACCCCAAAAGCTGGTCTTGCACTCCGGCTTTGCCCTGGTGGAGGATCAACGGACCGGAGAACTGCTGGTTCAGAAGAATCCCCACGCCGTCGTCCCCATCGCCTCCATTACCAAACTCATGACCGCCATGGTGACTCTGGATGCCCAACTGGATCTGAACGAACCGCTGGTCGTCCGGAAGGAAGATATCGACAATCTGCGCCACAGTCGTTCCCGACTGCCGGTGGGGACGAACCTTACCCGTCAGGAGGCCCTGCTTTTGGCCCTGATGGCTTCGGAAAACCGGGCGGCCCACGCCCTGGGCCGGACCTATCCCGGGGGGCAGGAGGCTTTCGTGGCCGCCATGAATGCCAAGGCCCGGGCCCTCGGTTTGACGGCCACCCGGTTTACGGAACCGACCGGGCTTTCCGGCGGCAACATCTCCTCCGCCCAGGATCTGGCCCGGATGGTCAGCGCCGCTTACAATTATCCTTTGATCCGTGAATACACCACCTGCGAGGAGGCGGTGATCCAGTCGGGCCGCCGCATCCTCGCTTTTCATAACACCAATCGCCTGGTAAAAAGCCCCCGGTGGCAGATCGGCCTGTCGAAGACCGGATTCATCGACGAGGCGGGCCGCTGTCTGGTGATGCAGGCCGAGGTGGCCCAGCGCCCGGTCTTGATCATCCTCCTCGATGCCCAGGGTACGATGACCCGCTATGGGGACGCCAATCGCATCAAACAGTGGATGGAGCGCACACCGCCGGCACCGCGGATGGTCCACGAGGGCTGAACGCCTAAGTGAAGCCCGGGAAAGCAACGCCCACGACGGCTTGTCACACGAGATGATTTAGGAATGTAAGGCGGGAAAGAGGGGAGGGAGACTCGATGCCTCCGGAAATGATCGCCAAGATCGAGGCCGTCCTGGAACGGGTCAGGGATCCCGAGAGCGACCTGCCCGTGGCGCGGTTGGGGCTGATAAAGCGTTTGCGTTACAGTGAGAAGGAACGGAAGCTCTACGTATTCATGAACGTTTACCGCCACCTTCCCAGTTGCGTCACCTGTGCTGCCATTGCCCGGATGATCGTTGCCACGATCGTCCGGGACCTGACGGCGGAGTTGGAGGCGGAATTTCCCGGCGTCGCCGTGGAATTCGTTTGAGATCCCGAAACTCAATTTCCTCAGGTCAAGCGATGGGAATGGGCCTCCGGAAAAGGCAAAAAGGGACGGCCGCCGAGCGGCGCGGTCCCTTTTATTGTTTTTTGCCGACGGCCAAGGCGCCGGAATTTTTCAGAAGAACCGGCCGAAGCGCAGGGCGGCGTAAGCCGGATCGTGATCGGCCCGGAGATTGGCCACCATGACCACGTGGGATTTCTCCTCCTTGGCGATCTTTTCGAAAAATTTCTTCTGATCCTTGTCCCGGGACAGCTTGGCCAACTCCGTATAGAGAAGGATGGCGTTCTTTTCCGCTGCCATGGCCACGGCGGCGGCCTGGGCCACTGTTTCCACCTTTTCCAGGCGTTTGTTGACCGTTTCCCCCTTGGGGAAGAGCCCTTCCTGGACGATGGATTCGAGGTAGGCGTCAATCTCCGGGCTTTTCAAACACTGATCCACGCCTTTTCCTTCGGCCTTCGCCTTGAAATCGAGGAAGATCTTCATGTGGGTGGCTTCCTCTTTGGCCAGGCCGACGAAGAGATTCTTGAGGTCCTGGTCGGCGGCGAATTTCTTGGCCGCTTTCATGTAGAAGTCCATGCCGTCCTTTTCCGCCTTGACAGCGAAATCAAAAACACCCAAATCCTGTTTTTTTGCCATCTTTTGACCTCCTTTGCATGTTTTGCGATTGCGGGTTGGACCCGGCCGTGAGGCTTGTCGTTATCCGTCGCCACCCCATCATTTTTTCCATGCCGCGGGCGGTGAGGCTTCCCGGCGATCCGGAGGCGGACCGGAAAGAATCAGCCGCTGCGGTTACTGCCGGTTTTCATTTTTTGTTTCGTTAATCTGTTTTCACCCTATCCTTTCCGGCCCTTTGAGAACCGCTGTTAAACTCCCTCGCCCCCCGTGCCCCGGAGAGCGCCGTTATTTTCCCGGCATTTTGAGAACCGAGGGGAGCCACTGATAGACCGGGGATAGATGGGCGGCCACCTGCCCCCGGGTAGGGATCATGAATACAAAGCACTTCTTTTCCTCCGGGACAAGGGCGATGTGGCGGATCGTCCCCGGCGTCTCCCGGCGGTTGAGGAACTGGCGGAGCCGCTGGCGGATCGTTTCGTTGGCGTAATAGAGGAGGAAATCGCTGTTTCCCCAGCGGACCTGCTCCTGCTGGAGGCGGGCGGCATTGGTTATTTTCGGCCCCCGGAAACCGGCATAGCCCTTTTCGATTAGGTGCCCTTCGGCCAGGGGTCTGTGGCGTAGATAGAGGGTGATAAAGAGGCGGTCGTATTTGCGGATGAGGAGCGAGATGGGCATCCAGAGGAGGGCCTGGCGGGGGAGGAAGGTGATGGTCGCCTCCACCTTTTCCACGACATCAGCTTTTCTGGCGGACAGTTGGGCGTGGTAGCCGATCGAGCCGCCGATGTTGGTAAACGTCTGGTCCACGGGTCGGAAGACGTCGATGAGATCCTGAAAGGCGCCACGGAACATCCGGTCGTTGACCCGCTTTCCCCGAAAAAAGGCGAAGCCCAACAGGGCGGAAAAGGCGACGAAGATATAGAAGAGGGGCTGGGTGACGATGTCTTCCCGGGCGAAAAGATTGCTAAAATTCAAGATCCGCCTCCAGGTCTTCGGGGATGTCGTAGAGCTTGCCCGCGCCCGCCCACAGGGCGTCGTTCAGGGCCACATAGCGTAACGGCATATGGTTTCCGGCGGTCCGCCGGAGGGAATTGGCCACGGCGGCGGCAATCTGCTCGTTTTCCGCCGTTACCTTGTTCTGGATCAGGAGGCGCAGGGGAAGCCTGAGATCGTCCAGCCCCTCGATTAGACGTTCCGATTCCCGCCGCGAGAGGAGGTCCGGGTTGAAGACCAGGACGACACCGCAATCCCCGCCCTGAAGGATGCCCGTAAGTCGGCGGTAATTGTCATGGAGGGATTTGAGACGCATCATGATCTCGTCTTCGTCCTCGCTGAACTTCAATCGAATTTCCTGCCGCGTTTCCCCTTCCCGGAGGGGGCGGCGGATCTTCTGGATGGTGTAGCGCTTCTCCAGGATCTGACGGCGGATGGCGGCCAGGCGGTCGATCCAGGTCACCGTTACCTGCGGAAGGGCGAGAAAACGCAGGGTCAGCCCCGTAGGGGGGGTATCGAAGATGAGGTAGTCGAAGCCTTCCTCCTTCCGGATTGTCTGTTCGATGCTGGTCAGCAGGGCGTATTCCTCGATCCCCGGGGAGTATTTCAGCACGCTGAAGTAGCGGTCGAGATTGAGGGTGGACAGGTATTTGTAAGTATCTGAAAGAACTTGCGTTTCCCTTTCGAGATAGGCCCGGGCCATCTTCTTGAGATCGACCTCGTCCAGGTAGAGACCGGCCGTGAAGCGCCGCCGCCGACCCCTGATCTCGACCCCGAAGATATCGCCCAGATTGTGGGCCGGATCGAGGGAGACGATGAGGACCCGGTGCCGCTGGGAGAGCTGCCAGGCCGCCGCCGCCGCCAGGGTGGATTTTCCCACCCCGCCCTTGCCAGTGAAAAAGAGGATTTTCATCCGTCGGCCCCCAGTGCCCCCATCATCTCCGCCAGCATGTCATGGGCGTCTTCGGCACGCTGGTGGAGGATCCGGATTTCCCGGTCCATGAAGGGCAGGAGCTCCACGGATAGGAAGGTCGGCGGGGCGGGGAGGCCGACAAAGGCCCCGAGGAGCAGGAGGGCAAAGATGTTTTCCAACTCCTGAACCTCCAGGCAGGTGAGGGATACCGCCGCTTCCCGCTGGGCGGTTCCAACGCCGGCGAGGACTTCCCGGCACTGGTTGAGAAAGGAAGATTTTTTCACGACTGGTCCGCTTCTCAGGTTCTCCTGTCATTGCCGTGTTCAGCCCGGACGTTTCGATTCAAAACGTTATTCGAAACCCGTAATGCCCGCCGGCGGTCGGCATGACTTCCGACCGGCATGATCCGCCGGATCCCGGCGAGATCTTGGGGACAGTCTTTCGTTTTCCCGTTTAAGTGAATTTCCCGCGCCGTTGTTTTCGGCCCCCGACTTTCCGTCCCCTCTCGCCGGCGGCGGCCGGGAGGAAAGGCGGGCCGCCGCCCCGGGCAAGGATGTTTCTCCCTTCCCCGCGGCGGCGGTTTTTCAATCGGTTAAAATCAATCCGACTTCCTGGACTTCGTGAAGTCATAGATGAACAGGAAATTCAGGATGACCATGATGCCCATGATGATCTGAATGGTCCAGCCGGGGCCCGCGGCCTTGGCGATAGCCCCCGGCATGACCACGGCCATGAACCAGAGGATGGCGCAGGTCACGGTGAACCAGAGGAACCAGGCGGGGACCACGGCCATGATGGCGAACTGGGATTTCATCCGCTTGGCCACGTAGGCCGCTCCCGTCATCAGGGCGATGGAGGCGATGAGCTGGTTCGCGGCGCTGAAGGAGGGCCAGAGGATGGTGAACTGCTTGCTCCACGCCAGGTAGATGCCGATGGCGGCGGGGATGAGGGAGGCGGTCCAGCGGTTCGTCAGGGTGCCGTAGAGACCCGCGGAGGTTTTCTTCAGGGGTTCCAGCATCTCCACGAGGCAGTAACGGGCCAGACGGTTCGTTGTATCGAGGGTCGTCAGGGCGAAGGCGGAGATCCACAGCCCGGCGATGACCTTGACGATCTTCGTGGGGATGAAGGCCAGGAAACTGGCTGCCGTCATGTCGGCGAAACACTGGACGATCATGTTGGGCGGCGAGAGCTTCAGGGTCTCCGTGGTCTTTGTGTAGAGGGCCCCCCAGTTATCCAGGGTCAGTGCCAGCGGCGGCGCCGCGGGTGCGGCCCCGGCGGCAGCTCCAGCAGCGGCGGCCCCCGCGGCTCCCGCGGCGGCAACAGCGCCCGCGGCGGCGGCCTTGGCGGCGGCAGCGGCGGCGGCGGCGACGTGAGCGTTCTGGATGGCCGTATATCCGAAGCCGCCGATGGCGCAGATGATCACCGTGGAGAGGAAGCCCTCGGTGAACATGGCCCCGTAGCCGACGAAGAGGCCGTCGGACTCCTTAGCAAGCTGTTTGGACGACGTTCCCGAGCCGACGAGGGAGTGGAACCCCGACAGGGACCCGCAGGCGATGACCAGGGGGATGGCGGGCCAGAAGGGCGTGGGCTTGCCCCCCAGCAGGATGGGAGAGAAGGTGGAGTACATGGGCATCTCGAAGCCCCGGAAGGTGAAGATGGCGGCAATGAACCCGATGGCGATGCCGAAGTAGAGGAGGAAGGAGTTCAGGTAGTCCCGGGGCTGGAGGAGGACGTTGACGGGGATGGCGGCGGCGATGATGATGTAGAGGAAGAGGACCACCATCCATACTTCGTAGCTTGCCGCCACGGGCGCATAGGTGGAGATCCAGATGGCCGCTGCCATGAGGACGATCCCGATGACCGTGGCGATGGGGAGGTTCAGCTTTACCCGGTACATGAGGATGCCCAGGATGATGGCGGCGATGGTCATGTAGATCGAGGCCGCCGAGATCTCCGGCGTCTTGGCGAACATGCTGCCGATGACGTTGGCGAAGGCGGCGACGACGAGGATGAGGAGGAAAAAGACGATCCAGTAGAAGGCCCGGCCGGTCCGCTTGGAGATGAGGTCCGAGGCCACGAACTGGACCGATTTGCCGTCATAGCGCACCGAGGCCATAAGGGCCAGGTAGTCGTGGACGGAACCGATGAGGACATTGCCGATCCAGACCCAGAGGAGTCCCGGCAGCCATCCCCAGCACATGGCCATGGCGGGACCGACGAGGGGGCCGGCGCCGGCGATGGAGGAGAAGTGGTGGCCGAAGAGGACCGCCTTGTGGGCCGGTACGAAATCGACGCCGTCATAGAGCCTCTTTGACGGCGTCTCGATGGAATCGTCCACCTTGACGACATCCCTCTCGATCTTTTTGCCGTAGGTGAAATAAAGGGTCATGTAGATTAGAAAACCGATGACTACTACAACTGTTGTGGTCATAAACTACCTCCTTTCCGCAAAATAAGGATGGAACAACCTTATAAAAAATATAAAACCTGCCGGCGCCCGTTGCGCCGTTTCAGACTGGAGATGATGATTTTCCAATGATATCCCTTTGAAAGAGCCCGGCGATGGGGGAGCAAGAAGTCCCTTGAGCCATGAGGAAAATACTCCCGGAAGCGGCGAAAGTCAACGGTTTATTGTCTATAAATTCAATAAGGTGAGGAAAAACTTTCATAGGGCTGCCACTCGTACCAGTGGTCGAGGGCCAGCGCGGCGGCCCAGGCGTCGATCATCGCCCGGTCGCCGGCATGATTGTCTTCCCTCCGGGACGCCATTATCCGGACCAGCGGGGCGCCGTCGAGGATGAAGATCGTTTCGTGGTAGGGGCCGGTGAAGTCGCCGTGGAGGTGATCCTCCAGGTTTTTGAAAAAGACGAAGTTCATGATGTTGGCGGCCCGGTAGATCCGGGCCGGGGTAGCCCGGCGGACGTCCGGAGACAGCGACTGGAGGGCCTGGCGCCGCTGGGCGGCGATGTCCTCGATCTGGAGGCGCCGCAATTCCGGGAAGTGATCGTGGAGCCATTTATGGACCATGATGTCCGTGGGCATCCGGGTGAGTTGAAAGACCACCCCCTGATACCACCGGGCGATCATCCTCCGCACCTGATCCCGGCTGAAAACGGCCACGAGCCGCTCCAGTTCACTCTCCGTTTCCATGATGAACGAGGCCATGGTCCGGCGGCCGGCCACGGAGACGAAGCGCGCCGCCGCCGGGGCGCTGAAGAAACGCAGCAGGTGTCCGGCCTGATTCGCGACGAGGAAGTTGACATCCGCCTCGGGGTGGGGGCGATAATGAAAAACAAGGCGCGGTTCCCCTCTGCCGCCCAGATGAAAGTCGATCGGCGCCGCCAGCTCCGGTTTTTTTGCGGCGGCGATCTTCTCCCCCGCCAGCCTTTCCACCTCGGCCAGAAGCTGCCCTACGCTGTCCATGAGTTGGAGGTCCATGGGAATCAATCCTCATTCCCGGCCATGAAACACCCATGACGGTGTCCCGTCACCTTTTCCCATCGATGCCAAGGCCGTTTCCACCATTTCATAGCATTAACGACCCGTCTTGGGAAGATCCGGATGGGGAAGCGCACGGTAAATTTGTTCTGGCCGAAACCAACTGGAAACAGCGGCATTTATTTTATCTTTATCTGAGTAATATCAATAACTTGTATTAAGAACAACTTTACCATGCAGGGCAGCGTTACCGGGCGGAGCAGCGGGCGAATCCCCTTGAATAAGATCACGATATTGTATATGAGCAGGACATGAATAAGACGATCCCCATCCTTTCCATTGTCGGCAAGTCCAATTCGGGCAAGACCACGCTTATCGAACGGATGATCCCCGGGTTGATCCGGCGGGGGTGGCGGGTGGCGACAATCAAGCACAACCGCCACGGTTTCGCCATCGACCACGAGGGCAAGGACAGTTGGCGCCACAAGCGGGCCGGCGCCCGGACCACCGTCATCGCCTCTCCCCATCAGGTGGCGGTGGTGGAGGATACGGAGCGGGATTATGAAATCGCCGAACTGCGGGAGCGCTACATCCGGGATGTGGATCTGATCATCCTGGAGGGTTACAAGCAGAATCCCTTTCCCAAGATCGAGGTCTTTCGCCCCTCCCTGAAGCGGGAACGTCTCTGCGGTCCCGACGACAACCTGATAGCCGTGGCCAGCGATGAGCCGCTGCCGGAAACGGAGACCCGCAATCTCGCCCTGGATGACATCGACGGGATCGTCGTCTGGGTGGAGGAGGCCCTGGGGCTCAAGGCGGGAGAACAATAACCGCCGGTTGCCGGGGTCCGAACGCCGGGGAGATTTATAAACAAGAATCACCTCCGGTGATTTATGAACAAGAATCACCTCCGGTGATTTATGAACAAGAATCACCTCCGGTGATTTCACG